>SUYG01000038.1:0-56655 GCA_015060555.1 Prevotella sp.
ATAATGGATAATGTATAATTTTAATGTATAATTGATAATGGATAATGTATAATTTTAATGTATAATTGATAATGGATAATGTATAATTTTAATGGATAATTGATAATGGATAATGGATAATGAGCACGCTGTTCCAACGTTTATGTCCCTGAACATTGGCTTACGCGCAGCCCAATTATACATTATCCATTATCAATTATACATTATACATTATTTGTTGATGATCTCCAACTGCTGTCTGACGCTCTCCTCGTGGATATGCTCGTAGATGTCGCGGATGAAGTCGGGGCTCATGCCGCAGAGGGCACCCTGGGCACCGCGCTTGTCGAGGATCTCGCTGTAGCGGGTGGTCTGCACGACGGTCATGTTGTGGAGTTTCTTGTACTCTGCTATCTCGCGGCTGACACGCATACGCTTGGTGAGGAGGTCCATGAGTTGGTTGTCGAGTTCGTCGATCTGCTTACGCAGCTGGCTGATGCTCTCGGTGGCCTCCACGCTGTCGCGGATGACGAGGCGGTCGAGGATGAAGTCCAGCACCTCGGGCAGCACTTGCTGCTTGGCATCGCTCCACGCGCAGTCGGGGTTGCAGTGGCTCTCTACCATCAGGCCCTCGAAGCCGAGGTCCATGGCCTGCTGTGACAACGGCGCTATCAGGTCGCGGCGGCCACCCATGTGGCTGGGGTCGCAGATGATGGGCAGCGTCGGGAAGCGGCGCTTCAGTTCGATGGGCAGGTGCCACATCGGCGGGTTGCGGTAGAGTTTGCTATCGACGCTGGAGAAGCCTCGGTGGATGGCACCGATGCGCTTGATGCCGGCGCTGTTGATGCGCAGGAGAGCACCTGTCCACAGCTCGATGTCGGGGTTCACGGGGTTCTTGACGAGGACGGGCACATCGACACCTTTCAGGGCGTCGGCGATGGCCTGCACGCTGAAGGGGTTGGCCGTTGTGCGAGCACCAATCCACAGGATGTCGATGCCGGCTTTCAGCGCAGCCTCCACATGCTCCGGCGTAGCCACCTCGGTGGCTGTGAGCATCCCTGTCTCGGCTTTCACGCGCTGCATCCAGGGCAGCGCCTCAACGCCTATGCCTTCGAAGCCGCCCGGCTTCGTGCGGGGTTTCCACACACCGGCACGGAAGATTCTGATGCCGTTGTGAACCAGCTGTTGTGCTGTTTCCATCACTTGTTCCTCGGTCTCTGCCGAGCACGGTCCCGCAATCACCAGCGGCCGCTTCTGTTCGATGCCCTGAAGGGCAAGGGGAGTGATTTCTAAGTCCATATATTAAGAATGAAGAGTGAAGAATTAAGAATGAAGAGTGAAAAATAAGAGTTACCTTGGAGAGAGTGAAAAGTGATTTTTATTTTTCACTTTTCACTCTTTCATTTTTCATTTCCCTGATGCGAGCCAGCGCCTCGCGCATCTGCTCGTCCTTGGCGCACAGCGAGATGCGGACGTAGCGGTTGCCGTTGGAGCCGAAGATGAAGCCGGGCGTGATGAAGACGCGGGCTTCGTGCAGCACACGCTCCGTGAGGTCTTCGACATTCTCGTAGCTGTCGGGGATGCGGCCCCAGAGGAACATCCCCGTCTGCTCGGGGTCGAAGGTGCAACCCAGCGCCCTCATGATCTCCTCGGCGATGGCGCGACGGCTGCCATAGGTGCGGACATTAGCCTGGCTGTGCCACTCGTCGGTGGTATTGGTGAGGGCATCGGCAGCGGCGAGCTGGATAGCCCGGAAGGTACCGTTCTCGACATTCGTCTTCACCTTCAGAATCCACTGAATGAACTGGGCATTCGAGCAGAGCATGGCCACACGCCAGCCCGGCATATTATGGCTCTTGGACAGCGAGTTGAATTCGATGCAGCAGTCCTTGGCACCGGGAATCTGGAGGATGGAGAGGAAATCCCCCTCATTTAATATGAAGCTATAGGGATTGTCATTGACGATGACGATGCCGTGTTTCTTGGCAAAGGCAACGAGGCGCTCATAGGTCTCGCGGCGGGCACGGGCGCCGGTCGGCATGTGGGGATAGTTGGTCCACATCAGCTTCACACGGCTGAGGTCCATCTGTTCCAACTGCTCGAAGTCGGGCTGCCAACCGCCCTCTTCCGTGAGGTCGTAGTTCACGACCTCAGCCCCCAGAAGCTTGGAGAGCGAGGTGTAGGTGGGATAGCCGGGATTGGGCACGAGCACCTTGTCGCCCGGGTTCACGAACGCCAGCGTGACATGCAGGATGCCCTCCTTGGAACCGATGAGCGGCTGCACCTCAGAGGCGGGATCGAGTTCCACACCATACCAGCGCTCGTAGAAGTCGGCCATGGCCTTGCGCAGTTCGGGGATGCCGATGGTGGGCTGGTAGCCGTGGGCATTGGCCTTACGTGCTTCCTGGCAGAGCACGTCGATGGTGTGCTCGGCGGGAGGCATGTCGGGGCTGCCGATGGCCAAGGAGATGATGTTCTTGCCTTCGGCATTGAGCTTCGCCACCTCCTTCAGCTTGCGCGAGAAGTAGTACTCCTGAATGGAGGCAAGGCGGTCGGCCGGACGGAAAGAGCACGCTGCCTGCTCCCCGCCGGAGGGGAGTGTGGAATGTGTTTTAGTGGACGTGTTATGTTCCATTTTGCTTTCTATATAAATATGTGTTGATGTGACCATCAAAAAAGAAATCCCGCTTCGGGTGGGAAGCGGGACTTTGGTATTTCAATTTTTCAATCTTTCAATCTTTTAATATCGAATTGACACACGCGTCTTCCCGCTTTACCTTGTCTGGGTAAAGTAATAATAGAAATAGGCGTATGCGTTGAAGGACTTCATGACATTGTTTTTTTGTTTCTGCGTGCAAAGTAACGTACTTTTTGTGAATCTGCCAACTTTTTTGAGCATTTTCTGCATTTCTGCCTGCATTTTGTTGGCACAGGGGGCAGATTCTTTGTTGTCAGGTGGGCTACTTGGCGATGAATGTCTTTCCACTGGTGACGAAGACGCCATGCTGGGGCCGCGCTACACGCTGGCCTTGGAGGTTGTAGTAGATGGCATTGTCGCGTGGGGTGGCAGCACGGGGTGCTCCGACAGCAGTGAAAATGGGTTCAAGGTTCGTCAGCCACGTGGTGAGGTCGCTGACGATCTGTGCGTGGTAGGGGAAGTCGGTCTTGAAGCCGAAGCCGTGGTTGGCGACATCAAGGGGCAGCTGGTGCACAGGCACGCCAGCATTCTTGAGGGCTGTGATGTAGTTGAGGCTGTTGGCCTGCGGCACGGTGCGGTCGCCGGTGCCCCAGCAGAGGTAGGCGCGCGGTGTCTCGGCGGTCACCTGCTTCTCGTTGCTGTAGAGATCTACCAGCGACTGCGTTGGGTTCGTGCCCAGCAGGTTATCGCGGGAGCCCTGATGGGTGTAGCTGGCATCCATCGTGATGACGGGGTAGAAGAGGACCTGGAAGGCGGGGCGCTCGTCGCCGGTGGTGTGGGTGGCGAGGGTGCTGGCCAAGTGGCCGCCGGCACTGAAGCCCATGACACCGATGTGTGCGGGGTTGATGCCCAGCACCTCGGCATTGTCGCGCAGGTATTTCATCGCTGCTTTGCCATCCTTGAGGGGTGCATCGGGGGCTGTGGGCGGTGTGGTGTAGGTCAGCACACCCACGGTGTAGCCCAGCTCATTGAGCATGGGGACCCAGTCGGAACCCTCGGTGCTGCCGGCGATGTAGGCATAGCCGCCACCGGGGATGACGAGCATGGCGCGGCCTTTGCTCTGTTCGGCAGAGGCTGGATAGAGCTGCAGGCGGGCCTTGGCGGATGATTCCAGCTTCACGCTGGTGATGACACCCACCTCGTTGATGGTGAAGATGCTGTTGATGTCGTTGGCGTTGTTCCAGAAACTCAGGTGCTTGTCCGAACTGTGATAGACGTTGATGAAACGGCCATCCTCGGGGGCTGCGAGCAGGAAGCCGTTGGCGTGTTCCACGAGGTTCCATCGGTAAGTGCCGTCGCCAAGCGTGACCAGCTCACCGTTCTTGCGAAGCGTCTGGGCGGTGTTGGAGCGGTTATATACCACGATGCCGCCGTAGGGGTCTCCCTGGAAAGCCCATTGGTAGGCATCGCTCTTGAGGTCGTCTGTCGATGGGTTGTCGTTGCACTTGTAGCCTGGGTTGGCATTGCAGAAGTCCTCGCCATTGCGCAGGGAGAGGTTGTACCAGTGGGCATCGGTGATGTCGGGCGATGTGGTGAAGGGCATCTGGAAGACGGCTTCCACCTCTATGATGTTCTCCTTGTCTTTCTCAATGGTGACGGGGGTGTCGATGGAGTAGAGGGTGTAGGCACGCTTCACGAAAGATGTAGGAACGCTTTTGATGACGTCACCTTCGATTCCACTCAGTTTCTGTTCTTCCAGAAGGATGCCATTCACGTCCTTGACACGATAGGTCACTTCTATGCCACTGTGGAAGAAGGTGTTGAGGATGGCCAGAGCCTCTGTCGGATCGAAATCGACAGGGTCGGAAACAGCAAACTGATTGCCCGCATCGTATGTCGCCCATCCGCTTAGGCAGATGCCTTTCTGGGTGTTGACATAGGTGTTGAAGGTTCTGCCTTCCGATGTGATAGAGTATGGGTAGTCAGCAAACTTGTTGGCTTTTGTCACCGCAATGGGCTCAATGGGGTTGTTGGACATCAGCACGTTATGCCAACCGCCATTGCGTGAGTCGTAGGCTGTAGCCTCGTGACATGTGAACTTCTTGTCGTTGACGCTGTAGAGGTAGGTGTTGTCCTCGTAGCGGATGATGGCGAACTTGCCCTGATTCTTAAAGCTGGTGTTGACCGTGCAGGTGAGATATCCGTCCTGCGTGCCCAACGTGCCGCGCTGCGTCTTCAACGTGTAGGCTTTGGTGTTCTCCGTAATGGTGACGGCCGCTTGCAGCGCAGCGCAGCCTATGAGCGCCATCAGCGCAAGTGCAATAAATCTAAGATGTCTCATCGAATATTTGATTATAGTTTGTTAGCTTGACTGGTCTTTCATGAAAACCGCTGCAAAATTAAACATTTTTCAACTATTCAACAAAACTTTTCGGGCTTAAAAAGGTGTCCGCCCCTATTTTAATGCTGTCCAAGGGCATTTCAGGCTCAAATGCTTTCACGGCCATGGAGGTATTCTCCAAGAATCTTCAGATCTGAGGTGAGGGGACGGATGGCATCGATGCCCTGACTGTAGCGCGTGTAGTCTGAGAACTGAATATCGACATAGAACAAGTACTCCCATTCGCGACCGATGATGGGCAGCGACTGGATCTTCGTGAGGTTCAGCTTGTAGAACGAGAGCACGGAGAGGACATGGGAGAGCGAACCTTCCTCATGGGGCAGCGCGAAGACGAGGCTGGCCTTGTCCGTCTGCATGATATTTCTTATTAGGTTCGCGCGCGAGGGGTTGGAGAAGACGAGGAACCGCGTGAAGTTGTGTTTGTTGGTCTCGATGCCCTCTTCCAGCACCTTCAGGCCGTACATCTCCGCCAGGCTGGCCGAACCGATGGCGGCATGACCGTGCATCTGCCCCTGGGCAATGGTGCGTGCTGCGCCGGCCGTGTCAGTGGCTTCTACGACCTTCAGGTTCTCGTGACGCCCCAGGAACTCGCGACACTGCATGAGAGCCACGGGGTGAGAGCGTACCTCGGTGATGTCCGCCCAGTCGTCCTCGGGCAGACACAGGAAGGAGTGCTTGATGCGGAGCTTGTGTTCGCCCACGATGGCAGCGCCGGAGTCGCGCAGCAGCTCATAGTTATGCAGCAGCGAACCGGCGATGGTGTTCTCGATAGCGACCATGCCGATGACGGTCTTGTCGCGGCGCAACTCCTCGAACACCTGCTCGAACGTAGCGCAGCAGATTAACTCGATTTCTTCGTCGTTGAAGAACTGATGGGCGGCAATGTCGTGGAAGCTGCCCTCGATACCTTGTATTGCTATGCGTTTCATCATAAAAAGAAGTCCCGCCTCTGTGTGAAGCGGGACCTTGTTATTTTAAATATTCAATTTTTCAATCTTTCAAACTGATGCACGGCCTACCGCTTCACCTTGTCTGGGTAAAGTTAAAGTAAAACCAAAAAAATGCGTTTCGATGTTGCATTGTAAGTGCATTTGTTTGTTTTGCGCTGCAAAGTAATGTACTTTCGGCGAAACCACCAACTTTTTTCTCGTCATTTTTCACTTTTCCCTTGCTTTTTGTTGCCCGAGGACTGAATAATCTCTACCTTTGCACCACTTTATGATGATTTCTGTAGAACACCTTACCATAGAATTCAGCGCACGTCCGCTTTTTACGGATGTGAGCTTTGTCGTGAACGACCGCGACCGCATAGCCCTGACGGGAAAGAACGGCGCCGGAAAAAGTACCTTGCTGAAGGTCATCGCAGGACAACAGGCACCCACAGAGGGCAACGTCGCCGTACCACGCGACACCACCGTCGGCTATCTGCCGCAGGTGATGGAGCTGACAAACGATCGCACGGTGATGGAGGAGGCGCTGCTGGCCTTTGACCATATCCGCGAACTGCAGGCTGACATCGACCGCATGAATGCGGAGATGGCCCGGCGCACCGACTACGAGAGCGAGGACTATCTGGCGCTCGTGGAACGCTACACACACGCCGAAGAACGTTTCCAGATGATGGGAGGCCTCAACTTCCACGCCGAAGTGGAGCGCACACTCATGGGCCTCGGCTTCGAGCGCGCGGAGTTCAACCGCCCCACACGCGAACTCAGCGGCGGCTGGCGAATGCGCATCGAGTTGGCAAAGCTGCTGCTGCGGCAACCCGACGTGCTGCTGCTCGACGAGCCCACCAACCACCTCGACATCGAGAGCATCCAATGGCTGGAGCAGTACCTGCAGCAGCGGGCTGGGGCCGTGGTGCTGGTGTCCCACGACCGTGCCTTCATCAACAATGTCACCAACCGCACGCTCGAAATCTCCTGCGGACGCGTATGGGATTATAAGGTGAAGTACGACGAGTATGTGCAGCTGCGCGCCGAACGGCGTGAACAGCAGCTGCGCGCCTATGAGAACCAACAGAAGGAGATTGCCGACCTCAAGGAGTTCATCGAGCGTTTCCGCTATAAGCCCACCAAGGCGGTGCAGGTGCAGGAGCGCATCAAACAGCTCAACCGCATCGTGCCCATCGAGGTGGATGATATCGACAACAGCGCCCTCCACCTGAAGTTCCCGCCCTGCCAGCGCAGTGGCGACTTCCCCCTCATCGTGGAAGACCTGCGCAAGGCCTATGGCGAGAAGGAGGTCATTGCCCATGTCAACCTCACCATCCGCCGCGGCGAGAAGGTGGCCTTTGTGGGGCGCAACGGCGAGGGTAAATCTACGCTTGTGAAATGTATCCTCGGCGAGATACCGTTCGAGGGTTCCCTGAAAATAGGACACAACGCACAGATAGGCTACTTCGCACAGAACCAGGCACAGCTCCTCGACCCGGAGCTCACGGTCTTCGACACCATCGACCGCGTGGCGCGCGGCGACATCCGAATGAAGATCCGCGACATCCTCGGCGCTTTCATGTTCGGCGGCGAAGCCTCGGACAAGAAGGTCAAGGTGCTCTCGGGTGGCGAACGCTCGCGCCTGGCCATGATCAAGCTCCTCCTGGAGCCCGTCAACTTCCTCATCCTCGATGAGCCAACCAACCACCTCGACATGAAGTCCAAGGATGTGCTCAAGGAGGCCATCGCCGCCTTCGACGGCACCGTCATCGTGGTCAGCCACGACCGCCAGTTCCTGGACGGCCTCGTAGAACGCGTCTATAGCTTCAGCGGCGGACGTGTGCGCGAGCACATCGGAGGTATTTATGATTGGTTAAAGGGGGCCCCCCTTTCATCCCCCGTGGGGGATACTACACCTTCGTCCTCTTCCAGCAAGACAACAGAAGCCCCCTCGGGGGCCGTAAGGGGGGCCTCTGCCTCATCCTCATCCTCCTGGGAAGCCCAGAAAGCAGCAGCCCGCCAGCGCAAGAAGCTGGAGAAGGCGGTGAGCGAGGCTGAGGAGAAGGTGGCACAACTCGAGGCCGCCGTGCACCTCATCGAGGACCAACTGGCTACGCCCGAGGGGGCTACTGACACCGCTCTCTACGAGAAATACACCCGCTTCAAGCAACAGCTCGCAGCCGCGGAAGAGGAATGGATGACCGCCTCCGAAGCGCTCGCGGACCTCACCTCATAAAATCCATAACTCCCATTACTCCCATTACTCCTATAACTCCCATAAATCCCATTCGTCCCATCAAAAAAATCACCCAATATGAAAATTCAACATCTTTTCCCCCTTATGGCTCTCTCCCTCATGACCGCTTGCGGAGGGCAGCAGACCCTTCAGACAGGCATCGACCTCGCCAACCTCGACACTACAGCCGCTCCCGGCACAGACTTCTACCAGTTTGCCACAGGTGGCTGGGCCAAAGCTCACCCCCTTACCCCCGAATATGCCCGCTTCGGCAGCTTCGACCTGCTGGCCGAGAACAACCGCGAGCAGCTGCGTGAACTCATCGAAGGTGTGGCAGCGCAGAAGAATGAAGAGGGTTCCATCGCAGACAAGATTGCTACGATGTACAACAGCGCCATGGACAGCGTAAGCCTTAACAAACAAGGTATCGAACCCATCCGCGAGGACCTGCAGCGCATCGAACAATGCTTTGACAAGGAAGAGCTCTTCCGCCTCTACTCATCGCTGCAGCTGAAGGGCATCGACGGGATGTTCGGCTTCTACATCGACGCCGACATCAAGGACAGCAAGAACAACCTGTTGCAGATCATGCAGAGTGGTCTGCACATGGGACAGAAGGACTACTACCTCGACACCGATTCCGCCACCACCGCCATCCGCGAAGCTTACAAGACATACATGGCAAAACTCTTCACACGTTGCAAGGTAGCACCCGAGGCTGAGATTCCCGCTCGCGTGGCTGAGGTCCTCGCCATCGAGACACGTCTGGCAAAAGCCTCCAAGAGCCGCACCGAGCTGCGCGACGATGAAGCCAACTACCACAAGATGTACATTCAGCAGTTCTACGACCAATACCCCAGCCTCCAACTCAAGCACTACCTCAGCATCCACGGAGCCGAAAAGGCCAAGGAAGTGAGCGTGGGACAGCCCGAGTTCATCAAGGAGGTGGAAGCGGTGTGGAACGAGACGGCCCTGGAGCCCCTCAAGGACTATGTCCGCTGGCAGCTGATTGACGGCGCGGCCAGCTATCTCGACGATGCCATGCGCGCTGAGTCATTTGCCTTCTATGGCACTGTGATGACAGGTCGCCAGGAGGACCGTCCCCGCTGGAAGCGCGCCGTAAGCGCTACCGAGCAGGCTCTCGGCGAAGCCGTAGGTCAGCTCTACGTGGAGAAATTCTTCCCCGCAGCCGCCAAGGACCGTATGGTCCAGCTGGTCAAGAACCTGCAGGTGGCACTGGGCGAGCGCATCGATGCACAGGATTGGATGTCGGACAGCACCAAGGCTGTTGCCCACGACAAGCTCAACGCCTTCATCATCAAGGTCGGATATCCCGACAAGTGGAAGGACTACAGCAACCTGAAGATCGGGCGCAACTACTGGGAGAACATCAAGAACACTGCCGCATGGAACAATTTCGACGAGGTGGAGCGCAAGCTCAACAAGCCCGTGGATAACACCGTGTGGTACATGACACCACAGACTGTTAACGCCTACTACAACCCCACGACCAACGAAATATGCTTCCCCGCCGGCATCCTGCAACCGCCCTTCTTCGACATGAACGCCGACGATGCTTTCAACTACGGTGCCATCGGCGTCGTCATCGGTCATGAGATGACCCACGGCTTCGACGATCAGGGCGCCAAGTTCGACAAGGACGGCAACCTGCGCCAGTGGTGGACGGAAGCGGACACCAAGAACTTCGAGGAACGAACCCACGTGATGCGCGACTTCTTCAACAAGATTGAAGTGCTCCCCGGACTCTATGCCAACGGTCAGCTCACGCTGGGCGAGAACATGGCCGACCACGGCGGTCTCCAGGTCTCCTTCCAGGCCTTCAAGAACGCCACGAAGGATGCACCCCTGAAGGAGGAAGGCGGCTTCACGCCCGAACAGCGCTTCTTCCTTGCCTATGCTGGTGTGTGGGCCGGCAACATCCGCGATGAGGAAATCCGCAACCGCACCAAGAGCGACCCGCACGCCCTGGGCCGCTGGCGTGTCAACGGCGCCCTACCCCACATCGATGCATGGTACGAAGCCTTTGGCATCACCGAGGCTGACCCCATGTTTGTTCCAAAGAGCGAACGTGTAACAATTTGGTAATTTATACATTATCAATTATACATTATCAATTATACATTAAAACGAAGTGCCTCTAACACTCCCCGATAGGCTACCCGCCATCGACCTCCTCAAAGAGGAGAATATCTTCGTGATGGACACCTCGCGTGCCGCCGCGCAGGACATCCGTCCCTTGCGCATCGTGGTGCTGAATCTGATGCCCATCAAGATCACCACCGAGACAGACCTCGTGCGCGTGCTCTCCAACACGCCCCTGCAGCTGGACCTCACCTTCATGAAGATCAAGAGCCACACCTCCAAGAACACCCCCATCGAACACATGCGTGCCTTCTACAAGGACTTCGAGCTTCTGCGTCACCAGAAGTTCGATGGCATGATTATCACGGGTGCACCTGTGGAGCACCTCAGCTTTGAGGAGGTCACCTACTGGGCCGAGATGACAGACATCTTCGATTGGGCTCGCACCCATGTCACCTCCACGCTCTACATTTGCTGGGCGGCACAAGCCGGTCTCTACTACCACTATGGGGTTCCCAAGTACCCGCTTCCGGCTAAGATGTTCGGCATCTTCCCCCAGAAGCCCCTCATGCCTCAGCTGCCCATCTTCCGTGGCTTCGACGACATCTTCCAGATGCCCCACAGCCGCCATACGGAGATCCGCCGCGAGGACATCGAGGCCGTAGAAGGTCTCACCATCATCGCCGAGAGCGAGGAGTCGGGCGTCAGCATTGTCATGGCACGCGAAGGCCGCGAGTTCTTCATCACCGGACATGCCGAGTACTCACCCCTGACACTCGACACGGAATATCGTCGCGACCTGGCCAAGGGCCTGCCCATTGCCATGCCACGCCACTACTACCGCAACGATGACCCCGACCAAGGGCCCCTCGTCAGCTGGCGTGCTCATGCCAACCTCCTCTTCACCAACTGGCTGAACTACTATGTCTATCAGGAGACGCCCTACGACATCGAGGCCATCCATTGAGCTCCTGTCTCCTGCCCGCAATCTCGAGTGCGGCATCGAGGCTATTCGCCATGGCGCTGATGCCGTATATATCGGTGCACCGCGCTTTGGAGCCCGTGCGGCTGCCGGCAACAGCGTCGAGGACATCGCCGAGCTCGTGCGCTTCGCACACCCCTTCGGCGTGAAGATCTATGTGACGGTCAACACGCTACTCTACGATGAGGAACTGGCGGCCGTGGATACATTGATAGGGGAATTGCAGGCAGCGGACGTAGATGCCTTGATAGTTCAAGACGAACGCCTGATGACCCTGAACCGAGGCCGACTGCCGTTGCACAGCTCTACGCAGATGGACAACCGTACCATCGACGATGTCCGTGCTCGCTTAGAAGCCGGTTATGAGCAGACCGTCCTCGCCCGTGAACTCTCGCTGGAGGACATCCGTGCCATCCATGCCGCCGTGCCGGAGATGCCATTGGAAGCCTTCGTCCACGGCGCCCTCTGTGTCAGCTACAGCGGACGCTGCTACGCCAGCGAGTACTGCTTCGGCCGCAGCGCCAACCGCGGCGAGTGTGCACAGTTCTGCCGTCTCCCCTTCGACCTCATAGATGCCGACGGCCGCATCATCACGGCTCCCGAGGGTTCTCCCGCGGGCAACTCTGCCAGTTCTCCCGCGGCTCTCCCCAAAGGCTCCCCTCTCCGCCAACGCCACCTGCTATCCCTGAAGGACATGAACCGCTCGACCGACCTCGAAGCCATGATGGACGCAGGCATCCGCTCCTTCAAGATTGAGGGGCGCCTCAAGGATGTCTCATACGTCAAGAACATCACAGCCTACTACCGCCAGCGCATCGATGCCATCCTGGCACGCCGGCCGCAGGACTACTGCCGCGCCTCAATCGGCATCTCCACCGTCTCCTTCACGCCCAACCCGCTAAAGAGCTTCAATCGCGGCTTCACCGATTACTTCCTGCATGGTCGCACACGCGATATGGCCAACTTCGCCACGCCGAAATCCATGGGTGAAGCTGTCGGATATGCCAAGTCCCTCTCTATCTCACCCCGTGGGGGGAAGAATCGCCTTTCCTCTCACAATCTTGATCTGAAGTGCTTTGAGCTTCTCCCTCCCACGGGGGGAGCGGAGAGAGGGGCTATACACAATGGCGACGGTCTTTGCTTCTTCGATGCCGAAGGGCAGCTGCACGGCTTCCGCGTGAACCGTGTTGATGAGCAGGGGCGCATCCATCCCGCCGACCCTTCGGTGCTCAAGCTTCTGCGCCCCGGCACATCTCTCTTTCGCAATCTCGACGTTGATTTCGAGCGCCAGCTGTCGAAGCCCACTGCCGAGCGCCGCATCCCCGTCAGCTGGCTTCTCGAAGACCATGAAACGGGGTTCCGCCTTACGCTGACCATCAAAGAAACAGGCACCTCAGTGTCCTCAACCACCTACGTGCAAGAGCTTGAAGCCGCCCACACCCCGCAAGCCGACAATATCCGTCGTCAGCTAATGCGCCTGGGCGACACGCCCTACACCTGCACAGCAGAAGACATCGAGATTCGCTTCTCCGACAACTGGTTCATCCCGGCTTCCGTGATGGGTGAGTGGAGACGGGAGATGGTAAACAGAATCAACGAAAGTCTCCCCTCACGGGGTAGCGAAGTAAATAGCGGAATGACGGAATGTCAATCTGCCCAGAGCGACCGAGGCATATCTCTTATGCAGAGGACAGCCAATTCAGAGGGGTCTGTTGGGGGTGAGTCTCCCTTAATGACCTGCCGCTTCTGCCTCCGACACGCCCTCGGCTACTGCACGCGCGAGGCAAAGTCCTCCCCCCCACGGGGGGAGATAGAGAGGGGCTTCCCCTACCGTGAACCTCTCTCGCTCCGCCTCTCCGATGGCCGCACCTTCCCCCTGCGCTTCGACTGCAAAGCGTGTGAAATGCAAGTGCTGGCCGGGGAAAGGGGAAAGGTCCCTCTCCCCGCTCCCCCCGTGGGGGGAGGGCCTTGCAAGCGAGAGTGAAGGATTTAGGGTGCAAGGTTAAGGGTTGAGGGTTTAAGGGTTTAAGAGCGTTATCTGCTATGAAAAAGTATTTTCATTTTTCACTTTTCACTTTTCATTTTTCACTTTTCATTATCGCAGCAGCGATAATGCTCTCCTCCTGCTACGCTCCTCCCCAGCACATCATCCTCGACACCGCCGAGAGCGCTGCCGACAGCACATCCCAACGCCTCAGCCGCCCCTATGGCATTGGCTACAACCTCGTCGTCAACGCCGACAGTCTTCTGCTGCTCGACGAACGTCCCATGCACTGGAGCGAAGGCGTCACCGAGCGCACCGACAGCCTCTGGCTCAGGAAGCACAACCAAATCGTCATAGCGGCTATGACTACCATCCCCGAAGACTCCGTAGATAGCGTATGGGTGAAGGTGGCACGCGACCAGGAGACCATGGGCTGGCTCCACGAGAGCGACCTCCTTCAGGCCACGACGCCCGAAGACCCCATCAGCAAGTTCATACGTTTCTTCTCCAGCAGCCACGTCCTGTGGTTCCTTATCGTGATGGCTGTGGCCGCTGCCATTGCCTTGGCGCACGTCCTGCGGCGTCAGCGTTTCCGGATGATTCACCTCGACGACATCCCCTCCATCTACCCCACCCTGCTGACCATCACCCTCACGATAGGCGCCTGGCTCTACGCCCTCATCCAGCACAGCGCCCCTCAGATGTGGGTCTTCTTCTACTTCCACCCCACCCTCAACCCCTTCTCACAGCCGCTGCTGCTGTGTGCTTTCCTCTGCAGCGTATGGGCGCTGTTCCTGTTGTCCTTAGTAGCCATCGACGACATCATGAAGATGCTGTCCGGCGCTGCCTCCTTCCTCTATCTGCTCTCCCTGCTGGCCGTTTGCATGGTCCTCTATCTGGCCATCTCACTGACGCCCCTCACCCTCTCTGCCCTCCTCGGCATCGCCTACATCGTCTTCGCGCTATATAGATATATAAGGTTCGCGCGCCCGCGATATCTCTGTGGCCGGTGCCGTCAGCGTCTGCAGCAGAAGGGAGTATGCCCCTACTGCGGGGCCATCAACGACTGAGCTCCCATCCCCGTTCCTCAACAGTTCCCATCTTCTCTCATCATTTTTTCAGCTTTTTTGTCAAATTTTTGTCATGAATAGCAGCATCCTTTGAAGAATAATGTGTAATTTTGCGCCATATTTTGAAACACGCTTTTATTGTATAACAATTTATACTATTTACGACATGAACAAAAAGAATTTGCTGTATCTACTGGCCATCGTGATGGTCGCAGCATTAGGTTTGAACTTCGCATCCTGTAACAAAGACGAGGAAAGTGGCGGTGGAGCCTCAGGCGGTTCGTCCAGCCTGGTTGGCAAATGGCAGAAGATGGACGACGACGGCTCACTCAAGCACACCATCTGGGTGTTCGAGGCCAACGGCACGATGTATGAACATGACATCGATGACCAAGGAAATATCAAAGAGGGATCCACTGAAACCTTCAAGTACAAGGTCGAGAACCAACACCTCTTCACGGATAAGTTAAGAGAAAGCGGCGGCTATGAAGGTGATTGGAAAGATGAAGGTGCCATCTCCATTGCCAACGGCATCTTAACCGTCACCAGAGATTCCGGCAAGATCAGACGCTACAAGAAGATTTTGTAACTCCGTGAGAGTACACAGACTATCACAACTTAAATCATAAAGAATATGAAAAAGAGCTTATTAGCTTTATTTGGACTGGTTGCAGTCCTGACAATCTCCATCGCTTCCTGTAGCAAAGACGATGAAAAAGACGGTGACGGCGGCCTCGCCCCCGGAGTTACAGAGAATCCGCTCATCGGCAAATGGTGGGGCGACTCCTCTGAGGACTATTTTGAAGTGTGGACCTTTAATTCAGACGGTACTGGAGAAAGACATACTGACGACCACACCGTTGGCACCTATGACAAGTTCACTTACAAGGTGACAAGCTACAACAAGCAAGCTGACGAATATTATGGTTCTACCATTTCTGGCAATGTCGATGTCAAATACAACAACGGCACCCAGAAGACCTATAAGTACTATCGTGAGGGTCAATCCTGGCTCACGATCAATGGGTATGAGATGAAGAAGGATTAACAGAAGGTGACACCTCGGAAATCCGTCTTCGCCCTATATAATTAGATAAGGTACGCACACACGCAATAAGGCTTGCGGTCGCTGCCACACAAAGAGGGGCTGTGTCAAAATAACGACATAGCCCCAGTTTCGTTGTTCAAAAATCTGTGTCATCCGCGTAATCTGTGGTGACATTTCGTTTTCACAGCCCATTCATGTCCAGTGCCAGCTCAATTACGACCTATTTTTTTACGCGAATGCCCATCAATTAGTTCCATGTAATGACCATAAATATTCATGACTCATTCGTGTGCCCATTGATGGTCATTTGTGTGAGAGAGAAATTCGTTTAATTCGTTTAATTCGTTGTAGAAAACATAAAGAGGCTGTGTTATGTATTTTAACACAGCCTCGATGTTTGATGGAGCTCTTTCTTAGAACAAAGGTGAGGGATAGACGCCCTCATCCACGAGCTTCTTGATGCGCTCGACGGTGCCGGGACGGTCGGCTGCATAGGTGACGCCGAACCACTTGGAGGTGGTGTCGAGGACCTTGCAGGTTGCTGTGCCGTCGTTGATGAGCTTATCCACCATGAGGGGGATGAAGAACTCAGCCTTGAGGTTCGTCATGTTCTTCGGGTCGGAGAGGAACTCCTTGAAGTACGCCTCGCTGTAGGCGAAGTAGTCGGGCGTGAAGCCCCACATGTTCATGCTGACAGGCACGTTGGCGCCACCCACGGGCACCCATTTGTCGCCGTCCTTGTAGCAGATCTCGCCGTCGATGGTGTCAATCTCGGTGCGCTCCACGATATCCTTGAGGTTGCCGTTGGCGTCGGTGTTGCACACGCCGCGTGCCACGCTGCCGTTCTCAGAGAGTGTGTTGCCCACGCGGAAGCCCACCATGGCGTACTTGCCCTTGCTGCCTTCGGGGAGGTCAGCCAGGAACTTGCCGATGGCCATGAAGGCGTCGCGGTTGTAGAAGTCGTCGCAGTTGATGACGCAGAAGGGCTCCTTGATGATGTCCTTACCCATCAGCACGGCGTGGTTCGTACCCCAAGGCTTTACGCGGCCTTCGGGAACCTTGAAGCCTGCGGGCAGGTCGTCGAGAGCCTGGAAGCAGAGCTCGCAGGGCACGTGGCCCTCGTACTTCTTCAGGATCTGGTTGCGGAACTGATCCTCAAAGTCGCGGCGGATGACCCACACGATTTTGCCGAAGCCGGCCTGGATGGCATCGTAGATGGAGTAATCCATGATGGTTTCACCATTGGGGCCGAGCGCGTCGAGCTGCTTCAGACCACCGTAGCGGCTGCCCATACCAGCAGCGAGGAGGAAAAGAGTAGGTTTCATTTGTTTAGAATTGTTTTTAAGGATTGGTTTTATTGGGTTCTGCCTGCAAAAATACGAAGAATTCTTTTATGCGCCTCACTTTTTTCGAAAAATCTTGCGTCTCATCATCACTTTTAGCCTATCTTTGCACTCGCAAACAAAGACTGCATCGAATATGAAATCAGAAGACATGACCTATGAGAGTGCGATAGAACGCCTCGAAACGCTGGCACGCGAAATGGAATCGGGCGAAGTAGCCATCGACCTCCTTGCCGCCAAGCTCAAGGAGGCGCAGCAGCTGCTCGCCTTCTGCAAGGACAAACTCACCAAGGCCGACGAGGAAGTCAAAAAGCTGCTGGAAGGCTAAGCACGAACTGAGGAAAAGCAATTCTTTTGAACCTTTCCCTCATTTTTCACTCTTTCATTTTTCACTTTTCACTGAAAAAGTGTACTTTTGCCGCCGCTAAGCGCTAAAGGCCAAGTGCAGAACGCCAAACGGCTACGCGCTGATTGCCCAAATTGTAAATCGTAAATCGTTAAATAGTACATCATCATGATTGACTGGAGCAACCTGTCCTTCGGCTATATGCCGACCGACTATAACGTCCGTTGCAACTACCACAACGGCAAGTGGGGTGAAATCGAAGTTCACTCCGAGGAGACAATCCCCATGAGCATGGCAGCCACCTGCCTGCACTACGGCCAGGAGGCCTTCGAGGGCCTGAAAGCCTATCGCTGCCCCGATGGCAAGGTCCGCATCTTCCGTCCCGAGCAGAACGCCGCCCGCCTGCAGTCCACCTGCCGCGGCCTCGTCATGCCCGAGCTGCCCACAGAGCTCTTCATCGAGATGGTGGAGAAGGTCGTGCGCCTCAACGAGCGCTTCATCCCGCCCTACGAGAGCGGCGCCACGCTCTACATCCGTCCGCTGCTCATCGGCACCACAGCTCAGGTCGGCGTACATCCCGCCAGCGACTACCTCTTCCTGATCTTCGTGTCGCCCGTAGGTCCTTATTTCAAGGGCGGTTTCGCCACCAATCCTTATGTCATCACGCGTGACTACGACCGCTCCGCTCCGCTCGGCACCGGTTGCTACAAGGTCGGCGGCAACTACGCTGCCAGCCTGCGCGCCAACAAATGGGCTCACGAGCAGGGCTACAGCTGCGAGTTCTATCTCGACGCCAAGGAGAAGAAGTACATCGACGAGTGCGGTGCTGCCAACTTCTTCGGCATCAAGAACAACACCTACGTGACACCCCTCAGCAACAGCATCCTGCCCAGCGTCACCAACATGAGTCTGATGCAGGTCGCCGAAGACCTCGGCCTCACCGTGGAGCGTCGCCAGATTCCGCTCGAAGAGCTCTCAACCTTCGAGGAAGCAGGCGCCTGCGGCACAGCAGCCGTCATCAGCCCCATCGAACGCATCGACGACCCCGAGACAGGCCACAGCTACGTCTTCTCCAAGGACGGCAAGCCCGGTCCCATCTGCACACAGCTCTACCACCGCCTCATCGACATCCAGTACGGCATCGAACCCGACATTCACGGCTGGACCAGGATTGTGATAGAGTAAAATCAAGACCACAGATTACACGGATTACACAGATTCGGCACATGCGTAGCGTGCCGCTCTGGAATCTGTGAAATATAATTCCGTAAACCAGGGGATTAGCAATCTGTTTAATCTGTGCAATCTGTGGTGAAAAGCAGTATCCATGTCGAAAGGGAAGTTAGCGAAATTCGCCGACATGGCGAGTTATCCCCACGTCTTCGAGTACCCAATGGGGGCGTTGGCGAATGACGAGTTACGAATGACGAATGACGAATGCAAGTCACCTGCATCTTCTGGCAGTGACTCAGATTCGTCATTCGAAACACATCATTCGTCATTCGAAACTCATCATTCGTCATTCGAAACTCGTCATTCGTCATTCCCCCTGCGTGGCCGTTGGCGCCAGGACTTCTTCCACAACGACAACCCCATCGTACTGGAGCTGGGCTGCGGCCGCGGCGAGTATGCCGTGGGGCTGGCACGCCGCTACCCCGACCGCAACTTCATCGGCGTAGATATTAAAGGTTCGCGCATGTGGAGCGGTGCCACCGAGTCGCTGAAGGAAGGGCTGAAGAACGTTGCCTTCCTGCGCACGAACATCGAGATCATCGACCACTTCTTCGCCCCCGGCGAAGTGCAGGAGATCTGGCTCACCTTCTCCGACCCGCAGATGAAGAAGGCCACCAAGCGCCTCACCTCCACCTACTTCCTCGCCCGCTACCGCCATTTCCTTGAGGACGGCGGCCTCATCCATCTCAAGACCGACAGCAACTTCCTCTTCACCTACACCAAATACATGGTGGAGGCGAACCAGCTACCGGTGGAGGTGTGTACGGAAGATTTGTACAAAGCCCCTCTCCCCGCTCCCCCCGTGGGGGGGAGGGTCGCAGAACCTATAGCATCATTCATACAAGAGGATAAGGAATCCTCCCCCCCACGGGGGGAGATAGAGAGGGGCCTCCTCTCCATCCGCACCTACTACGAACAGCAGTGGCTTGCCCGCGGCCTCAGCATCAAGTACCTCCGCTTCCGTCTCCCCGCTGAAGGTCCCCTAGTGGAGCCCGATGTCGAGATACCCCTCGACGACTACCGCAGCTACAACCGCGACAAGCGCAGCTCCCTCATGACCAGCCGCTAACCGGCTTTCCCCTCGCCCGTCACCCTTCACCAGCTGCCCTTCGTCAGCGACCCTCGTCAGCGACCCCTCGTCAGTCGTCGCTCACCTCTCTCCCCCACCCTCGTCAGTCGCCCTTCACCAGCTGTCCTTCGTCAGCTACTCCTCACCAGTTCCCCTTCATCAGCCGTTCTTCGTATCTCCCCCATCACCAGCTGTCCTTCGTCAGCGACCCATCACCAGCCGAGCTTCGTCTGTCCCCCATCACCAGCCGAGCTTCGTCTGTCGCCTCCGCTGCTACCATAACCGCAACAACTGCGGCCTCGATTTATATTTTGTATTTTCTATTCTATATTTTATATTTTCCATTCAGTTCTCCACCCGCAACAGCTTACCACATTTTATTTCAAATAATTATGTAGGTGGACTACATACATAATAGGTGGAGATATTCCATTCAGATATGCACATTTTGTAACAAACGACCCGTTATTTACACGAAAATCACTCTCCCTTGTGACTACAAAAATCTGTCCTTTGCGCAACAAGGTCAAGTCCTTCATGCGACAAGGTCAAGTCCCTAACGCGATAAGGTCTAGTCCTTCATCCAATAAGGTCAAGACCTTCTGCCGAGTTCCACCGGTGGAACTCGGCATAAGCCCTTGCTCTTCCGCCCGTAAGCCCTTGCTCCTTCGCCCTTAAGACCTTGCTCTTCTTGCCATAAGACCTTGCTCTTCCGAGTGGATCACCATGGTGGTCCACCCTACGCCCAATAGGGGGTAGCCGTTTGCTCCATAGGGTTTCGGCCAAAAGGGTATAGGGTGTAGCCCTTTTCTCCATAGGCTTTCGGGCGAAACCCTATAAGCTGTAGCCATTTCCTTCCTACCCCTTCAGCCGAATCCATAAGGCGTGACAATTTTTCTCACCAATGATAAAACATTTTCTCACAAGTGAGAATTTATTTTCTCACTGGTGAGAAAAACAATAAAAGCTTGCTCTTGCGGACGAAGGTGCTTGCTCTTGGTGTATGGACATCACTAGTGCCTCCAACTATGTGCAGGACAAGATTTAAGTTCCCTCATCCATGAATCTTGAGCCCGTCGGTAGGCTTATACCCTCGAAGAGGATTCGGAGATGGAAAAAGATGGTTCGGAGATGGAAGAAAAGGAGTAAACAAAATGCATTTATGCCTACAAGCCTTCCGCTGAATGGGCTTTTTTGTGCGCCATCGCATGAACAATTGATTTTTTCGGCTCTCAGACCAAAATAGCTCTGTTTTTTTGCAGGGCGAAAAGAAAAATTGTATATATTTGCAGGCGAAAATCATTTATCAGATGGCAAAGATAATAGTACAGAACGTAGAGATTAACGTAACCAAGGTGAACAATGAAGACTATATCTGTCTGACAGACATGATAAAGGCAAAAGATGGAGATTTCTTTGTTACCGATTGGCTACGCAATAGAAACACCATGGAATATTTAGGCATTTGGGAGAATCTCTATAATCCAAATTTTAATTATGGCGAATTCGCCACAATTAACGAACTCATTTGTCTCTCGAATATGGAGAATATCCGCTCGGCCCAAAGGGACGCTTTGCTTGCAAAGAATGCCGTACTCATCAACGACGGTATGCCTCAGGGCGAAAGGCTCGTCAAACTCAATCAGATTGCCATCCAACAGATGCAGGTGCTGGAGGATAATGAAAGTAGGAAGTTGTTGAAGTAAGCTTATTTAAGAACCCCCGAAACTTAAATTCTGTAATTAACAAAGCAATACAAGTTTTTCGCGTTTTAATAAACAAATGGGCATACTAGTAGTTATATGCGTATTATTACTCTTTGCATACCTTGCTTGGTATAATTCAGCAAGGCAGAAAGGAAAGAGAGGGGAAATGCGCGTGTCTGCTATATTGTCACAACTACCAGATGAGTACACGGTTCTAAATGATTTGGTTTTCCGAACTGAGAAGGGAACTACTCAAATAGACCATGTGGTTGTTTCTAAGTATGGTGTCTTTGCCATTGAGACTAAAAACTATCGAGGAGAAATATATGGCGATGATAATCGACAGGAATGGACTCAGTTGATAGTTACAGAAGTAACGTATGCGAAAAAATGCTGGAAGACATACACCTATGTAACAAAGAATCACTTCTACAATCCTGTCAAGCAATCTATAGGTCATGCATTGAGAATAAAGGAGATACTATCAGCATTTCCACATGTCAAGATAGTGCCCATTGTTGTCTTTGCAGGTGATGCTATACTGAGTAAAGTCGAGAGTAGATATCATGTTGTATATGAAGAAAACCTCTTGGATGTGATTAGTGATTATCGGACGATATATCTGTCAGATGATGACGTTCAAGTAGTTCTTGGAATCCTTGAAAGGAACAATGTCCGAGAGATGGTGAACGACATACAACATGTCAAGAACCTTCGAACAGCAGCAAGAGAAGTAAATGCTACCATCAATTCCGGCATCTGTCCGAAATGTGGTGGGCGATTGGTTGAACGCAACGGTAAGTATGGCACTTTCTATGGGTGCTCAAATTATCCAAGATGTAGATTTACCACACAATAATGATAAATATGATGAAAACTGATGCGTATTTGATTAAATGGTATGGGCCATTTGAATCGACAGAGAAAGTGATAACTTTTGAGGAAGAGAACCCCGAAGTTTTCAATCTTTATGCTTTTCAGGCAAAGATGAAAAGTGAAAGAAGCAAATACTATTGTGGAATGACATACAAACAATCAGTAGGGCGACGTATGAAAAACCATGACCATCATATTCATGATTTTGAAGACGGGAAGTCAAAATTGCAAATATGGATAGGAACAATAGCTAACGTTAAAGCTAAGGAACGCGATGTCAGAATATGTGAGAACCTTTTAACCAGCTCATTAGCCAACAAAATATGTGTTGGTGAAAAGAACCTGGAGAATAGAACTAACAAAAAACCTCCAATTAATAATGTATACGTTATTAATGAATGGTGGAAAACTAATGGCGTTGAATTACAGAGAAGGACAGCCAGTAGTATCCCCGCAGTTTTGCCGGAGGTGTTAGAGTACTATGCCGAAACAAAGGCTTTATATGGTGTTAAGAGATTAAAATATATAGTTGACTTATGAAACCGTGCCACGGGGACATGTGATATATAGAAGGCTGAGGGCTGAGGGCTGAAGATGGCTGAAAGTATTACGGATTTACGGACTCACGAATCTACAAAGACACAGAAATAAGGCCGGAATAAAAACGTTATAAGAATATATGGCACAAGATACTAACAACATACCAGAACTTCAATCTCCTTTTGAGCAGTTGAAAGAGATTGATGTTGATGGCAAGGAATGGTGGAACTCACGCAAGTTGGCGCGAGTGATGGGCTATGGCAAGTACTGGAACTTTGAACGGGTCATAGCCAAGGCACAGGCATGGACTTCACAGAAGGGCTACCATCTTGGTGAGCATTTTGTGGAGATTACGGAGATGGCGGAATTGGGGAGTGGGGCTGTCAGAGAGGTGACATGCATCCGCCTATCTCGTGCTGCTTGTATGGCTGTGGCTATGAATGCCGACCAAAAGAAAGAGATGGTGAAGGCCGCACAGCTGTACTTCAGTGCGACTATGACTCCCGATGTTGCCGTGAGAAGCATGGAGTCTTCTATTCTTATGTATAGAGGTGGACATGGGAAAGTACAGGTTCAAGTTATCTTTGACACCAATACATTTTGGCTTTCACAACAAAGGATGGCAGAGTTGTTTGGAGTGACAGTTCCTACCATTAACTACCACCTTGACCAAATAGAGAAAAGTGGAGAAATACATTTGTCCGATACAATTAGAAAAATTCGAATACCTTCGGACAAATGGTCTGGCGAGGTGATGATGTATAACCTTGATGTGGTCATTGCCGTGGGATATCGCGTGAACAGCTACGAGGCTACGCAGTTCCGTATCTGGGCCACACAAGTTCTAAAAGAATACCTTACCAAGGGATTTGTATTAGATGATGAACGTCTGAAGGGAAAGAACGTATTCGGAGCAGACTACTTCGATGATTTACTTGATCGTATCCGTGAGATACGTATCAGTGAACGGCGTTATTATCAGAAAATCACTGATATATATAGCGAATGTAGTTCTGACTATGATAAGGATTCTGAGGTAACGCAGTTGTTCTTCAAAATGGTGCAGAACATGATGCATTATGCTGTAACCAAGCAGACAGCAGCCGAGATTATCTATGACCGTGCGGATTCCGAACGCCCTCACATGGGATTAACGACATGGAAGAATGCACCTGATGGAAGAGTCGTGAAATCGGATGTTACGGTAGCCAAGAACTATCTGAGCGAAAAGGAGGTTGATACGTTGAACAGATTGAGCAATGCCTTCATTGACATTGCGGAGCAACGTGCAGAAGACCATATCCTAATGACGATGGCTGACTGGTCTGCTCTCCTTCAGCGCTATATGGACTTGAATAACCGTCCTTTGCTTCCAGATGTAGGGCGCGTGACTCACGAACAAGCGGTAGAAAAGGCACTTACTGAGTATGACAAATTCCGTGTCATTCAAGACCGTGAGATTATGAGTGACTTTGATAAGCAGTTGAAACTGTTGTTTGGAGATAAAAAGAATTAATATGGAAAGAGCGAAGATAGTGAGATGTAAGATGGGAATCACGGGACGGTTCTTTGATCCGCTGAAGATGGCTGAAAGTATTACGGATTTACGGACTCACGGATATAAGGATTCACGGAAATAAGAACGGAATAAAAACGTTATAAGATAAAATGAAGTCTCCACTTGGTGAGCGTGCTTTACAGGAAGCAATAGCTCGTGGCTTCGTAACGGAAAATGATGATGGGAAATCCCAGAAACAGCCAAAATTGTCTATTTCTGAAGAAAAACAGCCACAAAAACAGCCAAATTTGTCTATTTCAGAGTTCCCGACAATGCTTACTTGGAATGTGTATCATGCTATCAAGCTGAATCGCAAAGCGAAGTATTCTTGGCTGGCCGACAACCTCGGAGTCAGTGAACGTACTATTCAACGTGCAATAGACGATTTGAAGGAACTGGGATACATCAACAAGGAGCACTCAAAGGTAAAAGGTGAGTGGCAGCTGCTGAAGTAGCGTAAGACATTCCAGTATGGCAAGAGCGAGAGGATGCCACGGGGACAGGTGATATATAGAAGGCTGAGGGCTGAAGATGGCTGAAAGTACTACGGATTTACGGACTCACGAAATAATACAAAGAATAAAAACGTTATAAGATATATGAGACAGCATGAATCTTCCTAAATTCATCATCACAATGGACGGGTACTTCCGCCTAGGTATGGTTAATCAGCATAAGGACTTGCTGATGGGAGATGACCAATGCATCGGGGGAGGATACTATCAGTTTGACTGGACAAGTAACCGCCTGATTCTTGACCGCGCATCGTATGACTTTGGACGGCCGCGCTGGCATTTGCTGGATACTCTTAGGGTGCCGGCACAGTATCGCGGGCTTCGCATCGTGTACATCTACGATGATGACTTCCACGAGGATTTCAACGTGAGTGATGAATTGAAAATAGAATATTACGAATAAGAGACACTGCTAAATGGCTATTGTGTTGACATACAGACGGACAAGCCGGTTGTCGATGCGCATCGTGAAGAATGGCGATGTGCACGTGTCGGCGCCTGTCGGCATGGCGAGGCAAGAGGTGGAAGCGTTTGTCCATCGGCATCAGGACTGGATTGCGGAGGCAAGGAAGAAGACGGCCGAGCGCCAGCAGCAGCGAGCAGCCTTCTACCATCAGCTGCCTTTGGCCACGAAGGTTCAAAGGACGGAGGCTACGGAGAGAATCAGGACGCTGGTGGAACCCATGCTGGAACGGCACGCAAGAGAGATGGGGGTCAGCCCGAACGCCGTCAGCTATCGCCCGATGATTTCCCGCTGGGGGGTGTGCAAGGTGAAGGATCGCAGCATCTGCTATTCCACCTACCTACTGCTGCTGCCAGAATGGTGCATCGAGCATGTTGTGGTTCATGAGCTCTGCCACCTGCTGGAGCCCAGCCATAATGCCCGCTTCCATGCGTTGATGGACAAATTCTATCCGAGGTGGAGGGCTGCGAGGAAGGAGACGCTCAGGATAGCGAAAGAGGATTGCGGCTGCGATTGATTATCTTTTCTACACTTAAAAACGTGGAATATGTGACCTCGGAGGCAAATATTTGCCTTTAGCTGCACGCATTCCAAACTTTTTGTGTATATTTGCCCCGCTATCGCGTGAGCGCGAACATTATATAATGTAATTAACTTTTCATTTTTAACTTTTCATTTTTCATTTTTAACTTTCCCCTCTATATGACTCTCTACCCACAACTCATCATAGACGCCCTGAAGACCGTGCGCTACCCTGGCACGGGCAAGAACATCGTGGAGATGGGGATGGTGGAAGACGACCTGCGCATCGCCGGGATGCACGTCAGCTTCTCCCTCCTCTTCGACAAACCCACGAACCCGTTTCTGAAATCCCTCGTCAAAGCTTCCGAGGCTGCCATCCACGCCTATGTCAGCAAGGATGTCGAGGTAGAGATAAGAACCCTCTCCCCTAAGTCCTCCCCCGATGGTGAGGGGAGTGCTGCCAGTAGCACTCCGAGCTATGCTCACCTTGGCAACATCATTGCCGTTTCCTCTGGAAAAGGCGGTGTGGGCAAGAGCACCGTGGCCGCCAATCTGGCCATCGGGCTGGCACGCCTGGGACACCGCGTAGGGCTGCTCGACTGCGACATCTTCGGTCCTTCGATGCCCAAGATGTTCCAGGTGGAGAACGAGCGCCCGTATAGCGAGGAGATTGACGGCAAGGCGATGATCGTCCCTATTGAGAAATACGGGGTGAAGATGCTCAGCATCGGCTTCTTCGTAGATCCCGACACCCCTACCCTTTGGCGCGGTGGAATGGCCTCGAATGCGCTGAAGCAGCTCATCGGCGAGGCCGCCTGGGGCGACCTCGACTACTTCATCCTCGACACGCCTCCGGGCACGAGCGATATCCATCTGACGCTGGTGCAGACGCTGCCCATCACGGGTGCCGTCATCGTCTCGACGCCTCAGCAGGTGGCGCTGGCCGACGCGCGCAAGGGCATCAATATGTACACCAATGAGAAGGTGAACGTTCCCATCCTGGGACTGGTGGAGAACATGAGCTGGTTCACGCCGGCGGAGCTGCCCGACAACCGCTACTACATCTTCGGCCGCGAGGGTGTGAAGGCGTTGGCCGAGGAGATGGATGTGCCGCTGCTGGCACAGATCCCGCTGGTGCAGAGCGTCTGCGAGAGCGGCGATAGCGGCGAGCCGGCCGTGCTGCACCCCGAGACGCCCACCGGCAATGCCTTCCTGCAACTGGCCGCACGCGTGGTCACACAGACCGACAAGCGGAACGCCGAGATGGAGACAACGAAGATTGTGGAAACGCACTGAAGACCGAAACAACGAAAACAACCTAATAAGAAGATGAAAACAAAATTTTTGGGAGTGATGTTAACCTTGGCGATGTCCTTAGGTTTCATCAGCACAACACACGCACAGACCGATGTGAACATCGGCACACAAGTGACACAGGAGAGCGCCATCACGGATGGCGAGAAGTATATCGTACAGTCCATGGCTTCGGGTAAGCCTTACATCGTAGATGCCGGTACTTACTACTTTCTTCCCAATGCCGGCAACACGCCCACGACGGCCTGCGTCTATCGCTTCATCAGCAACGGCGACGGGACGTGGACGCTGAAGAGCGAGTACAGCGGAAAATGCTGGGGTGTGCCGACCTACGACAAGGCCATTGAGCCCGTGTCACCCCCCGAGGCCGGACATTGGAAGCTGAACTTCCAGAATGGTATCGCCTACCCCACCTGCCGCGATGCCCAAGGCGTAGAGCGCGGCTTGGACCGCTCTTCGCAGAAGCTGTGGGGCTACACCACGGGAACAGGTATCACCAAGCAGATCAAGATCTTTGAGCTGGGCGAAGCACCCTTGTCAGAGCAGCCGCTCAGCGAACTGGAAGACCTGGTCGTGAGCGTCAGCGAGACCTGCGCCGCCGACCTCGTGACGGGGCAGTGGTACGTGATGTACGACCGCGGCTTCACCAGCGGCAACCCACATGGCTACCTGTATGAGCAGGTGAGCTCACACACCCTCTACAACACGGCCACCGTGCCCACGGGGATGGCCACGAAGGCCGCCCGCTACCTGGTGCGTCTGTCGGATGCCGGCGACGGCAAGTACTATGTGCAGGACGGCTTCGGCAACTTCTTCAGCAGCTTCACGAAGTCCACGGCAGTGCCCGTGACCGCCACCCCCAAGGAAGCCATCACCATTGCCAAAATCAACGGTACGGACGGCCACTTCTACCTGCAGAGCTCCAGCACAGGCTACATCATGGACGCCAACGACGTGGGCAGAGGCGATGCCACCGTGGTGGGATGGGGAACAACACCGCCTACCAGCACCGGCGGCAACAACGACTGGGCTTTCTACCCCGTTGAGCTGCAGCAGCTGTCACCCGACGTGGCATTGTTGGAAGATGCTGTCACGTTGACACGCGGCTACCAGACCACAGGCCTCGGCAATACTGACGCACTGCTGCTGCGCATCGACCTGTCAGCACGTAAGAGCATGACGGATATGACCTTCAACATCGCCCTGAGCGCCGCTGCACAGGCCTCCATCGCCGAGCTGTATATCTACGAGAGCACAGCAACAGAGTTCATCGCCGACATCCCCGACAAGGCCATCGGCAGGACGGCGGACATCAACGCCAGCACAGCCCTGAACATCGGCAGCGTGGCGGAGGGCAGTCACCGCTACTGGCTCTGCGCCACCATCCGCGAGGATGCCCCGCTGGGCACCATCCTCAGTCCCGCCATCACCAGCATCGGCTACACCACCGGCAAGGAGATGACCTTGGACATGAGCGCTACAGGCAACCCCGATCGCCAGGGCATGAAGGTGTTTGCACAACAGAACTTCGTCTTCAAGCCTACCACCGACAACTGCCGCTACTACCGCATCCCGGCGATGATCCTGGATGAGAACGGCAACATCGTCGTGGCAGCCGACAAGCGCTACAACAGCAACAGCGACCTTGGCAACCACAAGATCGACGTGGTGAGCCTGCGCAGCGAGGACGGCGGCCGCACCTGGCAGGACTACGCCACCGTGGCTGTCGGCGACGGCACCACAGCCGCCTACTTCGGCTACGGCGATGCCGCTCTGGCCCGCGCCACCAACGGCGACCTCGTCTGCATCATGGCCTCGGGCAGCAAGACGTGGGGCTACGGCATGGTCACGGCCGGCTTCGCCCGCAGCACCGACAACGGCAAGAGCTGGACGCTGATAAAGAACCTGCTGGATTCCCCTGCCTTCTATGACGAGAACAGCAACGACGGCAGCCTCAGCGTCACCAACATCTTCACCACCTCCGGCAAGGGCCTGACCACCACCGACGGCGTCATCATGTTCACCACCAACTGCAAGAACAACCTCGGCACCGTCAACTACATACTCTACTCCACCGACAACGGTGCCCACTGGCGCCTGAGCAATGCCGTGGCCTACACTGGCACCGACGAGTCGAAGCTGGAGCAGCGCAACGACGGCAGCCTGCTGCTCTCCGTGCGCCAGAGCGGCAACCGCGGCTGGAACACCGCCACTTACACGAAGAACGCCGATGGCACCGTGACCTTCCACTGGGGCACACAAACCCGCACGGGAGACATCTGGGGCAACGCCTGCAATGCCGACATTCTCTACTACAGCCGTCAGAGCGACACCGATCCCGACATCCTGCTCCACAGCTACATCAACACCAGCGGCCGTCAGAGCCTGCAGATGAGCATAAGCCTGGACGGCGGCAAGACATGGAAGGATGTCTATAACATCCAGCCCAACGGCTCCTGCTACTCCACCATGATTCAGCTGCCCAGCGGCGATGTCGCCCTGCTCTTTGAGGACGAGTCCTACAGCGCCGGCAACGGCTATGCCATCAACTTCGTCACCATCACCCGCGAGCAAATCCTTGACTGGTTCATCAAGGCCGGCGGTGAGCTGCCCGTCGGCATTGAAAGCCTCCCCGCCATGGACGAAGCCAAAAGTTCAAAGTTCAAAGTTCAAAGTTCAAAGTTCAATGATCAAAGTTCAATGATCTACAACCTCGCCGGTCAGCAGCAGAGCAAGCCGCAGAAGGGCGTGAACATCGTCAACGGCAAGAAGGTTGTGGTGAAGTGATGAGTTGAAGCGAGTACAAAAATAAGGGAATCATATTTATAGCTATAACACATGAAAATCAAGAACCTGCTAATTACCGCTATGCTGCTGTTGGGCGTGAGCTCTGCATCAGCCACGATCACCAGCGGCTACTACCGCATCAAGAGTTACAACGACAACTACCTGACGGAAGTCCAGTCGGGTGACCCCCTCATCTGCGGAAGTCTCAATTCCGACAATTATGCTCAGGTGTGGTATATGACTGTTGACGGCACAAGTGTGACCATCCGGAACGCCGTGACACAAAAATACATCCAGAACCAAACGAGCACCTCGGCCTCGTTCATGACGGGTGACAGCCCCTTCACCTTCACCTATGCAGAACCCTCCTCGGACATTTACACCTTCAAGAACCACAATAATAGCTGGTGGGACGGAGGCCTACACTGCGACGGTTCGTTGAAGGTCGTTTTTTGGGATGTAACAGATGAGAAATCCAAGTGGACCATAGAGCCTGTTGTGGTGGACAACGATGAACTTGCGAACCAGCAGGCAGCCATGACCGAGGCTTCCACCTCACAGCTCACCACCTTCTTCACCTCCGAGGCTTGCACAGCGCTCAAAAGCACCTATCAATCTATGACAGATGAGGCCCTGCGCACTGCCATGAGCGAGCTGCCCGCCACCGTACAAGATATGGCCATCAAGGTGAAGAACAACAGCTGGACGACCTACGACGGTTGGGACAAGACAGAAAAAACGTTCCGTGTAGCCAGCTACCGACCATACAGCGATCACGAAAAATGGGCCAAGATTCTAGGATTCAGCTATTATATGGGACGCCTCAGTAATCCGACTGGTATCTATGCTACAGCCGGTGACTATCTGCAAGTTTATGTCGGAACGATACCTGGTGGTCAGACCGTAAAGCTGGAAGTGGCCGGTACAGGAGAGTCCTCAGGTGTCACCTACACCCTCCATGAAGGTATGAACTCCCTCCTCGTGCAAACCTCTGGCAACTGCTTCGTGTTCTATGAGGTAGATAACACGACGAGTGGTGGAACTCCTTTTACGGCCCTCTCTTCCTATGCCAACGTAGATGTTCATATCGAAGGTGGTACCGTTCAGGGTTACTTCGACCTGACCAAAGGCGATGACAATGATGACTGGGCAGCAATGACTGCTGAGGCAAGTCTGCTCACCAAGCCTACGGTTTGTTTGAAGAGCAGCACCCATGTCTTCAACCTCCACAAAGACCGCCTCATAGATGGTTTGGGGGCCAAGAAGGAGATTGTCGAGATGATGAATGTGTGGAAGGATGTGGCAGAAATGCAGGATAACCTCATTGCACGTGGAGACTTCAATGACTACTGCAACAACATCTATAGTGTCACGACATTGGACGGAACGGGCAACCCACACGCCACCCATTATGGCACCAACTACCATGAAGGGACTAATGGACTCTTCAATGCAGACCAGCTGTTGCAGATTGTGGGCGGCTTGTGGACAATCGCTCATGAACAAGGTCACAACCGTCAGGACCTTATCAAGATGACCGGCACAACGGAGATGTCCAATAATATGTTTTCCACCGCCGCGCTCGATTGGCAAGGCCGCTACACCTCACGTGTCTATAATATTCAGAATACCTTTACCTTCTTCCAACAGGGAATGTCTTGGTTGGAGCGTCTGAACAATAAAGATGGCGACTACCATCTTTGGGAATGTCTGCATTTGTATGTGCAACTCTATCAGTATTTCCATCAGGCTGGCTACAATACCAATTTCTTCCCCGATTTGTATCGCGCCTTGCGTTCCTCGCCAATGACCATTAAGGCTGGTACCCCCGTCCCTGCCTCCGAGGACTACCTGAAGTTCTACACAACCTGTTGTGATGTGGCCGGACTGGACCTCACCGAGTTCTTCGAGGCTTATGGATTCTTCATGCTTCCCCCAGCGCAGACTCCTCAGACCATCAACGACGTGAACACTGGTGCTTACTATCAGGAGATCGATGACTATCGCACCTATTATATCTATGTCAATCAGGATATGATTGACGCGGCAAAAACCTATGTTGCAGCAAAGGGATATTCCAAATGCAACCTCATCTTCATCGAAGACCGTGTCACCGCACCTCTTGCCACCTACACCGGCCATGCCGATGGCGAACGCCGCCAACTCTCCAATCAAGACAATGTCACGGCGTTTGGGCAGGTAGGAACTACTGGCCAATACACTACTTTTGGCATAACACCATCTGCTTACACCTATTATATTAATGCAAATGGAGGTCTCACGGTACAAGGGAAAGGTGCTGTTGGTTTCAAATTGTATGACGGTAGTGGTAATTTGACGGCGTTATACAACACGCTGTTCTTCACGCTACCCTCAGGAACGTTTGATGAGGAAGGGCTCAAGGCAGGTTATACCTTGAAGGCAGCAGCTGGCGATGGCACGGATGCTGCCATGACCTATGATGCGAGCGCAAAACTGAATACGAGTATTGTACCTGCGGTCATTGGACAACAGATTACAAAAGAGTCCATGCTCATTAGCGGAAGGCCCTATCTCGTTTACTATGTCGGTAATGGAAATTCCGCCTTCCTCAAAGATACAGGAAGCGTTTATACCGGTAAGAGCGACGATGTCGCTACAGAATCCGCAGTCTATTACTTTACCAACGACGGCACAGGGTGGCAAATCAAGAATCTTGCCACAGGTAAGTATTTGGGACAGCCTACGACAAATGCCAACACCTATATCGGCACAGCTGATGAGGCTTCTGCCGGCTCCTGGGCGCTGAACTTCCAAGGAAACGGAAGATTTGCGCCCAGTTGCAACGGGCATAGTTTGAACCGTTCAGGTAGCAATATTCATCCTTGGAACGAAGGTACAGCAGTAGAGAACCAACTCGCCATTTATGAGGTGGAAGATGTTGAGCCGTTGGCAGGTCTCAGTGATTTGACGGGTGACGGTTGGTATCGCCTCCGCATGACGGCTGCCTCCACGTATGAGAAGCTCTATATCCAGAACAATAGCAATGAGCAGAACTACAACTCCGACCGCTATCCGCTGACCTATCAGGCATCGGTGGTGCTGCCGACTGTAGATGACGCCAGTTGCTTTGTCAGGATCATCAGGAACGGCGCAAATGTGCAAATACAGAGTGCTAACGGACATTATCTCGATGGTAATGCCAAGGCCGTGTTAAGTGCTACAAATGTTGCTGTTTCTTATGATACTGGTTTCAAACTCGGCGATGCATATCTACCCTTTGAACGCTCTGGAAATCGTATCCTCGGAAAGAGCAGCTATACTAAAGACACACGCTTCGCCCTCTATCCTATGAGCATAGGCGGACAAAATTTACAAGCCTGGAAGGTATCTTTGGTGGATATCCCAGATACCTATTGGACTTTCTCTTGTACACGTGGAGATGCCAAGGGGTTAACGACCATTTATAATAATGGTTATATCTTCCTGCCCCTCTCCCTGACCCCAACTGCTGAAGACTTCTCGATGCTGGGCATGAAATCCTGCGTTGTGGATGCTACGAACAAGACCATCACAGCAACATTTGATGAGTCCATCAGCCTCGTGGCAGAAAATACGCAAGTGATTCAAGGCAACCAGACCACGGGCAAGGGCAATACCATGCAGGCATTGTTGCGCGTGAAAACTACAGCCATCAGCGCTTGTACACCCACTTCCTTCACGATTAACGTGACTGGTGCAGACCAACTCTCAAAAGTTGCGGTCTATACCACAACTATGGATGAAATCTACGCTGAAGGTGCCAGCCCAACAAAGATAGGTGAAACTGATGCAACCGATGGCGAAGTGGTCATTTCAGTGACAGCAAGTGAACAGACAACGGATGCTACTTGCTACTATTGGATAACAGCCGATATGAAAGCTGATGCGACTGAATGGGATACCGTAGATGCATCCATTTCCGCAATCGCATACAGCAATGCGAATGGTGGCAACACGCTGGACCTCACAGATATCGGTAATCCCGATGGCGCAATGAGAATATATAAGCAGCAACAGTTCTTGTGGACGTCTTCGACAAGTACCAATAAGTATTATCGTATTCCCACCATCATGAAAACCAAAGATGGTGGAATTGTGGCCCTTGCCGACTACCGTCACGATCACCCTAACGATTTGGGTAAGACGGCTAGTAACGGATATGGTGGTCATATCATTGATGTTGTATCACGTAGCAACGCAGATTGTGGCGATACATGGGAAAGCGAAGTGAAAGTAGCTGTCGGCGATGGCACCAATGATGCCAGCTATGGCTATGGTGACCCTGCTATCGTACGTGACAATGACGGAACACTCCATTGCCTCATGGCTGCAGGTAGTAAGAGTTATGCCAAAGGCATGTTACATATGGGCTATTCCAAGAGTACGGACAATGGTGCCTCTTGGTCTGCCGTTACCGATATCTACAGCTCCATCGACAAGGGTTCTCTCACCATCACCTCTGCTTTCACTACGGGTGGTAAAGGTGTCACCTTCGAGAATGGCCGCATGGCATTCGCCTTCCTTGGAACGGTCAGTAGCAGCACTAACATCTATCCCATCTACTCCGATGACAAGGGCGCTACTTGGAAGTTGGGAACGACAGCAGCCTATTCCGGAGGTGACGAAGCGAAGTTCGAGATTATGAACGACTACTCCCTGCTAGCATCGGTAAAGATTGTAAGCTATAACCAAACGGGGAATCGTGGTAAGAACAGCACTACAGGCGATGCCTCAGGAGATGGTATCTCAACATGGAACACACAAGGTTCCTGGGATGGAAATATGGTGGGCAACGGCTGTAATGCCGACATCATCTACTATTCGCGTGCTACGGAAGGCAAGCGGGATGTAATGATGCATACCCTGACAAAGTCCTATAACAGCCATCGAAAAGACCTTCGCCTCTACATGAGTTTTGACCAAGGTGCAACTTGGGCAGAAGCCTTCCAGCTCCAACCTGGTTGGGCAGCCTATAGTTCTATGCAGGTGCTTGACAATGGCGACCTCGCCATTATCTACGAAGATGGTAGCATTGGAAACGAAGATAAGCACGACTGCTTCGCCATCAACTATGTAACCATCAGTAAAGAAACGTTGAAAGCTCGTATAGCAGAGTTGGACGGACCAGATGTCACCTATCACATCATGTTCAATGGCAATGAAGTGGCATCAAATGCTACTCCAGAGATTCTTCTGAAGACCGCCGATGCTGCAATTCCCAACGCTCTGAAGCGTGCTTTCTGCACCTATCAGTACTACAGCGATGCAGGCCTCACGAGCGAGATTACACAAGTAGGTACCTACCAGGATGTCTATGTAAAGTGCACCTCCAGCGCTCCCTTCGAGTTCTCTACTGAGGTGAATCCCAAGTGGTACTTGATGTATTCGCATGAACAGCAAGGCGATGGGGACTATTACTCGTATGCCGACGGAAGTACCTATAATAGTGCAATTGCGAATACAAATGATATCTGTGCCAATACTGCTTATTGGTGGGCATTTATTGGCAACCCCTATGGCGTTCAGTTACTGAACAAAGGACAAGATGCCTATCTTTCAGCAGCTGCGACATTCGCTGGCTCAAATGGAGCTCGTATTTCATCTGCCATAACTCGAAACAATGGAAGCTATCCCAATAATACGTTCACTGTCTATGGTTATTCTAATGCCAATGTTACGACGAGCAATCCATTCTCCCTGGTTTTGAACGAATCGAGCTATGCATGGGTAAACGGTGCAGATAAAGGAAGCGCTAACAATACTGGTGCTATTTTGTATCATTCAGGCATAACGTTCAATAGCAGCCTCCAACTGAACAACTGGCGAGGCGCAAACCTAATGGTACGGGAGATTCCTTCCAGTTTTGATATAGCTCTTAACACTGTGGGTGAAGCGTCTTACGCCACGCTGTATCTGCCATACGACGTGCAAACAGATGGCGAGACCAAGGCTTATTACATTGCTAGTGCCAATAATGGATATGCCCAGTTGACAGAAACCAACAACGAAGGACGTGACATTCCAGCCAAGACTGCTGTAGTACTTATTAATAGCGACGCAGAAAGCAGTGCACACTTCTCAGTCACCAGCGAAATGTCATCCGTAGTAGATGCAGAAGACAACCTCCTGAAGGGAACGCTGACAAGCATGGAGCTCGACCTCAGCGATGAGACACCTTATTACTCTTTGGGTCGCAAGGACGGAAAGATTGGCTTCTACAAATTCAACAACGGTGGAACGACAACCATCACGCTCGGCGCCAACAAGGCTTACCTCGAGACAGCCGCTTCCGGCGGTGCCGTGAAGGGCTTCACGCTCGATTTCGACGGCTTGGCGACAGACATCCGACTCACCCCTACGGACGAAACCGAAAGCTCAATGTTCGAAGGTCAAAGTTCAAAGATCTACAACATCGCCGGACAACGCCTGAACAAACCTATGAAGGGCATAAACATCATCAACGGACAAAAAATCGTTGTCAAATAAAGGAGAGTGGAAAAGGTTGCAATAACAGATAAATACGAAGACTTATGAAAAAGCATTATATTTCCCCTGAAACCAACGTGGTGCAAGTGATGGGCAACACACTCCTTATCGGTACGAGCATCCCCGTCAATGACAGCGAGAATGTCATCAACGACGATTCTGACATTGGGTTCACCAAAGAGAACGATAGTGACTGGGAGAACATCTGGGACTAATGTTGTGGAATTCTTTATAGAATCTTAAACATATGATAAAGGTTAAAAAAGTGATGTGGTCAAGGTTCATGGCTGTGCTGGTGGCCGCTGTGCTGTGTCTGCCTGTCTGGGCAGACGACTGGATGGGTCGCATCAGCGATGAGACGTATCTCAGCCAAGTTTCGATACCTGGTGTTCACGATGCCGGCACAGGACATGGCTTCAAAGGTTGGAGCGTGTTGGTCGGCGATGCCACTGCCCGCACACAGGACCTGACGCTCACCGAACTGTGGGATGCTGGCGTGCGCGCCTTCGACCTGCGCCCTACCGTAGATGGCAACAGTCTGCCCATCTATCATGGTATCATCCAGACGGCACTGACGATGGAAGATGCCGTGCAGACGCTCTGCGGCCTGCTGGATGCGCATCCGACTGAGACGGCCATCATCATTATGCGTCATGAAAGCGAGCACGATGAAGGCAGCAGCGAATGGGGACCTCTGATGAATAACCTGCTCACCAGCGAACCCGTGAAGAGTCACGCTGTGAACTTCACGCCAACGCTGAAGATGAAAAACGTTCGCGGGAAACTGCTCATCCTGAGCCGCGACAGCTATGCCACCACCCCCGTCGGGGCCTATGTCACAGGCTGGAACTTCAGCGATCAGCTGGAGGAACAGAAGAACGGGCGCATTGCACGAGGCACCAATTCGGCGACCTGCTATATTCAGGACTACTACGACTGCACGGGCGACGGAGGCGTGGCCACGAAGTGGAACAGCATCAGCACACTGGTGCGCTTCACGGCAGAGCAGAACACCTCAACCCGCATCTGGGCCATCAACCACACCTCGGGTTATACGGCCAACGCCTCCAGCGACGGCTACCGCAACAATGCCGCAGCACAAAACAAAGCCCTCGCCGGCTGGCTGCAGGAGCACTGCGGCCCCACGGGTATCGTGGTGATGGACTTCGGCGGCGTGGATCGCTCCAACGGCTACGATGTGATGGGGCTGACGCTTGTGAGAGCGCTCATCGACAACAACTTCAAAACATCGGAATATGCCGCTGCTATCAAGTTCATCAGCACCAGCAAGAAATACTGCATCTTCACAGATGTCAACAACAGCAAATACTACCTGACCACGGACGGCTACCTGACAGCAGATGCCACGGAGGCCGGCGTGTTTAAGTTCGGCAAGGTGAAGGGCGAGGAGTACGGCTACGGCTTCAAGCTGACCGGCGTGTGCTTCACGAACCCCGAGATGCAGAATGGTCAGGTGGTGCTCGAATCAGGACATATCCGCACGAATGAGCAGACGACGCCGCGTGACACATGGGAGGCACAGGTCTTCCTGCTAAACCAGGAAGGCCGCTATGCCGTGCGGGCCACGAATGCCGCTGGCAGCGACAGCGGATGGGGGCTGGCCGCCAAGACCTACTGGACTGTGCACGAAGCCACAGGTGGCCCCATCGCAGCGTACAGCATGAGCAGGAGCTATATCTGGCAGATTGAAGACAGCACAACAACACGGGCGGAACAAATCGTCAGCCCTGACTCTGAAAAAAAGGATTGGTTTGATCTTAGCGGCCGTCGCGTGGAGCAGCCACAGAAAGGCATCTATATCCACGGAAACAAAAAGGTCATCATCAAATAGCTGCCGAAGGAAACGAAAATGAGAATGTGTCAAAATACAGATTCAACATTTCCACAACGAATTGGATGCGCTCGGCAATTCGTCTAATTCTTGAAGTGTCAAGCGTCACCCTTCGGGATGCCGAGCGCGTCTAATTAACTTTGTTGACTTTTGTCACGACTCGGCAATTCAAGCAAGCTTGATTGCTCTCGCTGCTCCAAAAGTTCGTTGTATAAAACAAGAAAGAGGCTGTGTCATGAATTTTGACACAGCCTCTCGTTTCGTATGTTGTCTAACCTCTTAGCGGAGGTCGATGACGGGGATATTGTCCTTGTCGTTATAGTTGAGGTTCTCACCGGCCATCCCCCAAATGAAGGTGTAGTAGTAGGTGGCGCTGGCGCAGTGAATGCTCCATTCGGGCGACATAATGGCCTGCTCGTTGTGCAGCCACACGATGCGGCTCTCCTGCGGCTCACCCATCACATGGCTGATGGTCTGCGTCTCGGGGAGGTTGAAGTAGTAGTAAGCCTCGATGCGGCGACCGTGGGTGTGAGGTGGCATCGTGTTCCACACGCTGCCGGGCTGTAGCTGTGTCAGTCCCATCTGCAGCTGGCAGGGACCTTCTTCGAGAGCTGTGTTTACGATGAGCTGGTTGATGGTGCGTTGGTTGCTCTCTTCGAGCGTGCCGAGGGGTTTCTCCTTAGTGCCGATGATGGTGGCCTTCAGGGACTGCACCTTGCCGTTCTTGCGGCCGTCGAGCGTCACCCACTGCGTCTTGTAGTGCTTATGTGCGGTGGCGCTGTTGAGGTAGAACTTCGCGGGCTTCGAGGCATCCTTCGAGCGGAAGATGACTTCCTTGTTCGTGTCGATGCTGTTGCCGTTCTTGTCCTTGCCCAGCCAGCCGCGGCCCACGTAGAGGGCTTCGCTGTAGCCGAGGGGATACTCCTGCCCATCGACGATGACGATGCCGTCGCCGCCGGTGTTGATGATGCCCAGCTCGCGGCTGTGCATGAAGTAGGGCTCCTTCAGGGCGTCGAAGGTCTCCAGCTTCAGGTCTTTCGTCACAGGCATGGCGCCGCCGTAGATGAAGCGGTCGTACTGCGAGTATGTCAGGTTGATTTCATCGGCTGCCATGACCTTCTCCATCACAAAGCGCTCGCGCAGTGTCTGGGTGTCATAGTGCTTGACATCTGCCGGGTGGCAGGCTGTCTGGAAATAAACGTTTTGCTGGGCGGAGGAAACGAATGCCACCGTCAGCAGGGTGAGGGAAAGAAATACTTTTTTCATATCACTTGGAAAATAAGTTGTTTGTTTTTATGGGAAAAGAATACGCTATAATTAGCAATAATTATGTCCAACAATATAAAATAATTCAATTTGATAAATATTCAATCATCTGGTTATTTTGGAAAAGAATACGCAATAATTAGCGATAATTTAATCCAACAATTAATAATAATTCTATTTGATAAATATTCAATATTCTGATTTTTAGGGAAAGGAATTTGCAATAATTAGCAATAATTATGTCCAACAATATAAAATAATTTACGATTAGTACGGTGGTAAATCGGGATAAATATACCGCAATCAATTCGTGACGTAGTCCATATAGTTGTCTTGAGTGAGGAGGACGAAATCATCTTCTTCGGGCAGATAAAGATAGCGCTCTGATCGCAGGAATTTCTCGCCAAAGTTAAATAGGATACCTCTTGGCTGACACGTGATACGCATATAGTTAAACAATTGTGCACGATGGTCTGAGTTGATTTCTTCAACCGCCTTGAGTTCTATGATGATTCCACGATAATAGAAATCTGCAAAATATTTCTTATCCAAAATCACATCTTTATACCGAAGTCTGAGCTCCTTCTCACGTTCAGCAGGCATACCGCGTTTAGTCATTTCCACAGCAAGAGCCTCCTGATAGATGGGTTCTGCCATTCCACGGCCCAAGATGTTATAGACCTCCATAGCGGCACCGACCACATTATACATATCCATGTACTCCTGCTTTGTCATGATTCTTGCCCTTTTTAGGAATAAAAATTACCTACTATCAAAATATATTATTACCTATTATCGAAATATATTATTATTTAAGTTTCGCATTTGGTCAACTTTTTAGAAGTTAAGAAGTTAAGGAGTTATCGCTTCGATCGCCCTTCGGGCAGGAGTTAAGACATTACCTTGCGGGCATGAAGTCTCGAAGTAGGACATCCGTCTTAACTCCTTAACTCCTTTAACTCCTTTAACTCCTCTCAACTTGCGAAAGTTGAGTATTATTACCTATTATCGAAATATATTATTGCCCATTATCAATATATATTATTGCCCATTGTTGGTTTAAATTATTGCCTATTGTTGCCTATTGTTTTCTCAATCCACCTTCTGCGCATTTGCTTTCTCATCCGCCACGATGCGTCGCCGATTGATGAACATCATGACCACCGTGAATCCGGCCAGCAGTCCCATTCCGATGTAGTCGAGGCTCTTGCAGGCTCGGAAGATGACCCATCCGAAGAGGGAGGAGCAGAAGTCGAGGGCACCGGCCAGGAAGCCTTCGGGCACCTTGGCCGCAGCGTCCTGCGTGGCGGCATACACCGAGTTGGCGGCAGCCGTGAAGTCGGCGCTCATGTCCGTGACGAAGTAGAGACCGAAGACGAGGGCCATGAGGCCGATGATGAATGTCTTGACGACATTGTTCTTAGTAATGGGCAGCACCAGGGGGAAGAGGTAGAACATGCCGGCCAGCGAGGCTAAGGGCAGGAACTGGTTGCCCGGCAGCACGACAGCCAGGAACAGCACCGTAGGAATCAGCAGCAGCGAGACCACGAGCGTCGTGGGATGACCTATCACGAGGGCGGGGCTCATGCCGATGTGCACCTTCTTGCCGTTGAACTTCTTCTCCACGACCTCCTTCGTCTTCTGGCTGATGGGCATCAGGCCGTCGATGAACAGCTTCGTGATGCGGGGAATCAGCTCCATCACGGCACCCATGATGACACCCAATGACAGGATCGTCTTAGCGGCATCGCTGTTCCATTCCTTCACGCTGAGGGCTCCGATCAGTGCACCCACGATGACACCGAGAATGAGCGGTTCGCCCAGCACGCCGAACTTCTTCTTCAGGCCTTCGGCGTCGATGTCCAGCTTCGAGAAGCCCGGAATCTTGTCCAGCACCCAGTTGATGCCGATGGCGAAGGGCACGAAGCTCTGGCAGAACGGCTGCGGGATAGAGATGCCGTCCAGCTCATAGTGCTTCTGGAACTTCTCGGCGGTCAGGTCGGCCATGACGAGTGTGAACATATAGCAGATAATGGCGGCAAAGTAGCCCCATGCGAGGCTCTCACCCTTCACGAAATACACGACAGCACCGATGAAGGCGAAGTGCCAGTAGTTCCACAGGTCGATGTTTACCGTCCGCGTCGTCTTCGTCACCACCATCAGCGCATTGACCCCCAAGCATATCGGGATGATGAGGGCGCCGACGGCGGTGTTATACGCCACGGCTGCCGCGGCGGGCCACCCCATGTCGAAGATGTTAAGCTGCAGGTGATAGATGTCGGAGATGTTCGTCAGCGGACCGTTGAAGTTGGTCGTCAGCAGCGCCGTGACGATACCCAGTCCCACGAAACCGACACCCACATACAGGCCACTTTGCAAAGCCTTTCCGAACTTCAGACCGATGCAGAGGCCGATGATGGTAAACAGGATAGGCATCATTACCGATGCCCCCAGGGAGATAATGTAGGAAAAAACCGATTCCATAAAAGAGTGAAAAATGAAAGAGTGAAAAGTGAAAAATACTAATTACAGTTGGAGTTAAAACATGAAAAGGACAAGAGTGAAGAGTAACCTTTATTTTTCACTTTTCACTCTTTCACTTTTCATTTTTCAAATGAGATACTTCCGCCCCCTATATTCTTTCCGTCGGCGAAGATCTGGACGCGGTACTGTCCGGCCACGAGCATCTCCGTGACATCCCAATAGACCGTCACGGGCGTCTCCTCGCCGTTGTATTCGATGTCCTTGCGGATGCTGTACTCCAGCGTGCGGTTCTCGAAGTGGAACGTGCCGCCGCCCTCGAGCACCTCGCCCGTAGGCTTGATGATGCGCACGTAGATGCTGCGGTTGCCGGCAGCCGCCGTCACGTTGCGGGCGATGTTGAACGACACCTGGAACTTACGCACGTCCTTCGTCTTCTTGGCCTCCTTGCCGCGCTTGTTGAGGGCGCTCACGCGGATGCCCGTGGCATCTAACTGGCTCGCAATCTCCACCTTGTCCGAGAGCGAAGCCTTCTCCGACGAGAGGCTCGAGATCTGCTGCGCCTGCACAGCCTGCTGCTGGCGCAGGTCCTCGTTCTCGCCCATCAGCTGCGTGTTCAGGCGGTTCAGCGAGTCTATCTCCGCCACGAAGCTCTTCAGCACCTCGCGCATGGTAGCCAGTTCTTTCTTCAGGCGCGCAATCTCCGCAGCATCATTGTTTTTCGTGCGTCGCAGTTCCTCCAGGAGTTCCTGCGTGCGCTGCTGCTCCTGTTCCAGCTGCGCCATCAGCGAGTCGTTGGTCACCTGCGTCTTCATCTCGTTGTACTGCGCTGCGAACCTCTCATACTCGTTCTCCATCTCGCGCTTGTCCATCTCCACGAGTTCCAGCATCTGCTTGTTCTCCTCGTTGGATTTGCTCAATGAGAAAATCAGATAAGCCATGCTGCCAATAAGGATGACAACAATGGCCAAAAGGGCATAAAGTGTCTTTTTGTTCATAATTCCACAAAATTTTGTGCAAAATTAGTAAAAACTTTAAACTTTAAACGCTCAACCCTCAACTTTTTTATATATTTGCAGCAGAATAACTGAAAAACAAACATTCTAACGCTCAAATGAGTATCATTTCTGACTTTCGGCCTCTGCTTATCAATCCCTTTCGCCCTCAAGGCCGTCAATATGTCAACATCATAAGCCGGTAGTATTTCGATATGGAATATATGTCACAAGAAGGCTATGACAAGCTCGTAGCCGAGCTCCATGAATTGGAGACCGTGGAACTTCCGCGCGTCAAGGACGCCATCGCCGAAGCACGCGACAAAGGCGACCTGAGTGAGAATTTTGAGTACCATGCTGCGAAGCGAGAGCAGGGACGGCTGCTGGGTCGCATCCGCTTCAAGCAGCGTGTGCTAGAACACGCGCGCGTCGTTGATATGTCACGTCTGGGCGGCGACAGCGTGATGCTGCTCACGAAGGTGGAGATGACCAATCTGGCCAACAATGCACGGATGTGCTACACCGTTGTCAGCCCCCATGAGGCCAACCTGCGCGAGAGCAAGATCTCCATCAAATCCCCCATCGCGCAAGCCTTGATGGGCAAGAAAGTCGGAGACATCGTAGAAGTGCAGGTGCCAGCCGGCCTTCAACGCTTCCGCATCGAGAGCATCAGCCTCTAAGAAAAGAACAAGGGGCTGTGTCAAAATGAACGACACAGCCCCAGTTTCGTTTTTCACAACGAATTAAACGAATTAAACGAATTTCTTAAATGACTGTTTGACAGCCTCCTAAATAATTCGCAAGTATAGCCTACCCTATCGCATCTTCTCCTGGAACCAGTTGGTGATGCTCCGATAGAGATGAAGGCGTGTCTTGCCGCCGCTGATATTATGGTTGCGGTTGGTGTAGATGAGTTCCATGAATGGCTTGTCGGCCTGCACAAAGGCCTCTGTCAGCTCAGCGGTATTGCGCAAGTGGACATTGTCGTCAGCAGTGCCATGACAGATGAGGAGAGCACCGTGGAGCTGAGCGGCACGCGACATGGGGTTGCGGTCATAGCCCGCCGGATTCTCCTTCGGTGTACGCATATAGCGCTCGGTATAGACGCTGTCATAGAAGCGGTAGTTGGTGACGGGTGCCACAGCCACGCCAGCTGCGAAGACGCCACGGCCCTCGGTCAGCGACATCAGCGTGTTGAAGCCTCCATAGCTCCAGCCCCAGATGCCGATGCGGTCTTTGTCGATATAGGGCAGCGAGGCGAGATAGAGCGCCGTCTCAACCTGGTCTTTGGACTCCAGGTTACCCAGATTCAGATAGGTCTGCTTCTCGAAGGCCGCACCACGGCCGCCGGTGCCACGACCGTCCACGCACACACAGATGAAGCCCTGCTGCGCCAGGAAGTGCTCATAGAGACATCCACCCATATTTCCCGTCCACCATGAGTCGAGCACCTGCTGCGAGCCAGGCCCGCTATACTGGTACATCACCACGGGGTATTTCTTGGACGCCGAGAAATCGGCGGGCTTCACCATGTAGCCGTTCAGCTCGACACCCTCGCCGGTCTTGAACGTGAAGAACTCGGGCTTTCCCAACCTTAAACTTTCAACTTTAAACTTTAAACTGTGGTTGTCCTCCAACGTCGTCAGCACCTTTCCCTTGGCATCGTTGAGCGTGGTCACGGGTGGTGTGGTGATGTTGGAATAGACATTCAGGTAGTACTTGAACGTCTTGGAGAACGTGGCGCTGTTAGTACCTCGCTGCTGGCTGAGCTTGGTGATGTTACCCTTGGCATCAGCACGATAGACAGCCTGATAGAGCGGTCCTTCCTCATTGGCGCCGAAGAAGCAGTCGCCCGTGGCGGGGTTGTAGCCGTAGAACGCTTTCACGACGAAGTTACCCGTAGTAATCTGACGCTTGAGTGTTCCGTTGAGGTCGTAGAGGTAGAGGTGGTTATAACCGCTGCGCTCGCTCATGAGTACGAAGCCGCCGTCGAAGAGCTGCAGATTCCTGTAAGGTTCCTCGGTGACATATTTGTCCACCTGGTCACGCACGATGAGCTTACACTCTGTGGAACGCGGGTTGGCAGCATAGATGTCAAGGCGGTCCTGGTGGCGGTTCTGCGTGAGCACAAGCAGGCGCTCCGGGTCGTTGGTGAAACGGATTCGGGGCACATAGCCGTCCTTGTCCAGGGGCAGCTTCATCTGCTGGATACGATGACTCTTGATGTCATAGGAGTGCACGGTTACCGTAGCATTCGTCTCGCCAGCCATCGGATACTTATAGGCATAGGAACCGGGGTAGGTGGCGAACTCGTCGCGGGCAGGTGCGGCACCACGGTAGAGCGGGAAGGAATACTCGGACACGGCACTTTCGTCGTAGCGAATCCATGCCAACATCGTACCATCAGCATTGAAGTCGAAGGCGCGCGAAAAGCTGAACTCCTCCTCGTTGACCCAGTCGGGTTTGCCGTTGATGACCTTGTTGTATTCGCCGTCCTTTGTCACCTGACTCTCGGCATTTCCGAAAAGCAGCTTCACCAGGAACAGGTTGTTGTCGCGCACGAAAGCCACCATTGTACCGTCCTTGGAGAAGGCCGGCACCTCCTGCGGTCCGCCGTCGGAGAGGCGCTCCAGCGTACGGTTTCTTACCGTGTAGATGTAATAGACGGCAGTAAAGGAGTGGCGGTAGATGTGCTTCGTCTCTGTCTGAATCAGGATGGTCTGCTCGTTGGGGCTCATGATGTAGCCGTCGATGCGGTTGAGACGCACGTCGCCCTTGGTGTTGCCACAATCGAAGAGCACGTCGGTCTGCTCACCCGTCTTGAAGGAACGGGCGATAATCTGACGGGCATCGGGCGAGAGCTGGCTGTAGCGTTCGCCGTCATTCAAGGGGTGTACGCCAGCAATGGTCTTAGGAGAGAAGGTGCCGCTGGTGAGTTGCTCCAGCGTCAGCTGCTGAGCTTTGACAGGAGCGATGGCCAGCACAGCGGTCAACGCCAACAGGCTGAATACATTACGTAAGGTCATAGATATCAATAATTATGATTTGGCAAAGCGCACAGCTACGGCTTTGCCTTTGTACTCAATGGTCTTGACAGGCGAGGTGCCCTGCGGTGTCACGCGGACGATGCGGAAGCGGCGCTGCTCAAGCATCCCGGGGAAGGAGCCCCTGCGCTTGCCGATGGTGAGCGTCTGTCGCGCCTCATCCCACTGCAGGGGAATCTCCGTGTAGAAGCCGCGCTCGTAGCGGTAGCTGTCTCCTTCGTCCTCGTAGAGTGTGAAGTGTCCGTCGGCACCGGCATAGACGCGTATTTCCAGATCGTCCCATGCTTTCTCTGAGGCGTACTGCACATCGGGGCCTATAGGCAGGATGCTGCCCGCACGCACGTAGAGCGGACTGTGGCTGAGGGGCACAGTAGTGCTGACGGTCTGTCCACCCTGCATACGCTGGCCCGTCCAGTAGTCATACCAGTCCGCGCCGGCAGGCAGGTAAGCCTCATAGGTGTGCTCCTGTGTCCAGTCGATGGTGGGATAAGTTTTTTCCTGGCTCTCGTTGCCGTTCTGCTTGTTCCATCCGGAGAGCTCGTCGGTCCGTACGACCTTCTCCTCCGTATAGAACGGTCTGGTGACAGGCACCACAAGCAGCGAGCGGCCGAACATATACTCCGAGTTCAAGTCCCACACCTTGCGGTCGGCGGGGAAGTCCATCACGAGTGCTCGCATGAAGCTGTCATCATGCTGCGCCACCTGCCACGAGGTACTATATATATAAGGTATAAGGCGGTAGCGGAGACGCACTGCATCCACCAGCGCCTCATAGACGGGCTCGCCGGGGTTGCCGTAGTAATAGAGTTCGCGATAGACATCGGTGCCGTGGCTACGCATCATGGGGCAGAAAGCGCCGAACTGCATCCAACGGACATAAAGCTCCTGGTACTGCGGGTTGCGTGTGCCGGAGTTGTGTCCGAGGGTGTTATAGGAGCCGGCGAAGAAGCCGCCAATGTCGGTGTTCACCTGTGGATTGCCGGTGAGGGTGTAGTTGAGGCAGATGGGGATTTGCTTGCGCAGGCTCTCCCAGCTGGAGCCGATGTCACCGCTCCAGGTGTTGGCACCTGTGCGCTGCTGCCCGGCAAAGTAGCTGCGGGTGAGGATGAAGACGCGCTTCGTGGTGTCAACAGCGCGCTGGTTGTCATAGACACCTTCTACCGTTGCCAACGGGAAGGCATTGCGCACGGAGCGGTAGGAGCCGCGCTGGTTGTCAGCAGTGGTGATGACCTCGTCGAGGTCGCTGTCCTTAAAGGAATGATGGTCGGGGTCAGTAGAATCCATCCACCATGCATCGATGCCCATCCGGTGCAGACGGGAGAGGTTCTCCCAATAGATGCTGCGTGCCTCGGTGCTGTAGGGTGCATAGACGCGCACGCCGCTGGGGTAGTCCATGCGGGGAGGCCAGAAGGGCAGTCCACTCTGCGGCCATGTCTCGAAGCCCATCAGGTAGCCCTTCTCATCCATTTGCCTGTAGCCCTTCGTCTGGGGACCGAAGCTGGCCCAGATACTGATGCTCATGTGTGCGTGGTGCCGGTTGTGCACCTCGTCAATCATGCGCTGTGCGTCCTGGAAGTCCTCGTTGAGGAACTCCATCGCGTTCCAGTTGTAGTTGCTGCCCCAGTATTGCCAGTCTTGTATGATGCCATCGAAGGGCACACCGAGGCTGCGATACTTTCGCACCACTTCGAGGAGTTCGTTCTGTGTCTTGTAGCGCTCGCGGCTCTGGTGGAAACCATAGGTCCACAGCGGCAGCATCGGCGCCTTTCCTGTCAGGTGGCGCAGCTCGCGGATGACACCGTCGGCGGAACCGCCAAACATAAAGTAGTAATCAACGGCATCGCCCACCTGCGACTCCAGTGTGAGGCCGTCGCGTGTGTCGAGTTCCGTGGGAGAATAGTTGTCCCAGTAGATGCCGTAGCCCTTCTGACTCTGGAAGACATTGGCGAAGTCCTCCAGGTTCGACTGCGTCATCAGGCGTTTCTCGCCACGTTGGCTCATCTTGCCGTTTTGCAGGAGTCCTACGCCGTAGATGGGTTCGTCCAGATCCAGCGTCCACGACTGCTGCACGCGGTAGCTGCCACGGTCGGGGCCTTCAGCAATAGGCTTCAGGGCTGACGCTTTCTCGGCGAGGAGGACGTTGCCTTTCGCGTCGGCAAACGTCACCTGCTGTGTGTTCGTGTTGACGGTTACGACCACTGCCGACGAGCTATATGTGACGACATCGCCGTTGGTCGTCGTTCTCACCTTCACTGCTTCGGGCTTGGCCTTCACCACGAAGTCATACTTACGTGGCGGCACTTGTCCTGTAGCAGCTTTTTGGATGCGAACGGTCAGAGGCGTATAGAACGTGACCACGGTCTCCGCCTCTACTGCGAGGGCTTGGGCAAAGCCGGCGCAGATAAACACTGCGCCGGTTGCCAAAAGCCTTTTAAATGCTTTTTTCATTTCGCACGATTAGTACATGTTTACGATAGCTTCATAGAGCTCCTGCTTGCCGCTGGTCTGCTTGGGTTCGCCGACCTTCTTGCCGTAAGCGTAAGCCTCTTCGAAGGTCATCTTGCCCTCTTCGAACTTCTTGCCCTCGCCAGCGTCGAAGCTTGCATAACGCTCCTTGACCATAGCGCAGAGGGGAGACTTCTCGATGATGTCAGCAGCGCTGAGCAGAGCGTGAGCCATAGCATCCATGGCAGCGATGTGAGCGATGAAGATGTCCTCGAGGTCGGTGCTGTTACGACGGGTCTTGGCATCGAAGTTGGTGCCGCCGTCCTTGAAGCCGCCGCCACGGATGATCTGCATCATGGCCTGGGTGAGCTCATAGTGGTCGATGGGGAACTGGTCGGTGTCCCAGCCGTTCTGGTAGTCACCACGGTTGGCATCAATGCTGCCGAGCATCCCGGCATCAACGGCGCAAGCGAGCTCGTGCTCGAAGGTGTGGCCTGCGAGGGTAGCGTGGTTGACCTCGATGTTCACCTTGAAGTCCTTGTCCAGGTTGTGAGCCTTCAGGAAACCGATGACGGTCTCTGTGTCAACATCATACTGGTGCTTGCTGGGCTCCATGGGCTTGGGCTCGATGAGGAATGTGCCCTTGAAGCCCTTGCTGCGAGCATAGTCGCGGGCCATGGTCAGCATGGTAGCCATGTGCTCCTTCTCGCGCTTCATGTCGGTGTTCAGCAGGCTCATGTAACCTTCACGGCCGCCCCAGAACACGTAGTTGGTGCCGCCCAGCTCGATGGTAGCGTCGATAGCGTTCTTGATCTGCACGATGGCACGGGCCACAACGTCGAAGTCGGGGTTGGTGCTGGCGCCGTTCATGTAGCGCTTGTTACCGAAGACATTGGCTGTACCCCAGAGGAGCTTGATGCCGGTCTCAGCCTGCTTCTGCTTCAGGTAAGCCACCACTTCCTTCAGGTTCTTCTCGTATGTCTCCACGTCAGCGGCTTCTGCTACGAGGTCGATGTCATGGAAGCAATAGTACTCGATGCCCAGCTTCTGCATGATCTCGAAGCCAGCGTCAGCCTTGTCCTTGGCAGCCTGCACGGGGTCTGCAGCGGTGTTCCAGGGGAAGCTCTTGGTGCCGCCGCCGAACTGGTCGGCGCCCTCAGCGCAGAGTGTGTGCCACCATGCCATGGCGAACTTGAACCACTCGCTCATCTTCTTACCCATGACCACACGGTTCTTGTCGTAGTAGCGGTAGGCCATCGGGTTCTTGCTCTCAGTACCCTCGAACTTAATCGCAGGGATTTCAGGGAAATACTGTTTCATTGTTTTAAAAGAAACTTAAAAGGTTATTGAATAAAATGTTAACTGTTTTTGAAGGGATTTACGTCCTCCTTTAGAGGGAGGGTGAGGGGAGATACTCTGCCCAACGCTCATAAGCTTCCTTGTAGGCAGCCTGGTTCTTCACATCGGGCTCGATCACCTGCAGCTTCTTCAGCGTGGCGAATGCCTCGTTGTGGTCGGCATAGATGCCGGCACCCATACCGGCTCCGCGGGCAGCGCCCACGCTGCCGTCGGTGTCGCAGAGCTCGATGGTGGCCCCCGTGACGCCGGCGAGGGTGTCGCGGAAGATGGGGCTGAGGAACATATTGGCCTTGCCCGCACGGATGGTCTTCAGGCTCATGCCCATCTGCTGCATCACTTCCATGCCATAGGCGAAGCTGAAGACGATGCCTTCCTGTGCAGCACGCAGCAGGTGAGCCTGCGTGTGGGTGTTGAAGTTGATGCCGTGGATGCTGGCGCCCACCTCCTTGTCGCAGAGCACGCGCTCTGCGCCGTTGCCAAAGGGCAGGATGCTAAGACCTGCAGAGCCGATGGGGGCCTGAGCGGCCAGGTCGTTCATCTCGGCATAGCCGATGCCGGAGGGAGCCACATTACGGCGGGCCCAGGAGTTCAGGATTCCTGTACCATTAATGCACAACAGTACGCCCAGACGCGGGTCGCTGGCCGTGTGGTTGACATGTGCGAAGGTGTTCACGCGGCTTTGGGGGTCATAGCCCACCTGTCCCAGCACACCATAGACGACGCCCGAGGTGCCGGCTGTCGTGGCAGCCTCGCCCGGCTCAAAGACATTGAGCGAGAGGGCATTGTTGGGCTGGTCGCCAGCACGGTAGGTAATGGGGGTTCCGGCAGCGAGACCCAGTTCTGCGGCTGCGGCAGCGCTGACTTCGCCCTGCAGGCCGAAGGTGGGGACGATGTCAGAGAGCATCGCGGCGGGGATGCCGTAGTAGTCCAGCAGGAACTGCGCCGGCCGGTTGTCCTTGAAGTCCCACATCATCCCTTCCGAGAGACCGCTGACCGTGGTGGCAGCAGTGCCGGAGAGGCGACAGGCGATGTAGTCGCCCGGGAGCATCACCTTATATATTTTAGCAAAGAGGTCGGGCTCATTCTCATGCACCCATGCCAGCTTCGAGGCTGTGAAATTACCGGGCGAGTTCAGCAGATGGCTGAGACAGCGCTCGCTGCCCAGCTCCTTGAAAGCCTGCTGGCCATAGGGCACAGCACGCGAGTCACACCAGATGATGGCATCGCGCAGGGGCTTCAGGTCCTTGTCCACGCAGACGAGACCGTGCATCTGATAGGAGATACCGATGGCCTTGATGTCCGCCTTGTCGGCACCGCTCTGGGTGAGGATGTCAGCGGTGGCGTCCTTCAGATAGCTCCACCATACATTGGGGTCCTGTTCCGCCCATCCCGGGCGCACGGCCTTGATGGGTGCTTCACTCTTGGGGTAGAATGCAGTGGCCACGCACTGCCCGTTTTGTGCATCTACCAGCGATGCCTTGACGCTGGAAGAGCCGATGTCGTAACCGAGAAGAAACATATAAAAAGTGAGTTGTCTATAAAGTAAGAACTGATTTTTCGGCAAAAGTACACATTTAAATAGAAACATCATAATAATTGGCGAAAAAACAATCATTATTGGCAAAAACAACGTCTCAAAGTAAAATAAACGGGGGCTTTTGCTTGACATTTCACAAAAAGATTGTACCTTTGCGCCGCTTTTTGAGAGCATAAGCGAATTTTTCGATTAAACACATTATTTATTTTATTTAGGTATTCACTTTATAAGTTCTGCGCGTGAGCGCAATCTTGCTATGGAATTGACAGCCCTGACGGCCACATCACCTATCGATGGCCGCTATCGTTCAAAAACCGAGTCCTTAGATCAGTATTTCTCCGAATACGCACTGATACGTTATCGTGTGCGTGTGGAAATCGAGTACTTCATCTTCCTGTGCGAGCTGCCCCTGCCGCAGTTGGCAGACTTCCCCCGTGACCTCTTCCCCACCCTGCGCGCCATCTACCAGGAGTTCTCCCTGGAGGATGCACAGCGCGTGAAGGACATCGAGGCCATCACCAACCACGACGTCAAGGCCGTGGAGTATTTCATCAAGGAGAAGATTGACCAGATCAACAACCCCGCGCTCCATGCAGCCAAGGAGTTCATCCACTTCGGACTGACCTCGCAGGACATCAACAACACGAGTGTTCCCCTGTCCGTCAAGGAGGCGCTGCAGGATGTGGTCATGCCGCTCCTGGAGCGCTTAGAGCAGCAGCTGGAAGCCTTTGCCGACGAGTGGAAGGACATCCCCATGCTGGCCAAGACCCACGGACAGCCGGCCTCCCCTACCCGCCTGGGCAAGGAGATAGAGGTCTTCGCCTACCGTCTCCGCCAGCAGCTGGAACTGCTGCGCAGCACCCCCATCACCGCTAAGTTCGGCGGCGCCACGGGCAACTTCAACGCCCACCACGTAGCCTACCCCAACATGGACTGGCGCAGCCTGGCCAACGACTTCGTGCGCAAGCATCTGGGCCTGGAGCGCGAGGAATGGACAACACAGATCTCCAACTATGACAACCTCGCAGCCCTCTTCGATGCCCTGCGCCGCATTGGCACTATCATCATCGACCTGGACCGCGACGTGTGGCAGTACATCTCCATGGGCTACTTCCGCCAGAAGGTGAAAGCCGGCGAGGTAGGCTCCAGCGCTATGCCGCACAAGGTGAACCCCATCGACTTCGAGAACTCCGAAGGCAACCTCGGCATCGCCGGCGCCATCCTGGAGCATCTCTCCCACAAGCTACCCATCAGCCGCCTGCAGCGCGACCTCACGGACTCCACCGTGCTGCGCAACGTCGGCGTACCTCTCGGGCACATCGTCATCGCCATCCAGAGCACCCTCAAGGGCTTAGGCAAGCTGCTGCTCAACGAACAGGCGATACGCGCCGACCTCGAGCAGAACTGGGCCGTGGTGGCAGAGGCCATACAGACCATCCTGCGCCGCGAAGGCTACCCCAACCCCTACGAAACCCTGAAGGCCCTGACGCGCACCGGCGCCGCCATCAGCCCCGAGAGCATTGCAGATTTCATTGAAACACTCGACGTCAACGAAGCCGTGAAGGCTGAACTGCGCGTCATAACCCCCAATAATTATACAGGTATTTAAACAACATCTATGGAAAACAACAATGAAAAATGGCGCGAGAACTTCGCGCAGAATGAAGGAAAAGAAGAGAGTAACAGCTATGGCACTCCGGGTCGCACCCCGCGTCCCCGCATCCAACGCCCCGTGTATGGCAGCAACGCCGACGGCGAGCGCCGTACCTTCCAACCCCGTGAGGGCGGCTATCAGCCCCGTACCAACCGCGAAGGCGGCTACCAGCCCCGCTTCAACCGCGAGGGTGGCTACCAGCCCCGTGAAGGCGGCTATCAGCCCCGCTTCAACCGCGAGGGTGGCTATCAGCCCCGTGAAGGCGGCTACCAGCCCCGCACCAACCGCGAGGGTGGCTACCAGCCCCGTGAGGGCGGCTTCAAGCCCCGCTTCAACCGCGAGGGCGGCTACCAACCCCGTGAAGGCGGCTTCAAGCCCCGCTTCAACCGCGAGGGTGGCTACCAGCCCCGTGAGGGTGGCTTCCAACCCCGCGAGAGCGGCTTCCAGCGTGGAGGCGGTTACCAGCGTGGAGGCGGTTACCAGCGTGGCGGCTTCCAGGGTCGCGGCGGCTACGGCCAGCAGCGCGGAGGCTTCGGGCCCCGTCGCCAGCACACCCCCGGCTACGATCCCAATGCCAAGTACAGCTTCAAGAAACGCATCGAATACTCCGAGGCACACATCGACCCCGAAGCACCCATCCGTCTGAACAAGTTCCTGGCCAATGCCGGCGTATGCTCACGTCGCGAGGCCGACACCTTCATCGAGGCTGGTGTCGTCACCGTCAACGGCGTTGTCGTCACAGAACTCGGCACCAAGGTCAAGCGCTCCGACGAGGTGAAGTTCCACGACCAGCCCGTGAAGATCGAGAAGAAGGTCTATGTCCTGCTCAACAAGCCGAAGGACTACGTCACCACCAGCGACGATCCCCAGAACCGCAAGACCGTCATGGACCTCGTCAAGGACGCCTGCGACGAGCGCATCTACCCCGTAGGCCGTCTGGACCGCAACACCACCGGTGTACTCCTGCTCACCAACGACGGCGAGCTGGCCAGCAAACTCACACACCCCAAGTTCCTCAAGAAGAAGATCTACCACGTCCACACCAACAAGAACGTCAGCGCTGCCGACCTGCGTCAGATTGCCGAGGGCATTACCCTCGACGACGGCGACATCCGCGCCGATGCCGTGGAGTACGCTTCCGAGACAGACAAGAAGCAGATCGGCATCGAGATCCACAGCGGCCGCAACCGCATCGTGCGCCGCATCTTCGAGCACCTCGGCTACAAGGTCACCAAGCTCGACCGCGTCCTCTTCGCCGGCCTCACCAAGAAGAACCTCAAGCGTGGCGACTGGCGCTACCTCACCGAGGACGAGGTCAACATGCTGCGCATGGGAGCGTTTGAATAAAGAAAAAGCCTCACCCCCCGACCCCCTCTCCAAGGGGCGAGGGGGAGTGAATACCAAGGCTGATGGACTACGATTGGCAGACTTCTTCTCCTGACAGATATGACATTCTCAAAGGTTTTGCCCGAGAGAACAGGAAAGGTATGACAGATGCTGAAAAATGGATGTGGGAACATCTACGTACAATTCCAGATGTCAGATTCCGTCGGCAACATCCTATTGGTGACTATATCGTTGATTTTGTATGCCTAAAATTCAATCTGATTATCGAAGTTGACGGAGCTTACCACAACGAACCTCAACAACAAACAGAGGATGCCATTCGCAGTGATTATTTAAGAGACCACGGATTTATCATCCTTCGTTTCACCAACGAAGAGGTCCTATATGATACAGAATCTGTCATCCAGACGATAAATAAACAAATTCAACAACGTAAATTACTATATCTATGAAACGTACTAAGATTATAGATCTTCTGAATATGCACCCCTCACAGGTAACCACTCCCCCTCTCCCCTCGGAGAGGGGGGCGGGGGGTGAGGTCACCGTCTGTGCCAAAGGTTGGGTGCGTTCCAAGCGCGGCTCCAAAGGTATCTTCTTCATCGCCCTCAACGACGGCTCCACCATCAAGAACATTCAGATTGTGGGTGAAGACCAGAACTTCGACGAGGCCACGGTGAAACTCATCACCACCGGCGCCTGCATCAGCGTCGAAGGAAAGCTCGTAGAGAGCCCCGCCGCCGGACAGGCTGTGGAGATACAGGCCACGAAGATCGAAGTCCTCGGCACCTGCGACAGCACCTACCCCATGCAGAAGAAGGGACAGACCTTTGAATATATGCGCCAGCACGCGCACATGCGCCTGCGCACGAACACCTTCGGGGCCGTGATGCGCATCCGCCACAACATGGCGATGGCCATCCACACCTACTTCCACGAGCACGGCTTCTTCTACTTCCACACGCCGCTCATCACCGCCAGCGACTGCGAAGGCGCCGGCAACATGTTCCAGGTGACCACCAAGAACCTCTACGATCTGAAGAAGGACGAGCAGGGTAAGATCATCTACGACGACGACTTCTTCGGCGAACAGACCAGCCTCACCGTCAGCGGACAGCTCGAAGGCGAACTCGGCGCCACGGCCCTCGGACAGATCTACACCTTCGGCCCCACCTTCCGCGCCGAGAACTCCAACACACCGCGCCATCTGGCCGAGTTCTGGATGATAGAGCCCGAGGTGGCCTTCCTCGACCAGGAAGAGCTCATGGACCTCGAGGAGGACTTCATCAAGTACTGCGTGCGCTGGGCCCTTGACAACTGTCAGGACGACCTCGCCTTCCTCAACCAGATGATCGACAAGACGCTCATCGAGCGCCTCCAGGGCGTGCTGAAGGAGACCTTCGTGCGCCTCACCTACACCGAAGGCATCAACATCCTGCAGGAGGCTATCAAGAACGGCCGCAAGTTCGAGTTCCCCTGCAACTGGGGCGACGACCTGGCCAGCGAGCACGAGCGCTACCTCGTCGAGGAGCACTTCAAGAAGCCCGTCATCATGACCGACTACCCCGCCGCCATCAAGTCGTTCTACATGAAGCAGAACCCCTTGCAGGGTGAAGGCTCCATCGGCTACCGCGGCTGCGTGGCCCCCGGTCCCACCATGCAGGGCACCGACGTCCTCTTCCCCGCTATCGGCGAGATCATCGGCGGCAGCGTGCGTGAAGAGAGCCTCGAGAAGCTGCAAGGCGAGATTGACCGCCGCCACATGGACACCACACATCTCGAGTGGTACCTCGACACCCGCCGCTGGGGCTCCTGCCCCCATGCCGGCTTCGGTCTCGGCTTCGAGCGCCTCATCCTCTTCGTGACGGGGATGCAGAACATCCGCGACGTCATCCCCTTCCCCCGCACACCGAAGAACGCCGCATTCTAAACGCCCGTCCGACGGCAAGAAACTCACCCGCGAGGAACTAGAATCCAACTCACACATCTATTAACATTCTGTAAAAATGCAAGCAGGCAGCCAGATTCCCTGACTGCCTGCTTTTCTTCTCCCCTCGCCCTACGGGGCGGGAGGGCTTTTTACTGCACAATGCCAGCGGCATGTGCGCCGAGTGTGGTGAGCAGAGCGGTGATGATCGTGATCACAATCTCCGCCACCCTCTTCAGTGTCTTCTTTGTCGATTCCTTCATTGCTTGTAAAGTTTAAAGGGTTTAAGTAGTTTAAGGAGTTTAAGAGAATCAAGATTCAGGATTCAAGTTTAAGACAAAAACATTAAAAACCCCGCTGTTGCTGTCTGTGGCCTTCGGCCTACGGTCTGCGCTCATGAGTGCTCTTATGAAAGCAAGCTTTCAACGCCCACTCCTAAGCACCGCCCTGTTGCGTCCCGCAATACAGCCAACGCCATCGGAAAAACACCGTTACGCTGCGCTTCACTAAAAAACAAATCTAATGACCAATGGCGAAATGTTTTTTATGTTTTTCCTCAGCATGAGTCAGTGCTTCGCAGAAGCTGTTATTAG
>SUYG01000039.1:0-11205 GCA_015060555.1 Prevotella sp.
ACAGGCGAAGTGAGGTCGTTTCCATATGCGAGGGGAGCGCCATCACCCTGTCACGACGTGTTCCTTCATAACGGAAATGACGGTCTGCAGCTCCATCACGTTTGATGATATCGAGACGATATACCAGTTGACGCACATCATTAGGATAATCATCTTTATATGTGAGAAGGAATTTCTCAAATTCGGAGTATTCTTCTCCTTCGAAATGAGGGGAATAGAGGCTCACTTGCTCACCATCTTCCAATAACTCTATAAGCAGATTCCTATTCATGATATTGTTGTTTTTCGCCGCAAAGATAAACATATAAGTTGATACAGACAATTTTTTATAGATTAAATTTACTTTTATGCTTATTTTATATTACACTCTCCAAGCGTACCCTCTATAGTGTCTGCGCGTAGTCTCTATAGAGGGTAAGGCGAGGGAGTAGTAGTGTCTTACAGAATGTCATCGTACATGTCATCTACGCTGCTATACACCTTGTCGCCCCCCATGAAAGTTTTGGGGAGAAAATTCCTCATTCCCTCAAACTTATTGGATATCAGGTCATAGGGGCTGAGAGAAAGCTGAGGGAATGAGGGAATTTTCGACAGAAAAAAGTTGGTGGAGAGACTCGTGTTCCTCCACCTGCGGACTCATAAGGGATCACCTCCCAGAGTGATTATCATACTTGTTGGTTACAGATCCCAAGCGTCGCGCCAGCGGATGACGGGCTTGCCGTCCTCGAACTCGATGGGGAGCCAGATGTAGCGGGCATCGCTGGGACGACGGGGACGCCAGATGTCTGCCATGAAAATCCATTGGCTATCGACCGACGAGAGGCGGGAGTCGAGAGGCAGGATGTAGGTGCTCTGACCACCGAAGGTGAGCTCTGCCCTGGGGCCGCGACAAGGATTGGGGTGCTGCGTCCAGGGTCCCCAGATGGTGGGAGCCGAGAACATGCGGGCTTCGTTGGGGGCCCAGCCGGTGCAGCCGGAGGTAATCATCCAGTAGGTGCCGTCGTGCTTGAAGATGGCCGGTGCCTCGTTATGTCCTGCCGGAGCCATGAGGATGTAGCGCCCCGTGTGATGCAGGTAGTCTGCGGTGAGCTCAGCGATGTGCAGCGACAGGTTCTCCTCCGACGAGAAGATGTGGTAGGCTTTGCCGTCGTCATCGACGAAGAGCGTCATATCGCGCGACATCTGGCCCCTGCGGAAGTCACGCTTCACGTAGAGCCCCTTGGCAACAGCCTCCTCCCACGCCGGTGTCCAGTCCTGGTAGTGGGCAGGATCGAGTGTGTCGGCGACAGCGATGTCCTGCTCGCTGAAGTTCATGGGCCAGGTGCCGGCGTCGGCACGCTGGGAGTAAAGGAATTTGTAGGGTCCCTCAGGACGGTTGGCCACAGCCACCCCGTAGCGGGCAGCGTTGTAGCCACGTCCTTTCAATTCCAGGTGGAACCACATGCAGAACTTCCTGGTCACAGGATTGTAGATGACCTTGGGGCGTTCCAGGATGCAGCCGCGCTCGATGTCGTGGCCGCGTTCGTCGGTGACGCTGAGCGCCACGCCGCAGTTGCGCCAGTTGACAAGGTCCTTGGAGGCGTAGCATGTGACACCCACCAGCGCATCGCTGGTGTGGTCGGACTTGTGCTCGCCGAACCAATAGTAGGTGTCGCCGTATTTCATGACGCCGCCGCCATGGGCGTTGATGTGCTGGCCTTGGTCATCAGGCCACAGCTCACCGCTGCGAATGGTGAGCGACTGCTGCGCTGCCGCATTGATGGAGAAGAGCAGGGCAATCAGGAAGAGGAGATGCCGGTTATTCATTGATGAGAATCTTTCTGATGACCTGCTTGCCTTCGCTTTCGATGATCATTACATAGGTACCCTTGCGAAGGTTCCGGCGCGAGGTGGAGATGAGGAGGCCGTTGAGGTCGTAGAAACGAACCTGAATGCGGCTGTCGTCGGCGATGCCGTTGATGGCGTCGCTGAGATTCTTGAAGAGGGCGATGTCACGCTTCAGGAGCTTGGCGGCACGGTTGATGACGTCCTGGTCGGTGCTCTCGAGGGCGGCAGCATTCTTCTCCAGTGAAGCCTTCAGCTCATCGAGGTCCTCCTGCAGATAAGGGAGTTTGCCGGCAAGGGCATCAGCGATGAGGTTGGTGGCCTCGTCCACGAGTGCCTGCAGCGCCGTGTAGTCATTGGCAACGCGCGATGACTGGAAGGTGGTGATGGCAGCGAGGAGACTGGCGGTCTCATCATTCACGGCGGCCTGGTTCACCTTGTTCTCATTGACGATGGTCTGTGCCTGAGTGACGGCATTCTGCAGCGTCGTGAAGGCGCTTTCGGGGATTTTGCCAGGGCCGTCGCCACGGTCGCCCTGTGCATCGGTGAGCGCTTTCTGTGCGGCGGCAATCGCTGCCTTCAGGTCGGTGAGGTTGATGACCACGCGGGCAGCGTTGAAGGTGGCGGCAGCCTGTTTCAGGTCTGCGGTGGCGGCGTCAATCTCAGCCTGTGTCAATTGGTCGTCAGCCTTGTTGTTGACAGCCTCAGCAGCAGTCAGCGCCTGCTTGTAGGCATTGATGGCGGCAGCCGGATACTGTCCGTTGCAGTCGCCTGCGACAGCATCGTTGGTGGCTTTCGTGGCGGCCTGTATGGCGGCTGTCAGTTCGGTGTGGTTCATGTAGTCCTTGTCGTGTGCCTTGGCGCGTGCGGCATCGGTGTCAAGGAGGAGTTGTGCGGTGATACCGTCGAGCGTGGTCTGGTCCTTGGCTTTGCTGGCCGCAGAGCGGGCTGTGCTGACGACCTGGCGGAAGGCGGCGATGTCCTCCTCGAAGTATTCGCCCTGGAGGTAGCCTGCTTTCATCGAACTCAGCAAGGTGTTGGCGACGTCCATGGCATTATTGAAAGCCACACGGTCGAGGACGACGGTCACATAGGTATCTATAAACCAGTAGGCCATGGTGTTGCCACTTCCGCTCTTGTCGCTATAGACGAGCTGTCCGGTGGCGGTGTTGTCCGTGCCGGCGAACTTGGCATTCTCCACAAAGCGCAGACCCAGCCAACGGCCGTCGAGCTGCACGACTTCAACCTGCGCGGCAGCATCTTTCTCCGTCTGCCATTGGGTGTTCCAGTCGCCAGAACGGGCGAGATAGGTGTCCAGCGCCACGGAGCGGATGTAATAGGTCATCGTAGCCTCGGCGACGGGTTCGAAGGTGAAGAGCTGCATCTCGGCAGCCCCCTCCTCAGCCAGCGCCGTGAGCGAAGCGTTGCCGCTCTCAGCAGCTGTCATCAGCGCACCGCCATAGTGAGCAATCGTGTAGGTGACGCCCTCGTCAAACGGGGGCAGGGGATTGAAGCTGGCGTTGAAGACGGCGATGGCATCAGAGAGTTTCTTGGCCTCCGCAGCACCCTGTTCGAAGGTCGTGACAGTCGCCAGCGCAGCCTCGGCGACACCGATAGCCCCATTCAGGGCATCCATCGCCGTCTGGGGTACTTCATAATAGGCGCTGCCGACAGGGGTGTTGGCAGCCAGCTCCTTTGCCTGAGCGATGACTTTTGTCAGCGCTGCCGTAGGCGTGAATTCCTCGATGTCCCAACGTGAGTTGGCGGCACTGGAGGACTTGTCGCAATACATCAAAGAGCCGTCGGCGGTGGCATCGCTGCCCAGATAGCCCTTGCCGGAAGCGTTCTGCAGGGTGTAGGTGCCGTCGCTATGGCGCTCGATGATCCACTGAGCCAGGAGGTCGCTGTCCTCGTCCGCCCAGTTGGTGTTCCAATTGCTGCTGCCGCTCTTGGCCAGGAACTTCGCGGCCCCGATGTTCTTCAGGGAGAAATTACCCGTGGCTGCCACCTGGGCGAAGGTGAACTGCTGCGTGGCATCCGCAGAGGGAGTGCTCACGGTGGCGAGTTCCTGGTCCGTGGTGTAGGACAGTCGGTTGCCGCCGGCGTGCTGGGTGATGACAAACTTCGAGGCGGGGTCAGGCAGGACGTAGCGGTTGGCCGCGAAAGCATCCATCGCAGCCTGCAAGGTGGTGGCAGCAGCCTTGTAGCCCGAGGTGACGGCCTGCGCTGCGGCGACAGCAGCAGCATAGGTGTCGTAGGCATCGCGAGAAGTCATGAAGAGGTCGGTGCCGACGGTGGCGGTGCTAACATCGGACAAGACCTTCTCGGCCTTCGCCAACAGCTGGAGGAAGTTGTACTCGTCATCACGCTGGTCCTTGGGGATGAACTCCTTGAGCGTCCAGCGGTAGCGGGCATCGGTGCCGTTCTTATTGCTATAGACGGTACTGCCGTCGTTGTTGCTGTCTGTGCCGAGGACGCTGCCGCTGCCCATATTCTTCAGTTGGATGTAGGTGCCCTGATCCACGACCTGAAAGATGGCATTGGCAGCAGTGAGGTCGATGTTCTCTGCGGCCTTGGTGTCCCACGAGCCGCTGCGCTGTACGAAGGTGCCGTCGTCAGCCTGCAGGTTGAAACCGACAGCCGCAGCTTCGGCAGGAGCGGGCACGAAGGTGAACACCTGACCGGCGTCATCCACATCCTCGCTGACCACCTTCACGGTGCCTCCCGTGGTGGTCATCAGGTAGCCGGAGTTGTGGACGATGTTGTATTTGGTTCCGACTTTGAAGGGGGCGTTGGCACTGGCCTTATAGGTGGCGATGGCGGCCTTCAGCGTGGTCGTGGCGTCGTTGATCTGCTGTTGTGTGGTAGCTGTCTGGAGGACGCCCACGGCAGTGGTGATGGCGTTCTGCAAGGTGGCACGCACCTCGCTGCTATACTGTCCGCGCTCATCGCCCTCCACGGTGTTGTCCAGCTGGTACTTGCCATCGGCGATAGCGGTCTCAAGGGCTGCTGTGGCAAGCTCTTCGGACAGGGACAGTTCGCCGAGGAAGAAGGCATCCACGCTCGTCTGGTTCATCCATCCGAGGTTGACAACGAGGAAAGGCTGTTCGGCCTTGAAGACAATCTGCGTCTGCACCCACGTGTCGCCAGTGAAGCTGACCGAGCCAATCTGCGTGGTCGTAGCCGTCTCGCTATCAGAGGCATAGATGCGGCTGTACTGCGTATTGGAGCTCATGCCGCTGCTGGGGCGGTTGGCCCACATCGAGAAGAGGTAGGTCTTGCCCACTTCGACGGCCCAGCCCGTCTTGATAGACTTGTTGGAACCACTGCCTGCGCTGCCCAGGGCACGGATGTAAGCGCCTCCGTCGGCACCACCCGTGGACTCAAGGGCGAAGTTCTCTTCCGCAAGGTCGTTGCCATCGCCTGCTTTCCAATGGGCAAAGCCGTCGTCGAAGGAGGGATTCTGGATCAGGTTCTGTCCGGAGACGACATAAACGCCGTCTTCTGTCGTGATTTTCTCGCCCATTTGCGGTAAGACGTTCTGGGCTGTCGTGTGCTGCGGCATGAAAAGTGCAAAGAGCACTGCCAGCAGGGAGAAGAGGTTGTGTTTCATATTGTTAAGGATTTGTTAATAAGCAATGGATTCGCGGCGGCGCTCGTTAGCAGGCTGGAGGGCACGATGGCGGGTGCTGTCAGCCTCGGGCTGGGCGAGAGCGGAGCCTGCATAGGCAGCAGGACGGGCATTGGCCTTGACGGCTTTCTCCAGTTGTCGTTGGGACGGCCGCACGGGCTGAAGCATGAATTCGGCTGCGTTGTAGCTGCGCAGCAGCAGGTCGTCGCTGTCAAGGGAGCGTTGCGGCAGGCGGAAGGGCTTGTGAGCCCGCCCGTCCTTATCAAAGTAACTGATGTACAGGCGCGTGTAGTTGCCGTCATCACGGCGTGAGGAGAAGAGAATCCAGCGGCCGTTGGAACTCCAGGCGTGGTAACTCTCGGATTCGGGAGAGTTGAGAGGCGCTGTGGCCTCTGCCTGTTCCCCACTCTCGGAGACGAGGCTGAGGATCTGCAAATCGGCACTCTTATGCCAGACGTGGAACTGACCGTAGTCTGCGAGTGTGAAGAGCAGGTAGTCGCCATCCGGAGAGATGCGAGGCACGCTGGCACTCTTGTCCAACGCTTCGGCATCGAAGACGAGGCGATGAGGGCCGAAACGGCGAGTCTGGAGGTCGAAGTCGCGGGCGTAGATATTGTAGTGCAACTTGTCGTAGTTGTTGTCGAGGTCGGCATCGATGTCTGCGGCACGGGGCGTGTAGTGTGCCGAGATATAGTAGAGCGTGCGGCCATCGGGGCTCCAAGTGGGGAACGACTCGAACTCCGAGGCTGTGCGGTCGATGTGCTGCACGGTGTTGGCCTCGACATCGTAGAGGATGAGGTCGCTGGCATAGTCGATGACCTCCACCTTCTGGGGATCGAGGGTGTGGAAGACCTGCCCCGTCTCGTTGACGGAGTAGGCAATGAGGTTCTGCGTGGGATGCCAGGCGGGATAGACGCCGGCGCTGAGAGTGGAGTCTGTCTTGAGGTTGACCTTTGCCACCTGGTCACCGCTGATGAAAAGGGTACCGCCCATGGCCTGACGAACATGGAACTGGCTCTGTTGCTGCTGGTTCCAGTTGCGTGGAAGGTGGCAGTTGATGCACTGACCCTGGTCGCTATCCTCGAAGCGCATGTTCTCGTAGATGACACGCTCGTTGAAGTTCTCGAGACAACGTTCGTTGATGGTCAGCTCTTCGTAGGTAACATAGGAGGGACGGATGAGACGGTAGGTGATGTAGGGATCTACAGGCTCTTCAGCAACAAGGAAATACTGCGTCGGCAGGTGTTGCCAGTTCCCATCAGTCTTCAAATAGATATCGCAAAAAAGGGTGTCACCCTTCGCTTGGGCGAGGAGCTCGTGCCAGACGTCCTCGTCAAAACAGACGTCAGTTCCGCCAACAACCACTTCCCCACCCTTTCGGGAATGCAGACGCGTCACGCAGTCGGTAGCCTCCTCGTTGATGCGGAAGTTCAACGGCGCGATATTCGGCGGCAACGTGGCTCCGAAATTGTCAGGAGACACAGCAGGCTGCCGCGAAGCCTCTGCGTATGTGGTGGGAAGCGAGGGAGAACAGCTACACAGCACCCCCGCCATCGTCAGCACAACGGCAATGAAACTAAATATGGGAACAGAACTTTTCAATTCTTCAATCTTTCAATCTTTCAATTCGTCTTCAACCCTTCTACAAAGAAGTAGTAGTACCAGTAGGTGTTGCCGAACTCCGGGCGCAGCGCTGCGGCATTGGCAGCATTGTCGCCCATGCGGGCAGAAGCCTCTACCAGCCGCTGGAAGCGTTGCTGGATAGCGGGGTCTATCATACTTAAATCACGCAGGGGCGAGCCGCCTTGCAGCTGTGTCAGCATCAGGGCGGCCTCCTGATAGTGTGTGGGAATGTGTCCTTGCCACGTGGACAGCAGGGCCATGAAACGGGGCCAGAAACCCGTAAGGTTCTTGGTGATGAGACCGTCCATGAGGGACAGTTCCACCATCTCACGCGAGCCGCCTTCGCTGAGGGCAAAGCTGTTCAGCAGATAGAACTCCACGAGGCCGTTGTCGCCGTCGAGTTGGTCGGTGTAGTTCAGCAGCGGCTTGATGGCGGCAGCCTCCTGCTCCTCACGTTCGCACACGTCCTTATAGAATAAGGTACGCGCGAGTGAGCGCTGGTATCGTTGTGCGAGTGCCTCCTCACCGTTCAGGCGGGCTACGCTATGCAGGTAACGCAGGTAGGCAGGGCGCTCGCCATATTCGACCAGGTCTTCCATCGCCCAGCGGTAGGCAAAACCCGTCTTGCCGTAGTGGTAGTAGAGCAGCGGCCCTATCATCAGGCGCAGCCACTGGTTCTGGGGGGCCTCATAGGCCGCCGCCCCCTCAGGATAGGTAAAGAGTTCATCGCCCATGCGCCCTGTCTTGAAGAGGGCAAGACGGGTGAGGCACACCTGAGCACGGGTGGGCTCCTGATTACCGTCTCTGGCAATCTGCAGGACTTGGTCCCACGCTCCGTCCTCTGCGGCATGCTTCATCCGCAACGTGTTGAGGAAGTTCGGGTCGCGGAAGGTGTAGGTGTAAGTCGCAATAGCCGAACCCACGAAAAGGACCACGCTCACGGCCAAACGCACAATACGTTTCGAACCGGTTGCGTCGGTCGAGGACTTCCAACCTTTCCACCAACGGCTCGCGCCCACTCGCAAGCATCCCAGCAGCAGCACTCCTAACAAGACCTCAAGAACCGGCACATAAGCCGGAGCCACAGCTTTGGTCGTGTAGATGAGATAGCCCATCTGGGTGAAGTGGACAAACAGCAGGAAAGGCACGACCCAGCAGAGTCCGAACCATGCATCGCTCACACGCAACGCCCACTTCTGAGCGTAGGCCACAGCCACTAGGAGCGCGGTAAAGAGCATAGCTCCCAACCAAGGGAGGGCGAAGCAACTCTGCAGGCCCGAAGCAACATAAAGAAGCAGCCGGTAGGGATGACCCAACAGCTCGCCCCACGAGACGCCTGTCACGTAGAACGGCGTCAGCGCCCCCGTCTCCCGCAGGTACGGGTGCAGCGGGCCCAGCAACAAGCAGAGTGCGAAGGCCACGAAGACGAGGGTGAAGGGCAGGCGGAACTTCATGCAGATTATTTGATCAGAACTTTCTTTCCATTGAGGATGTAGAGACCACGACGCAGGGTGTTGGAAACCTTGCGGCCGCTGATATCAAAAATCAGGTCGTTGCGCAATGTCTCAACGCTTACGGTCTTGACGCTCAAGGCCTGGCGCTGCTGCTGCATCTCCTCTTTGTTGGCTTCGATGTATGCCCGGCTCCACATCTCCGCTTCCTCATAGTCGGGATGAGCAACGGAATCAAAGTAGGGCGCAAAGCTCTGGTGAACATCTTTCGAGGCCTCTGCCATGTAGATGGTCGTTCCGGCCTCGGTCGTGTTGCCTGATACCGAGAGGCAGACGCCATCGTCGGCATTTTCAATACGGAAGTAGCCATCTTCCTCCAGCCAGAACACCCACTCCTGTGAAAGCTTCTCCGCTTCGCTCTGCCAACGTGTGGTACCGAAGACACTCTCGAGATACTTTCCAGTGTTCTTGTCTTCGATCTTATAGGTATAGGGCTTGCCGGTCTGATGGAAGATAAGGGCGAGGTTCGACGCTCCGTCATCCTCAATGGTGAGTGAGCTCTTCGGTCGCGAAATGATGCGGTTGCTGTACTTCTCCAGGAGGTAGCCTTCAGCGCCGTCTTCGATGGTCTTCATGCGCTTCATGCGATACATCTCATCGAAGACAGAGAGCGTCCAGGACTCGTACCAGCGCACGGTAGGATAGCCGGAACGGACACTCAGGGGAAGCCATACGTGCTTGCTGGACTGTACGTTGGAGGAATTCCAGCGGTCGCCCATATAGATGAAGCACTTGTCCTTGCCCGGAACGGGGAAGACGAAGTTGCTCTGGCTCTGGTAGCTGTTGTTCTTGCCGTTATCGACACAGAAATTGATGCCTGTGCTGCCGTCGCTGGCCTTGAAGTCGGCGGGAGCATTCCACGTCTCGTTCATCAGGTCGTAGGTCCACATATAGCGGCCTGGATTGGGGTCCCAGCCTGTGCAACCGGAGAAGAGACCGTAGTAGATGTCGCCCACCTTGAACAGCGCAGCAGCCTCGAAGCGACGGCCTTTCAGCTGAATGGCGAAGTCTGCTTCGGGCTGAAGATAGTCTGTCGTGAGACGTTCGCAGTTGGTGTTGCTGTTCATATTCGTGGAATAGACGTGATAGGCAGCACCGTCGGAATCCACGAACACCGTCTGGTCGCGGGAGTCGCAGCCATTGGGACGGAAGACATCAACAAGGGTGTAAGGGCCTTCGACCTTATCCGCTGTACACACGGCACACTTGGCCTGGCCGTAGTCGCTGCCGTTCTCCCAATGAATCCACATCACCCATTTACCGGTCTGCTCGTTATAGACGACCTTGGGACGTTCGAGCGTGCGACCGCTGGCGATGTCGCGGTTCTCATCGGTCTTGGTGCCAGAGGGTGTGACAGCACGGCTCAGCTTCGTCCACGAATACAGATCGCGGCTCCGATAGCAACTGATGCCATCGCTTTTGCTGCCATTACGTTGTTCGCCGAACCAATAGTAGTTACCATCGTGAAACACGACACAACCGCCGTGGGCATTGATGGCAGAGCCGTTGGCATCATTCCAGGTCTGACCCGGACGAATGCTCTGGGCGTAGAGGGAACCAAAGCCCTCACTCCCTCCCACAAAGGGGAGAAGAGTGAGAACCTCTATCATGGAGGTCAAAAAGAATCGTTTCATCATATTACATGACCTTTATAACCTGTTTCTGTCCGTCCTTGAAGACAGCCACAATGTAGATGCCACGGCGTGGTAATGCGATAGCAGCCTGGTTGACATAATTGTTCACGGCCGCCACCTGCTTGCCGTCAATACCATAGACCACTACGCGCGAATGTTCAGGAACACCAGAGAGTGTGAGGCGTCCATTGATGATAGCACCCTTCAGATTCTGGTCTGTTTCCTTGGCCGTCTCTATCGCATCGCAGATTTCCTGGATGGTCAATCCCGGCAGAATGGGAGCATAGGCGCCCGTGGGATCAATGGCGAAGTAGTCGATGTCGGAACCGATGTTCTCGAAGCCTACCTGTGGTGTCTGGATGCGACTGGTGCCAACAAGTCGGGCATCATCGATGCGGAAGGCGCTCACGCTGGCACCCCACTTGGCACGACCCAACTGGAAGGTGATGCGGATTTGCCGGGTATTGGCCTTTGTCTCGAAATCGACGCTATACTTCTGGTAGCTGTCATCCGTCACCGTCAGCTTCACGTTGTTGTCGTCATTCTGAAGATCCTGGATGCGGATGCTGCCCAACGGGGAACCATTGTAGATGCCGCCCTTGGCCAAAGCCGAGAAGGTGTAGATGTCATCAGAAGCTACATCCACAATCTGAGAAATCTCGGCATCGGCCCAGCCGTCGTTCCACATATAGCGGTGGATGCTCAGGACATGGTTGTTCTGGTCAACCTCATTGGAACGCTCCTCGCGGTCAATGTCCTGATAGGAGTTGTACTGGTCGTAGGGATATACGTCCCAGCCCTCGATGAACTTCGTGATGTTCTGCGACTGCGAGAAGTTGTACTCACCCTCGAAGTCACCGTTCTTCAGCAGGTTCTTCTTCACCGGACCGTCCGTCTCGCTCCACTGAGGCTGCAGCGCAAGGTCGGCGATGCGGAACGTGTCAACGGGGATGCCGTCGCGATACACGAACACGCGGCGGTC
>SUYG01000007.1:0-23083 GCA_015060555.1 Prevotella sp.
CAGTGGGCTCCGCCCTACGTTCTCACCTTGTGTCTGGGTGTTTGAAAGCAAGCTTTCACACTCATCCACAAGCTAATAACAGCTTCTGCGAAGCACTGACTCACGCTGAGGAAAAACAGAAAAAACCATTTCGCCATTGGTCATTAGACTTGTTTTTTAGTGAAGCGCAGCGTAACGGTGTTTTTCCGATGGTGTTGGCTGTGTTGCGGGACGCAACAGGGCGGTGCTTAGGAGTGGGCGTTGAAAGCTTGCTTTCATAAGAGCACTCATGAGCGCAGACCGTAGGCCGAAGGCCACAGACAGCAGCAGCGGTGTTTTTAATGTTTTTGTCTTAAACTTGAATCCTGAATCTTGAACTCTTAAACTCTTAAACATCTTAAACCCTTTAAACTTTACAAGCCATGAAAGAATCTACTAAGAAGACACTGAAGAAGGTGGCGGAGATTGTGATCACAATTATCACAGCCCTTCTTACCACTCTGGGCGCACATGCCGCCGGCATTGTGCAGTAAAACACAAAAGGAAATGGCGTGCAGCGGGATGCTGCACGCCACTTTTTTTGATGGGGATGTGCTTTCGGTTATTTCAAGCGGAAGCCGACGATTTACTCATAAAGCTGCTAAAATATGAAGCATGAGCGAGGGGAATCAGACTTTCGTCAGGCGGATAACACGACTGGCAAACTGGCGACCGAGGCTGGCGTCGATGCCGGTCTCCATGAGGAAGCGGCCGGAGAAGGTTTTGTTCTCGAAGTAGCGGCTGCGCTCGGTGCCCTCGAACTCGTTGAGGCGGTAGGTGGCGTCGGGGTCAAGGCCTGCCATGTGCCAGCGGGGTGTCTCGAGCCCGATGTAGTTCTCGAACTTGTAGCAGAAGAACACGGCCTGGCTCTTGTCCTCGGCAACGAACATCTCGCTGCAGAAGCCCTTGTTGTCATAGGGCGAGAGCAGGCGGTACTGGTCGCCGAGCTGTACAATGGGACGGATTTCCTTGTAGAAGGCTATGGCTTTCTTGGCGTATTCGCGCTCGCGCTCGTTGAGGTCGCTGGGTTTCATCTCCATGCCGAGACGTCCGGTCATCGCCACATCGAAGCGGAACTTGAGGGGGATGACGCGCCCGGTCTGGTGGTTAGGCGAAGCGCTGACGTGCTGCGCCATGGCCATGGTGGGATAGAAATGGCTGGTGCCCCACTGGATGAACAGACGTTGCTGGGCGTCGGTGTCGTCGCTAACCCAGAACTCGTCGAAGTAAGGCAGAGCGCCCCAGTTCACACGGCCGCCGCCACTGGAACAGAGCTGGATGACGAGGTCGGGGTGTGCGGCACGGATGCGCTCCAGCGCGCTGCGCAGGCCAAGGTGGTAATCCACGAAGAGGTGGCTCTGACGGTCGGCCGTAAGGTAGCTGCTGCCGAAGTTGTTCATGGACATATTACAGTCCCACTTGATGTAGTGGAGGCTGGGGTTCTCCTTCACGAGGTTATCGACGATGCTGACGACGAAGTCCTGCACCTTGGGGTTGGAGAGGTCGAGGACGAGCTGTGTGCCACCGCGGCCTTTGGAGAGCTCACGTGTGGGATGGGCCACGACCCAGTCGGGGTGTGCCTCGAAAAGCTCGCTCTTGCTGTTGGTCATCTCGGGTTCTATCCAGATGCCGAACTTCAGGCCGCGGTCTTCGGCAGCCTTCAGCAGAGCAGGCACGCCATTGGGCAGCTTCTGGGTGTCGGTGACCCAGTCGCCCAGGGCCTGCGTGTCGTCGGTGCGGCGGTATTTACGGCCAAACCAGCCGTCATCGACCACGAAGAGCTCGCCGCCGAGTTCCTTGAGGCCATCCATCATCTGCTCGCAGACTTCCTGATTGACGTTCATATAGACGCCCTCCCAGGAGTTGAGCAGGATTTCACGCAGCGCCTGGCCGTTGTGCAGCTGACCGCTGCGGCCCCAGCGGTGGAAGGCACGGCTGACGCCGCCCTTGCCCTCGTCGCTGTAGGCCAGTGCCAGCACGGGTGTCTGGAACGTGGCACCGGGCTTCAGCGTGTAGGCGGTGTGGAGGTCGTCGATGCCGGCGATGAGTGTGTGGCGGTATTTGCCGCGTGTCTCGATGCGGATTTTGTAGTTACCTGTCCAGCAGAGGGCAGCACCGATGACGCGGCCGCTGTTCTCCTGGGGCTTTCCGTCGAGCGAGATCATCACCTCGGCACGGTCGTCCATGGCGGTGCGGACGCCGTCGTGGTTCACGATGGTCTTCAGACCTGCCGTCAAGGGTTCCTCGGTCATGCCGGCCTCCTGGCCCCATGCGCCGTGGAAGTGTGTGAGCCAAGCGCCTTCCTGGCGCACAGTCATGACGCCGCTGGCATACTGCTCGAGGCGCACGGCCTTCTTCTCGCCGTTGCGGAGCACTGTCCAAGTCTCGATGACGTCGCTCTTGTCGGTGGCCTTGTAGTAGAGATCCACGAAGAAGTCATACTTCTTGTCCTTCATTGAGATAATGGTGAGGTCACCTTCCTGGCGCATCCCTGTGATGGCCAGCTCGGTGGTCATGTTGCCGTCGGCGTGTGTCACGCTCAGCGCCGTCTCATCGAAACTGTTGCGGCCGAAGGCACCATAGGCGTCATAGTTGATGCTCATGGCATCATAGACTTCGTGGGCCTGCTCAGGGCGCAGGCGCGAACCGTAGTAGTGAATGCGCGGTGTCTGGCCCTCGTTCACGGAGAGCATCAGCGTCGTCTTCGGAGTGTTCACGAAGACATCCTTGGCACTGGCCGCCAGGCAGAGTGTCAGAGCAAGGAGAGATAGCAGAAAATGTCTCATAAAAGCAATGATTTAGTAGTTCTTTGATTCCTTTCGGGCACAAAGATACACAATAAAGTGATAAGGGAAAAATGAAAGAGTGAAAAATGAAGGAAAAAATTTATTTGCCGATGAGGAAGATGGCAGGAGTCTTGGAGAGGTCGGGCAGCGCATGGCGCTTCCACTCGGCCACGCTGTGGGTGTGAATCCACTCGGCCTCCGTGGTGATGCCGGCAGCGATGCAGATGCGGGTCTGCGGGTGTAGCGCCTGGCAGAGGGTGTCAAAGAGCTTGGCGTTGCGGTAGGGTGTCTCGATGAAGAGCTGTGTCTGGTGTTCCTGCACGGCACGCGTCTCCAACTGCTTCAGGCGCTTCACGCGGTCGGCGGGATCAATGGGGAGGTAGCCGTTGAAGGCGAAGCTCTGACCGTTCAGCCCCGAGGCCATCACGGCCATCAGCATGGATGAAGGACCCACGAGGGGGACAACCGTCAGGCCACGGCGCTGTGCGATGGCAACCACGTCGGCACCCGGGTCTGCCACAGCCGGACAGCCGGCCTCGGAAATCACGCCCACGCTCTCGCCCGTTTCCAGGGGTCTGAGGTACTGGGCAAAGAGGGCTGCGTCAGCATGCTTACCCATCGGGTAGAAGGTGAGGGCATCGATGTCAATATTGCGATCCACACGCTTCAGGAAACGACGGGCAGAGCGCACCTCTTCCACGATGAAATGGCGGATATTGAGGATTACATCGCGGTTGTATGCAGGCAGCACGCGCTCCTGCGGCGTGTCGCCAAGCTCAACGGGAATAAGGTAGAGAGCGGTTTTCAATTTCCAAGAAATTGCATGTAGGCATTGATGGCATCGCGGACGATGAACTCACGGTTCATCTGCGCGCGCTGTTCCTGCGTGTAGAAGTCGGCATAGAGGGGGAAGTCAGCACCTAAGTACTTGTCCAGACTGATGCCGATGAGCGTGTCGCCCACGACAATGCTCTGGTTGAGGCAGGACACCTGCGTATAGACGTGGGGAACGCGGAAATCGGGGTCTTTCTGCTTCAGCTCCTCAAAGACGCGGCTGAAATCGGCTTCGATGTCACTCATGTCGCCATATTGGCGGTGAACCTCGTCCAGCAGTACCTGAACGGTGGAATCGAGGTAGTAGTGTCGCAGACGCTGCTCGGCATTGGGGTCGTTGACAGGTCCCAACTTCAGGACGTCCTCGATGAGCAGCTTTGTCTCCATGGGGTACTGCGTATTCATGCGCCCAAGTGCCGTGTAACTGTTCAGTGAAACATACTCGTCGAGGACGCGGTCATAGCGGTCGATGACCACCTCCTGCTGCCTGGCACCCCACTTCTTCTCCAAGGCATCCCATGGGCGTAGCATCCAACTGCCGATGCCGACGACACACAGCAGTACAAGGAGGAGAAAAAGAGTCTGATGACGCTTCACTGTCTTTATCTTTGTTAAAATTCGCGGCAAAGATAGTGAAAACTTGTTTACGCGCCAAGAGAAATGCTAATTTTTTATAATTTTATACGTTAAAAACTATCTGACACACCTTCAGAGTTGTTTCACGGGGAAGGTGAAGTAGGTGTCAGGGAAGGGCTCGTCGGCCAGCGTAAAATGCCACCATTCTGTGCTCAACGGCTTGAAGCCGTGGCGGAGCATGGCCTGACGCAGGATCATGCGGTTGTGGAACTGCTCGGGCGTGATGCTGCGGCCCTTAGGCGATTTGCTGTTGTCACCCGTGTATTCAAAGGTCTCGGGATTTCCGCAGAAGTCGGGGTGGCTCTCGGGACCGAACCAGTCGAAGGTGCCGCCCATGTCCAGTTCCTTCTCGGTGGTCATGTCAAAGAGCGTGAGGTCCACGGTGGAGCCTCGTGTGTGGCCACTCTTAGCCATGATATATTCCTGGTCGAAGAGCACACTCTTGTCCAGATCGGGGTAGAAATAGGGCTTCATGAGCGTGTCGGGGATGTCGGCAGCCCAGCGCACAAAATGATCAACACCGCACTGCGGACGGTAGGCGTCATAGATCTTCAGGCGGTAGCCCTGCGCCTTGACATCGTTACTCACGGCCAGCAGGCTGTCGGCAGCCTGTCGGGTGAGCAGTGCCGTGGGCTCCAGGTAGCCGTCGATGCGTGTTCCTACGAAGTTGTAAGATCCGAAGTAGCGGATTTCCATGATGACATCGGGCACGACATCCGTCAGTGTCACAAACGCACTGTTGTCCTCCTCGGGAGATACTGTCATTTGTTCTTTGCTGTCTGGTGTGCAGGCTGTCAGCATAGCACCGCATAGGAGGGCGGCGGTGAGCACCCGTAAGAGATTTCGTTTCATAAATCATTTGTTATTTAATACATACATCGCGCAGCCCTCTGTGTACTTCGTCCAGCATGAATGCTTGCGCGTAGCGTCATTCGTCATTCGTCATTCATCATTCATCATTCGTCATTCTGCATTCATCATTCTGCATTCGCCCTCTCACTTCACTGCGACCTTCTTCCCTTGATGGAGATAGATGCCATGATGAGCGGGCGTTGCAGAAAAGTGGAAGCCCTGTAGCGAATGCCAGTCGTCTGCCTGCGAGGGCTGTGCGGTCGGTGTTGCCACGCCGACGTCTTCACGTTCCAGAAAGGCTTTGAGCTCGAAGAGCGCAGGCATCGCTTTATGTGTGGTGTTGTTCCACAGCCCACGACATATCCAGCCACCGAGCACGCGGTCGTTATCAGGGCCGCTGCCGTTCTCCTCGGGGAACCACCAGAAGAGGCCCTTCACGTTGTCGTGCTTCTTCAGCTCCACCACCAAGTCGGCCGCGAACTGCGCCTGACCATCAGCAGAGATAGGCCACTGGGAGGAAAAGTCATAGGTGATGCCCTCGCCCACCGCAGGCTGGTTGGCATAGTAGTAAGCCGTCTCCACGATGTGTACGTCCTTGTCGGGGAAATTCGTCTGCAGCTGCTGCAGGGTGGTGGCCAGCGTGCTCAGCCCTTCGTGCCAGAAGGGATAGTAGCTCAAACCGAGGATGTCAAATTCCACGCCACGGCTGGTGAGGTCCTTGAAATTCTGTACGGTATAGCTGGCGTTCTGGATATGCTCGAGATGAATGATTACCTTCGCCTCGGGGCAGACCTCGCGGCAAGCCGCCACCGCCTTCTTGAGGATTCGCGCAAGGTTGTTCTTGTTGTTCACGGAACCCGAGTTGACGCGGCCGATGTCCCAGAGCATTCCACACGTAATCTCGTTACCCACCTGGATGAAATCCGGCGCAGCGCCTTCTGCCACCAGATGCTCCAGCGATTCCTTGGTGTAGTCATAGACTTTGTCAGCCATCGCCGTAGCCGTTTTCAACTCCTGCCACGCCTTGGGCACGGTCTGATGCGAAGGGTCGGCCCAGGTGTCACTGTAGTGGAAATCAAGCATGAAGGCGAAGCCCTCCTCCTTGATACGCTTGCCGAGGGCTGTCACATAAGCCAAATCCTGACACACGGCGGGGTCAGGGTCGCCCTCAGGCGCCACAAAGAGGCGCACACGCTGGGCGTTCCAACCCACAGAGGTTCCCTTCAGGAACTTTAGCACATTGGGCACGGTGAGACCGTTGCGGTTGTAATACTTCTGCCCTACCTGCTCGTAGCGCGGCAGCAGCGAGATGTCACCGCCCAAGAACCATTCCTGAGCACGAGCCTGTGCCGCTGCGAGAAGCAGGGCACAGGCCAGTAGCATTGAACGAAGCGCTTTCATGTCGTGTTATTTAACCAGAACCTTTTGGCCGTTGATGATGTAAAGGCCTTTCTGCAGTTTGCTCATGCGCTGACCTGCAAGATTGAAGATACGCGTTTCTGTCACTACGGGCTGGACAGCATCGACGCCCTTGACGCCCACGGGAGCAAAGTCTGCCAGCGCATCGCCGCTCTCCTCACGAACACTGTTGGAACCGTAGCAGGTCAGGGCGAAGTCGTCAAAAGTGCTCCACACGGCGCCCTGGGCATAGAGAATCACGCCGAAGGTGAGTGTGCCGTCGGTGACTTTCGTGGTGACCTCATAGCGCTGCGCGTTGCCAGGCAAGGCATCAGCAGCCTCGACCAGGACATTGTTGGCTCCGGCAAAGATGAAGGCCGCATTCTCGGCATCAGCGTAAGCTGTCACGCTCACCGTGTAAGTGCCGTTGGGCAGGTCGGTGATGGTCTGCAGCACGCGATAGCCGTTGGGCGCAGGATCCCAGAGATTCAGGTAGTACTTGGAATCGCGCTCACCTTCCTCCTCGAACTTAGCCATCTCCTGAACGCCGTCTGCCCAGCTGCCGGCAGCCTCATAGGTGGCAATAGAGGCGTTCTCGTTGGTCCAGCCATTCACGCCATCCTCGAAGCCGGGGTTGGTGATGTAAACGGTGTAGTCCATGGGGTTGTCGTCGGAAGCCTCGCCCATGGGGATGCTCAGGTTGTAGATGGCATCGGCGATGCGCTGAAGAAGCGCACGGATCTGGTCGTTGTCGGTGATGACGGTCTCTGCATTTGCGATGACGTCCTCCACCTCGGAGTAGAGCAGTCTTGCTGTCGTGAGGGCATCCTCGGAGGCGGTGGTGCTATACTTCTCGATGCGGGCTGCCAGGTTAGTGTTCTGTGCCATCAGTTGTTCGAACAGCGGCATTGTCAGCTCGCCTTCGTTGACGATGCCATTGAGGGCCTCGATGACAGCCAGCACTTGTGCGGTACCCATCTTGTAGGCTTCGAGGGCGGGCTGTGCCACGGTCTCGATATAGGTCTGTGCCTGAGTGGCGTAAGTAGGGAACAGGTCGGGAAGGAGCTCTGTAGAAGTATTGATAGCGGCCTCCAGCTGGTCGTAGGCCTGGATGTTCTCGTTGACATCGTTGATGGCAGCCAGGAAGGCATTGACGTAGTCCATGAGGTGCTCATCCAGCTCAGCTGCCTGCAAAGCCTTCAGCGCTGTATCGTAGGCCGTGATGAGTTCTGCCTGGCAGCGTGCTCCATCGAAGCTGGGCGCCTGCTCCACGCTCTTATCTACCCATGTCTTGTAGGCATCCTCGCCTGCGCCATAGTACTGCAGACGGATGTTATCCATGGTGCTCCAGAACTCACCCTCGTGTTCGCTGTGATAGCCGAGCTCAAGTGTCCCGTCGGTGACAAGGGTCACAACGGTGTAGTTCTGACCACGCTTGCCGGAAGCCTCATCGACGTAGCCCTTGAGGACAGCGGTCTTCACGCCACCGGCAAAGATGAAGCCACCCTCGGCATCGCTATGTGCACCGATGGTGACACCATAGACGCCATTGGGCAGCCCTTCAACCACCTGAGAGACATTGCCCGCAACGCCCTTGGAGTTCCACACATTGAGATAGTTGGAACCTGTGTAGGCATCGCCGTCAATCATGCCAGTCCAGGAGCCCAGTTCAAACGTATTCAGGCCGATGCCGTCGGTCCAGCCTTCCAGCGTGCCCTCGAAGCCAGGATTCACAACATAGCGTGTCATGTCAATCGGGGAGTCGGGGGTGACGTTCTCCTCGTAGAACTTGGTGAAGAGCGCCATCAGGTCGCTAATGGCAGCGCTGATGCCATCGTAGGAGAGATCCAGATCCGCATAGGAAGCCCTGGCAGCATCCAGGTCTTCGATGCCCAGTTCCTCGGCCTCGGCGATGAGGGCCTGCAGTTCCTCGGCATGAGCATAGATGCGGCATTGCTCCTGGTAAGCAAGATAGTCAGCCTTGGCCACTGCCTTCCACTCGTTCTGCGGCAGCTTGGCAGCCGAGGCATAGACGATGCCGGTTCCTGTCAAGACCATATTCTTGCCGTCATAGTATTCCGGATCGAGCGTCATATAGTAGTCTGCATAATCGCCCGAATGGGATACTTCGGCATTGGTCTCAGCGGCGTAAATGCGGAAAGCATTGTCCTCAGCAGGTTCCAGACAGAAGATGTGGTCGGGTTTATCCAGCGAGCCGTCGAGATACCAGTGGATGGTCTTCACCTCACCCTCATCGTAGTCGTTGGTGGTCATAAAACTGTAGTACCAGGCGTTCTTCGACGGCACATAGTTGCTGATTTCATAAGCGGTGCGGCTGTCATCGTTGGGCTCGTCGGTGGCCTGGAACACCACCATCACGCCCTCGGTGCCGAGTGAGGCATGGGTTCCCCAATCGTTGCCGGCTGTATAGAACAGGTTCGTGGCGGTGTGCAACAGATAGAGTGTGTCGCCTTCTGTGACAGGCACGGTTTCACCTTCGTAACGAGGTGCAACGCGCTGGGCATTCATGGCGGTACTTGTCAGGAATGCCAGCACACTAAGAAGTAGAATTTTTCTCATATCAATGTTTTTAAGGATTTAGTGCGTAGAATAACGTGATTCGTATGGCAAATGCGTTGCAAAAGTAGTCATATTTTTCAAATATGATGACATTTGAGACCAGATTTTCAACAAATGAGGGCAAAATCAGCCGGAATCGCCTTTTTTTCCGTCTTTGTTTGCCCGAACGAAGGAAAGTGCATATCTTTGTGCCACAACTTGAGGAACGGCCATAGGTCAAGACCACACAAGAGAACCCCATTCCCATGTCCATCATTCATATCACATCATTAACTCAGCCAGGCGTGGAGGTCTTCGCCACGCTCACCGAAGCCCAGCTGCGCAACCGCCTGGAGCCGGAGAAAGGCGTGTTCATTGCGGAGAGCCCCAAGGTGATTCGCGTGGCACTGGATGCCGGCTATGAGCCGGTGGCACTGCTCTGCGAGCAACGCCACATCGAGGGCGACGCGGCAGACATCATTGCACGCGTGGGCGATATACCTATTTATACTGGAGAGCGCGAGTTGCTGGCTGCGCTGACGGGCTATACGCTGACGCGCGGGGTGCTCTGTGCGCTGCGCAGACCACAACCCAAGGGCATGGAGGAGGTGTGCCGCGGAGCCAGCCGCATCGTGGTCATCGACGGTGTGGTAGATACCACGAACATCGGCGCCATCTTCCGCTCAGCGGCAGCCTTGGGAATCGATGCCGTGTTGCTGACGCCCGACTCCTGCGACCCGCTGAACCGCAGGGCCGTAAGGGTGTCGATGGGAAGTGTTTTCTTAGTGCCCTGGACGTGGACAGAAAAGCCCGCCGCTGACGCGACGGGCCTTATGGATAGTCTGCATGATTTGGGCTTCAAGACCGCTGCCATGGCGCTGACGGACGACTCCGTGAGTCTGGATGACCCGGCCCTCGCTGCCGAGCCGCGTCTGGCCCTGATGATGGGCACCGAGGGCGACGGCCTACCCCACTCCGCCATCGCTGCCGCCGACTATGTCGTGCGGATTCCGATGGCCCACGGCGTCGATAGCCTCAACGTCGCCGCGGCCTCCGCCGTCGCTTTCTGGGAACTGCGCAGGCGCTGACTCGATGGCGGGGATGTCATCGATGTCGGTGAGTTGCGGCAATGGATTCTTGTCGGAGGCTTTAGCACCTAACTTCTGTAGTTTCGCACACGTCTGCAGGATGCTCTGTCCTGTTGGCTGCAACTTACGCTCGGCATCCTCGTAAGCCTGCTGGGCTTTACCCAGGGCGGTGCCGATGGCCTGATACTTCTTCATGAACTGCCCCACGCGGTCCATCATCTCCGAGGCCAGCGCATAGACCTTCTCATGGTTCTGCGCCTGTGCAATCTGCGTCCAGGTGAGGCTGATGATGCGGAGGGCAGCAAAGAGGGTCTGCTCGTCGGCGATATAGACGCCACGCTCCATCGAACGGCGCCACAGGTCGGGCTGCGCGCTGAGGGCTGTCCACAGGGCCCCTGTATTGGGGACGAACATGATGACATAGTCCATCTTCACCTTCGGCGGCTGGATGTAGGCGCTGTAGTCCTTGGTGGCGAGGCGGCTCACCTGATCACGGATGCTGGCGACATGAGCGGCCAGATAACGCTGGCGCTCACCGTCGTCCGTAGCATTGACATAGTCCATATAAGCCGCCAGCGACACCTTGGAATCGATGATGACTTCTCGGCGCTGGTCGAGATGCAGGATGACATCGGGTCGCAGGCGCGCCCCCTCTTCATTGAGAACGGCTGTGCCGGCAGCATCGCGGATGGTGGGCTGCACATCGTAGTGGACGCCGCGCGTGAGGCCCTGTGCCTCCAGGAGTTCGTCGAGCACGGTCTCACCCCAGCTGCCTTGCACGGTGTTGCTGTGGCGGAAGACGCGGGTGAGTTCATCGGTGCTCTTGCGCGCGGCCTCGCTCTGCTGCATCATCTGCTGGATGATGGTCTTCAGCGCCCCGCTGTCGGCACTCTGGCGGTTCTGCGTCTCGGACATCGCCTTCTGCATCTTGTCGATGGTCTCGCGCAGCGGGTTCACGAGCTGCCCGATGCTGCCTGCTGATGTCTCCTGGAACTCCTTCTGACGTTGCCGTAGCATCTCGCCCGTGGCATCCTTCATCTGGGCCGTCACCTTGGCGATGGTCTCGTCGAAGCGGGCCTGCTGAGCAGCTACGGCTTCGGCATGGCGGCGCTCCTGTTCAGACAGTTGAGATGCCAGCACTTCAGCCTTCACGGCCAGTTCCTGACGCGCCTGCGTCTGCTCTGCCAGCGCCAGTTCGCGTTCGCGGAGCGTCTGCTGCAGCGCCTGCCCCTCGGCCGTGCGCTCGTCGAGGACGGTGCGGGCCACATTCAGCTGCCCCCGCATGACCAGCCACGCGATGACTGCGCCGACAGCAGCGCCAAGGACTATGCCTAAGATGATTTCCATATTCGTTTAGAGTTCGTACTCCAGCATCACGAAGCTGTAGGGAGCCAGCTCAAGGGTGAACTTCTTCTGGGCCTTAACAGTCTCCTTTCGGGGTGCGATGGGCTGTGCATCATAGTTGTTCTCGTCCTCAGCATTGCCCGTGAGCACAGTCTTCACGGCCGTTTTCTTCAGGCCAAAGCGGCTGAGGTCGATGTTGGCTTTCTTGGCCTTGTCTCCGGCATTGCAGAGCTTCACGTAGAGACGGCGCGTCTTGGCATTGAGCACAACGCTCTGGCCGTAGCGGCTGTCCTCCACAGGCTGGATGACGCCGGCGGCATCGTCTGCGAAGCGGACACAGTCACCATAGAAGTACTGTCCGGCGCTCTGACCGAACATCTGCTGCACATAGTAGCTGCAGGTCAGGTAGGGACGTTCGTTGTCGAAGTAGATGAGATCGGGGTTCCAGTTGGTATTACCCTTGCGAGCGAAGAGCGGAGCATAGCTGGTCATCGCCACGACATCGCCGTTGCGCTCGACATGGAGCAGGTAGAGGCCCTCGGCCAGCGCGTCGATGAGTTTCTTGTCCTTGGCGGCATACTCGCCGAGATAGACCTTCGTCTTGCGATTGCGCGGGTAGCTGTCATACTGGCGGCTCTTGAGGAAATAGGAATTGGGCTCATAGTAGTGCTCATCGATGATGGGCATACCCAGTTCCTCAGCAATTCGCCAACCGTTGTCGAAGTCGGGGTTACCCTTATGGGAGCCGGGACCGGCAGTGCCGACAATGACAATCTCGGGATGGGCCTTCCTCACACGCTCGTAGATATATTTGAAGCGTTCCTCGAACTCCGGGGAGATTTTCTCCTCGTTGCCCAGACCCAGATACTTCAGGTTGAAAGGCTTTGGGTGACCGGCCTCAGCGCGCATTCTGGCCCACTTCGAGGTGGCGGGATTGCCATTGGCCCACTCTATCAGGTCAAGGGCGTCCTCCACCCATTCATCCATCTCGCTCATGGGTACGGCATCCTGTGCCTGACCTTTCATGCCCCATCCGCCATTGGAGCCCTGGCAGTTCACGCCGCAGGGCAGGATGGGCAGCGGCTCCATGTTCAGATCCTCGCAGAACTGGAAGTATTCATAGTAGCCAAGCCCCATGGACTGATGGTAGCCCCAGGTGTTCTTCAGCGGCAGACGCTGCTCCTTCGGGCCGATGGTCGTCTTCCAGCGATAGGTATCCCAGAAGCCGTCGCCACCACCGTGTACGACACAGCCGCCGGGGAAACGCATGAACTTAGGCTGCAGGTCGGCAAGCGCCTGAGCCAGGTCTTTACGCATGCCGTGGCCTTTGTAGGTATCCTCTGGCATGAGCGACACCTGATCGATGTCCAGCGAGCCCTGGTTGAGCACCAGGATCTGCAGAGCGGCGTTCTTGACGTCCTCCGCAGGCGTGAGCACAGCCTGGTACTTCTGCCAGTCGGCAGTGCCCACGGCCATCGTGACATCGGCCAGCAGTTTAGGGTTCTTGCCCCAGCCCTGCGGCTGCACGAGTGCAATACGCACCTGCTTGGCATCTCCCTCGACATTGCGCAGGAAAGCAGAGAAGATATACTTCGCACCGGCCTTCACGCTGATGCCGTCGAAGCCGTCGTTCTGCAAGCCCACGCCAAGCCAGCCTTCGTGGTCATAGAATTCCTTGGCACGCTCGACATGGATTCGCATATAGTTGGGGTTGTTCTCATTCAGCGGGTTGTCCATTCGCGGAACGACACGTCCGAGCGAGTGGCCGGGACGAATGAAGCGCCATGCGGTGCCGGCTCCCCAACCATCGTGCTCCGTCAGGTTGTACTCGAAGGAGCCGTTCTGCACGAGCTCGGCATAGAGGCCGCCGTCGGCAGCATAACTGATATCCTCAAAGAAGATACCAAGGAGTTCATCACTGATAGCCTTGCCGCCTTTCGGGGCTTTCATTGGCTTCTGGGCCATCAGGCTCAGGGATGCTGTCAGGAGGACAGCCAAGCAAGTCGTGTACTTGTTCATTGTTAGATAGGATAAGATGTTTTGTGAATGATTTCGCGTGCAAAGATACAAAAGATTCGCTATTTTTATCCCCTTCCCTCAAGAAAAATTGTTTTTTTTACACTTATTTCAACCCTTTATCGTATTTTTGCCGACGAAATACCTCTTTTCAAGGTTGAAGTAACCCATAAACACCCTTTTATATATGAAAAGAACGCTCATCTTCGCCTGCGGCCTTGCCGTCAGCCTGTGCACCCTCGCGCAGACCTATCCCTATCAGAATCCGGCCCTCAGCGCCAAGGAGCGCGCAGCCGACCTCTGCCAGCGCCTCACCCTTGAGGAGAAAGCGCAGCTGATGCTCGACGAGTCACCGGCCATTCCACGCCTCGGCATCAAGAAGTTCTTCTGGTGGAGCGAGGCGCTGCACGGCGCCGCCAATATGGGAAATGTCACGGTCTTCCCCGAACCCGTGGCCATGGCCGCCAGCTTCAACCCAACATTATTATATAAGGTGTTTGACATTGCCAGCACCGAATTCCGCGCACAGTACAACCACCGCATGCACGACCTGGGCGGCGAGGACGAGAAGTTCCACAGCCTCAGCGTGTGGACACCCAACGTAAACATCTTCCGCGACCCGCGCTGGGGACGCGGCCAGGAGACCTATGGCGAGGACCCCTACCTGACCTCCGTCATGGGCGAACAGGTCGTGCGCGGCCTGCAGGGCCCCGAGAGCGCCAAGTACCGCAAGCTGTGGGCCTGCGCCAAGCACTATGCTGTCCACAGCGGTCCTGAATACACGCGCCACTCCGCCAACCTGAACAACGTCAGCCTGCGCGATATGTACGAGACTTACCTCCCCGCCTTCAAGACCCTCGTGGAGGATGCTAAGGTGCGCGAAGTGATGTGCGCCTACCAGCGCCTCGACGACGACCCCTGCTGCGGCAGCACACGCCTGCTGCAGCAAATCCTGCGCGATGAATGGGGCTTCCAGTATCTCGTCGTCAGCGACTGCGGTGCCGTCAGCGACTTCTACACCTCGCACAAGAGTTCCTCTGACGCACCCCACGCTGCTGCCAAGGCCGTGCTCGCTGGTACCGATGTGGAGTGTGGCTACGGCTACCCCTACCGCACCATCCCTGAGGCCGTACAACGCGGCCTCATCACCGAGGCTGAAGTGGACAAGCACGTCTGCCGCCTCCTCGAAGGGCGCTTCGACCTGGGCGAGATGGACGACCCCGCACTCGTGGAATGGTCCAAGATCCCCTACTCCGCCATGTCCACCAAGGAGAGCGCACAAAAGTCATTGGAGATGGCACGCCAGGCCCTCGTGCTGCTGAAGAACGGTCGCCGTCCCTTCCGCAGAGGCCAACGCTTCACCGGCGGCGAGCCGCGCCTGACACTGCCCCTGGACCGCAACGCGAAAGAGACCATCGCCGTCATCGGTCCCAACGCCGACAATGCACCCATGATGTGGGGCAACTACAACGGAACGCCCAACCACACCATCACCATCCTCGACGGCATCTGTGAGAAATTAGGAGTGAAAAGAGAAAAAGTTGTAAATAGTAAATCGTTAAATAGTAAATTACGTCACTTCCCCGGCTGCGACCTGACGAATCCGCTGGTCATGGACAGCCGTCTGGCCACCGAGTGCAACATCGACGGCAAGCAAGGTCTGCGCGGCACCTTCTGGAACAACACCGAGATGCAGGGCAAGGCCGTGACGACACAGCTCTACACCACGCCCGTGGCCGTGACCACAGCCGGTATGCACAACTTCGCCCCCGGCGTGGCCATCGAGGATTTCTCGGCCAAGTATGAGACGGCCTTCACGCCCAAGACCGCCGGCGAGTATGTCATCAATGTCGAAGGCTGCGGCCACTATGAGGTCTATGTCAACGGCGAACGCAAACAGCGCGTCCACTCCTGGCGCACCACCCCCACGCGCACCGCTCTGCAGGCCGCTGCCGGACAGCGCTTCGACATCGAAGTGCGCTACCAGTTCGTGAAGACATGGGGTGCCAACATGAAGATTGACATTGCACAGGAACAGCCCATCGACTACGACGCCCTCATCGCGCAGCTCAAGGACATACAGACCGTGATCTTCGTGGGCGGTATCTCGCCAGCCCTCGAGGGTGAGGAGATGCCCGTGCACATCGACGGTTTCCGTGGCGGCGACCGCACCAACATCGAGCTGCCCAGCGTGCAGCGCGACTTCCTCATGGCACTGAAGAAGGCCGGCAAGACCGTCATCTTCGTAAACTGCTCCGGCTCAGCCATCGCCCTGACACCCGAGATGGAGACCTGCGACGCCATCCTCCAAGCCTGGTACCCCGGTCAGGAAGGCGGCACTGCCGTTGCCGACGTCCTCTTCGGCGATGTCAACCCCAGCGGCAAGCTCCCCGTCACCTTCTATCGCTCCACCGACCAACTGCCCGACTACGAGGACTATAGCATGAAGGGCCGCACCTACCGTTACTTCGACGATGCCCTCTTCGACTTCGGCTACGGCCTCAGCTACACCACCTTCGTCGTGGGCGAGGTGCTGGAGAAGAAAGACAGTTTCAAGCTGCCCACCTTCCACTTTAACCTGGAGATTCCCGTGAGCAACATCGGCGACTGCGACGGCACCGAAGTCATCCAGCTCTATGTCCGCGACCTCGCCGACACCGACGGTCCCCGCCGCTCCCTCCGTGGCTTCCAGCGCGTTGAGGTGAAAGCCGGACAGACCGTCAACGCCCTGATTCCCATCAACTCCAAGACCTTCGAATTGTGGAACCCCGCCACCAACACCGTCTGCGCCCACGCCGGCCGTTACGAGATCTCCTACGGCACCAGCTCCCGCCCCGAAGACCTCTACCGCTTCGAAATCACCCTCGAATAAGGTTCCTATATATAATGAAGCGCACCCCGAAAGTCAGCAATAACTTTCGGGGTGCGCTTCCTCAAGGGAACGTGCGGAGATACTATTTGGACTGTATCCTGACATTGAGACAGCATACAGCCTGACACACTCTCTGAGGATGAGCTTTGCCCAGAAGTGCAACAAGGAAGCCGGACGTAAGAACATCAAGAAGTGGTACGCCAAAGTAGGCGAGTTTGACAATAAAGCCTTCTATGACATTGCCGCAGCCATGTACGACAGGGAAGACGAAATACTCAACTATTTCGTGAACAGGTCAACCAATGCTTCTGCTGAATCATTGAATGCTAAAATCAAGGACTTCAGGGCTCAATTAAGGGGCGTTATCGACAAGAAATTCTTCATCTTCAGACTAATCAAGATCTTTGGTTAATCCACACGGTTATGTAGGTGACCCCAAATATCTCTGCCATAACCTATGTAAACTCTAATCCAAGTTGGTCAACAAGGGTGTTTAATGCAGGATTGCATTGTTTCATTTCTTCAGGTGATACTTGCTGCCTTGGTGGGGAAATGAATATGACTTGTACTAACTGCTGATATTCCCTCGGCAAACACTCAACAATAGTCTGACGATATAAGTTCCATAATTCTTTAATGCAATCAGTGTTATACCCTCTGGTAAGGTATTCCACTTCTTCATTGCTATAAAATCTGTGCTTGACCATATTGTCCCATTCATCAAAAGCAATCAGTTCTTCTACCAAGCCCAGCTCACCCATGCACCAGAGAACGCAAGATACGAAGTCAAGATGCTTGGTGGTAACATTCCCATCTTCTATCTGACGTTCAAAGTTGTATGCCCTGTTGCCTATAATTTGGGGTGGAGTATTAACTATGTTGATAAATACAGCCATCTGATTAAATAATGTACGTGTGGCTTCTCCTTTTTCTATCTTACTTTTTGATTTCGCTAAGATGTAGAGGTACTCCACTTCGGGATGACCATAAAATACAAAATCCTCTTTTAGCCGTTCTTTGTCAATCTGGAACTTTGGATGATGTATTAACTTGATGCAAAGATTTGTGTAGTTGCCTTGTATATCTAATGCGGACAAATTATCATATACATATTCCTTTGGGAAGTGCTTTATAACCACTGTACCACATTCTTTTTCGTGGTATTGTTCCCACAAGTCTTGTACATCTTCAAAAAAGAAATCATCCCAACTATAGTTCAACCGATTATATGCCCACATCCTATCTTGTTTTGAAGCATGGAGCATGGCTTTCAGTATCTTTCGTTGTGTCAGAAATGATTGCTTGCCAAATCTATCCCGTAATTCTGCCCTTGTTTCAGCAACTAAACCACTCTGTTTATCAGTAAAGGCTTTCAATAGGGCAGAAATGCTTTCATTCTTATGTGGTTGTATCTTGCCCAAGACTTTAATTGCTTCCTCATAAAGTCCCTTGCCTACGCTCCATTTGGAAGAACCACGCTTCAACTTCTTTTGAAGTCTAAGCAGTTCTTCCTTGTTGAGCGTATGCACTAAAGCCTTCAACACAGTTCTTTCAGCAAGGTTTTCTTGGTATTTCTCTTGTTGATAATTTGCCAATATGTAGTCTAATGCACTCATATGTATAGGACTTAACGAAATTTCATAATGGATTTATTATTAATTCTTGTTTGGTAAAATCTATAATACTTTTGTTATCCATCAAGAAAGGAATTCCTAGCAGACCATGTAATTGCATTCCTGTCTCGTCTTGTAGTTGCATGACCGCATCACTCATATCAACAACATTAAATTTGGTTTTTATCTCTACTCCTTCTATTTCTAATGTAGTATTAACAATGTTAACATCTTGATATTTCCCATCAACCCCCATCACTTTGTTACTTTGTCCTGTAACAATAAAGCCATTTTTTATTTGCTCATATACAAAACTTGCGATAACGTTGTGCGTGGAACCTGTATCTATAAGGAATGTAAGATTAATTCCACAAACCCTTGCCGTCACTAATGGCATACTGAGTTTTAGCAAACCTTCTGATAATGAATAATTCATGTTGATAAATCTTATGTTTAATCGTTTTTCTTTGGAAGAGCTCTTAATATGCACGGAATAGGATTCTTGTCATTGATACAAACTTCCACATATTGGAAATCATCTATTGTCCCCGTTTTTATAATAGAAATCGCAGCAGGGCTAACATAACCTTTTTTTGTTCCGCAAACAAAGGTGATTTTTTGTATTGGAAGTCCATCTTTATCCCTTATTACTATTCCATTTTTATCTTTTTGAGGTTCTTCCAAAAATTGCAAAACAGCATTTTCACTAATAATCAATGCTCGCGCACTCATCCGATTATATGTTTTAATATTCGGAGTCATGGTTTTTGCTTCAATCTTAATTTTTGGATCTACAGCTTTGTTATTTACATTTTTGTTCTCTAAACCTAAACTATTGATAATTCCTGTACGAGTTATCCATTTATCAGAAGTTACTGTCTTATCAGGGTCATCTTCTTCTGAAATAATAAGGACTAAATGCTTCGGGTCATTAGTAAAATTTTCACTTAAAGCCTTTGAGCAAGGAATCCAACCATATCCAGGAACGAGCAATGCTTTATTTATATATTTTCGCAATGATACATGGCTCCAGAGTTCAACTCTCCCAACCTCTAATGGACTTGATATTTTCAAATCATAATATAGATAAATATAACGCATCTTTTTCAAGGAAAACGACACACAAAAAGAAAAGGTGCAAACAATCCTGTATTTGCATATTCGGAGGTATCGCCAAACACCTAAGCCACACAAATAAGGAAAGCCTGCACCTGTAAGGTACAAGCATTTCACAAACTTGCTTTTGGGACAAATTCTTCTAACTGGCGATTTTCCGAATGTCACATGCAAGAAGTAAAACACTTCTTCTGATGATATGTCTTGTTAAACTATTACGTCATTTTACACATTTTTGAAATTCATGTTGCAAAGTTAATCAATTTATGCGACAATCATTTCATCTTGCTTCAAATTCAGTAGATTCAACGAAAACTTTTCATCAAAAGGCAGGCTCTCCTATTAATTTGTGTGTCAAAAAGGGGTTAATAAATGTTCACCTATCCTCCTTCTCACTTCCGAAGAAGAACATCAAGATAGCCACTCCGAGTGCTACCTTAAATAGTATAGAGAGTATCGCTATCATGAGGCTTTACTGAATAAACCATGAATACTCATTCTCACCATATAAGGCTCTATTCAGTCCATCAGCCAACAGACTTGCATTGTGAGACCTATCCAAGAAGTTGTCAATATAACTACTCTTGTTTGCCCCTGTCAGCAGATTATAGACATTCCACATAGAGATTTCCTTAGCTCCATGTTGTGGTGCAAAGTTCTCGTCATTGTAATAAGCCCTTGCTACAAGTCCTATCTGTGTGTCTGTCATTAGCATTTGCGGTAAAGACTTCTTTACTTTTTGGGTCAGCTGCATAATCACGTGTGAGCGTACACTAAAACCGTAAGGACTTTAGGGCTCAATTAAGGGGCGTTATCGACAAGAAATTCTTCATCTTCAGACTAATCCAGACCTTTGGTTAATCCACACGGTTATGTAGGTGACCCGATCTTTCTCATATAATGTGCGAAACATTCGTATCTATGCTGTTATAGCTTTTCTCTGAGCTATACTCCGAGTACCACGGCAGGACTAATATTAAGTGTCTGGCTCATCTTCCGAGCAGTCTGCAGGGATGGCTCAGCCTTGCCTGCAAGGAACTTATTAAGGGTAGAGGGGCTGATGTTCAGCAATGCAGAAAGACGGGCAGGCGACAATCCCATTTCATACATTCGTAGTTTTATGGTTTCAGCAAGAGTTGGCTTGGCAATGGGATAATGTACGTCTTCATATTCCTCTACCAAGTCAGAAAGCAAATCCAACTCTATATAGTTTTTATCCGTTGTCGGGGTATCATCATGCACTAACGGCAGAATCTCGTCAATGCGTTCCAACGCTCTTCTGTATTCTATTTCATTCTTTATCTGTGCCATAACTTAAATCTTTTGAATGTCCTTAATCCTATCATATTCAGCATGAGTGCCGATAAAACGGATGTAAACTCTTTGGGGCGTGAACTGAACAACGACAACTAGCCTATAGTCATTACCTTTGATATTGAAGACATAGTGCTGATTACCAACATTGTCAACGCTGTTGAAGGTCTTTTTTATGTCTGCAAAACATGTCCACTCTGCTTGCTTAGTTTTTTCGTACCAATCCTCCAGTGCGGTTTTTGCCTGCGGGTTCTTGGTATAGTATTCTACAAGTGTACTTTTAGCAATAATTCTCATCCTAAACTTATATCCGTGTTCTTAATAAGGCTTCGAAGAGCAAGTTTACTATGCCTAATTCAACGCAAGACTTCAAGAGTCGGGGCAAATGTAAGGAGTTTCTCTGATTCGGCAAAAGAAAATTGCATGAATTTCACGTTTATCCACAAAAAACGCAGAAAAGTGCGCAGAAAGAATGAGACGGTTGCCTTCGTTCTCTATTTCTAACTTTTTCGAGGCAATTTGCTTACATTTTTATCTCGGCTGGCTTATAATCTCGAAGATTATATCTATCTTTGCCCACAAGAAAACAGCAAATACTTACGACATGAAGAAGTTTCTATTCACCGCTGTGCTGGCAACGCTGTTGATGCTCCCGACAGCGGGCCGTGCACAGAGCGACCCGCTTCAGGGGAAGCAGATAGGCATCATCGGCGACAGCTATGTGCGCAACCACCGCGAACCCGTCGAGAACACCTGGCACTACAAGTTCGCCAAGAAGCACGGGATGCAGTACTTCAACTACGGCCGCAATGGCAACAGCATCTCCCTCGACCTTAAGGTGTGGGGACCGGCGATGTACAAACGCTACACCGAGATGAAGGACTCGCTGGACTATGTGGTCGTCATCGCCGGCCACAACGACGGCGTGCCCGGACGCATCGATTCCATCGGCGTGGATGTCTTCAAGGAGCGACTCGGCATCCTCTGCAAAGGACTCATCGCCAAGTACCCGCACGCCAAGATCTTCTTCTTCACGCCCTGGACCTGCGAGAACTTTGAGGGCAGCCTGCGCCAGCAGGTCGTAGATGCCATGCTGGAGGTGTGCGGTGCCTACGGCATCCCCGTGTTCGATGCTGCGCGCCGCAGTAACATCTTTGCCGCCGACGAGCAGTTCCGCAAGACCTACTTCCAAGGTGGAGACGGCAGCGACCGCGCCCACCTGAATGCCGCCGGCCACGACCTCTTCCTGCCCGTTGCCGAGCGCTTTCTCCTGCAATGCCCCGAGGCTCCCGACTACACAGACCCCGCATTGTGGATTACGCAGGACAGCGATGCCGACGGCACCGGCGCCGACGTCTTCTACGTCGTCTCCACCTGGGAGAAGGACTGGTGGACGGCCGACAGCACCGTGTGCCACTACGCCGATGTCTATAACGCCGTACACCGCGAGCACATGGCCACCGAGATCAACGGTGTGGCAGCCTACATGGCACCCGGCAACCGCTTCTACGCCCCCTACTACCGCCACGCCACCATCGATGCCTTCATGACACAGAACGAAGACACCATCCGCGCCCGCACACGACTTGCCATGGGCGATGTCTGCGATGCCTTCGACCACTTCCTGCAACAGCGCGATGCCTCGCGCCCCCTCATCGTCGCCGGCTTCAGCCAAGGTGGTCTGGCCGTGGTGGAGTTGCTGAAGCACATGAGCGACGAGACCTACCGTCAGCTTGCTGCCGCCTATGTCCTGGGCTACAAGGTGACACCCGAGGACACCGCCGCCTGCCACCGCATTCTTCCCGCTGCGGGCGAAGACGACACCGGCGTCACCATCTGCTATAACACCGTGAAGGATGTGAAATATGTCAAACCCGTCATCGCCGCCACCTGCTTCGGCATCAACCCCGTCAACTGGCGCACTGACGACACCCCCGCCACGCTCCACGACACCATCACCGTACGCCTCGACCCCGACTACCACGTCCTGGTGGTCACAGGCTACAGCGGTGCCGAGTATCACCCCTACGGCGACCTCATCAACGTGGGCGACATCCACAGCTGCGAGCCCTGGCTCTACAGCGAATGCCTCCGCAAGAACTTCGCCGTACGGACACGGCAGTGGCGCAAGAAACAATAAGAAGACTTAGCCATCATAGAACCAGCAGCTCATATTGTCATAGGGAGACTTCAGAGGTGAATCTGTGATCTGTGCTAACTATTTTGAAAAATTTTTTGCGGAAAACCCTACGAACCCTCCCCCACCATTCGGAGGGTTCGTAGGGTTTCTCGCAAAAATAATTTTTTCATGGAGAAGGAAGGGGCTCTGTGCAGCCTGATGTGAATGGTTTTCTCACTGGTGAGAAACGCGTGAAGACCTTGGCCTTATGGCAAGAGACTATAGAGGGTCACGCGAGACACTATAGAGGGTCAGGCAAGACACTATAGAGGGTAAGGCGAGAGACTATAGAGGGGTGAGAAATGCTCCATGGTGTGTTGACTTTATCTGAAATAGGTACACACTTTGTTACCTATATTTACTATTATTGTGCACACTTGTCCCTTTCTCTTCCTGAGGCAGTACACAATCTCCTCAGCCGCTTCCTGTGCGTCTACACAGTCAGCTTGCGTGTGCAA
>SUYG01000040.1:0-66719 GCA_015060555.1 Prevotella sp.
ACATTCTTTCGCAGCATCAAGCATCGTTGGGAAGGTCTTTGTAGTTTTATCCTTAAAAGTAGCCATCACATTAGTTCCTCTTGCTTGTTGAGCCGCTTTCATGTTAACCTTGGCCTCGGCTGAAATTTGGTGGTTTTTCCAATATCCACCGCCATTCTGTTTGACCCAGTTCTTTGCACCTTCAGTAGCAGCTTTTGGCTCGATTCCTTTAAGTCTTTCGCTTTGAGCCGTTTTCTGTTCTTCCGTGCGCTTCTTTCCTTTGTTACCATCAGAAATCTTTTGTTTTTCTTCATCAGACTTCTTCCTGTTTTTGCTTTTCTCACCAATCTTCTTTTTGGATTCATCTGTATGGTGAAACCCTTTTTTCTTCCGTGTTGCATTGCGACGTTGGTTTTCTTCATCACTCAACTTCATGCCTGTGCGTCCTGTGCCACCAGAGTTTCCATTGAAGCCATTCTCTATAGAATTATTTTCTTTGATGTAATATGATTCTCTTGATTCCAATAGTTCTACGAGTTTATCAATATCTTCATCGTAATGTCTTTCTAGCACTTCGTACTTCCAGTTATCAATTCCGTATTGCTTCCTTGCATCAGCTATTTTGGAACCGCCATAAGGGTTGCTCTTCTGTTTCCATTTGGATCGCCTTGTCGCTTCCTCTGGAGTACAACCTATATACATTTTACCATTCATTTGTTCATTGGGTATGGTCAGCGTGTATTTGTAAACAATACCTTCCCATCCCTTGCCATCCACCCATGTAAGGTGGTTTTTGTCGTATTTTCTTTTATTACCTACTAGATTTTTTTCTTTCATAATTGATTTAGTTTATAACAAAAAAGGCGGCTAACAACGAGTGTCAACCGTCTTTCCTTTTTCTGTTCCGTAGATGTTTACTCAAATGTGCAATAATGCTTCACCCAATACTTCCCTTTATCAGTAAAGCAGATGGATGACGTATGACTGAGCATAAAGCAAACGTCATTGTCTTTCGTTATTTTCCTGAAATAGTCCTGTATTCTATTAGCGACACAATTATATGGCTCTTTCCTGTTGGAAATTCCCGACATATAACTGTTGTAGCCAATAAAATTATCTATCCTCTCATTCTCATCATCTACAAGCTCTGGGTACTGTTCACAAAAACATTCATACCAGTTGCATCTTATGTATTTTTCATGTGAGTCAAAACCAAGTTCCTTTATCCAAGGTTTATACATGAGGCAATAGGGTATTCCATCTTCCTCATATAGTCTGCAATCTGCTACATCCGATAAATAATTGGCGAGCTTTAGCAGGTCAACATTCTGTTTCTTGGCCTCCTTGTAATAGGGTAGCAAAGAATCAAGCCACTTTGGTAGGAATACTTCAAGAGCATCCATAAACCTTGGCGATAACCTCTCTGCTACCGGGAGGTCTCTAATAGTTATTTTCATTTTGTTTTTTGAGATTTGATGGTTAAACATACACCATAATTCTCGCGGAGATACTTGACCAGTCCATTGTAGGCATCAATACGCCGACGTGTCCTGGGGCATATCTCCAAGAGATCTTTCAAGTTAGTCTCAATAGAGGAACCTACAGAAAGAGTGTATTTCTCTTTGAGACGATCAATATCTGCCGAAAAACGGTCATCTGTAATTACGCTGTTTTGGGCAGGTGCGCTGCTTTTTTGAACAGGTGCAGCGGCTACCTTTTCTTCATCATGCTCATTCTCCAAGTCCTTCCTGGAATTGAAGTCGAAGAGCGAACTAAATAGATTTCTAAGCATATTCTGTACCTTATAATGTGGTTTTCCGTGAATGAAGTCCGTACATTTCACGCAATCTGTAGTATGCGTTAATGTCTTTCCCGAAGACTTTCCCATTCACAGCAACAGTTTCTTTTGCATACTTAACAATAGATGCTATATCATAGCACTCAATCAACTCCTTGTATGCTGCCTCTACACTCTCGTCATCAGAAAACCCATATTCAATATCATAGTGATACACATAATATGCTTTCAACTTTGCTGACCAAAGGATAAATGGATTATCTATTAGGAGTGTTGACATTATCCCATCGACATCTACAGTCAGGGCAAAGTCAATCTCTTCTTTTGTCATATCTCCAATTTCCTGAAGGTACAGAAAGTCAATAACCTTCCCAAACACAAACTTGGGGAAGGTCTCGTCATCGAGGACAGCAAACGTTCCACTGTCATACGATCCTGCCATTGCTCTAAAAGCGTTATCAGGGTTATCATACTTTTCAAGCGTACACCAAACGGAATCCTCTTTACTCTTTTGATACAGCCTTTGTGTTAGGGTAGGCTTAGACCCTTTCATTTCGTTATTCATAATCAAATTCTTTTTAATCGGGCATTCTCCAGATACACAACTAATCCAGAGAATTCGTTTTCCATAAGTAAAGGTTTCAAGTTCTCAGACACGCATTTTAACATGATAAATCGCCTTTTTAAGACAATTTCTGCAAATGTTTTCTACGTTTTCGCTATTATGGAATGGGCTTTACCAAGTCTTTATAGAACATGGCTATTCTTCGATGATTCTGGTATGCCCTCACGGACTGTTTCGGAACATAGATTGATTCAAGGCTCGGACAGTCTGAGAACATCGTACCAATAGAGAAGTCCGGCGGTGTTTCCCGTAAGAATGTTACTTCCTTCAGGCTTGTACAATGAACCCACAGCCAGTTTCCAATCCTGCTAACGCTTTTTGGTACTACTATTGAAGTCAAACTGGTGCATGAGTTGAAAGCATTGTCATCAAGATTTTCCACACCTTCAGGTATCTCTACATGGGTCAGAGAAGTACAATGGTTGAAAGCCATCTTTCCTATGCGCACTGATTTCTGAGGTATTCTAATACTCCTAAGAGCCGTACATGAGGAAAAGCAGTAGTCTGGAACATCATTCAGTCCCGTAAAGCATTTAAACTCATCAAATGTCTCGATGACGGCGTTATCTTGAAACACACCGCTAACGTCTTTGACAGAGGTTAAATCACCAAAGACAAGTTTTCTTCCATATTCATATCCCGACAGCCAGGTTTCCCTAACAATACGGTTGACTTCTGCATCTTTAAGCATTACACGTTCACTATTTGTAGAATAGTAGCATTTCCCGCTGATTAAGACAATATGAGGAAAGGCTAGGTTAAGCCAGTCTGCCTTGTACTCATTCATGCTATCATAAGATCTCAAACTATCCATAGTCTATGCCCTCCCATGCAGCTTTCTTGCTTATGGTTTTCGACTGGAGCAAGAGCCAGACGTTCCCATGCCAAATCTCTAGAAATGGCAGGGAAAGTAAAATGTTTGTGTTTCATAAATCTCTAAAGGGCGTTTATGCCCTCATCTTCACGAATAAGGAATAAAAAGCGGTATATCAGTATTTGCGCTATTAAACAGGGTATCAAAGTGGTGTCAAGGTTAGGGTGCTAAAGGGGTGCCAAAAATCCTAAATAACTGATATACAGGGTTGTTTTTGGGTGCTAGCAGAGTGCCATGAATATATGGTAATGGCACCCTCGTAGTACCACTTTGGCACCCATGATGGAACACCAAGAAAAGAAAAAAGGACACCCATTACTGAGTGTCCGCTATCTGTTCTAGACTATCCAAGTTTAGCTTCGTATTCGAGAATCCTACGCTTCACGGTATTAGGGGACATACCAGACAATTTCGCTAATCTGTCCCATCCATACTTGTTTTGGCCATGCTCGTCTTTTAAGTCATGCAATTCCTTCAGGTGAGCAATATCTGTGATAAGCTGATTGTCATCCTTAATCTCTTCTTTAGGTTCACCATTTCTCTCGACAAGTTCCGCAGCTTCATTGAGTTTGCGCTGCTTGTTCTGTTCTACACCGAACTTATGGAGGAAACGCTCGATACAGTAGTTGGCTATGAAGATAGTTAGATCAACGACTTGCTTACGCTTGCGCCAGTCAGAAGCTTCGGGAGCATCAAAGAGCATGTGGAGAACAATAGCGCAGTGAAAGGCAATAGTAGCCATGCGCAGACGCACATCCTTACGGGCAGGGTTGCTCTCTTCTACAGATAGGTTATATTGTTGGTCATTCCACTCCTTCAAAGCCTTGCAGACATAATCAAGGTCGATAGTGAGTTCTTGCGCAGGTTCATCCTCACCACCAGGAACGAAATGACAGCAATACTTTTCCGTCCACTCATCTATCTGGTCACGCAGGGCTTCGAGGTCAGCGCCTTCTTGCAGGCGAAGGACACCTGGATAACGACCTGTTTCTGGTATGCAAGTCCAGGCGATACGAGAGAGTGTTCCACCTTCAAGTTCCTTCTTGAACGAATCGATTATATCAAGAGGTGTTCCTGTAATGGTGTAGTTAAGGAAGATAGGAAACACTCCGTTCTGACTATCTTTTGAGCGGCTATTCCTGCATATATCGCCATTTTCAAAAGCCTTGCGCAGGATGTCGAAGGTGATTCCATTACCCTTTTTCAGGTCATAGGCCAACGCACGGACTTCACTATTGAATATATACATGTGACATCCTTGGTTGGCGGCAAGAATATCAACGAAACGAGACATTGATGTTCCTATGCCTGTGGTCTGAATGACTGAGGTTTCACTATACTGCCCGAAAGATTCTATCTTGTTCAAGCTTCTGCGAATTGGTCGGTGGAAGAGAATCTTGTACATATCCTCAAATTTACCTTTACCTGTTCCCCAGTTACCTTCAGCGATTACCTGAAGGTTAGGAGCATGGAGATTACCGTCCAGATACTTTGCTCTGACCTTGGAGAAGCAGAATGATCCAAGCATTGAAAGCAGATGGAGAAGCATAGGCTCTTCGTACCCTTCTGGAACCCCCGACATAATTTTATTGAGGAACGGAGGTAGGGTTGGCAGTGTAAACTTTTCCTTGAAGCTCTCAACCCATGTGAGTTTGTTCTGCTCTTGGAAAAATTCGTCATCAGGAAGGTCTGTTGTGGCAAGGTCATCATCGCACATACCGTCGGCAGGTTTCGTTCTACGATATACTCCAGCTTTACTCTTCGTGCGAATCAGGTTTTCGTCAGCCATTCGCTGAATGGTGTAAAGGTCGCCATCTGCCCGACGCTCAATCTCATAGGCTTTTGCATCATTCCGCTTTTTGCTCCAATAAAATGCGTAAAGAATACCACCTATAAGAAAAGATAGTCCTGTGAGTATAAAACCAAATTTTCCGATGGTCTTAGGGTCATTTCTGCTTACTCTCAAAACAGAATCAATCACTTTAGAAGTTCCATAACCTGCACCTGCGGCCACAGCTGCACCTCGCCCTGAATCGACGATTTTATCGATTATTGATTTCTTTTTCATCTAAATATTTGTTTTGTAGGAGAGGCATTTCAAGGATACCCCTCCCAGGTTAATGCTACAGTGCCTTGATACTGTTAATTACACGAGATACCATTACAGGACTCATATTGAACTTCTCTCCGATAACACTGTTGAGAACACCATCCTCCTGAAGTTGCTTGATGTCGTACACGTCACGCTCTGTCAGCACAACAGGTTTCCCTTCCGTAGAGAAGAACACATACTTCACCTCACTCTTGGGCGAGTTTTCACCAGATTTAGCCTTACGATTTTTGAAGATACGATAGGCCAGAAAAGCTGTGCCTGTGGCAATCATACCACAAGACACAAATACTAACATTTTCTTCGTTTTCATATTTGTTTATATTATTGGGTTAAACTGTCATCATCTTATCAAGTTGCGTCTTGATTACTTGGTCTCTGGTGATATGAGCCTTCTTGTTGCTCTTAGCAGCGAGAATAGCACCATAGATCTCTTTCGGCATTTTGCTTACCTTCTCAATGATAGCATTAGCCTCCAACATCTTATTCTGAGCTGTGTTGATACGGTCTGCGCACCACTGAGCTGCGGGAACCCCACGAAAAACTTTCTCTGCGCCATCATAACTGAACACTTCCTTGAATCCCTCATAGCATAGGGCCAACGCACCAGACAGCTCTTCATTGAACTTGGGAGCATCATTTTTGCCGTAAATCAGTTTCGTAACCTCGTCTTTGCTCAACTCACGTCCTACCGTCCAGAAGTAGGAAGCCTTGGGAATAGCGTGGTCGTTGCGGATCTTACCCAGATACGAGATAACGATGGGGTCTTTCGAGCGTGCGCCAGCAATAGCCAGTCTATCCTTGGTGGTTGTGCGTGTCATGTCAGCGTTGGTAGAGACATAAGCCTTGCCGAAGTCCTCTGGAGTATCAAAGTGCCTATAGACAAAGTGGTAGTCAAAAGGAACTGTACCATTCTTTGCTGCCAGAGCCAAAGCAATCAGGAAAGCATAGAAACGGCCATGACCTTCCATCACACAGTAGGCTCCCTCTATGTTCTCGTCCTTGACCTCTTCCCATGTGGCAGGGTCGATGAGAACAAGTCCCCATGCAAGTGCTGTCTTTGCGTCCGTGATAACCGCTGGGGTAGTCATGCCATTCTTTGTGCAAGCCGACAACATCTTCATTCCACGTTGCCATGAGCGACGGTTATCCCTTATCCAGTAGATTTTGATACCACCCACTTTGTTCAAGTGGTAAACCTTATCCTCTTCTAGCGGTTTACCATTCCATTCCTCACTAGCCACACTCAGGAGGATGATCTCAAAGATGTGGTTGTTTACGAACTCTCTAACCTCTACTTCGGTAATGGGAGCGTTCTTCTTTTCTGCCTTGGCTACTTTCTTCACCTCAGCTGCTTTTTTCTGATTCCTATTCATCTTTATATTATATTATTATGTGTTCTGTTTGGGGGAGAGGGCAGAAGTATTACCACCCTCTCTTGAACTTGACTCTCTATCAGGCTTTGAATGAGGGACAACCGAACATCAGTAATGGGATAAATAATACACTCTCAAAGAGTTCTATATCTTTCTGGGAACAGCCATGCTTCAATGCTTTCTGTCTCCAATGCTTTGCTACCTTGGGGTCGTTTGCCATTACTGACATAACCCCTTCTGCATGTGCGAACCCTCTTCGAGCCGATTCCGAAAAAAGCTTAACGGCATGATTGAACAGTTCAACAGTTGATGGAGTATTTATTATATACATACCCAATACGAACAGTGCCCCGGAGTGGCCTAAGTTAGCTGCTTGGCGTAAATATTCGAGACTTGTTCTATCTTCTACTTCACCAAAATAACCGTTGACATAGAGGTCGAACAACTCGTAGGCAGCATCAGCATTTCCCCATTGAGCTAACTTCTCCAAAAGTTGCTTTACAGCTTTACGATCCTCAAAGGGAATGTTTTCATAACCACCCTCATTAAAGGTGTTCTCGTTCTTAATTTTCACCTGTGCCTTTACTCCTGCTACAGAAGCGCTAGCGTTGTTTGTTATTACTTTCATAATAGTTCTTGTTTAATCGTTAATAATATGTATCTTGTTAATCTTTACTTCCCAACAGAAACAGGCCAAGTCCAATCCCTGCAATGATGGCTGCATACTTCCAAAACATGTATTCTGTTTCTGGGTTGACACCATTACTATTAATCTCAACACTTGCGGTCTGCTCCTTCTCAGTCATGGTCTCTTCCCCGATGACCTCAATAACAGTCTCTATGGGTGCTTCCTCAACAACCCCATTAGGCTTAACCTCAACACTCCACTTGTTGTTGTAGTGGTTGACATACTGACGGCTACGATAGTTGCTAACCCGGCGTGACCTTTTATTGCCTACTTTACACATAGTTAATTCATTTTTGAATGTTATACGATGGTTTTAATTCAAGTAAAGCTTTGTCGAGAAAGATGTCAACGGCTTCATACAGGTTTTCAACTCTGGCAATATCAGACTCGGCTTCGGACTTAGAACGTCCCCAATCCATTGACACTTTGATAAGTTCATCTTCACTGACCTTATTCACCTTTGCTGTAAACAAGTTCAAGAAGTAGTCCTTCAGGCTCCCCTTTGCCGTGAGCTTATGAACTGTTGTTGATAGCTTATTCTCTTGCTTCATAATGCTTTATTTTTATTTCTGGTGCAAAGGTAAAATAAAGGCAAAACTTATCTTGGAACCATGAAAGTTGTGAACCAAACTATGAAAACTATGAAAATATGGGCATAAAAAAGCCACCTATCCTTGTTGATAGATGGCCTAAAAAAGGGGGGGGTATGCTATTATTTTAGGGACTTAATAATAGCTTCCATTCTCTTTGTTAGAGCTATGGCTTGATTCTTGACTCCGTTGGTCTTAATTGGTTCTCCATTTGAGAGGTAGAAGAACTTCGCATTTTTACTCCATAATCTTGTATCTCCACCATCCCCAGAAAACCACCAGATAAGTTGGTATAGTTCACAAGCTTTACCTTTCCAGGCTATTTGTATTGGCTCTTTGTCTCCTTTATAATCAAATGACATTCTATATATAAATGAATAGAATGTATCTTCATCATAAGCTAAAAGGTCATTATTTACCAAGACCTTATAGATTTCTATGCAAGACTGTTGATCCTGATTCCTGTTGGCTTCGTAATACTCGCGTTTATCCTTCTTTTTGCCTGATTTTAGAGGAAGCTGTAATTGAGTCAAAAACATATCCCGAAACATATCAAGTGGTCTACAGACTCTATATCTACAAGTATCAAAGTTATCTATGGTGACAACGTCATAAAGGTAGTTGTATTCAGACATTATATAATCGCCAAGTTCTTTCATGGCCGCCACACTTGTAGAGAGGCTTTTCATCTTTTTGTACATAGCAATCATATACCCCTCTGCAATACAAACAATTCTATGAAGCTCATAAAAGTCCATACAATAAATAGCATCATCGGAGGTGGCAATCGATAGTGCATTATAAGCCATTTCTGACGAAAAATCGTCAGAATACAGATTCTTATCCCCAATGAAGTTACTAAACTCTTCCTCTGGGAACGTGTTATTTTTTTGCAGGGCTTTTAGAAGTGACCCCATTGCATTGAATGAATACCAAACCTTTGCTATCCATCCTGCTCTCTTGAAATCAACGTCATTTTGTCTACATATTTTGAAGAATGTATCTTCGTCATCATCTATAACTGCATTTTTGAGATTGTTTTTTGTTTCACGGGAGGCTTGCACTTGGTCAATAATAAGTGTTGTATTCCTGATTCCAAATTTGTTTATGCTGTCATAGAAATCAACTTCAGAAATATCTTCTAGGTCAGCTAATTCTTCTTCATCAATGCTCTTAACTAGTTTCTCTAGTGATATGCCTTTGTAAGCATTGGTGAACAAATCAACCAACTTAATGTAACTGCCTATACAAACAGACTTCGTTTCATAGTAATACACCATGTTCAGAAATTCTGAAGGTGTTAAGGAGTCATCCCTAAAGAGCTTTTTATATAGTTCAGGCACACTAACTATGTATGATACCAAGACAAGTGCAGTCTGGAAGAGGTAACAATAATCCTCATAAGTTAAGAACTCTTCAGTACCTAGTTTGTATGTAGCGAAGTCATCCGAGATATAATCACTACAAAGACTACGAACTTTATCATCTACGTCATCTGAAAAGTTGGACGCTTCGATTATACTAATAGCCCGATTGACAAAGTCGTTATACTTGTCATAATCTATCGTCTTTCTCATACCTTCTTGTTCTTATCAGGCATTCTATCCCATATTCTTTTTATCTTAGGGTCTGTCTTGGCTCCTTCTCGCAGAAGTAAAACCAGTTTTTCTTTGTTATAAACAGTCTGTTTACGCCAAATTCCAACCTGGGCATCCTTCAGTATTCCCATTTTAGTAACATACATGTGAGCCATCGACACACTAACATTCAAGAACTTTCCAATTCCACTGTAGGCAAATATGAACTTGTCGGCAGGGTATAATCTTTCACGTTCCTCTTTAATACGTTCACGTTCTTCACGATGGCGGCGGTCTTTGCCTTCATCAAAGAACCTGGGAAGGTATTGGAAACGCATTTTCTCTATGACCTTTTCATTTTCATCTGCCCTCAATACGATACCACCTTTGCCTGTGTTGGGTAAATAATAGAAGTATTCCGTTTCACCTCGATAGAAAGTTATTGTTATGAGACGAGCCATAGCCATCCTTGTTCCAATTCCAAAGGCATACATTATTTCTCTATTTTCCACCGTTATACTTTTGATATGTCGATGAATAATTTCAGAACGCTCTTTATCATTGGTTATGCTTGCAATTCGCTCCTGCAACGCTGAAATACGATCAAGATGCCCTGCAATGTTGCCTACGTCATTAAGGTCATATTTAGCACTCAGGTCTACCATCAAACCTTCAAGATGTTCCTTTTCGTTCAGGTATTCAACCTGTTCAAGAAGGATGTCTTTTCTCTCTTTGTCAACCTCTGCAAATTTCTGGTCTCTCCTTTCTTTGCTTAAAGAACCGTCAATATAGGTCTCAACAATACGATCCTTCTTTTCATCAAGCATTTTTAAGCGACCATCAATGAAAGACAATTTTTGTTCCAGTACTCCGATACGTTCTTTATAGTCAGCAACCTCTGCGTTTGCTGCATTAACTATATATCGAACCTCCTCTTTTATGCAAAGGTGCCAGAGAATACTATCCAGAATGTTTATGCTAATACCTATCTTGTTCGTACATTGGGGTGTAGAATAGTGGTCATACTTACGCATAGTATTAAAAGCATCATAACAATGGTAGTAAGCTTTGGATCCAGATGCAGACCAAAAACAGCCACATTGCTTGCATCTAATTAGTTTATGGGCATAGTAGACGTACCTTGCTTTGTTGGCAGTTGTATTGTTCTCCAATGCGATTTTACGGCATCGGTCAAACTGTTCTGGAGTTATGATGACCGGGTAAACCCTTTCAAACGAGGAACCAGGATAACAATGTTTCCTTCCTGTATAGCGTTCATTGTTCAGGATATTATTTAGGAATGATATTGTTATCTTTCGATTACCACGCCTATAGAACTCTTTGGCTAGTTGGGGCTGTGAGACTCCACTTTCGTACAAGTTAAAGATTTCTCGTACTACAGCAGCATCCGCTTCGTCTATAACTATCAATTTGCCATGCTCTTTGTCAATCTTATAGCCATAAGGAATGTTACCGCCATTGTACTTTCCCTCCTCTGCCAATCTCCTACGACCACGATGGAAACGTTCTTTCTTCTCAATCATTTCCTGTTCAGCCATAGCGCCGAACAAAGAAAAGATAAGTGAGGCCGTACTGTCAAATTGAGTGCGGTCATTATTGAGTAGGGTAAAGGATGGGTTAAGGCACTTTAGCTGTACCTTTGCTTCGAGAAGTTGGTCACGAATTGAATAAAGTACTTTGGGTTTTCTGGATAGGCGCGAAAGCTCGAAGATGTAAATAATGTTAACGTCACCTTTTGCCAGCTCCTTTTTCAATTCCTGGAGGCCCTGGCGTTCTTCTTCCTCCAGTTTGATTGCACTTTCTTTAGTTCCAATCACAATCATCTGATCCTCAGAAAAACCATCTGCAATAGCGGCTCTTCTAAGCGAATCTTCTTGTGATTCAAGATGTTGCTGCTGTGTCGAAACACGAGTAAAAAGAATAACTTTGCCCATAAAGGAAACCTTTTAGGCTGCAAATTTAACAAATAATTTCCGGACCACAAAATCATCGTACTGTTTTTCTATGCGGTCCAGCAGCGGACCACTGATCTTGTTTAAGTACTTGTGTATCTGTCCGGGTGTACACTGACAAGCCTTTGTGGGATGGTTGTAGTAGCCGCAGGGGCACGGGTTCATGGAAGCCACAAACATGAAGTTACATGGGTACTCAATACTGTATTTGGCACGTGTGACCGTAATCTTTCGGTCTTCTAGCGGCTGGCGCAACACCTCAAGTGTGGAACGCTGGAACTCCGGCAGTTCGTCGAGGAACAGCACTCCATTATGTGCCAAAGATATCTCGCCGGGCATGGGGTTGGCACCACCGCCTACGAGGGCTACCTGCGACACCGTGTGATGGGGTGAACGGAAAGGACGCTCGGTGATGAGGCCCGTGCCACCTTTGACCTGACCGGCCACGCTGTGTATCTGCGTCGTTTCCAAACTTTCAGCCAGCGACAGCGGCGGCAGGATGCTGGGCAGACGGCGTGCCATCATGCTCTTGCCGGCACCCGGAGGGCCTACCATAATCAGATTATGCCCGCCAGCAGCTGCCACCTCAAACGCGCGTTTCACACTCTCCTGCCCCTTAACATCAGCGAAGTCGAGGTCATAATCTCCTTGATGGGCGTAGAACTCCGCACGTGTATCGATGACAGTAGGCGTGAGCGCGTTGGCTTTGCCATTGAAGAAATCCATTACCTGCTGTAAGGACTGTGCACCATAGACTTTTAGACGATTGACGACAGCTGCCTCATGAACATTCTGTTCAGGGACGATAAGGCCCTCATAGCCCAGTTCACGCGCCTTGATGGCTATAGGCAGCGCGCCGCGGATGGGCTGCAGACTACCGTCGAGACTGAGTTCTCCCAACACCATATAGTGCATCAGGTTCCCCTGCCTCACAAAGCCATTAGAGGCCATCACGCCAAGGGCGATGGGCAGGTCGAAGCCCGTACCCTCCTTGCGGATATCGCCAGGTGCCAAGTTGACGGTGATGTTCTGAGCAGGAAGAATGAAACCGCTGTTGGCCAAAGCCGCCTCAATACGGCTCTGGCTCTCTTTTACACTATTATCGGGCAATCCGACAATGACCATGTGATTCTTGGAGGAATCTTTGGAAAGGGAAGAGAGGTGAACCTCAATGGTCACAGGGATGGCGGTGATGCCATCAACGGTTGCGCTATGGGTCTTGGATAACATGATGTTCTGTTTTCATTAGGATATATTACTCCAGTCTATGGCTGATTTGCCGAGGTCGCGAAGGTGCTGCCACATCGACGCATACTCGGGCTTGCATTGCTGCGGGTCTTCGTCCAGAATATGATTGGCGGTGTCCCGAGCCAGCTGCACCAACTGTCCGTCGCGTGCAAGATTGGCGATGTGCAGGTCGAAGGCCATTCCGCTCTGCTGTGTCCCCTCAAGGTCGCCGGGGCCACGGAACTTTAGGTCTGCCTCGGCAATCTCAAAGCCGTCGTTGGTTTCGCACATAATCTCAATGCGTTTCTTCGTCTCGGCAGAAATCTGGTATTTGGTAACTAAAATACAATAGCTCTGTTCGGCACCGCGACCCACGCGGCCGCGCAACTGATGGAGCTGCGCCAGGCCGAAGCGCTCGGCGTTCTGAATGACCATCACCGAGGCATTGGGCACATTGACGCCAACTTCTATCACGGTGGTGGCCACGAGAATCTGTGTCTCGCCACGTACAAAACGATCCATTTCATCGTCCTTCTCAGACGATTTCATCTGGCCGTGAACCCTGGAAATACGCAAGTCTGGGAAGGCCTGACACAAGTCAGCGTAGCCGTTCTCCAAGTCTTGAATATCCATCTTCTCGCTCTCTTTGATAAGGGGATAGACGACATAGACCTGCCGTCCCTTGGAGATTTCCGCACGAATACCCCGATAAAGGCTTTCCGTGCGCTCCTCCCAGAAGTGGCGTGTCTCAATGGGTTTGCGGCCAGGTGGCAGCTCATCGATGACGCTAACGTCGAGGTCGCCGTATAGGGTCATCGCCAAGGTGCGGGGAATAGGCGTGGCGGTCATCACAAGGACATGGGGAACAGCCCCAGCACCATCGGCGGGCCGCTTCCATAATTTAGCCCTTTGTGCTACGCCGAAGCGATGCTGTTCATCGATGACCACAAGGCCGAGGCGGTTGAACGCCACAGTGTCTTCGAGCACCGCATGAGTTCCAATCAGGATATTTACCTCGCCCGCGCGTGTACCTTTTAATATAGGTTCCCTGCGGCGCTTACCCTTCACAGCTCCCGTAAGCAGTTCTACACGCACAGGCATATCCCCCAGGAACTCCTTGAAGGTGGCATAATGCTGCTCGGCCAGTATCTCAGTAGGTGCCATGAGACAGGCCTGATAGCCGTTGTCGAGAGCGATGAGCATCGTCATCAGTGCCACCAGCGTCTTGCCGCTGCCGACATCACCTTGCAGCAGGCGGTTCATCTGCTTGCCGCTGCCCATGTCATGCCGCATCTCACGGATGACACGCTTCTGCGCATTGGTCAGTTCAAAGGGGAGATAGTCGCGATAGAAGGTGTTGAAGTGCTCGCCGACATGGGCAAAGACATACCCCGATACTTGCTGCTGACGCAGTCGGGCGAAGCGCAAAAGACCTAATTGGATGAAGAACAGTTCCTCGAACTTCTGACGGTGTGTGGCCTTTCGCAGTGCCTCGGCCGAAGGGGGATAGTGAAGGTCGTGAAGCGACTGCCACAACGGGATGAGGTTGAGCTGTTGGCGGAGAGCGGTGGGGAGGGGATCTGGGTCATTGAGGGGTGAGGATGAGAGGTGCTCAAACAACGTCCCAGTGAAGCGCTCAATGCTGCGACTGTTGAGACCGCCTTTCTTCATCCGTTCTGTGGTGTTGTAGTAGGGCTGTAGCCCCATAGCGCCCAACTGCAGACTGTCAGCGGGATCGATGTCCGGATGTGGAATGTTGATTCTGTCCTTGAAGACACCAGGGCGCCCGAAGACAATATACTGCTTTCCGATGAGGTAGTTTTTCTTGATCCAGCGGAATGTCCCTGGCTGGAACCACACTAAATCTACAAGTCCCATTCCATCAGTGAAATGGGCAATAAGACGGCGTTTGCGCCCATGCCCCTCTTCCTCAAAGCTGAGAATTTCACCTTTGACCTGTACGAAAGGCATCTCGGGGGTCAACTCATGGACATAGTATAAGCGCGTGCGGTCAATGTGCTTGTAAGGGAAGTAATACAGCAGGTCGCGGAACGTGGAGATATTCAGTTCCGATTCCAGCAGCTTCGCACGTTGCGGGCCTACGCCGGGCAGATAGGTGATGGGAGTTGAGAGGTCGATGAGTTGGAAAAGATAGTTTACTGATGCGAATGCGCTGCAAAGGTAGTAATTATTTCGTGAACCACGGCACGAAGACACAAAAAAAAGTGAGAGCGCTCACAAGAGCGCCCTCACTGATTCATTCTTCCTTGTTTATATTGAATTGGATGATTACATCATGCCACCCATGCCGGGAGCACCGCCCATCGGCATTTCGGGCTTGTCTTCCTTAGCGTCGCAGATGACGCATTCTGTGGTGAGGAACATGCCGGCAATGCTGGCGGCGTTCTCGAGGGCTACGCGTGCCACCTTGGCAGGATCGATGATGCCAGCCTTGCGGAGGTCTTCGTAGCGGTCGGCACGGGCATTGTAGCCGTAGTCGCCCTTCTCACCCTTCACGGTGTTCACGACGACGCTGCCTTCCAGGCCCGCGTTCTCGACAATCTGGCGCAGCGGTTCCTCAATGGCGCGCTCCACGATGCGGATACCAGTGGTCTCGTCGGCGTTCTCGCCCTGTAGGCCGTCGAGGGCCTTGATGGCGCGGATGTAGGCTACACCGCCGCCGGGGATGATACCTTCTTCGATGGCTGCGCGGGTAGCGCAGAGGGCGTCGTCAACGCGGTCCTTCTTCTCCTTCATCTCGGTCTCAGAGGGAGCACCGACATAGAGGACTGCCACACCGCCGCTGAGTTTAGCGAGACGCTCCTGCAGCTTCTCCTTATCATAAGAAGAGGTGGTGTTCTGGATCTCATTCTTGATCTGGTTGATACGATCCTTGATGAGCTCGCTCTGACCGTGACCGCTGACAATCGTCGTGTTGTCCTTGCTGATGGTCACCTTGTCGGCGCTGCCGAGCATCTCGATGGTAGCCTGCTCGAGCTTCAGCCCCTTCTCCTCGCTGATGACTACGCCGCCGGTGAGGATGGCGATATCCTCGAGCATAGCCTTGCGACGATCACCGAAGCCAGGAGCCTTGACGGCACAGATCTTCAGCTGGCCACGCAGACGGTTGACGACGAGGGTGGTGAGAGCTTCGCTATCGACATCCTCTGCGATGACGAGCAGCGGACGGCCGGTCTGCACAGCGGGCTCCAGAATGGGCAGGAAGTCCTTGAGGTTGGAGATCTTCTTGTCGTAGATGAGGATATAGGGGTTCTCCATCTCGCACTCCATCTTCTCCGTGTTGGTGACGAAGTAAGCGGAGAGGTAGCCGCGGTCAAACTGCATACCCTCGACAACACCGATGGTGGTGTCGCGGCCCTTAGCCTCCTCGATGGTGATGACGCCGTCCTTGGAAACTTTCTTCATGGCATCGGCCAGCAGCTTACCGATTTCAGGATCGTTGTTAGCGCTGACAGTGGCCACCTGCTCAATCTTGTTGTAGTCGTCGCCGACCTGCTCGCTCATGCCCTTGATGCTCTCCACGACCTTGGCTACGGCCTTGTCGATGCCACGCTTCAGATCCATGGGGTTAGCACCTGCGGTGACATTCTTCAAGCCCTCGCGAACGATGGCCTGTGCCAGCACGGTGGCGGTGGTGGTGCCGTCGCCGGCATCATCGCCTGTCTTGGAGGCTACACTCTTGACGAGCTGTGCGCCGGCATTCTGGAAGGCATCGGCCAGCTCAATCTCCTTGGCGACAGTGACGCCGTCCTTGGTGATTTGGGGAGCACCGAACTTCTTCTCGATAATTACATTACGACCTTTCGGACCAAGTGTCACTTTGACAGCATTGGCCAGCTGATCCACGCCCTGCTTCATCTGCTCGCGGGCTTCGATATTGAATTTGATTTCTTTTGCCATGATTCTATGCGGACATCCATCCGCAGTTTAAAGTTGAACGTTTAAGGTTTAAATAAGGTGTCTTGCAATGATGGCTTAGGCCAGAACTGCAACGACATCCGACTGGCGCATCACGAGGTACTTCTGGCCTTCGAACTCCAGCTCAGTGCCGGCATACTTGCCATATAACACGGTGTCGCCAGCCTTCAGCACCATCTCTTCATCCTTGGTGCCTTTGCCAACGGCAACTACTTTACCCTGAAGGGGTTTCTCTTTGGCGGTGTCGGGGATAATGATGCCGCCGACGGTCTTTTCTTCTGCTGCAGCGGGCTCAATGAGCACTCGGTCTGCAAGGGGTTGAATCTTCATAGTGATTTGTTTTTATTGAGTTGAGTGAATTACTTGCATTTCTACATGAGCGAAAGGCGTGCCAAAGTGCGACATCCTGCCATCTTGTCAGTTGGAAACGGCAAAACAAGACGTTTTAGTTGAAAAACTATAATTTTTAATCTTTAAACTATAAACTTATTTGTACCTTTGCGCCACAAAACGTATGAAAAGACTCACATACCTCTTAATCTTTCTGCTCGTGTGCCTGTCACTGTTGCTCATTCCAAAAGCGGATGGCTATATATGGGATCCGAGAATTATCATACCTGCAACAGCATTATTGTTCACGTTGCTGGTGTGGCTGATAGCACGGTTCTTGGGTACAGACCGTACAGCGATGGAGCTCGTCGTGACAGCAGGATTCATTCTGCTGTTTTCTCCGGGCTCGCATCTTTATTTCTCCCGCGATGAAGATGCTTTGATAGAACTTGGGTCTCAGTGCATCGTACCTTTTTTCCTGACACAATACAAACGAATCAGCCGCAAGAACTTCAAGATTGCTTACGCGCTCATGCTGCTCATGGGCATTTTCTGCAGCTTTACACATGACGGTATCACGCTTCCGTTGTGTCTGGCTTTCCTGCTGCTGGCTTGGCAGCGCCGCAACGAGTTCTTCCGTCTGGCATGCTGGCCCATGGTGATTGGCTGGCTGGTAGGTACGGTGTTGAAGTTCTCTACGCGCGACCAGTTCCCCAGTCTGATGCCCGATTTGCAGGTGCTAACGAACCGTACTACGATGGTTCTTGGCTTGCTTTGGGATACGAAGATTTTCATGCTGGCATTGGGGCTTACTTTCTGGTTGTCAACAACTTCTTGGGGACGTAAAGATCTCTTGCGGACATTTCGCCGCCAACGTCTGATAGCATACAGCTTGCTGTTTTCTCTGTCTTGTGTCCCCTTTGCGCCATTGGGCATTGAGAGCGCCGTCACGGGCGTCTGTTTTTTCTCTATGCTGTGGGCGCTGTTGCTGTGCCAGGGCTTGGAAAGACGCTACTTCGGTGCTGCCAGAGTTCGTAGGAATTGATGATATTCTGCCACAACACATAGCAACCGGCACCGATGGAAGCTATGGGCGTGAGATAGACATAGGCTATCCAGATAGCCAGCCCCGTGTTCTTTTGGAACATCCCTTGACCCGTGCAAACTTTTTCGCCGACGGCATATCCGATGAAACGCCCTATGACAAACTGAAGGATGGCGGTGAGAAAGGTCAGCGCAGCAATGGCCGCCAGGAGAGAGCCACCGGCATGGCTGCGGACAATATTCCGAACTGTGATACCCGTGGTGATGGCCAGCGAGACGCTCCAGCAATAGAAACCCAAATCGGGCGTGTGCATAAACCATTTATATAAAGGTTTCACCCAATGACGGACAATGACGCCCAAGAGCAGCGGCAACAGCAGAACAGCCGACAGCCGACGGAGGATGAGCCAGAAAGCCACCATGAACGTCACCCCAGGATGGGGCTCCAACAGTGGAAAAATAGCAGGAATGAGTAGCGAAGCCGTCAGCGACGATAGCAGCACAAAGGTGGTCATCTGGGTAAGGTCGCCGCCCAATTTGGCCGTCACGACAGGTGAAGCAGAGGCACAGGGAGCGATGACACACATGAGGACAGCTTCAATGAGAAGTTTATATCCTCCTTCTGCACTTTCACCCATGAGAGTTAACACAGCTATGAGCACAAGTTGGGCACAAAGGATGATGAGATGCCAGCGTTGAAGCCGCATCAGATGGAAGTCAACCTTGGAGAATGTCACAAACAGCGTGCAAAAGAGGGTCAACGGCAGCAATGTCTCGAAGATCGGAAAAAGACTGTCACCGGCAGCGTCAAGGGCTGGGATGTAGGCAAAGAGCAGATAGGATAGCACGCCTACTGCAATAGCGATAGGCAATGTCCAGTTCTTGATTAAGGAAAGGAGGGAATAATGAAACATTCGTCTTATGGCAAAGTGGCATAGCCGAGCGCACGGAGATATCACGCCTTAGTAGCGTAGGGTTGTCTTTCTAGGGTGATGATCTGCGAACAGTGTTGCAGGACAGCAGGACGGTGAGTGATGAAGATGAGCGTCGGCTTAACGGCACGGCGATTGTAGTGTTGAATGAGATTGTTCAACAGGGTCTGTTCTGTGATTTGGTCAAGGGCGCTGGTGGCTTCGTCAAGCAACAGGATGGCACCATGCTTGAGCAACGAACGCGCAATGGCGATACGCTGTGCCTGTCCCTCGGAGAGACCTGCGCCACCTTCACCGATGACCGTGTCGAGGCCGTCGGGGAGGTCCTGAACAAAATCAGCACAAGCCAGCTCCAGCGCCTCCTGCATCTCTGCTTCGGTAGCATCGGGATTACCTAGCCGGAGATTCCATCGCAGCGAGCCGCTGAAGAGCGTGTTGCCCTGAGGAACATAGACTAAATTGCAACGTGTACGGGGGCTGACGCGGACGCCCTGCTCCTCGTTGCCCTCCTCGTACATCACGATTTCACCATCGGTAGGTTGCAACAACGCCAGAATCATTCTGATGAGCGTGGTCTTGCCAGCACCTGTTTCACCCAAAATTGCGGTGGACGAGCCTGGAGGGAAATGATAGTTGGCATGACTGATAATCTGGCGATTCTTGATGTCGTAAGCGAAGGAGACATCTGAGACACGCAGGCCTACGCTCTTGGTGAAGAGTACTGGCTTGCCATCAGACTCCAAGGGGATTTCCTCCAACTCCATGAGACGCTCGGCGGCAGTGAAGCTGCTGATAATGGTAGGAATAAAACGCGTTAGCTCACGGAAGGGGCCTTGAATTTGACCGCACAACTGAATAAACGCCGTCATCATACCAAAGGTAATTGTGCCTTCGAGCAGGCGATTGGCACTCCAAAGGAACGTGAACAAATATGCCATACCAAAGCCCAGATTCAGTACCAGGTTCGAAGTTGATGAGAAAAGCGTACGATGACGCACCTGCTGACGCAAGGTGTTCTGCAACTGCATCAGCGTTTTGACCATCAACTGAACACGCCCCAGCGTCTTCAGGATTACGCGATGCTGAATACTCTCCTGCAACGTGGCTTGAATGTGGCTGTCGGTCTTTCTAACATCGCGCGTGATGGCTCTCATTCGATTGATGTATGCACGGCTTAAGAGGATGAAGACCGGCAAGATGATAGTCACGCCAATAGCCAGCATCGAATCCATGGTGAAGAGGAAGAAGAAGGCGCAGAACAGGCGCACCAGCACGGCTATGACTTGGGGAAGCGTATCAGTGACTATGGCCACCACGGTCTGGCTGTCACTCACGAGTCGGTTCAGTACATCACCGCTGTGGCGCTTTTCCCGGCCATGCCACTCACTGCGCAGCAAGTGCTCAAAGAGACGGCGTTGCATACGCTTTTTGGCTTCGACACCCAAGAGGGCAGCCATCCATCGGCCCATATAACCCAACGCCAGCTGCAAAATCATCACAACAATCAGCAATATGCCAGCCTGGAAGAGCGTTGAGGGGCCAAAGGACGAGTGCGAGACGCCGCCCGTAGCAATATCGATGGCGTGTTTCGTGGCCCAGATAAATGCGAAATCCAATAGTACACGTGCAATGCTGCTCACCGTGTTGATGAACGACTGCAACTTCACCTGCTGGAAGATCTGCCAGAACCAGATGAGCACCTGACGTGTACTATATCCTTTCTCGCTTTTCATCCTCTCACATCTGTGCCCCACATCAGTTTCATCCTTAATGTGCGGAAGAAACTCTGGTCGGGGCGTTTCAGTATTTTGACTTGATAAGGTGCACGACGAATGGTCAGTTGGATGCCCTCAGTGCATTTCTCGCTACGGCCATCAAGCGCGACGAGAAAACGATGGGTGCGGGCTGACACGGAAAGGGTGATGACTGAGTCATCGGTCAGCATCACAGGACGTACAGTCAAGGAGTGTGGCGCCACAGGGACAATGCCAAGTGTGTGGCTGCCAGGTTGCATAATCGGGCCTCCCACGCTGAGGGCGTAACCCGTAGAGCCAGTGGGGGTGTTGATGATGAGGCCATCGGCCTGATAAGTCGTCAGGTATTCGCCGTTAATCGCCACCCGGATGGAGATCATGGAGGACATATCTCGTTTCAGCACCGCCACCTCATTGAGCGCAAAGGGATACCCTTCAGGATTCCCTTTGTCATACTCCAACTGCAAAACGCTGCGTTCCTCCACATGGACGTCACCATCATAAATCTGACGTATAGCAGCGGGCAGCTCATCAGGGGTGATGTCAGCCAGAAAGCCAAGCCTACCCATGTTTACGCCCAGAATAGGAATCTGCTTGTCGCCTACGCGCCGTGCCGCCTCAAGGAACGTGCCGTCGCCACCCATGGAGATGACGTAGTCGGCGGCAAAGTCGTCGCCGCGAATCAGCCGTACAGCCGGAATTTGTATCTGTAGCTCGCTCTGCAGGTAATGATGGAAAGGCTCATCAATTAGTATTTCAGCCTGCTGTTCCTTCAACAAGCTGAGCAATTCCTGTACCGAAGCCGATTTTTTGGCTTGGAAGACATTTCCAAAGAGTGCAAAACGGAGTTTGTGCATAGGTAAGATATTGGTGGAGACAACGGGAATCGAACCCGCGACCTCAGCGTTGCGAACGCTGCGCTCTAGCCAGCTGAGCTATGTCCCCGGAATCTTCATGCTTCTCTCGAGAGCGCGCAAAGATACTGAAAAGTTGAGAGTTAGTGTGCAGAAACCCTCGTTTTTTTTATCCGAAGCGTTCATTTTCTTGTTTTTTGGACTCGATCGTTCACTTTTCACGCTTTTATTTTTCATTTTTCACTCTTTCATCTTATCTTTGCGGCATCGTTTTAACGCGTAACTCTCACCTGTTCATCGTTAATAGTTCTTTGTAAATTGTAAATCGTCAAATTGTAAATTTGTTATATGTCCACAAAACTGAGTGTTAATATTAATAAGGTGGCCACCATCCGCAACGCACGTGGCGGCAACAACCCCAATGTCCTGCAGGTGGCGCTGGACTGTGAGCGTTTCGGGGCGCAGGGCATCACCGTACATCCCCGTCCCGATGAGCGGCATATCCGCTATCAGGATGTGCGCGACCTGAAGCCCCGTCTCACCACGGAGTTCAACATCGAGGGCAACCCCATCTCGGAGTTCATCGCCCTCGTTCTGGAGAACCGCCCCACGCAGGTGACCCTCGTGCCGGACGGCCACGACCAGATTACCAGCAACCACGGCTGGGACACGAAGACTCATCTCAACTTCCTCACCGATGTCACCGCCCGCTTCCGCGAGGCTGGCATCCGTGTCAGCATCTTCGTCAATGCCGATGAGGAGATGGTTGATTACGCTGCCCGTGCCGGCGCCGATCGCGTGGAGCTCTACACCGAGCCCTATGCTGCCGCTTATGCAACCGACCCCGGCAGCGCCATCGCCCCCTTCATCCGCGCCGCCGAGGCCGCCCGCACCTTCGGCCTCGGCCTGAACGCCGGCCATGACCTCAGCCTCCAGAACCTTGCCTACTTCCATCAGCAGATTCCCTGGCTCGACGAGGTCAGCATTGGCCATGCCCTCATCTGCGACGCCCTCTACTTCGGCCTCGAAGAAACTATCAAGAAGTATTTGGCCTGTCTTAGGACCCTTCCCCCTGCCACTCCCTTATAGGGCGGGGAGTAATTATATTTGATAATTCAACATCATTAATAATCTGTAAACTAATGACCCTGAAAGCCTTCCAGTAGTCGAATACATTCTACTCCCCTCCTTACAAGGGAGGGGCAAGGGGGTGGGTCTTTAACTATGATCTACTTATTCTTCGCTACCGGCACCGAGGAGATTGAGGCTCTCGGCACCGCCGACATCATCCGCCGTGCAGGCCTCGACCTGCAAATCGTTTCTATCACTGGTCAGCGCACCGTCACCGGCGCCCACGGCATCCGCGTGGAGACCGACGCCCTGCTTAGTGAGGTTGACTTTTTCGATGCCGACATGCTCATCTTCCCCGGCGGACTACCCGGCGCCACGAACCTCGCCGCCTGTGCAGACCTGAATGAGCGCCTGATTGACCACGTCCATCTCGGCCGTCCCGCGGCCGCCATCTGTGCTGCGCCGCTGGTGCTGGGACGACTGGGCTTGCTCAATGGCAAGCGTGCCACCTGCTACCCCGGCTTCGAGACCGAGCTCAAGGGTGCTACCTACACCGGTGCTCTCGTGGAACAGGACGGCCTCTTTATCACTGGCAAGGGCCCCGCTGCCGTCTTCGAGTTCGGCTACGCCATCGTGGAGCGTCTGAAGGACAAAGCCACCGCCGACGCCCTTGCAAAGGGTATGCTCTATAGTGAAAAGTAATCTTTATTTTTCACTTTTCTTTCATTCATTTTTCATTCAAGATTAATGAATTCGGTTATCATCGTTGCCGGCGGCAAGGGGCTGCGTATGGGCGCTGACCTGCCTAAGCAGTTTCTGCCGATAGGCGGACGCCCTGTGCTGATGCACACGCTCGAAGCCTTCGAGCGTGCCATCCCAGGTGTTCGCCTCATCCTGGTGCTCCCCAAGGACCAGCAGGCTTTTTGGCACGACCTCTGCCGCCAGCACCATTTCACGCTCCCGCACACCATTGCCGACGGTGGCGCGACGCGCTTCCATAGCGTGAAGAACGGTCTTAGAAGCCTCTCCTCCGCTCAGCCCTCAGTCCTCCGCTCGGCCCAACGGGACGCTCCACACTTGGAGAACCCTCAGCCCTCTCTCGTGGCTGTCCACGACGGCGTGCGACCTTTTGTGAGTGAGGAGGTCATCCGTCGCACCTTCGACGCTGCCCGCCAGCATGGTGCCGTTGTCCCCGTCATCCCCGTCGTCGAAACCGTCCGCCAACTTCTTTCTCCATCTTCGCGCCAGCTTCACCCCTCCCTCGCGGGAGGGGAAGGGGGTGGGTCCATCACCGTGGACCGCTCCCTCTACCGCCTCGTGCAGACACCCCAGACCTTTCAGCTCCCCTTACTCCTCCGCGCCTACGAACAGCCCTATACAGAAGCCTTTACCGATGACGCCTCCGTCGTCGAGGCCCTCGGCCATCCCGTCACCCTCGTGGAAGGCAACCGCGAGAACATCAAGATCACGACACCCTTCGACCTCACCATTGCTGAGGCTCTCCTCTCAAAATAAATATTTTTTAACAAAATTCAAGCGCACACCGCACTATGCACAAACTTGTCCCTCACCACTTCCTTTTCTCCCTCTCTCTCTTCACCCTCCTTTCCATCGCCCCTGCTCTCTCCGCCGCCCCCTCCGCTGTGCCAACGGCTTCTTCCGCGGCTTCCCATCCTCGCACCTCCATCCTTTGGAATTTCGGTTGGCGCTTCCATGCCGGCGATATTGCTGACGGTGCCAGCTTGACCCTTGACGATGCCGACTGGCGCGCCGTTGACCTCCCCCATGACTTCCAAATCGAGCAGCCATGGGTAGCTCCCGGCGAGGACGAGCGCCCCGATACCAGCGACCCGGGCGCCAATGTGAAGAGCCGCCTATCCCCCCGTGGCTTCAAGGAGATGGGCATCGGCTGGTACCGCAAGACTTTCACACCGGATGAATCTTGGCGTGGCCGTCGTGTGCTTATCGATTTCGAGGGCATCCTATATGTGGGTGATGCCTACTTAAACGGCCATTTCATCGGCAAAACAGACTATGGTTACTTGGGCTTCGAGGCCGACATCACGAGGCTCCTGAAGTGGGGCGAGAAGAATGTGCTTGCCGTGCGCGCTGACACTCGTGCCGCCAACAACAGCCGTTGGTACACCGGTGCTGGCCTCTACCGCGATGTGCACCTCATCACCACCGACCCCGTCAACTTCTTCACGCGTCATCCCCTGCGTATCACTACTAACGGTACCGACAGCATCTTCGCTCGCGTGGAACTGACAGCCAACGAGAAGGGATTGAAGACCGTCACCCTTCGTGCGCGTGTGACAGATAATAAAGGTGTCTGCGTGGCGGAGCAGACTTCCGAGCAGCGTTTCCGCAGCAACCAGAAGACACGCGAGTATGATCTGCCTGCCATCGTACTGCCCGGCGCCCATCGTTGGGACATCGACGACCCCTTCCTCTACACGCTGCACGTGGAGCTCCTCAACGCCGACGGTGCTGTCATAGATGTCACTTCGTCGCGCTTCGGCATCCGCCAGCTGGAGTTCTCGCCCGAGTTCGGTATGAAACTCAACGGCCGTAAGGTCATCCTCAAGGGCATCGCCAACCACCACACGCTCGGCGCCCTCGGCGCTGCCGCCTATCCGCGTGCCATAGAGAAACGTTTGCGACTGCTCAAGGAGTTCGGCTTCAACCATATCCGCACCTCCCACAACCCCTACAGCGAGAGTCTCCTCGACCTTTGCGACTCCCTCGGCATCCTTGTGGTGGATGAGCTCTATGACAAATGGCTGACGCAGTACTGCGGTGGCCGTGCGGAGTGGACGGCGCTCTGGCAGCACGACATCCCAGAGTGGATACGGCGCGACCGCAACCACCCCAGCATCGTCTTCTGGAGTCTCGGCAACGAGCTGCAGACCTATTGGAATATCCCCTACGCCGACTGGGGCGTGACGCCTTACCGCATGCAGAAACAGCTGCTGCTGCGCTACGACGATTCGCGCCTCATCACCGTCGCTATGCACCCCCGTGGCCGTTCCCTCGAGACCGACTCCCTGCCGGCACCCCTCGTGATGGAGACCGATATCGCCGCCTATAATTATAGGTATATGTACTTCCCTGGCGACGGCCGGAAGTTCCCCTGGATGATGTTCTACCAGAGCGAGGCCACCACCGCTGCCATGGGTCCCAACTACTACGAGATGGACCTCTCAAAGGTCATCGGCCTCGCCTACTGGGGCGCCATCGACTACCTCGGCGAGAGCCAAGGCTGGCCTGCGAAGGGCTGGGCGCAAGGCGTCTTCTACATCGACCTCACCACGAAGCCCAACGCCTATCTCGCCAAGAGCATCTTCTCCGATGAGCCCACCGTGCACCTCTGCTTCCAGGAGCAGAGCCGCGACATCGAGTGGAACGGCGTGAAGCAGCGCATCCGCCGCCTCATCGATCATTGGACGCGTACGTCCGGCGAAGCCCTTAATCTCACTATCTACACCAACTGCGACGAAGTAGAGTTGATTATGAATGGTAAGAGCCTTGGCCGCAAGCAGAACGACCGCAGCAACCCGAAGGCCCGCAACCAGATCCGCTGGGATAAGTTCAACTATGAACCCGGCTATATCGAGGCCATCGCCCGCAATGCCGGCAAGATTGTCGCTCGCCATCGCGAGGAAACCGCCGGACCGGCCGTCGCCTTGCGCCTTGTCCCCGACCTTCCCCCAACCCTCAACTCTAAGGGGACCACAACACCTTCATCCTCTGTTCACAAAGGTAAAGAAGCCCCCTTGGGGGCCGTAGGGGGGGCCACCTTCTGGCGCGCCGACGGCATCGACCTCCAACACGTCCGCGTGGAGGCCATCGACAAGAAAGGAAGGGTCGTCCCGACCGCCAACTTTGACGTCACCTTCACAATAGATTCCACTCCATCCTCAAAGTCCCCCTCGCCCACGGGAGAGGGGTTAGGGGTGAGGCTTGCTGCTGTCAGCTCCGGTGACCACTATAGCGATGAACTCACACAACTTGTGAACCACCGCTGCCTCTACGAAGGTCGCGCCCTCGCCATCCTCCGTGCCGGCACCACCCCCGCCGTCGTCACCCTCACCGCTACCGCCGAGGACTTGAAGCCTGCCAAACTCACCCTTCGAACCTATTAACCTGTTAACCTATTAACCTGTTAACCTATTAACCTATTAACCTGTTAACCTATTAACCTGTTAACCTATTAACCTGTTAACCTGTTAACTTGCCAACCTGTTAACCCTTTAACCCGTTAACTTGCCAACTTGTTAACCTGTTAACCCTTTAACCCGTTAACTTGCCAACCTGTTAACCTGTTAACCTGTTAACTTGTTAACCTATTAATTAACTCATCAAACCAATTATCTATCTCCTTATAATCAAAAATTGCATATATCTCCACCTGCTTACAGCTATTTCATTTAATGATAAGATGTTAAGCAGGTGGAGATAGTCATAAAAAGGTGGAGATAATGTATATTTCATGTGCAAATATGCCTATAAAAGTACAGCGTGCGGGGATTTATCACATGTAATAAAACGTTTTATCACACATGATAAATAGATTTGCCACCAGTGGCAAATGGTTTTGCCACTGGTGGCAAAAACAATAAGAGTAAACTCTTATGGGGAATTCCATGCGTGGAACTCGCGTGAGGACCATGGCCTTCGGCTTACTCCTTGAAGAGCTGGTCTTCTGTTTACTCCTTGAAGAGCTGGTTGAGGAACTCTTGACGTGTCTCGGCGTGCTCAAAGGCGCCGATGTAGTGCATGGTGGTGGTGTTGGCATCCTGCTTGGCCACGCCGCGCATCTGCATGCAGAGGTGACGGGCTTCGACGACGACCATGACACCCTGCGGGTTGAGGGCATCCTGGATACAATGGGCAATCTCTTCGGTCATGCGTTCCTGCACCTGCAGGCGATGGCTGAAGGTGTTGACGATGCGTGCGAGTTTGGAGAGTCCTGTAATCTCGCCGTTGGGGATGTAGGCGATGTGTACGTGACCAAAGAAGGGTAGGAGGTGGTGTTCACAGAGGGAGTAGAATTCAATATCGCGCACCACGACCATATTGTGGTAGCTCTCTTTGAAGAGGGCGGAGCGCAGGATGGCTATGGGATCTTCATCGTAGCCGCGCGTAAGTTCCATCCAAGCTCGGGCTACGCGGATGGGGGTCTTGAGGAGACCTTCACGTGAAGGATCTTCTCCCAAGAGTTGTAGGATGTCGGAATAATGCTCAGCGAGAGCGTCCTGTTGTTGCTGCTTAGTAATAGACATATATTTTACTCTTCACGATGCTCGCCTCGCTGAATTTCTGCGTAGCACGCATTTTACGTAGCTGTTCAGCTGCTTCCTCACGACTTTTGAAATCACCGACACGGCAAACCCATCGTGGAGAAATGAAGCTGGTGTAAACTGCCATCTCATTACCGAAGTTTGAACGTACGAGATTACCCATGTAATGGGCCTCGGACTTCGACTTGCGGCTATTACCGCCGGCATAGACTTGAATGCGGTAGCCGACCATCTGAGAGCGGTGGCTGCTGTGCACCTCGCGCATGGGATCGGCAGCGAGAGATGTGCTGTCCGTTTCGGTATGACCCTGATGAACGGGTTTGACGGTGTTGCTATGATTAGCAGTATGAACAGCGGGGGAATTGACCAGGGCTTCAATCTCGGCATCCTGATGAAGCACCACCGTGCCCTCACCCGCCACTGGGCGGGTGAGGTGCTGGGTGAATGTTTCTTGAGCGGAAGCCCCTAAGGGGAATAAACAAATAATAAATAATAAATAATAATTCTTTATCATTTACAATTACCTTTTATTCCGGTGATGATTATTTCTCCTGCTTTAGTTCCAAGCATCGATGATGCCCTTGAAGTCGGCGCACTTGAGGGCAGCGCCGCCGATGAGGCCGCCATCCACGTCGGGCTTCGAGAAGATTTCCTTGGCGTTGCTGGGCTTGCAGCTGCCACCATAGAGGATGCTGATGTTCTCAGCAGCAGCCTCGCCGAAGCGACCGGCGATGACGCCACGGATGAAGGCGTGCATGTCCTCAGCCTGCTCAGCGGTAGCGGTCTTTCCGGTGCCGATGGCCCACACGGGCTCGTAGGCGAGGATGATGTTGGCGAGCTGCTCCTCGGTGAGGTCGAAGAGGCTGTCAGCGAGCTGGCTGCCGACGACTTCGTTCTGCTTGCCGGCCTCGCGCTCCTCCAGCACTTCGCCGATGCAGAAGATGACCTTCAGGCCGTTGGCGAGAGCGAGGTTCACCTTCTCCTTCAGGATTTCAGCGGTCTCGCCATAGTAGGCGCGACGCTCGCTGTGGCCGAGGATGACATACTGTGCACCGGTGCTCTTGACCTGAGCAGCGCTCACCTCACCGGTGTAAGCGCCCTTCTCTTTGTCAGCGCAGTTCTCAGCGCCCAGACCTATAACGGTGCCGGCCACGATGTCAGCAACCTTTGCAAGGTGGATGAAGGGCGTGCAGATGATGACATCGCAGTTAGGCTTTTCAGCAGCGAGGGCTGCTTTAAGTTCGTTGGCGAGTGCCATACCTTCTTGCAGGTTGAGGTTCATTTTCCAGTTTCCTGCTACGATTTTCTTTCTCATGTTCTTAATATTTTTATAGGTTGAATTAAATACTTCGCTTTTTCGGGTGCAAAGATAGCGCTTTTTGATGGGAGAATGTGCACAGAATGTAAGTTTTTCGCACTTGGAGCTATTTTTTCACGCTTGCGTCAGTTCGCTTTTGTTTCCGATGCCACCATCGGATGCTGGCATAGGCTCGGTCGATCAGGATGAGAATTGCTAGCGGCACGACGTACCACAACAGCAGTGTGAGCACGATTCGCCGGTAGTCCTCAAAGCGTGGATGTGCGATATCCAGCTTCGCAAGTGAGCGCGTCAGCACCTCTTCCCTGGGCATCGTGCGATTGCTCCATTTGCCAACGATGGTTCCGTTGTGCAGCAACAGCAGAGCCGGATTGCTTCGCGCCATGGTCTTCAGGGTCAGCTCATCGGTGAAAGCAAAGGGGTATTCGGCCCCCGTCATGTCTTGCCAGCGATGAATGGCGCTGTCGCCGGAAGCTGTGAGGCAGAGGAACCGATAGCCATATTTTTGGGCATAGTCGCATAGTGCGTTGATGGTCTCCAGGTTGCTGTCGTCTGCCTGCTCCAGATGCGGTGCCGTGAGTAGGAACGTGTAGGAGGAATCCGCGAGAATGGCCTCCGTGGTGTTGTCGGCATTGCCGTCAAGGGGTTCCACATTGAAATCCAGAATCTCGGGCAGAGCCTTGGGGTCTTCAGGCCACTGCATCGCAGTGGGGATGTGTTGCATGATGTGGAACGGGCGGAAGTCTATAATCGGCTCGCCATAGAGGCACAAGCCGGCCAAGAAGAGCGCATATAGGACAGAGTACAGTGACACCAACCACTGGAGTGGCTGCGAGACAAGACGCGAGAGCCGGTTGCGTTGCCACCACAGCAATGCCAACATTGCCAGCAATACGATGTTTTTACCGAAAGTCTGCCAGTTGGAAAGATGCACGGCATCACCAAAACAGCCGCAGTCCGTTACGGCATCGGTGATGGCCAGCCACAGCGTGAGGGGTGTGTAGAATGACGTCAAGAGGGCCATGAGGACAATGGTACTGCGGCGTCGGATGCTGCAGAAAAGCAGAATCCCCAATGTGAACTCCATCACGCCCAACGCGATGGAACTGATGAGCGTCAGGTAGTCTGCCGAGAAGAGGTCGATGAGCTGTAGTGCTACAAGATAGTCATGAATCTTGTAAGCTGTGCCGTGGGGGTCAATGAGTTTGACAAGACCCGAAAAAACGAAAGTGGCGGACACTACCAGGCGGCATGTGTTCACCACAGTCCATTGTAATTTGCTGTTCATTCTCCGAAGGTCAGTTTGATGAGTCCGAAGACGGCGTAGTTCATCATGTCCATGTAGTTGGCGTCAATCCCTTCGCTGATGAGCGTAGCCCCGCCGAGTTCCTCGATTTGCTTGGTCCGGAATATTTTCTGGAGAATGATATCCGTGTAGCTGCTCACCCGCATTCCCCGCCATGCCTCATCGTAGTCGTGGTTTTTGCGGAGCATTAGCTGTAGCGAGTCTTCTGCCAGGCGGTCGTATTCTGCAATGGCAGCCTCGGTGGTCATGTCATCTGGCTTCTCCGCGATGCCATGTTCCAATTGAATCAGCCCAATGATGGAGTAGTTGACGATAGCGATGAATTCGGGACGAATGCCTTCGCCGACCTTGGACTCGCCCTTCATCTCCAATGAGCGGATGCGGTTGGCCTTGATGTAGAGCTGATCTGTCAGGGAAGGGATGCGTAGGATGCGCCACGCAGCACCGTAGTCGTGCAATTTCTTGACGAAGACTTCGCGGCATTCCTTCATGACCGCACGGAACTGCTCCTCAGTATTCATCGTTCAGAGAAAAGGGTGTCGTTTTAAGAATACTTTAGGATTTGTCCTACGCGCAAGGTGGTCTTCGCGCTGATGCCATTGGCGCGGCAGAGTTTGGCCACGGTGGTTCTATGCTTGCGGGCAATGCTACCCAGAGTCTCGCCCTTGCGGACTTTGTGAATACGCGAATTGCGGGCTGCACGCTGACTGCGGCTGTTGCGTGCTGTCTCTGACGAGTTGTAAGTGACCTCAACGCCTTCATCGGCCTGTGCCAGATCACCTTCGGCAGTCTGTGAGGCGCCATTAACATCATGCTTGCCCAGCAGGATTCCGCGACCGCGGCCCTTGAAGATATAGAAGTCGCCCGTGACATCCTGATGCTCAAAGTCGAAGAGCTTGGCGGGGTCAATGTATTCTCCCAAAAGGCGTGTCTCGAAGTGTAGGTGTGTACCCGTGCTGCGTCCCGTACGGCCTGCCAGACCGATGGGCTCACCAGCCTTGACGACCTTATCCTTCTTGGTCAGGTGTTTGGAGAGGTGACCGTAGATGGTCTCCAAGCCGTTGGGGTGGCGGATGACGACGACGTTGCCGTAGCCGCCAGGTTGGAAGGTCACCACACGTACCTTGCCGTCGAAGGCTGCGCGGATGGTGTCGCCCTTGTAGGCGTTGATATCGATGCCCTTATGTTGGCGACGGAAGCGCGGACGGTAGCCGTAGCCAGAGGTGACGATGCGATTCGTTGTCGGCATGCAGAAGCCACGCAAATCTATCTTGTATTCGCTGGGGAGCTGTACGTTGCCGTACATATTGATGTAGTCATCCTCCCAGCTGGGATAAAGGTCCTCTGCGGGGTTATCCAGGTATTCTTGTTGGATCAGTCGCTGAATCTCCACGCTATCTACGGCGCGCATCTTTCGATCAATAGGTGCCTGTCGTGCTATCATGTCCTGTCCCATCATGGGAACAGAAACAGCTGAGAGCACAAAGGCAGCGATTGTATGTCTGAGAATATGAATCATCTTTTGTTAGAAGGTAAAAGTTTTTGTGTTAAGGAAACGCTCAGATTTCATTCGTAGCGTAGATGTAGTCCTGCACTCCGCTGCGGTAGTCGAAGATTTCTTCAGGACGGAAGAAGCGGGCCAGCTCGATGGCGGCATTCTCAATAGAGTCCGAGGCGTGGACAATGTTCTGCTGGTTGCTCATGGCGTAGTCACCGCGAATCGTACCAGGATCAGCAGCGCGACCGTTGGTAAAACCTGTCATGGCTCGCACCACCTGCACGGCTTCCACGCCACTGATGGCCATTGCCACAATCGGCGATGCCATCATCGACTTTGCCAGAAGCGGGAAGAATGGACGGTCCACGAGGTGAGCGTAGTGAGCACGCAAGATGGATTCATCCAATTGCATCATTTTCATGCCTGCGATGCGCAGGCCTCGGCGCTCAAAGCGATGTACGATTTCACCGATAAGTTGGCGTTGAACACAGCTTGGTTTGAGCAAAACGAGCGTAGTTTCCATATTTATACTTTACGTGTCGTTTTCGTTAATAGAGTTTGTCCTACTCCACTTTTCGACCGCAAAAGTACACAAAAGTTCCCGAACGGCCATAAATATTAACTTTTTTTCTTATTTTAGCTGTACTTTACGTGCTTTCGTACCCTGCTTAACAACATATATGCCGCGTGGGAGTGAGCGTAATGCGGAGGCAGTGGGCGCTGCGCTGCGGAGTTGTACGCCCGAAAGCGTGAAGACATCTGCTGGTGTGTCGGAGAAGAACTTGTCGGCATCTTGAGGCACATTCTCCACCTGTGTCGCGTCGTCGATGAAGTAGCAGGTGGAAAGGTTGTTATAGAACCCGTTGCCATCCACGTTGACGAACGAATAGAGGTAATAGGCTTTGTCGAGTTCAACATCGGGGTAGTTGTTGGTGTAGGTAAACTCTCGCACCTCGCCCTGTTTCATGCTGACGGTCTCCTCCGTCCATCCCAGTCCCCATGAGAACTGGAGAACGCCCTCAGCGTCTTCCAGTGCACGCACTCGGTAACGTGCTGTCAGTGGCATACTGGTGATGCCCGTGTCGTCGCCAACGCCCATATCTTCTACGAGGAACTTCATGTCGCTGGTGTCGGTGACCGTTATGTTACCCACGTTGGCGAGCGTCGTGCCGTACCTCAGCGTCTGCCACTCGCTGCCGTAGTGTGCATCACGGCAGGCCAGCACGGCCTTGAATGTGCCGGCATGAGATATCTTCCTCGCATGCAGGTTATAGTTGAGGTTCAGTCCCTGGCTGGTAAGCAGGATGCGGTAGCAAGGGACATATTCCACCTCCCGTGTTTTCGTGTCGGTGAGCTGTACGCCCATGATAAGCACTTGCGGCTCCAGGTTCCTGGTGGCAAGGCTGATGCCGAAGGAAACATAATCCTCTCCGTTGCGGCTCATGGTCAAATTGCCGAAGACTTCTGGCTTATTGCCGAGATAGGAGCGGTTTTTGCCCTTGGGCACGTTGCCTAAGACCTCAAGTCGCGGCGGACGGCTGCCCTCGCTCAGCGAGCGGTATTGTTTCCATTCGCCCTCCCCGTCAACGCGGTAGAGCGGTTCTACCTCGTAGGTTCCCGGTGTCAGATCGAGATTGTTGAAGTTAAAGGACATCCATTCGAACTCTGCCTTTGGAGCCCACTGATCTGTCCAGCTGGCGCATTCGAAGCTTTTGCCTGTGGCGACGTTGGTGAAGCGGGCTCCGTGCTCGACGAGATAGGAACTGGTGGAGTGATTCGAGAAGTTGCCAATGAAATAGTTGTATCTGGCATCAGCTGTCATTCCGCACACAGGATAGTCCAAGGCATAAGGTGTGGCAGAAGTGAAGTCCTCGGCCTCTGTTTCCTCGGCCGGTCGCAGCCCGATGATGCAGCATGCGCCGTCCCAGTAAGTCCCCATGTGGTAAGGGAAGGTGATGGTGAAGAAGCCGTCTTCGCGCCCGTCCCATCCCCAGTTGATGTGATAGTAGTTATTATCGTCGCAACCGTCGATGACATACAAGTGCCCGGCGCCGTTTTCGTTCGCGCCACGGTAATAGACGGGCCGCCCTGCCAGCAGTTCGTCATTGATGGTCTTTTCCCAGAATACGTTGCTGCGACTCGACTTGTAAATCCATGCGCTGCTGGAGTCATAGCCGAAGTAATTGACGAACTGACGGTAGATGTTTGCCTCGGTGAGGTTGGCGCCATAGCGGGCCTCCACGGAAACACCGCAGTCGTATATCAGTTGAGCCACGGCCTGTTTCTGTGTGTTTGTGCAGGAGGCTGTGTAAACCGTGAACATGTTGTCCCAGTCATAGTAATGGCTGGAGAAGTCTGAATACAGTTCCTTCCCATTCCACACGTAGGAGTGATCATCAGTTCCACGCATGGGATGTTTGTAGAAGTACATCAGCTGTGCCATGGCCGTTGCCACGCAACCCGAGATGCATCGTGCACTGCCGCTGTATGGACATAACAAGTTGTAGGGGTCACCTTGCCCCCACTGGGTGACGAGCATGGGCCTGACGGCCTTTGTCGGTTCGGGGACGTCGGTGTCATCGATGACATACCCCCTTGCGCGCAATAGTTTCAGCTGCTTCATGCTGACAGCATAGAGGTCCAGCAATTCCTGCATGGCTGGCGGTAGTTCGTCCAAAGCGGTAATTGTGCTCTTGTCGGAGTATGCCAGCACGGGGCGCACGGCATCGTCGCCGCCTACGATGACGAATCCTTGTTCGCCGCGCGAGAAGACATGGTACAGGGGAGCTCCGTTCTCGAAGCGCGAGCTAATCCACTTCACCGTATTCCCGGCAGGTGCCGCACTCGCGCGCTTCACCTTTCGGTTGTGGTTGGTGTCAAAGGATTGTGCGATGCGTGCGGCCTCGGCCACGGTAATGTCCTCGGCCACGACCTTGCCGGGCAGCAGGGCCACGAGCCAAAGAAGAAGCAGGAATTTCGTGTGATTCATAGGAAATACATTGTTTATGGCGCTGCAAAAGTACATAATTTTTTCAGCGCCACAAAAGAAAATAACAAAAAAAGATACTACGGTATCAACAGCGAGCTATCACCATAGCTGAGGAAACGGAAGTCGTTGTCCAAAGCATAGCGATAGATGTCCTTCCAGCGCTCGCCGCCCACGAAGGCCGACACAAGCAGCAGGAGCGTGGACTGGGGTTGGTGGAAGTTGGTCACCATTCGCCTGACGATGTGGTAGTGATAACCTGGGGCTATGATGATCTGTGTGGCGGTGTGCAGGGCATTCAGGTGGTTACGTTCCATCCAATCCAAGATAGCCCTCAAGGATTCTTCACTTGTCACGCCCTTATCGTTCACCTCGTCACCTTGCGCTTCGCCATACGGTTCCCATTGTCCCACCTTCAGTTCGTCCTCTGTGATTTCAGGCTTAGCCATAATCTTCAGGCCGATATAATACAGGGACTCAAGTGTGCGTACGCTGGTGGTTCCCACAGCCGTGCACTCGCCGCCGTGGCGAAGTAGCGCCTCCACCACTTTACGAGGCACATAAATCCATTCCGAGTGCATCTCGTGGCCCTCAATGCGTTCGCTTTTTACGGGCTTGAAGGTGCCGGCGCCCACGTGCAGCGTCAGCTCGGCTCGCTCTATGCCTCGGCTGTCGATGGCTTCGAGAACGTTGGGGGTAAAATGCAGGCCTGCTGTGGGAGCGGCGACACTGCCTTTCACTTTGGAATAGACGGTCTGGTAGGTCTTCAGGTCGCTGGCCTCGGTCTTGCGGTTGAGGTACGGCGGGATGGGCAGTTCGCCACAGGCGTCGAGCACCTGTGCCCACGTCACGTCGTCATCATCCCACGCGAAGGTGATGACCGACTCGCCGGGCTTTCCTGTCAGCTGCGGGTCTGTGTGGCGTGTGGCTGTCAGCGTCAGCTCGCGCCCCTCCACGGCAATCTGCCGCTGCAGTGCGCCCTCTTTCCACTTCTTGCTGTTGCCGACGAGACAGTGCCATGTGCACGACCGCGCCTGCTGAAACATGAGGACATAGTCGCGGGGCTCGGCGGGTTCCAGACAGAAGACCTCAATGAGTGCCCCCGTCTCCTTGCGGAAATGCAGACGTGCCTGGATGACACGGGTGTTGTTCATCACCAGCAGCGACCCCTCGGGCAGCAGCTTTGGCAGGTCGCGGAAGTGGCGATGACTGATGTTGCCGTGGTCATATACCAGCAACTTCGACGCATCGCGCTCCGTCAACGGGTACTTGGCAATGCGCTCATCCGGCAGTTCGTAGGCGAAGTCGGAAATTTGTATGTCTTTAGGACTTGGCACTTTTGAATTTTTACGAATTACGAATTAATCCATAACCCCTGAACCAACATCACCCAATCGTCACCATCGTGGCCCCATGTCCATATTTCTGGAAGGGAGCATCCTCGTAGGTGCAGGTGCGATAGCGGTAGCGCAGTTCCTTAATCAGAGCCTCGCGCAAGGTTCCATCGCCTTTTCCGTGGATGAAGACGATGCGCTGTCCGTGCTTGCGGATATTGCGCTCCATGATGATGCGGAATTCTGTCAGCTGCGTGTTCATCAGCACCGATGGCGAAAGGCCTTCGGTGTGGTCCAGCAGTGCATCAATGTGCAGATCCACTTCGATGACGTTGTCTGTGTGCGGCTGTTGCGTTTTTTGGGAAAACAAGGGGCTGCGCAGTGCCTTCTCGGCCTGCTCTTTGGCCCGCTGTGCGCGTATTCCCTCCTTCAAAGCTCGTTTGGCGGCTTTCAGTGCTTCGCGCTCTTCGGCTCGTGTGCGCTGCGGAATCTCAGTGGTCACGGGTGTCTCTGTCTGCTGTGTTTCAGCGGATTCGTCCGTTTGTTCGGGCTCGTGTGCCTCGGCATGTTCCATGCCTCGCATGGCATCCAGGACCTCCTCAGCCTCCACAAACACCTGCTTGATGGGGCGGTCGTCGCGCACGATGTCATACACCAATGCGGGTTCGCGGAAAAAAGGCGATGGCTGGAACACATGCAGCTTGTAGAACTTCACGGTGTCAAGGCGCAGCTCCACGCCCACGGCAGGCTTCATCTGATAGGGTTTGTCCTGTTTCCATGCCACCAGCTGCACGCTGAGGCGCTCCAGGTCGTTGAGCACCGAGCGGTCGAAGGTTTCCAATAGTTGTTTCGTGTTGGGCTCGATGATGCCCTGCCAACGCAGGTGCCATGCCGCGCCCTCGTTGTTGGCGAAGACGGCGCTGACGTAGTAGTTGGAATCATTGATGAGGTAGCCCTCGAAGCGAGTGTCCGAAAGTTCACGGGAGTTCTCGGGCAAAAAGGCCAGACACACGTTCAGCAGGTCGCCGCCCTTGCGCTCAGCGACTTTCGGCTGGTAGCTCACCGGACGCGCCGCTGGGTCGTCGTCCACGCCGTCCTCCAGAAAGCGCACCTTGGGAGGTGTCTGCGGCGTTGTCTGTGGCTTGATGACCCTGTTGTTCTCATTCGTCTCAATCACCACCACCTGCGAACGGAGCATGGGCACATCGAAGCCGTCCTCATCGGTGACCAGGACGACATCCTTGCCCTCGAAGCCGGCGACGATGCCGCCGCCCACTTCGTTCAGGAATCGTACTTTATCTCCTATTTTCATCGTCGTAATTTTAAATTTGGGCACAAAGGTAGGTAAAAAATGTGAATTGAGAGCGATGATTTACGAATAAGTTGCTATCTTTGCCGCGGAAATGCATTTTTCGCATTCTCAACATCACTTTTTTACATCAGAAAGGAATGAAATTCATCTCATGGAACGTCAATGGCCTGCGTGCCTGTGACGGCAAAGGCTTCCGGGATATTTTCCGCGCTTTGGACGCCGATTTCTTCTGCCTGCAGGAGACCAAGATGCAGGCAGGCCAGCTGGATATCGCCTTCGAAGGCTACGAGAGCTATTGGAATTACGCCGAGAAGAAGGGCTACAGCGGCACCGCCATCTTCACCAAGCACCACCCGCAGAGCGTGGCCTACGGCATGGGCATTGCGGAGCACGACCACGAGGGGCGCATCATCACGCTGGAATACAACGATTTCTACGTCGTCACGGTTTACACACCCAACTCACAGGACGGTCTCAAACGTCTGGACTACCGCATGAATTGGGAGGATGCTTTCCGCGGCTATCTTCTGGCGCTGGATGCACGCAAGCCGGTGTTGGTGTGCGGTGACATGAACGTGGCGCATGAGGAAATCGACTTGAAGAATCCAAAGACCAACCACATGAATGCCGGCTTCACCGACGAGGAGCGTGCGAAGTTCTCGGCCCTCTTGGCTGCGGGCTTCACGGACACATGGCGCTCGCGCAATCCTGACGTACGCGATGTCTATTCCTGGTGGAGCTACCGTTTCCAATCCCGTCAGAAGAATGTGGGCTGGCGCATCGACTACTGGCTCGTGTCCAATCGCCTTGCGTCGCAGGTCCTCGATGCCGTCATCCACACCGACATCTTAGGCTCCGACCATTGCCCTGTCGAGGTCGTCGTTGCGCTGTAGTACATTGTCTGCCACGCTCTCCACGCTGCCGTCGGCAAGCCGTGTGGTGAGGCGGTCGCCGCGCTGCACGTCGGCTGCGGAATGCACCAGCCGTCCGTCGGCGGTGAAGGTCAGTGTGTAGCCGCGTCGCAGCTGCAGCACAGGGTCGAGGGCAGCCAGTCGCGCCTGCAGATTCTCCAATTTCAACTTTGAGCTTTGAACTTTGAACTTTGAACTTTGACCAAAGCGTTGTTCCAGGCTATCCAATTTCAACTCTGAACTATGAACTTTGAGCTTTGAACCTTGCACAAAGCGTTGTTCCAGGCCCTCCACCTTCAACTTTGAACTTTGAACTTTGAACTTTGAACATTGCACAAAGCTCAGCCCCAAGTGTGCCAGTTGTAGTCGCATGTTCTCCACGCGCATGGCCACGCCTTGGGTGATGCGGCCTTGCAGCTCGTCGAGCAGGGCCAGTTGCTGTGCGCCATGGTCGATGATGAAGGCAGCAGCGGCGGTGGGTGTCTTTAAGCGGGTGTGCGCCACGAAGTCCAGCACCGTCTCGTCGCGCTCATGGCCGATGCCGACGAGCACGGGCAACGGCATCTGTGCCACAGCCGCTGCCAGCGGGTAGGAGTCGAAATCGGCCAGGTCGCTGGTGGCGCCTCCGCCACGGATGACCACGACGCAGTCCCACCGCTCAGCTTCGTCGGCAATTGCTGCCAAGGCCGCCAGTACGCTCTCTTCCACATTGGCGCCCTGCATCACGGCGGGGAAGAGCTGCACGTGGAAGCAGAGGCCGTAGTCGTTGTTCGCCAGTTGGTCGCAGAAGTCGCCATAGCCCGCTGCGCCTGCCGACGAGACCACCGCAATGCGCTTCAGCAATGCGGGCAGTGGCAGCTGGCGGTTGTCCTCCAGAATGCCGTCGGCCTCCAGCTGCGCCAGAATCTCGCGGCGCCGCTGGGCCAAGTCGCCCAGCGTGAACGAGGGGTCGATGTTGACGACATTCAGCGAGTAACCGTAGAGCTCATGAAAGGCTATGGTCACCAGCACCCTCACCTTCATGCCAGCCCGCAGCCGTTCGCCTGTGGCACGCTCGAAGAGGGGGGCTATCATATTATAGGTTCGCGCCCACACGATCCCGCGCGCGCGAGCAACGAAGCTTCGCCCCGAGGCATCCTTCTGCACGAACTCCACATAGAAATGGCCGTTCTGTGCCAGCCGCGCCTCGCTGAGCTCCGCTTCCAGCCAGTATTCGCCGTCGAGGCTTTGCTCCACGACAGAGCGCACCAGACTGTTCAGTTCTAAGAGTGTAACGCTGTCTTTTGTCATCGTTGTTGTTGGCTTGCGCTGCAAAAGTACGCATAATTTGCGATGCCGCCATCCTTTCAGGGCAATATTTTCCGCAGGACAAGGCAGAAAAATCAAAACATTCATGCTACATTCACAAATCTTCACTACCTTTGCGGCCGAATTTAAGTTGAAAGTTTATAGTTTAAAGTTTAATGAGGAATCTAAACGCTGAACGTTATCCGTCATTAACTTTGTTGACTTTTGTCATTCATCAATCATCAAAATAAATGGACTGGCTCATAAACCTTTTCACCAACACCGATTCCATCGCACACATCGTGGTGCTCTATGCATTGGTTATCGCCATCGGCATCTCCCTTGGCCGTTTCAAGATTTTCGGCATCTCGCTGGGTGTTACCTTCGTGCTTTTCGCCGGTATCCTGGCCGGCCACATCGGCTTCACGGGCACGCCTGAGGTGCTCAACTACGTGCAGGACTTCGGCCTCATCCTCTTCGTCTATTGCATCGGTCTGCAGGTAGGCCCCGGCTTCTTCGAGAGCTTTGCCAAGGGCGGCATCACGGCCAATATGCTGGCCATGGGCATCGTAGGTCTCAACGTGGTCACGATGCTGGCGCTCTACTTCATCCTTTTCTACAACCCCTCCATCCATGGTGGTGCCAACGTGTGGAACCTCTCTATGATGACGGGCGTGCTCTGTGGCGCCATCACCAACACGCCCGGTCTGGGTGCTGCCTCCGAAGCTGTGAACAGCATCTATAAGGGTGCTGCCCAGATACCGCAGATAGCCTCGGGCTACGCCTGCGCCTACCCCCTCGGCGTCGTTGGCATCATCGGTGCCACCATCGCCCTCCGCTACATCTGCGGCATTAGCCTCAAGAGCGAATCTGAGCAGATAGAGAAGGAGATGAGCGAGAATCCCCACGCCAAGCCCCACCGCATGACACTGCGCGCCAACAACCCGGCTCTGAGCGGACGCAGCATCCTGCAGATTCGTGAGTTTCTGGGCCGCAACTTCGTGTGCTCGCGCATCCTCCACGAGGGCCACGTCATCATCCCCAACCGCGACAGCATCATCACCACGGGCGACCTGATGTACATCACCTGCGCCGAGGACGACTGGGAAGCCATCTCAGCCTTCATCGGGCCTGTCGATCATCTGGAATGGGACGAGCAGGATGTGAAAATGGTTTCCAAGAACGTCCTCGTCACCCAGCCCCATGTCAACGGCAAGACCTTCGGACAGCTCCACTTCTCCAGCGTCTATGGTGTCAACGTCACCCGCATCCACCGCAACGGCATGAACCTCTTCGCCGACCGCAACCTGCGCATCCAGATTGGCGATAAGCTCGTGTGCGTAGGCCCCGAAGATGCTATCGCCCGCGTCGCCGGAATGCTCGGCAACGAGGTGAAGCGCCTGGACCACCCCAACCTCAGCGCCATCTTCATCGGCATCGTCATCGGCATCATCTTCGGCATGATGCCCATCGCCCTGCCCGGCGTGCCCACGCCCGTGAAGCTCGGCCTTGCTGGCGGTCCCCTCATCATCGCCATCCTCATCGGCCGCTTTGGCTACAAGCTTCACCTTGTCAGCTACACCACCAACTCCGCCAATCTGATGCTGCGCGAGTTCGGCCTGGTGCTCTTCCTTGCCTCCGTTGGCATCAAGGCCGGTGCTACCTTCTGGAACACCGTCACAGAGGGTGACGGCCTCACCTACGTCTGGGCCGGCTTCCTCATCACCATTATTCCCATCCTCATCATCGGAACACTGGCGCGCCTGAAGTACAAACTCAACTACTTCACCCTCATGGGCCTCATCGCCGGTGCCACCACCGACCCGCCTGCCCTGGCCTATGCCAACCAGACGGCCAACAACGATGCTCCCGCCGTAGGCTACAGCACCGTTTATCCCCTGTGCATGTTCCTGCGCATCCTCACCGCTCAGCTCATCATCCTGCTGCTGTACTCCATCGTCTGAGGCTTCCGGCTACGGTCTCAGTATGCCACGCGATTAGGAAAGACAGCATGTAGCCCCAGCTCTTCGAACCGTAGGACCAAGGTCCTCCAGTCGTAAGAGTAAGATCTTATTGTTTTTCTCACAGGTGAGAAAACATTTTCTCACCTGTGAGAAAAAGATTTATCATCAGTGAGAAAATCTACCTCCTTATGGATTGACGGCTTGAACATGCAGATCTTGTGGTTCAGAATGTACGTAACTTCTGGTTCAAAATGTACGTGACATGTGGCTCAAAACTTACATGCCTTGTGACCTGAACTTACATGATTTGGGGCTAAAACCTACACCTTTTGAGCTTACCTACACCCGAACCTACATACATTTAGCAGTCTGATAAATAAATATTTATATTGGATTGGTGTAGGTATGTAGGTTTTTTTGCCGAAAATTTCTTATGCGCGCGCGTGAAACGATGGTTGGGAGGCTGCATAGCAGGGGATTTCATTTTATGCCACCACGGACTATAAGTGCAGTAGTGGCTCGCCCCGCCCCGTAGTGACTCATCCCTCCCCGTAGTGGTTCACCCCAGTTCCTCCCCGTAGAGGGCCACTCATCCCCTCGCCATGGCGGGGAGAAAAAAAGCAGGCAGCCAGAGAATCTGACTGCCTGCTTTGTTGTTTCAGGTCGCTAACTTGAAGTTGGCCCAGTGACTCGCTTATGCGATGTCGATGTGGCGTGAGACCTTGACTTCCTCCTTCTTCATCTTCGGGAGTACGATGGTGAGTACGCCGTCCTCGACCTTGGCAGAGATGCCGTCCTTCTGCACATCCTCAGGCAGCGTGTAGGTCTGCTGGTAGTTGGTGTAGGAGAACTCGCGGCGCAGATAGTGCTCTTTCTTGTCCTCCTCCTTGTGCTCGAACTTGTTCTCGATGGCGATGTTCAGGTTTCCTTCGTCGTTGATGCTGATGCGGCAGAACTCCTTCTTCAAGCCAGGGGCTGCAACCTCCATGGTGTAGGCGTTCTCATCGACTTTGACATTGACTGCGGGTGCTGTGCGCGGTGCGCTTGCTACGATATCGGTGTTGAAGAAATCATCGAATACTGTGGGGAACCAATTGTTCTTAAACATAACGGGTAACATAATTAAAGCCTCCTATTGTTTAATGGTTAAACTTAAATTTCTTTTGTGTGCCTCGGCTTTCGCTTCGGCGTTACACCTTTGATATGGCAATGAGTGTGCCAAAGTTGAAAATGTGCCAAAAGAATAAGCTAACAGTCTCATTATCACGACAAATTGTCGCCAGAGTGGACATTTTGTCGCGGTCGTGGAGTCATTTTGTCGCAAAGGGGAGAGTCTTTTGTTGTAAGGGGAGGGTAGGGCGGGGCATCAGACGTAGAAGTCGGGGAAGGCCACTGGCGCGAAGCCGCGTGCAATGCTTTCTTGGGACAGCGGGATGGCGGCACACCATGTAGCCATGTCGTAGATGCTGATGGCGAGCGGCGTGTCGTGGCGCAAGCTATCGATGAGGTGCTGGTTCATGGTCTGTGTCATCGTTTCGTGCGTGGAGTGCCCTTGGTCGTGGAGTTCGATGCGGCCCTGTGTGCCGATGAACGTGAGCTGCCGTTCGTAGGGCTGCTGGGTGAGCACGTCGTGTTTTAAAAGGATCGTGCGTCCGCGCGAGGTGCGGATGAGCGTGGTGGTGTGGTCGGCGTTCTGGAAGTCCTCGGCAGTCTGCCCCATGAGCTGCTGATAGATTTGCGAACCCGTGAGGGCTGGGGAGTCCATGCTGACGAGTGTCTGCAGGCGGTCTTCTGTGCCGATGCCTAAAGCCTGGCAGATGGGGCCCAACTCGTGGGTGGGGTAGAGGTCGCCGCGCTTCTGGCGGTTGATGTTCAGGCGCCAGGGCGACCAGCGGTTTCCGAGGCGGTGGTAGTAGCAGCCCTCGGCGTGCACCACCTCGCCGATGTCGCCCCTGCGGATGGCCGCTATGGCCTCCATGACCTGCTGCTCGAAGCAGGTGTTCTCGAGCATGAAGCACTGGCGCCCAGTCTGCTCGGCGGTGGTGATGAGCAGGCGGATGTCCTGCATGGTCATCGCTGCCGGCACCTCGATGGCCACATGTTTGCCGCCACGCATGGCCTCCACGGCAATGGGCGTGTGGGAGGTCCAGTCGCTGCAGATATATACAAGGTCAATGCCTTCGGCCTGACAGACTTGCTTGTAGGACTCGCGGCCGTCGCAGAGCAGCAGCGGAGCGCGGTCGGCCACCAGTTGCCACGCATCCTCAACATTGGCTTGGGCGAGGTCGCAGAGGGCAACCACCTGAACACCTTCTTGTGGGAGCATCAGTCGCAGGGCTTGGCGGCCCCGCTCGCCGAGTCCAACAAAGGCGATGCGCAAGGGAGGGATGATCTTGGGACTATGCATGGCTGTGGATGTCATTGAGGTCGCGATAGTAGCCACGTGCCTTGATTTCTTCCCATACGCGGGGATGCAGGCCGTAGCCGTCGTAAGCAGGATCGTGGGCGATGGCCTCGCGGATCTGTGTGGATGAGATGTCGTGGAGGGGCGTCTGGATGAGGGTGACACCTGCGGGCAGCGCCGCTTCATCGATGGGGGAGCCGGGTCGTGGATAGACGAGGAGGCGGTGGTGGCGCAGGATTTCATCGGACTGGTACCATTGCGGGAAACGATGCCAGTTGTCAGCGCCAATGACGAGGACGAAGTCGCGGTCAGGGTAGGCGCTGCGAAGAGCTTCCAGCGTATGGACCATGTAGGAGGGTCGGGGCATGTGGCACTCAAAGTCGCTGACGCGCAGTTTGTGCTTGCGTCCTACGGCTAAGCGTGCCAGCTGCAAGCGGGCGTCATCATCCAAGAGACCTGATGCGGGCTTCAGCGGGTTCTGCGGTGACACCAGAAACCACAGCTCATCCACCAAGTGGTGAGCCACCAGCCACTGCCCGAGGGCTGTGTGGCCATTGTGGATGGGGTTGTAGCTGCCGCCGAAGAGACCGATTGTCATGTGAGGGGGTGCGCTGTCGCGCGGAAAAGGGGTAAGAAGTTTAAGAGTTTAAGGAGTTTAAGGGTTTAAGGATTCAGGAAGTTGTGGATGGCAGTATAGGCTTCGGCTTTGGCGGCTTCGAGGTCGTCGTTGACCACCACCTTGTCAAAATAGGGCGCGAAGGAGAGTTCGTACTCGGCGCGGTCGAGGCGCTGCTGGATGACTTCGGGGCTGTCGGTGCCGCGCCCTTCGAGGCGCTGGCGCAGCACTTCGATGCTGGGCGGCTGTATGAAGAGGCTGAGGGCACGGCTGCCGAAGCACTCTTTGAGGCGCATGCCACCATGTACGTCAACATCGAAGACCACGTTCTGCCCTGCGGACAGCTGGTTGTCCACCTGCGAGGTGAGGGTGCCGTAGAAACGGTCGGTATAGACTTCCTCGTACTCGATGAAGTCGTTGGCGGCGATGTGCTTGCGGAACTCTTCGGGCGACATGAAGAGGTATTCCACGCCATTACGCTCCTGCCCGCGGGGCGGACGTGTGGTGGCGGAGACGGAGAAGAAGAGGTTCAGCTCTTGGCGGGGCATCAGACTGTTGATGATGGTGCTCTTGCCGCTGCCGCTGGGGGCACAGAAGATAATGACGGACCCTCCCCCCTGTTTCTCCCTTACAGGGCGGGGAGTAGAATGTTTTTGGCTAGTGTTGTCTTTTAGCATATCCTACATCACATTTAAGACCTGTTCCTTGATTTGTTCCAGCTCATCCTTCATCTTCACCACGATGTTCTGCATCTCGGCGATGTTGGATTTGCTGCCGGTGGTGTTGATCTCGCGCCCCATCTCCTGGGCGATGAAGCCGAGCTTCTTGCCCTGTCCGTGGCCATTCTCCATGGTTTCGGTGAAGTAGCGGAGGTGGTTGGCCAGTCGCTGCTTCTCTTCGCTGATGTCGAGCTTCTCGATATAGTAGATCATCTCCTGCTCGAGGCGGTTGCGGTCCACCTGCACTTCGGGGATGGAGTTGAGTCCTTCCACGATGCGGCTGCGTATCTTCTCCACGCGAGCGCTTTCGAAGGGTTCGATTTGTGCGAGCAGAGCGCCGATATTGGCAATCTTCTCCTCGAACTTCCTTTGGAGGGCGGCACCCTCCTGGCGGCGGAATGCCATGAGGGCGTCGATGGACTGCTTGGCAACAGCGAGGGCCACCTCCCATTCCTCGTCGGAGAGTTCCACCGCCTCGCTGCGCGTGAGCACATCGGGCAGCCGCAGGAGCGTGGGCATCCAATGCTCCTCGGGTTCCTCGAGACCATAGTCGCTGACGATGCTGCGTATTTGGTCGATATAGGATTTCAGGATCGGACGGTTGATGGGTGCGGCGGCGTTGCTGTCGTCGCGCTCGATGTAGAGGCTGAAATCTACTTTGCCGCGTTCGAGGGCGGCACTGATGAGGCTTCGCAGTTCCATCTCCTTCTCGCGGTAGATGGGTGCGATACGGGTCTGCAAGTCCATGGCTTTACTGTTCACGGACTTGATTTCTGCGGTGATTTTCTTGCCACGGAATTCGGCCGAAGCCTTGCCGTAGCCGGTCATGGATAAGATCATATTCCAACTTTCAACTTAATTTCCGCCGCAAAGGTAGTAAAAAAACGTAAAACAGAAGTTTTAATCATAAATAATGTGTACCTTTGCAGCCTAAAATTGATAAATTGTATATTGTAAATCGTCAAATTGTCCAATTAAAGTGGCTTGCATATTACATATTGAAACCAGCACAAAGGTGTGTTCCGTGGCAGTGACAGAAGATGCTCACGTTATCTTTGAGCAGACTGATGCCGAGGGTCCGAACCACGCTACGAAATGCGGTGTCTTCGTTGAGGAGGCCCTGAGCTTTGCTGAGAGTCATGCCATCCCCCTGGATGCCGTGGCCGTCTCGGAAGGCCCGGGCAGTTATACAGGCCTTCGCATCGGCGTGTCGATGGCTAAGGGCGTGGCCTACGGTCGCGGCGTATCCCTCGTGGCGGTGCCTACGTTGGAGCTGCTGTGTGTGCCTGTGCTCCTCTATCGCGAGGACATTCCTGACGAGGCTCTGTTTGTGCCCATGATAGATGCCCGCCGGATGGAGGTTTATGCCGCTGTCTATGACCGTGCGCTGAAGGCGCTGCGCCCTGTGCAGGCCGACATCGTGGATGCCGATACCTACAAGGAATGGCTTGACCGCGCCCCCGTCTATTTCTTTGGCGACGGCTCTGCCAAGTGCAAGGAGGTCATCACTCACCCCAATGCCCATTTCATCGACGGCATTCAGCCCTTGGCCAAGCACATGTACCCGCTGGCAGCCCGCGCCCTCTCGCGCGGTGAGCTGGCCGATGTCGCATATTTCGAGCCCTTCTACCTCAAGGACTTCGTGGCCACCAAACCAAAAGATCTCTTACACTCATAGACCACAGGTCCCATCAATCATAAAATTGTAAATTGTAAAATTGTCAAATACCAATGACATACAACACCCAACGCGAGAAGCTCATCCTGCCCGAATACGGGCGCACAATCCAGGAAATGGTGGATATCTGCATGAGCATCGAAGACCGCAAAGAGCGCCAGCAGTGCGCCGAGAGCATCATTGAAATCATGCAGACCATGAACCCCAATGTGCGTCAACAGCCTGATTATGAACACAAGTTGTGGGATCAGCTGGCCATCCTTTCCAACTATAAGCTCGATATTGACTATCCCTTTGAGGTCGTGAAGGAAGAGGAGATAGCTGCCAAACCCAAGCCCCTCAAATACCCGATGCAACGCATCCGCTATCGCCACTACGGCCACCTCACCGAGGCATTCCTCAAGGAACTTAAGGAGATGCCGGAGAGCGAAGACCGTGAGCGGCTCACCAGCATGATAGCTAACTTCATGAAGCGCAGCCTCTACAACTGGAATCGCGATGCCATGGACGAACGTAAGGTGAGCGCCGACATGACAGCCTACACCGACGGCTCCGTCAATATTCCCGCGGATTTCCATTATGTATCCGTCAGCAATGGCCATCTGCCCGGCAGCAACGCCAGCAAGAAGAAGAAAAGGCGCTAAGAGGCGTTATGATCTCTAGATTTATCTAGATGCTCTAGACTCTCTATAACTATCTAACTCCGTTTTCTTGAACTTTCAACCCCTTAATCGTTCATCGGAAATGAGCTCATTCCAAATCGAAGGAGGCCATCGCCTCTCGGGAGAGATTGTCCCGCAGGGCGCTAAGAACGAAGCCTTGCAAGTGCTGTGCGCCGTGCTGTTGACCGATCAGCCCGTGCGCATTCATAATATACCCGATATTGCCGATGTCAACAACCAGATTCAGCTGTTGCGTGATGTTGGCGTGAAGGTGGCGCAGAACGGTAAGGGCGACTACACCTTCCAGGCCGATGACGTGAACCTGGACTTTCTGGAGAGCGATGAATTTCTGGAGCGGTCGGCACGTCTGCGTGGCAGCATTATGCTCGTGGGCCCACTTTTAGCTCGTTATGGGCGGGCCGTGGTGTCAAAGCCTGGCGGCGACAAGATTGGCCGCCGCCGTGTTGACACTCACTTCCTGGGCATGGAGAAGCTTGGTGCACACTTCAGCTACGATGTGGAGCGCAGCCTTTTCCGCATTACCGCCGACAAATTGAAGGGCACATATATGCTCCTTGACGAGGCCTCGGTGACCGGCACCGCCAACATCATCCTGGCGGCCGTGTTGGCAGATGGTACCACGACCATCTACAACGCAGCCTGTGAGCCTTACGTGCAGCAGCTCTGCCGGATGCTCAACGCAATGGGCGCGCGCATTGAAGGTATCGCCTCGAACCTACTGACTATCCATGGTGTAGCTTCGCTCCACGGCACCGACCACCGCATCCTTCCCGACATGATTGAGGTAGGCTCATTCATCGGCATGGCTGCCATGTGCGGCGACGGCATCCGCATCAAGGATGTCAGCTACGACGACCTCGGCATCATCCCCTACACCTTCCGCCGCATGGGCATCAGTGTGCAGCGTCAGGGCGATGACATCTATGTTCCCTGTCACGACCACTACGAGATAGAATCCTTCATCGATGGCTCCTTCATGACCTTCAGCGATGCCCCCTGGCCGGGACTCACCCCCGACCTGCTGAGTGTGCTGCTTGTGGTGGCTACTCAGGCCAAGGGCTCGGTGCTCATTCATCAGAAGATGTTCGAGAGCCGCCTGTTCTTTGTGGATAAGCTCATCGACATGGGCGCTCAGATTATCCTGTGCGACCCGCACCGTGCCGTCGTCGTGGGTCACGACCACCAGTTGCGCCTGCGAGCCGGCCGAATGACATCACCCGATATCCGTGCCGGCATCGCCCTGCTCATCGCTGCCATGAGCGCCGAGGGCACCAGCACCATCAGCAATATCCAGCAAATCGACCGCGGCTACGAGGCCATCGACCAACGTCTGAATGCTTTGGGAGCGGTGATTAAGAGAATAGAATAAGCCCCATAGGTCCAATAAGCCCCAATATGTCTTGATAGTCCCATGATTACAGAATCCGAGGTTTATAAAATAGGTACGCTCACGCGCACACATGGCGTGCGAGGGGAACTGGCGTTCCAGTTCACCGACGATGTCTGGGATCGCGTGGATGCCGACTACCTCTTCCTGCGTCTGGACGGTTTGCTTGTACCCTTCTTCCTTGAGGAATGGCGCTTCCGCTCGGACAGCGTGGCGCTCGTGAAGTTCGAGGATATCGACAGCGCTGATGCTGCAGGTCAGCTCGTGGGCGCAGAGGTCCTCTTCCCCAAGGCTCTCACGCCCGAGGACATCGACGATGAAGACCTCACGTGGCAGCACTTTATAGGCTTTGAAGTCATGAACGCTCCCGAGGGCTCTCCCGAGGGTGTTCTTCTCGGCACTGTCAGCGCCGTATATGACCAGACGGCTAACATCCTCTTGGAGGTGACCGCGCCAGAGGGCGGCAGCGTCCTCATCCCAGCTCACGAGGATTTTGTCCTCCGCGCCGACCACCTCGATCGCCGTCTCTATGTTGATGTCCCAGAAGAACTACTGAATTTGAATAGCTAATCAAATATGAAATATACTCCACACTCAAAGGATCAAACTCCGTTCTCCACAAGAGAGGGGCAGAGGAGTGAGCCTAAACAAATCGCCATCCTCGGTTCTACAGGTAGCATCGGCACCCAAGCCCTGCAGGTCATAGCGGCTCACCCCGACCGCTTTGCAGCCCGCGTACTCACGGCCAACAACCGTTGGGAACTGTTAGCAGAGCAGGCGCGACAGTTTATGCCCGCTGCCGTGGTCATCGCCAACGAGAACTACTACCCCGCCTTGCGCGATTCGTTGGCCGACCTCCCCATCGCCGTCTATGCCGGTGCCGATGCACTCTGTCAGGTGGTAGAGGGTACGGAGGTGGATATTGTGCTCACGGCAATGGTGGGCTTTGCCGGTCTGCCGCCCACGATAGCGGCCATCAAGGCTGGCAAGCCGATAGCTTTGGCCAACAAGGAGACAATGGTTGTGGCCGGTGAGCTCATCAACGGTCTCTGCCGCAAATACCAGGTTCCCATCCTGCCTGTCGATAGCGAACATAGTGCCATCTTCCAAAGCATCATGGGGGAGGTGTCGCCCATTGAGAAGATTATCCTCACAGCCTCCGGAGGACCCTTCCGCACGTTTACCCGTGAGCAGCTGGAGAGTGTCACGCCTGCCATGGCTCTCAAACACCCGAACTGGGATATGGGCGCCAAGATCACCATCGACTCGGCTTCCTTGATGAACAAAGGCTTTGAGGTCATCGAGGCCAAGTGGCTCTTTGGTGTGGAACCCGACCGCATTCAGGTGGTGGTACATCCGCAGAGCGTGGTTCACAGCGCCGTGCAGTTCGCTGACGGTGCCGTGAAGGCGCAGCTCGGTGTGCCCGACATGCGTGTTCCCATTCAGCTGGCCTTCTCGTTCCCCGAGCGCCTGCATAGCGACTTCGACCGACTTGACTGGTTCACGATGCATGACCTGACCTTTGAGCGCCCCGACACCGAGCGTTTCCGCTGCCTGGCCCTCGCCTATGAGAGCTTGCAGCAAGGCGGTAATATGCCCTGTATTGTCAATGCAGCCAACGAAATCGTCAACCGTGCCTTCCTCGAGGGCCGCTGCCGTTTCCTGGAGATGGCCGATATCATCGAGCAGACCATGCAGCGTGCCACCTTCATCAAGCAGCCCTCCTATGAGGACTACCTTGAAACGGATAAGGAGGCGAGGAGGATTGCTGCGCAACTCCTACAATCGTAAAATTGTAAATTGTCAAATAGTGAAATTAGTATATGAGCGTTTTCTTGATTAAAGCTTTTCAATTGATTCTGTGCTTCGCCCTCCTCATCGTATTGCACGAGGGCGGACACTTCTTCTTCTCCAAACTCTTCAAGGTTCGCGTGGAGAAGTTTTTTATGTTCTTCGACTACAAGTTCCACCTCTTCTCCACTAAGGACAAGTGGTTCACCCGTCTCTTCCCCAAGATGAAGGACAACGAGACGGAATACGGTATCGGCTGGATACCCCTTGGCGGCTACGTGAAAATTGCCGGCATGATTGACGAGAGTCTCGACACCGAGCAGATGAAGCAGCCCGTACAGCCCGATGAGTTCCGCGCGAAGCCCATCTATCAACGCTTCTTGATTATGGTCGGCGGTGTGCTGGTTAACTTCCTGCTGGCCTTGTTCATCTATGCGATGATTCTTTTCACGTGGGGCAGTGACACGCTCCCCATGCGTAACATCACCGACGGTTTTTCCTACAATGAGATGGCCGAGGAGCTTGGTTTCCGCGATGGCGACATCCCCGTGAAAGTCGATGGTGAGGACATCGAAGGATGGGAAGGTGCCGTATATCGTGCCATCTCTGAGGCCAAGACCGTGACCGTTCTGCGTGGTGGCCGTGAGGTGACGCTCACGATGCCCGACGACGGCATCAATATGCTGGAGATGTTGGAGCAGAATCCCCGTTTCCTCACCATCAATGTCCCCTCGCGTGTTGACAGTGTCCTGCCCGCTTCCGCCGCTGCCAAAGCCGGCATGACCAAGGGCGCCCGCATCCTTGCCATCGACGGCCAGCCCGTGGAGTGGTGGAATGACTTCGATCAGATTATGGGACGCAAGGCCGATGTCCTCGCTGCCGGTTGTAGTCATGAGGACAGCGTGCGGCTGCGCAACCTCACGGTCGTCTTCGCCAATGCCGACAGTGCTGTGCCTGACACCGCGGTCCTCCATCTTGATGAGAACTATATGCTGGGCGTCACAAGGCTGTTCTACGGCGACTACTACCGCGAGGCCTTTGTGCACCACGACTACGGTTTCTGGGAGAGCATCCCCGCAGGCATTGCCTACGGTTGGGAGACACTGAAGGGCTATGTCAGCGACCTGAAGTACGTCTTCACCAAGAAGGGCGCTCAGAGCGTAGGCTCCTTTGGCACCATCGGTAACCTCTTCCCCGCAGTGTGGCAGTGGCATGCCTTCTGGGAGATTACAGCTTTCATCTCTATCATCTTGGCTGTGATGAACATCCTGCCCATCCCCGGCCTCGACGGCGGCCACATCTTCTTCCTCCTTGTGGAAGCCATCACGCGCCGTCCGCCCTCCGAGAAGTTCATGGAACGCGCGCAGTATGTCGGCATGGCGTTGCTGCTGGCCCTCATGGCCTTGGCGCTATTCAATGATGCCGTGAGGTTCCTATTCTAATTTAATAATGGCTTTGTTGTTTGTTCACGCAGGAATATAATAACACAGCATGATGAAATACTTGATTCAATGGGCGCACTTTGCCATCCGTCCGTTGTTGCTTGCAGTGGCGTTCTGTGGCGCCATGACCACCATGGTTTCCTGCTCTGACGACGACGAGCAGTCTGGGCAGCATGGTGAAGACACGCGTGTGCCCCTTATCATTTTGGACACCGACATCGGGTCTTCGACAGATGACCTTTTCACCATGATGATGCTCTACCGCTATCAGGATCTGAAGAGAAGCCGTCTGCTTGGTGTGGTGATAGATCGGGAGGGAGAGGACTGTGCGGCCTGCGCTGACGTGATGAACACTTATTACGGCTATGGCGACATTCCCATCGGGCTGATTCGCGACGGTGTCAAGAATCCTAAGGTGTGGATCAACTATAAGGCGCTCCCCACGCATAAGAACATCGACGGGTCACCCATGTTCCAGCGTTCGGTCACCGACTATTCATCGCTGCCCGACGGTTGGCAACTGTACCGCCAGTTGCTGGCGGCACAGCCGGATCATAGCGTGAACATCCTCTCCATCGGCTTTGTCACTTGTCTGGCGCAGTTGCTGTTGTCCGAGCCCGACATCTATTCGCCACTCGATGGCGTGGAGCTGGTGCGACGCAAGGTGAAACGCATTTATCTGATGGGCGGCGTTTTTGGTGGTGCCAAAGAACCTATAGAGTATAATTTCACGCAAAGCGTGTATTTTGCCCAGGCATTCTTCAACCTATGGCCCGACAACGTGGAAATCATCATGTCGCCAGGAGAGGTCGGCGACCGCGTTGAATATGTTCCGAAGCAGGTCATTGCGGACATCGACTGGACTGACAGACATCCCATCAAACAAGTCTATATGCATTACGACTGCAACACCGGACAGAAGATGTGGGACCCGATGACACTGATCAATGCTGTGGAGGGTGATGTTCTGTTCAAGTATTCTCCACGCGGCTTTGTAACTGTCACAGATAAAGGCGAGACATATTTCCATCCAACGGAATCAGGAAACATCCGCTACCAGTTGTCCCAAGATGCGGCCTGGGGTGCTGATATGTTAGAGCGCATCAGAACTCTTAATAAGATGAGGTAGCCTTAAAAAGAAGCATCGCCCGCAGAACCAGCGGGCGATGCTTTTGATTGTCAGAGATATTTATAGGTTACATTTAATTGCTTGGTTGCTTGTCGATGTCTATTTTGCGGAGGAAAAACTTCACCTTCGCACAGAGCTCATCGAACTCCTGTTCCATGGCCATCACGCGACGCTGCTGGGTGTAGTAGGCATCGTTGGTTTGGCCGTTGAGGCGTGGCGGCATCTGTTGGAAGCTGTCGCGGGCAGCATTGAGGCGTAGCTCATAGGTGGCTACGCTGTCACGTGCTTCCAGGAGTTCCACGCTGTCAAGCGTCAGGATGGCGGCGCGGCGAGTCTGCAGAGCTTGTGGATGCTGCTTGCGCAGGCTGAGAATGGTGTCGCGTGCGGCGCTGTAGTCTTTCTGTTCCAACAATGTCCGGGCCTCTGAAAGCATAGCGGAGGCCTCCACTTCGGGATCGGCAGGAGCACTGGCGCAGGAGCAGGCCAATGCGGTGCTCAGAACGAGGTATAATATGTCTTTCTTCTTCATTGCAACCGCAAATGTAGGCTTTTTATGCAAAAACTGTGCACTTTCATCGCCAAACTTTAAACTTTTTATTACCTTTGCGGCTGTTTTAACAACGATTAAAGAAAAATGAGACATCTCGACCGCGCTCAGCTCGCCGCAATCCTTGATCAGCCCATCTTCCACACTGTCGGCGACGCAGCCGACGAAATGAGAGTGGAGTGCTATGTCGTGGGCGGTTATGTCCGCGACCTCTTTTTGGAACGTCCATCAAAGGACATTGATGTGGTTTGCGTGGGCAGCGGTATTGAGTTGGCCAAGGCTGTGGCCAAACGCCTGGGGCGCGGCACCCATATCTCTGTGTTCAAAAATTTCGGCACAGCGCAGGTGAAGTCCGGGCCTATTGAGGTAGAGTTCGTCGGTGCCCGTCGCGAGAGCTACAGCCACGATTCCCGTAAGCCCATCGTGGAGGACGGCACTCTGGAAGACGACCAGCAGCGCCGTGATTTCACCATCAATGCGATGGCCATCTGTCTCAATGCCGACCGCTTTGGCGAACTGGTAGATCCCTTCGATGGCATTTGGGACCTGGAAGACCGCCTTATCGCCACCCCCCTCGACCCCGACATCACTTTTTCCGACGATCCGCTGCGCATGATGCGATGTATCCGCTTTGCCACGCAGCTGAACTTCGAGATAGAGCCAGAGACTTTTGAGGCATTGGAACGCAACCGTGAGCGCATCAAAATCATCTCTGGCGAACGCATCATTGATGAGCTGCAGAAAATCATGGCTTCCGACAGCCCTGCCCGTGGCTTTGAGCTTCTCTTCCAGTGCGGTCTCCTTGAGATCATCTTCCCTGAGCTCTATGCCCTGCACGGCGTGGAGACAGTGGGAGGTCGCGCTCACAAGGACAACCTATGGCACACGCTGGAGGTGCTGACGAATGTTGTCCATTCACTCCGCGCTGACAGCGCGGAGAGAACGGACTACGGGCTTTGGTTGCGCTGGGCCGCGCTGCTCCATGACATCGGCAAACCCAAGTCGAAGCGTTGGGATGCACAGCAGGGCTGGACTTTCCACAACCATAATTATATAGGTGAGAAGATGGTTCCGCAAATCTTCCGTCGGATGAAGCTGCCGATGGACGAGCGGATGAAATATGTGCAGAAGCTCGTGTCGCTGCACATGCGTCCCATCGTCATCGCCGATGACGAGGTCACGGACAGTGCTGTGCGCCGTCTTCTTTTCGAGGCCGGCGATGATATCGATGACCTGATGCTGCTCTGTGAAGCTGACATCACCAGCAAGAACGAGCAGCGCAAGCAGCGCTTCTTAGACAACTTCAAACTCGTGCGCCAGAAGCTCATCGACCTGGAGGAGCGCGACCGTATTCGTAACTTCCAACCGCCCGTGAGCGGCGAGGAAATCATGGAACGTTTCCACCTGCCGCCCTGCCGCGAAGTCGGTGTCCTCAAGACTGCCGTCAAGGATGCCATTCTCGACGGTGTCATCCCCAATGAACATGACGCAGCCCTGGCCTTCGTCATTGAGAAGGCTCAGAAGCTGGGCATCGAGAAATGACGAATGACGAGTGATGAATGATGAATGACGAATTAAAACATAAAAAATAACAACGACCCTATGAAACGTTACTTTACTTTGTTGCTGTGGAGCGCATGTGTCATGACCCTGAGCGCCCAACTGGACTATAAACCAATGGAAGATGTAAACAAAGTCGTAGATCTGACATTGGACAGTTTGGAGAAGGTGAAGACGGCGCGTCCGCAGGCTGGCAGCAGCCGTGTTGACAACCATCCGGTGCTGTTCCTCGTGGGTAATTCCACGATGCGTACAGGCACGAAGGGTAATGGCGACAATGGTCAGTGGGGCTGGGGCTTCTATGCGCACCAGTACTTTGATGAAGGACGCATCACCGTTGAGAACCAGGCGTTGGGTGGCACCAGCTCCCGCACCTTCTATACCCAGTTGTGGCCGGATGTGAAGAAGGGCATCCGCCCCGGTGACTGGGTCGTCATCGAACTGGGACACAACGACAACGGCCCCTTTGATAGCGGACGTTGCCGTGCAACCATCAAAGGCACCTCTGCCACCGATTCACTGGTGGTGACGCTGAAGGAAGGACCTCACAAGGGTGAGGTGGAGACGGTATATAGCTACGGCGAATACATGCGCCGCTTTGTGCGCGAGGTGCGAGCACTGGGCGCTCATCCTATTCTGATGAGCTTGACACCGCGGAAGAGGCTGGCCCCCCTTTCGTCTTCCAATGGTGACACGAATGCGAAGTCCACAGCCTCCAAAGGAACAGAAGCTCCCTCGGGGGCCACAGGGGGGAACTGGGTGCCCGTTCGCGTTGCTGACAGCTTCGGCGGTTGGGCACGCCAGATTGCAGAGGAAATGAATGTGCCGTTCGTGGATTTGAACGAAATCTCGGCCTCGAAATACGATGCGATGTCGTCGTGGAAACTCAACTATCACTTCTATCTTGACAATATTCACACCAGCAAATTCGGCGCCGAGTTGAATGCCAGAAGTGCTGCTGAAGGCATTATGGCGTGCCAGCATCCCGAATTAAAACCCTTGCAGGCGATGATGAAGAATCTCGCGCTGCCGACTACCGGCGTGAAGCGTGAGAAGGGCAAGCCCGTGGTCTTCATAACGGGTGATAGCACTGTAAAGAATACTGACAGAGACAGCACCGGGATGTGGGGTTGGGGGTCACAGGCCGACCGCATCTTTGATGCCGACAAAATCACTTGGATTAACTGCGCCCAGGCGGGCCGCAGCTGTCGCACTTATCTGCGTGAAGGCCGCTGGGAGAAGGTGTACAACGACCTGCAGCCCGGCGACTTCGTACTCATCCAGTTTGGGCATAACGACATCGGCGAACTGCATCGCGGCAAGCATCGTGGCGAGATTCCCGGTGTGGCTGACACAAGTTGTGTCAGTCGCGTGGTTCTCAAGGATGAAGCCTACAATGAAGTGGTCTATAGCTTCGGATGGTACCTGAAGAAAATGATTGACGACTGCCGTCAGAAAGGTGCCACGCCAATCATCGTCAGCCTGACACCTCGCAACGAGTGGAGGGATGGCAGAATCGAGCGCCGCAATGACAGCTATGGGCGCTGGTACCGCGAGGTAGCGGCTGAGACGGGCTGCGACTTCGTGGACCTGCACAATATCACAGCCGATGCGTTGGAGAGTATAGGTCAGGAAGCTGCGAAAAGCTATTACAACAATGACCATACACACACCTCGCTCTACGGTGCCCAACTCAATGCGCTGGGCATTGCCATCGGACTTCGGAGAGCCAACAGCAAGCTTGCTGAATATTTATATTGAGCCACGCCAAACACAATAAAATCAAGTCTCGCGCGTTTATCTATAAGTTTATGTGCGCACAAGACTATGATTGAATACATCCGTGGCTCCATCGCAGAGCTCTCTCCCACAATGGCCGTATTGGACGCCAATGGCGTCGGCTACGGTCTCAGCATCAGTTTAAACACCTTCACCGCCATTCAGGGTTTGAGTGGCGATGTGAAGTTGTACGTCTATGAGTCCATCCGCGAGGATGCGTTCCAACTTTGGGGCTTTGCCACCAAGGTAGAGCGCGAGCTGTTCCTGCTGCTGACATCGGTCAGCGGTGTTGGTCCTGCGAGTGCCCGCGTCATCTTGAGCTCAATGACCACGCGAGAGCTCTGTGATGCCATCAGCCGCAGCGACGAGCGCCTGCTGAAGTCCGCCAAGGGCATTGGAGGCAAGACGGCCCAGCGAATCATCGTGGAACTGAAGGATAAGATTGTGGCCTTGGGCATCGATGCCGCTGCAGCAGGTCCTTCCGGAGCTCCCACCGGTACCATCGTCGCTAACAAGGAGGTGATGGATGAGGCTGTTGCCGCACTGACCATGCTTGGCTTCTCGCCCGCGCCTTCCCAGAAAGCTGTTCTTGGAATTCTGCGAGCAGAACCAGAGGCTACCGTGGAAAGGGTCATCAAGCTGGCATTGAAGATGCTTTGAAGAGTGAAAAGTGAAAAGTAAAAGAGTGAAAAGTGAAAGAGTGAAAAGTGAAAGAGTGAAAAGTGAAAAATAAGGATTACATGATACGCTGTGAGGATTGCAGACCAAGAGGTCTGCAATTGTTGCGCATCTTCTTATTTTTCACTCTTTCATTTTTCACTTTTCATTTTGGCGCTTTTGCCCAAAAGGATTCCCTCCGTGTCCGTCCCCAGCACACCATCCCTGAGACTTACGAGGATCTGGACACCGTAGCCGTTTCTCTTCACACGCCCGACAACCTGAAACAGGTGGCTGAGCTGGATTCGCTGACCGGCAACTACCGTGTTGGCATGAAGCTGGGCACGGGCGGTTACCTGAACACGCCTATTCTGATGACGCCCGAGGAGTACCAGCAGTGGACGCTGCGCCAGTCTATGGGCGCCTACTACCGCCAGAAGAACCGCGAGGCCTTCGAGAGCTCGGGCAAGAGCAAGTTTGACTTTACCGATATGCATTTCAACCTGGGACCGGCGGAGAAGATCTTCGGTCCTGGCGGCGTGAGCATCAAGACACAGGGTTCTGCTGAGATCAAGGTGGGTGGCAACCTGAAGAAGCAGGACAACCCGTCGCTGGCAGCCAACCGCCGCAAGACCTTCGGCTTTGACTTCGACGAGAAGATTAACCTCAGCGTAACGGGTAAGGTTGGTGACAAAATCAACATGAACATCAACTACAACACCGACGCTACGTTCAACTTCGACGCCCAGCAGCTGAAGCTGAAGTACGACGGCAAGGAGGATGAAATCATCAAGCTGGTGGAGGCTGGTAATGTCTCGATGCCCTCCAACTCCACGCTCATCAGCGGCGTCAGCAGCCTCTTCGGTCTGCGCACCGATGTGCAGTTCGGTAAGTTGAAGTTGCAGGCCGTGGTGAGTCAGAAGAACTCAGCCTCGAAGAGCGCCAGCTCCAAGGGCGGTGCCCAGACGCAGAACTATGAGTTCTCGGCCGTGGATTACGAAGAGAACCGCCACTACTGGCTCTCCCACTTCTTCCGTGACAACTACGACCGCTGGATGAAGACGCTGCCGACCATCGCCAGCGGTGTCAACATCAAGCGCATCGAGGTGTGGGTGACCAACAAGCGTGCTGCCTCGACGCAGAACAACCGCAACCTCATCGCCTTCACCGACCTGGCCGAGACCACCCACATCTGCAATCCCATCTGGAAGAGCACCGGAACCAGCGTGTTGCCACAGAACCGTTCCAACACACTCTACGACGACATCATTAACAACTACCCCGATGCCCGCGACATCAGTATGGCCACAACCGTTCTCGACGGCATCGAAGATTTCAAGGGCGGCAATGACTACGAGAAATTGCAGAGCGCCCGTCTGCTCAGTTCCAATGAGTACACCCTCAACAGCGCCCTCGGTTACATCTCGCTGACGGCACAGCTGGAGCCCGACGAGGTGCTGGCCGTAGCCTTTGAATACACCTATGGCGGTCAGACCTATCAGGTCGGTGAGTTCTCTTCAGATATCACGGATTCCGGCCAGAGCCTCTACGTGAAGGCCTTGAAGAGCACCACCAGCTCGCCGCGCTTCGGCAACTGGCCGCTGATGATGAAGAACATCTATCCGTTGGGTGCCACTTCGACGCAGCGCGAGAAGTTCCGCCTTGACATCAAGTACCTGAGTGACTCCACAGGTGTCTATCTGACCTACCTGCCTGAGCCCAACCTGAAAAGCACGCCGCTGCTGCGCGCGATGAATCTGGACCGCTTGGACAACAACAACCGTGCCAACCCCGACGGCCAGTTCGACTATGTCGAGGGCTACACCATTTCCAACGGTCGCATCATCTTCCCTGTGGCCGAGCCTTTTGGCGCTTATCTGCGTGCATGGATTGGCAACGACGATGTCGCCGACAAATATTGTTTCGAAGCACTCTATGACAGCACCAAGACTGTGGCCAAACAGGTGGCTGAGAAGAACAAGTTCCTGCTCACTGGCCGCTACAAAGGCACGAACGGGGCCGAGATAGACCTAGGCGCCACGAACATCGCGCCGGGTTCTGTGAAGGTGACGGCGGGCGGTGTGGAGCTGACCGAGAATGTGGATTACCGCGTCGATTACTCCATGGGTACGGTATATATCCTCAACCAGAGCCTCATCGATGCGGGCACGAAGATCAATGCCAGTGTGGAGAGCAATGATGTCTATGGGATGCAGCGCAAGACATTCCTCGGCGTGAACTGGGATTATGAGTTCTCAAAGAACTTCGTCATCGGTGGTACATTGCAGTTCCTCAACGAGCAACCCATGACCACGAAGGTGAACATGGGCACAGAGCCCCTGAAGAATACGCTGTGGGGCCTGCACATGGACTGGAAGCACGAGGCTCAGTGGCTCACCAACGCCCTCAACGCTATCCCGTTCCTGAACTTCACGCAGCCCTCGCAGATTTCCTTCAGCGGCGATTTCGCCCAGCTCATTGCCGGGCAGAACCACAAGGTGCAGGGCAGCGCGTCGTACATGGATGACTTCGAGAACACCAAGAACCGCATGAGCATCTCCTCGCCCACGGCGTGGATGATGTCTTCTGTGCCTTACCCCTTCGAGGGCGCCCGTCTCACCGACGATGTGCGCAGCGGCTACCAGCGTGCCCTGTTGGCCTGGTACTACATCGACCCCATCTTCACACGCCGCAGCAGTTCGCTGACACCCTCGCACATCAAGAGCGACCTGGAACAGCTCTCCAACCACTATGTCCGTGAGGTCTATGAGCGCGAGCTCTATCCCAATAAGTCGCAGACCAGCTACAGCGAGGCCGCTTCCCTCAACGTCCTCAACCTGGCTTACTACCCCAACGAGCGTGGCGCCTACAACCTCAACCCCGATGTCGATGAGCGCGGCCGTCTGCGCAACCCCACCGAGAAGTGGGGCGGCATGATGCGAAGGCTGGACAACCCCGACTTCGAAGCCCAGAACATTGAGTACATGGAGTTCTGGATGCTGGACCCCTTCGTCTATACGGGCAGCGACCCCAGTTTCGGCGGCGAGCTGTACATCAATCTGGGTGAGATCAGCGAGGATGTGCTCAAGGACGGTAAGAAGTTCTATGAGAGCGGTCTGCCGCTGGACGACAACCCTGGCTACTACGTCGAGACATCGTGGGGCCGTGTGCCTGTGGGCACCAGTGTCACCTATGCCTTCAATAATGAAAGCGGCGCGCGCGAGAAGCAGGACGTGGGTCTCGACGGTCTCAACTCCGAGCAGGAGCGCACCTATGGCGCTTATGCTCAGTACTTGGCCGACATCCAGGGCAAGGTCTCGCCCGAGGTCTTCGACAGCCTCGTCATCGACCCGGCCGGCGATAACTACCACTACTACCGCGGCAGCGACTACGACCAGCAGCAGAAGAGCATCCTCGACCGCTACAAGCGTATCAATATGCCCGACGGCAACTCGCCCGCCACGGAGAACTCTCCCGAGAGCTACGAGACGGCCTACAAGACCACGCCTGATGTGGAGGACATCAATCAGGACTACACCCTCAACGAGTACGAGAAATACTTCCAGTACCACATCAGCCTGCATCCGGGTGACACCCTCGTCGGGCGCAACTACATCACCGATGTGCGCCACGCCAGCGTGAAGCTGCGCAACGGCGACACGCAGACCGTGAAGTGGTTCCAGTTCCGTGTGCCGCTGCAGGAGTTTGAGCGTGCTGTGAACGGCATCAGCGACTTCACCAGCATCCGCTTCATCCGCATGTACCTCACCGGTTTCCAGAAGCCCATCGTCCTGCGTTTTGCCACCCTCGACCTGGTGCAGGCCGACTGGCGTAACTACACACAGAGCCTCTACGTGGGTCAGAACGAGGCCGCCAATGCCACGATGGAGGTGAGCGCCGTCAACATCGAGGAGAACAACGACAAGCAGCCCGTCAACTACGTGCTGCCGCCGGGCGTCAGCCGCGTCACCGACCCCTCGCAGACACAGCTCGTGGAGAGCAACGAGCAGGCCCTCTCCATCATCGTCAAGAACCTGTCGCCCGGCGATGCCAAGGCGGTGTTCAAGAACTGCAACTATGACATGCGCCAGTACAAGCACCTGCAGATGTTCGTCCACGCCAACGCCCTGTTGCAGGACGTCACCGACCTGCAGAACGGCGAGACGTCGCTCTTCATCCGTCTGGGTTCCGACTACCGCAGCAACTTCTACGAGTATGAGATTCCGTTGCACCTGACGCCCGCCGGCCACTACGACACATACAACGTAGATGGCTGCATGGCTGTCTGGCCCGAGGAGAATATGGTTGATGTGGATTTGAGCAAGCTCACCAATGTGAAGAAGAACCGCAACCACGAGAAGAGCCTGGGCAACGCCAGCTTCAGCCGCGAGTTCTATGAGTTCGACAGCGACCGCCCCAGCAACCGCATCACAGTGATGGGTAATCCCACGCTTGGCGAGGTGAAGGTCATCATGATCGGTGTCCGCAACAACGGCCGCTCGGTGAAGAGTGTCGAGGTGTGGGCCAATGAGCTGCGCCTGCAGGAGTTCTCCAACGAAGGCGGTTGGGCAGCCCAGGCGGCGCTGAACATCCAGCTCTCAGACCTCGGTAGCGTCAACTTCACGGGACACATCGAGAAGGCCGGCTTCGGCGGTATCGAACAGACGGTGGCAGAGCGCACCAACGAGGACACCTATGAGTACAACATCACCACGCAGGTGGACCTGGGCAAGCTCCTGCCGCCCAAGGCTAAGCTCAGCGCGCCCCTCTACTACAGCTACGCCAAGGAGATCGTCAAACCCAAGTACAACCCCCTGGACACCGACATGCTCCTGAGCGATGCCCTCGACGCTGTCACCACGCAGCACGAGAAGGACAGCATCACCAGCCTCACCACACGCAAGCAGACCTCCCAGAACCTCTCGCTCACCGGCGTGAAGCTGAACATACAGTCGCGCAAGCATCCCATGCCGTGGGACCCTGCCAACTTCACCTTCAACTACAGCTGGCAGCACACGTACAACACGGGTGAGACCACCGTCTATGAGCACGAGAAGAACTGGCGAGGAGGCCTCAACTACAGCTGGACGCCCAACTGGAAGGCCTGGGAGCCTTTCAAGAAGATGAAATCCAAGAGCAAGTGGCTGCAGCTCATCAAGGACTTGAACTTCAACTATGCGCCGCAGAGCCTCACCTTCAACACCGACATCGTCCGCAGCTACTACGAGATTCAGGAGCGCGACATGGACAACCTCGAATCGCCCAACTCCATCCCCGTGCGCTGGACGCCTACGTTCCTGTGGAACCGCGAGTTCAACCTGCGATGGGACCTCACCAAGTCGTTGCACTTCAGCTTCCAGAGCGGCACCCATGCCGAGATAGAGGAGCCCTACACACCCGTGAACAAGGACCTCTACCCCGACCGCTATACCGCGTGGAAAGACAGCGTCTGGCAGAGCATCCGCGGCTTCGGCACACCCCTCGACTATCAGCAGAGCGTGCAGGCCAGCTATAAAGTGCCTTTCGAGAAGATCCCCGCCACGGACTGGATTAGCGTTGACGGAACTTATCAGGCCACCTATGGCTGGAAGCGCGGAGCCGAATACGAGGATGGAACCTCGCTTGGCAACAACATCAACAACCAGCGCAGCATCAATGTCAACGGCAAGCTCAACATGGAGACCCTCTACAACCACTCCACCTTCCTGAAGGAGGCCAACAAGCGCTTCTCCACCTCCACCATCAAGAGCGAGGGCAAGAAGAAAGATCAGGCCAAGCAGAAGGAGAAGGAAGCCAAGAAGAAGGAGCAAGCCGCTGCGGCCAAGGCACGTGCCGATGCCGAGAAGAAGGCTGCCGCCGGCGACAGCACTGCCCTCAAGGCGCTCAACGACCCCTCCAAGGTGAAGGCACAGACCAACGCCCGTGGCACCAGCCAGCAGAAGGAGAAGCAGTTCAAGGGCTTTGCCGGTGAGGTGACGCTGGTGGCCGACAGCGCCATCGACGTGAAGCACGGGCAGAAGAGCAAGCGCATACGTGTTACCGCTAAGGACGAGAAGGGCAAGAGCTACGACATCCACTACACCCGCGTCGATGAAAACACCATCCGCATCAAGCCGCCGCGTGAACTCGTAGAGGAGGCCCGCAAGGCACGCCGCCAGCAGGAGCAGGCACAAGCCGAGGCCAAGCGCCAGCGAGAGAACGAAATCAAGGCTGCCCGCAAAGCCCTGAAGCAGGCGAAGAAGGCGGGCATCGCCGACAGCATTGCCGCCATCGAAGCCTACCTGGCTGCCCTCGACACACTGCCCATCACGCCCGTGGTGCAGACAGACTCTGCCGGCTCGCAACCCGTTGACGACCTGGCTTCGCTGACCAAGAAGTTGCGCGTCAATGTCATTGCCAAACCGAAGCTGGAGGACGAGAAGTGGTACCAGTGGGTGCAGGCTGGTGCCCGCTTCCTGATGATGCTGCGCAACGTCAGCGTCAGCTACCGCAACACCTATGCCCTCGCGCTGCCCGGCTTCATGCCCAGCGTAGGCGACATGCTCGGCCAGAAGAAAGTGGGTGGCGTCTTCGCGCCAGGTCTGGACTACGCCTTCGGCTTCGTCGGCGACGGCTACATCGAACGTGCCCAGGAGCGCGGCTGGCTGCTCAACGCCGACAGCGTGGCTACGCCCGCCACCACCAATGCTACCGAGGACCTGCAGATCAAGGCCACCCTGGAACCCTTCCCCGACTTCAAGATCGACCTCAATGCCAGCCGCACCATGAACCGCAACAAGAGTGTGCAGTTCATGTATGCGGGCAGTCCCACCACGCAGACCGGCTCCTTCAACATGACCACAATCAGCATCGCCTCTGCCTTCAGCAGCCGCGGCAATGCCGACAACGGCTACAGCAGCGAGCCCTTCCGCCGCTTCATCGACTACCTCGATGTCATCCAGCAGCGCGTGGAGAACCGCTATGTGGGCACCAGCTACCCCGAGGGCGTAGGCCACAGCGGCCGCTTCGACCCCGCCAACGGCACCGTCAACAAGTACAGCGCCGACGTGATGGTGCCGGCCTTCCTCACAGCCTACACCGGCGGCCGTGCCAACACCACGCCACTCGACCTCTTCCCCTCCATCCTGCGCATACTGCCCAACTGGAGCCTCTCCTACAAAGGCCTCTCCAACCTGCCTTGGATTCGCGACCACTTCAAGAGCGTCACCCTCAACCACGCCTACAAGAGCGTCTATGCCATCGGCTCCTACAACAGCTATTCCTCATGGGTATCCTGCATGAACGGCTCTGACATGGGCTACGTCATGAACACCACCACGGGCGACTTCCAGCCTTCCTCCATGTACGACATCTCCACCGTCAGCATCAACGAGGCCTTCTCGCCGCTCATCGGTCTCAATGTCACCATGGAGAACAACATGACCTTCAAGCTGGAGTACCGCAAGACGCGTGTCCTCACCCTCTCCATGACAGCCGCACAGATCAACGAAGCCAGCAGCGCCGACATCGTCTTCGGGTGGGGCTACAAGATCAACGACCTCAAGATTGGCTCCCTCTTCAAGCGCAAGAGCAGCAGCCAGAAGGCATCGGCCAGGAACCGCAGCCGCAACGGCAAGAAAAACGAGGACGAGAAGAACACCAACAGCCGCAACAACAGTAGCAGCCGCAGCACCTTTGCCCACTCGCTGAACCTGCGCTTCGACTTCTCCTACCGCAACCAGGATGCCCTCACGCGCAACATCCAGACCGGGCTCTCCGAGGCCACCAGCGGCAACCGTGCCATCAAAGCCAGCTTCGCCGCCGACTATGCCATCAGCCGCTACGTCACCCTCTCCCTCTACTACGACCGCCAGCGCAACCAGCCCCTCCTCTCCTCAAACGCCTATCCCACCATCACCCAGGACTTCGGCTTCAACCTCAAGCTCACCCTGACCCGCTAACCTCCCGTTCCTGCCTTCCCCCTCCCGTTCCTGCCTTCCTCCTCTCAGCCTCCCTCCCCACGCAGAGGCCCCAGCTTTTCCCTCATGAAGCCCTAGGCCTTACGTCCATAAGACCTTGCTCTTCTTGTCATAAGACCAAGGTCTTCTCGCTTAACCCCCTTGCTCTTCCGGCGAGTTCCACCGGTGGAACTCGTTATAAGCTCTTGTCCTTATTCGCAGAAGGACTAGTCCTTACGTGCAGAAGGGCCAGTCCTTCTGGGTGGACCACCAAGGTGATCCGCCCAACATGACTTAATACAGAAAAGGTGCACATGATTTAACAAATGAATCATGAACGAAAAATCATCGCGTTGCGTCCGTCGCCGTTTCAGCGAGGACTTCAAATTATCCGTATTGAAGGATTACTATGAATCAGGTAGAAGCCGGT
>SUYG01000041.1:0-11082 GCA_015060555.1 Prevotella sp.
ACCGGCTTCTACCTGATTCATAGTAATCCTTCAATACGGATAATTTGAAGTCCTCGCTGAAACGGCGACGGACGCAACGCGATGATTTTTCGTTCATGATTCATTTGTTAAATCATGTGCACCTTTTCTGTATTAAGTCATCTGAAAAAAACTTTTGCTAGAAACCCTACGAACCCTACGCACAATCTCCTTGTCCCTGTCCTCGACTCTAAACTCTCCACCCTCGCTTGCAAGACCCTCCCCCCAACGGGGGGAGTTGGAGAGGGGCTTTTGACCTCCGACCAAAGCTACTTTCGCCCGGCAAACCAAATTAAAATGCGATTTATTTGGTTGTGTTCCCGCTAATTCATACCTTTGCAGCGTGAAAGTCAAAACATCGAGAATTATGGAAGCATCGGCAATAAAGAGACAGCGCACGGCGCACCCTATGAGCTACTACCGCGAGATGGTGCAGGACATGGACGACAGCCAAAAACTGGAACTGGTGTCGATACTTATTGATAGCGTGAAGCCCATACAGACCAGGACGCTCCCTGACATGCCACTCGAAGAGGACTTTCCCGACATGGACAAGGAACTATATACGCCCGAAGAGGCCTATGAACTGACGATGAAGGACATCAAGGCTATCTACGACGATGCAGCAGTATAAGTACCTGTACTCCAAGCGCACAGCCAGCAAGATAAGGTCGTTCTACAGGAACGTGGCCAAGAAGTACTGCCACACCTATTCCTACGAGGACTTGGAGCGCAACGTGCGCGATGCCTTCTTCGCCATCTACGCTATTGAGCGGACGTTGCCGCGCCGTCGTCCTACCATCAGCCGATGGTCAGACTACCACATGGCAAACACTGACAAATGGTACTACGCCTACACCATCGAGGGCGACACTATTACGGTGGTCGATGCCTGCCACGCGCAAAACATGCACGACTGATTCCCCCGTACTCCTCGAATCATATCCCTACGAACCCTCCTCATCCTTGCAGAGGGTTCGTAGGGTTTTCCGCAAAAGTTTTTTTCAAACTACGAATTTCGTGCAATTCGTGGTTGTATTCAGTAGTTCGTGATGCTATTTCGATTCCATCGAGATTACTGGCGGCAACATCCCCCTGAACGAGGGTGGCGTCAGCCAGGGCGATGCTGAGTAAACAAACATTCAATCATCACAAGGAGACTGTGTTAAAATTCATAACACAGCCTCCTTATTGTTTTCCACAACGAATTATACTAATTATACGAATTGTCGAGGGGCCTCTTAGACAGCCATTTAAGGAATTCGTCTTATTCTTGAAGTGTCAAGCGTCACCCTTCGGGATGCCGAGCGTGTCCAATTCGTTGTGGAAATGTGGACGCCCCACACTTATAGTGCGAATCGAGTGAACCGCTAAAAATAATCTGGTTTTTCTTTGGCGCTTCGCTCGGTTTGCTGTATCTTTGCAGTTGCAAACGCTCATCAACATGTACGACCAGATTCGGGAAGATACATTGTTCACGATTCTTTTCTCCATCGTGACTGCGATGGCAGCAATAGCCAGTTGCTATCTGCTGCTGCGGCGCGGCAATGCCTTTGCCGCTGACATCACGCCGCCGGTGCGCCTGCGCCGCTGGGCGGCAGCGTTCTTTGCGTCTCTTGTCTTGAATCATGTGTGGTATATGTCCATCTTTTTTCTTCAGACGGAGGAAGCTATCAAGCGGTGCGACCTGTTAGGCGGCGTGATAGACAGCCTGACGTTTTTCCCGTTGGCAGTTATCGTGATGCTTACGATGCTGCAGGACCGCCGGCGACCATTGTGGCCCGTTGCCGTGGTGTTCGTGCCTTTCGTTGTGGGAAATGTGTACTGTGCTGTCTCCTTCGATTACAGCTACCTGCCGGTGCTTTATGTCTATTTCCTGCTGGTGTGCATCGGCTTCATTGTCTATATGGTGCGCGCTGTGCGGCAGTACGGCCGCTGGCTGCGTGACAACTATGCCGACCTGGAGCACAAGGAGGTGTGGCAGAGTTTCTTGGTGCTGGCCGGGATGCTGCTGTCATTTGTTCTCTATGCGATGACGAGCGAAGGCACGGTTTACATCTATGTGCTGACGGCCATCAGCATGGTGCTCATCTGCTATCTGCTGTGGCGTGTAGAGACGCTGAGCGACCTGAGTTTCCCTCAACAGGATGACGATGTTCCGGAAGAAGAACCCTTTAACACGATGGATGGGGTAGGTGACGAGCCGTCCGAGACGACAGCAGACGAAGACGATGACTCATCGTCCAAAGGCCTCTCGCAAGCCAACTGTGACAATATCAGAATCTTGCTGAGGCAGCGCTGCATAGACTCACGACTCTACTTGCAGCATGATCTGACGCTGCTTCAACTGGCCAAAGCTATTGGCACGAATCGTTTCTATCTCAGCCAGTACTTCTCCATGCAGGGCACGACATACAATGCCTATATCAACGATTTGCGCATCCAGCATTTCGTCAAGCTCTACCGCAAGGCTATCACCGGCAAACGCTCCTTCACAGTCCAGCAGTTGGCTTACGACAGCGGCTACCGTAGCTACAGTACTTTCAGCCTCGCCTTCAAGCAGCGCATGGGCAAGAATGTGACGGTGTGGATGGCTCAATCGGGCGAGTAATCGGGGGCCAACCTGCAAAATCTGCAAAAAATGTTGCAAAAATAGCAAAAACCTTGTTGTCTGATGACATCAAGGGCGGATGTTTCATAAATAATTGCTATCTTTGCCGACATCTACAAGCGTTGTTGTAAGAATTGTAGCTTACCTAAAGTAAATATTCACTAAAATTGAAAAGACCATGGATTTGAATGAAATCAGAGAAACATTGAAGGCGATGTACGGCGGCGAGAATAAGCCGATTTCCGATGGAAAATTCGACAAGTCGCTGGCTGTGAAGTGCATCAACGGCACTTTCGTGGGCCGAAAGACGGAGAATATCTGTGTGTTCAGGGGTATCCCTTATGTCGGCAAGCAGCCTGTGGGCAACCTGCGCTGGAAGGCTCCCGTGGACATCACTCCAAACGACGGCGTCTATGAGGCCTATTACAACGCGAAGAGTGCCTATGGCAACGGACAGCTGGAGACAGGTTCCCTGTACTATTGGGATGAGGACTGCCTCTATCTCAACGTATTCAAGTCGGACGAGGCGAGTGTGGAGAAGAAGCCCGTCATGGTGTGGATTCACGGTGGTGGTTTTGAGGCAGGCGGCACCATCGACCCGATGTTTGATTGTGTCAATCTGCTGAAGGAACACCCCGATGTCATCGTCGTCACGATCGCCTACAGACTTGGTGTGCTGGGCTTCCTGCATCTGTCGCATTTGCCCGATGGAAAGGACTATTCTGACGCCCAGAACTTGGGACTGCTGGATCAGAAGATGGCGCTGAAATGGGTGCATGAGAATATCGCAGCCTTCGGCGGCGACCCCGACAACGTGACCATCTGGGGTGAGTCCGCCGGTGCCGGCTGTTGCACCATGCTGCCGCTGGTTCCGGGCGCTCAACAGTATTTCAACCGACTTATAGCTCAGAGCGGTTCCGTCAATCTGACGAGGTCGCCTGAACAGGCTGTCAAGTGGACAGACAAACTGATGGAGGCGCTTGGCTGTAAGACTGTTGCCGACCTGCTGAAGGTTGATGCCGAGACGCTCCTGGAGACGGCTTCGGCGCTGCTCTTCTTTTACCAGTTCCCCGAGAGAGACGGGAGGATTCTGCCCGCAGATACCTTTGCGGCCTATGCCAATGGCGCAGCTAAGGACATAGAGATCCTGGTGGGGTGCAACAAGGATGAGATGGACTTCTTCGTGAGCAGCTTCGGACTGGAAGGCTGGAATCAATGGGTTACCGGCCGTAAGGCAAGCATGTTCTCACAGTTGCCGGCTGACGAGAAAGCACTCGTCGAGAGCTACATGGCCGACGTGAAGGGCGACGACTACGAAGCTGACAGCCGTATGCTCAGTCAGAGCTGGTTTAATGCGCCGATTATCAAGCTATCGGAGTGTCAGACGATGGGTGGCGGCAAGTCCTACACCTACTACTTAACGCCGGAGTCACCCGACCCGATCATGAAATGCGGCCATGCTATCGAGCTTGCGGTAGTATTCAATCATCCCGAGATGACCGCTGACACAGGACGGGCTTTCGACGAGACTTTCTGCAGGACGATGCGCAAGATGTGGGTGCAGTTTGCCAAGACCGGCAATCCGTCGCTCACGGCAGCCGAATCTCCCGATGGAAAGGCGAAAAACTGGCCACTCTATGACCTGGAGAACAAACAGGTGATGGTGTTCGACGAGTTCGACATCCATCCCGAGAAGGAGTGTCAGCGGAATATTGTGGATTGGGAGAGGACTTACTTCCTTACCAAGTATTATGTGCTTTGACATTTATAATTATAAAAAAAGAATAACAATGAGTGCAATAGAAGAGAAATTGATGGCCAAGTACGGCGAGAATAAGCCGATAGCCGATGGAAGCTACGATAAGTCGCTGGCTGCGAAGTGTGTGAATGGTACCTTCGTGGGCAAGAAAGTGGAGAACATCATTTCCTACAAGGGCATTCCCTTTGTGGGTCAGCAGCCTGCAGGCAACCTGCGCTGGAAGGCTCCCGTGGATGTTACGCCCGACGACGGGGTCTATGAGGCCTATTACTACGGGAAGAGCCCTGTCCAGTCACCGGGCGACCCCGCTTCCCTTTATCCTATGGGTGAGGACTGCTTGTATCTCAACTTGTGGAAGTCAGACGACGTAGCTGCCAAGAAGCCGGTCATCGTGTGGATTTACGGCGGAGCATACGAGGTAGGCGGAACGACAGATCCGCAGTATGACTGCCATAAGCTCCTGAAAGAGAACCCCGAGGTTATCGTCGTGACAATCGCTTACAGACTTAGCTTCTTCGGCTTCCTGCATTTGTCGCACCTGTCGGACGGCAAGGACTATCAGGATGCTGCCAATCTGGGACTCATGGACCAGATCAAGGCACTGAAGTGGGTTCACGAGAATATCGCGGCCTTCGGCGGCGACCCCGACAATGTGACCATCTGGGGCGAGTCGGCCGGTGGTGGAAGCTGTACGCTGCTGCCGCTGATCAAGGGCTCTCATCAGTATTTTAAGCGTGTCATCTCACAGAGCGGCGCTCCCGGGCAGACGCGATCATCGGAGCAGGCCATCGCTGTCACGGACAGGCTGATGGAGGAACTCGGCTGCAAGACCGTTGCCGACCTGATGAAGGTCAGCGCAGAAAAGATAGCAGACGTGTGGACGCGCGTGTACGGATTCTATCAGACGCTCGGTATGCCCACATTCCCGGAGAGGGACGGCCGCTATCTGCCCCTGAACACGTGGGAGGCATACGCCAACGGCGCGGCAAAGGACATTGCGTTCCTGCAGGGCTGTAACAAGGACGAGATGAACACCTTCCTCGGAGCCACCGGAGTGGATGTCTGGAACGCATGGGCCAAGAAGCGCATGGAGGGTGAACTGGCCCGGCTGACGGACAAGGAACGGGAACTGGTGACGAGCTATCTCAACGATATCCAGGGAGAAAGCTACGAACCTACCGTCAAGCTCTTCAGCCAGATTATGTTTATCGCGCCGCAAATCAGACTGTCCGAGCTGCAGACCCAGGCGGGTGGCAAGTCATATACCTACTACTATAGGGTGGAATCGTCGCAGCCATTAATCAAAGCGGGCCATGCCTCAGAGTTGTCGGTGGTGTTTGCACATCCGGAAATCGACGACTTCACGGGAAGACCGTACGACGAGGCTTTCTGCAAGACCGTGCGTAAGATGTGGGTACAGTTCGCCAAGACGGGCAATCCGTCGCTCACGGCAGCCGAGTCTCCCGATGGAAAGGCGCATGAGTGGCCGCTCTACGACCCGAAGGACAAGCTGGTGATGGTGCTCGACGAGCGCGACATTCATCCCGCCAAGGAGTCGGAGCTGAAGATGGTGGATTGGGAGAGGACCTATTTCCTGACCAACTACTATATGCCTTGACAGACCCAAGCACATGACAAAAAAGATAAAAGATAAGAAAAGAGACAGTATAGACTTCGGTACGACGAAGATTGATACGCTGTTTAACAGCATTTTCTATCCTACGTTGTTATCAATGGTGTTTGCATCGCTCTTTACGGTTGCAGACGGCATCTTCGTGGGACAGGGAGTGGGCAGCAATGCGCTGGCAGCTATCAATATCGTCTCTCCGTTGTTTCTGATCACCACGGGCATAGCGTTGATGTTCGGCGTGGGCGTGTCGGTAGTGGCAAGTATCCATCTGTCACAAGGCAACAACAAAGCCGCTCACATCAATATCACCCAAGCCTTCGGCGTGGGCTCGCTGCTGATGGCCGTTATTGCTATTGCTGTTTTTCTCCTTCGCATTCCTTTCTTGCGGCTTCTGGGGAGCAGTGAAGCACTATTGCCATTATGTCAGAGCTATCTTTTGGCCATCCTTCCGGGTTGTGTCTGCATCGTCATCCAGATGATAGGCACCTTCGTCATCCGCCTCGACGGCTCCCCCAAGTTTGCCGCTTCATTGGAGATTTTCCCGGGCTTGCTGAACATCTTCCTGGACTGGCTGTTCGTGTTCCCGATGCAGCTGGGCATAGCGGGCTGCGGTATTGCTTCATCAATCAGTTGTGCCGTTGCCGCAGGAATGGTTGTCTGGTATATGTTCTTCCGTGCGCAAACTGCCAAGATGACCAGACTGAAGTTCTCTCTCACCAGTCTTTATCTGACAGCGCGCAATGTGGGTTATATGTCCCGCAGCGGCTTTTCCTCGATGCTGGGGGAGTTGGCCATGTCCATGATGTTGCTTACCGGCAACTATGTCTTCATGCGCGAGTTGGGTGAAGATGGCGTAGCCGCCTTCAGTGTCGCCTGCTATCTCTATCCTATCGTGTTCATGGTCAACAATTCGGTTGCCCAGTCAGCCCAGCCTATCATCAGTTACAACTATGGTGCAGGCAATCGCTACCGTGTGCAGAGAGCCTTCAGGGTTAGCTTCAGCACCGCTACCATCTGTGGCGTATTGGCAACAACGTTTCTCACTTTGTGCGCCAAACCTCTTGTCAGTCTCTTCCTGCAGTCGGGTACCAAGGCCTATGAGATAGCCATGGCGGGACTTCCTTTGTTCGCTTATTCTGCTATCTTCTTTGCCATGAATGTTGCCATTATCGGGTATTACCAAGCCACGGAGCAGAACACCCGTGCTACGTTGTGTATGTTGTTCCGCGGCCTGATATTCCTTGTTCCGGCATTTATTCTGATGCCGATGTTCATTTCCCCGCAAGGCATGTGGCTCGCTGTTCCTGTGACAGAGTGCATGACGCTGGGCGTGATCCTGTTGACAAATAAGGGCATCATTAGCCGTTGAGTGATTTTATTTCAAACATTAATCATAAAAAGAAAAAAACATGAAAGCAGATCAGATTATTAAGAATGCGAAGATTTTTACTTCGAATAAAAAGAACCTTCAGGCTACGGCCCTGGTAGTGAAGGACGGAAAGTTTGTGTATGTAGGTGACGAAGCAGGTCTTGCTGCCTATGAGGGCGAAGTCACCGACCTCGGCGGCAAGTTCGTCATGCCTGGCATCATTGACAGCCATGTGCATGTGACTACAAGCATCGGATTTGCATATATGGATCCAGGCGAGTACATTTTCTGTTCCAGCAAACAGGAAGCTCTCGACTTTATGGCGAAAAGCATCAAGAGCAATCCCGGCCTGAAACGTTACAGATTTATTCTGGAGCGTAAATTCCTTAAAGGGAATGACATTGTCAAGGAGGATCTTGATGCCATCTGTCCTGATGCCGAACTCCTAATACTGGAAGGTGAAGGTCATAGCGTGTGGGTGAATTCCAAGATACTCGACAGACACGGCATTACCGACGAAACACCCGATCGCGTGCCTGAACTCAGTTATTATGTACGTAAAGACGGACACGTCACGGGAAATGCATTCGAGTCCTCTGGTTGGCACATGCTCTTTGATGATCTGAATGTGACAGACGAGCAGATTGACGCAGAGCTCATGCGTTGGATAGATTATTCTGTAAACGCAGGTGTGACCGTTGTCTTCGATGCAGGTTTTCCTGAGGGTGAGGAGCTCCACGAACGTATCTATGACCGTTTGTACCTGCTGGACAAACAGGGTAAGCTGCCAATTTATATTGACGGCAGTATTGCACTCACGAACCCCAAGAAGATGAAGGATGTGGTGGAAGGTGTGAAGCGCTTCCGTCAGAAGTACGATTCCGAACACCTGAATGTACATACTTTTAAGGTGTTCATGGATGGCACATTGAGAATCGAGACGGCTGCCCAAGTGACCCCTTATATAGATACCAATAAGCGAGGTGGCACTACCTTCAATAAGGAGGAGGTGGCAGAGGTGATGAAGCTGCTCAACGAGGCCGGACTGGACTTCCATGCTCATACCGTTGGCGAGGCTGCATCCCGCACTGTACTCGACGGAGTGGAATTGGCAAGAAAGGAACTGGGCGACAACTTCCGTGTGAAGGTGACCTGTGCGCATCTGGAAATTCAGGATGACGCAGATATAGACCGCTTTGCCAAGTTGGGCGTGACAGCCAATTACACACCATGGTGGCATGCCGGATGTACGGGTGGCAATCCGATTGAGGTCTGGCGTAGCCTGCTTGGTGAGGAGCGTGCCAATAAGATGTATCGCTGCAAGACGTTGTGGAAAACAGGTGCCAATGTGACATGGTCAAGTGATAACATCCTCTACGGTGATTTCCAGACATGGAGCCCTTATCTTGGTATGGAAGTGGGCATGACTCGAACTATCAACGATAAGTCGAAAGCTCCAGAAAGAGTTAGAGTAGTCGCAGAATACCCTTCTGCTAAAGAGAAAATGAATATCGAGGAGATGATGCTTGGATACACCATCAACGGTGCCAAACAGCTGGGCATCGAGGCTTCCAAGGGTTCTATCGAGGCCGGCAAAGACGCAGACTTCCTGGTGTTCGACAACAATCTGCTTACAGCAAAACATGAGGGCATCAGCTACAACAAACCAAGCGAAGTGTATATCAGGGGGAAGAGAATGAACAATTAAAAGTGAAAAGTGAACAATTAAAAATTAATACTTTAATAATATGAAACAGACTCTTATTCTCGGCAACATCATTACAGTTGATGAAAAGCGGCCCTTTGCCAAGGCAGCAGTAGTAAAGAATGGCGTATTCTCGTACATTGGCAGCGTCGAGGAGGCAAAGAAGTTGGCCGGTGCTGACGCCAAGGTGCTGGACTATGGGGACAACTATATCTACCCTGGCTTCATCGAAAGTCACTGCCACGGCAGCTTTGCCGGAGAACGTGCTATCGGACAGGCAGACCTGATGCAGGCAGGCTTGACAAACTATCCCAAATACCGCGAGATCATCAAGGAGTTTATCGCGAAGAATCCGCAGCGCGACTTCTACGTGGCTGCCGGTTGGGTGGAGAATGAAGAATACGTTGACAAGTCATTCCTGGATGAGATCTGCTCTGACAAACCCCTCTTCATGCAAACTGGCGGCGGACACTCTATGCTGCTCAATACAAAGGCGCTGGAATGGGCAGGTGTTGATGCAGAGTATGCCAAGAAATGGGGCTATGACTTGGTGCACGTAGATAAGAATGGCGAACCTGATGGCTATCTCTGTGAAGGTCCTGTGTTCGAGATCGTACCGAAGTTGCCCACCACGGTGAGAGACATCAAGGACTATCTGCTCGCCTGGCAGGAGTTTGCACTCAGCAGAGGTTACACAACCGTTGGTGATGCTGGTGCGGATGTTATACATCGCGCGGCTCCCCAGGCATACGATGAGCTCCAGAAGGAAGGCAAGCTGAAGCTGCGCACCTATGCATGGATGTATGTGACAGATAATGCCGACGCCAAGACAGAGATAGCCCGCATCGCTGCTCAGCGTGCTGAGATGAGCGGCGAGTATTTCCACATCATCGGTGCCAAGGCGTTCCTCGACGGTGTGACCGAGGCTCATACAGGTTGGCAGAACCAGGATTATCTCGACACTCCCGGCTATCACGGCGCAGAGCGCTTCAACGACCACGACAAGATGGTGCAGCTGATTGCAGAGGCCGACAAGGAGGGGATGTCCGTCCACGTTCACTCCGAGGGAGGTGGTGCCACTCACTTTATGTTGGGCTGTATCGAGGATGCTGAAAAGATGACCGGCGACAAGGACCAGCGCAACGTTCTGGCACACCTGCACTTCGTGACTGACGAAGATGTCCGCCGCATGGCAGAAACGGGTTCCGTAGCGGCAGTACCGCCACTGTGGTCACCAGCCGTTCCCGGCGTTTATGAACAGGAAATAGAATATGTAGGTAAGGAGTTGGCAGACCAGGCATATCCCATCAAGTCGTTCTATTATGCCGGTGCCAACGTGGTGTTCCACTCCGACTATCCCGTGTCGCCGATGATGGACATCAAGTTCAGCATCTATATGGCCGAGAAGCGTAATGTTCCCGCGGGATTCATGGGTATTGAAGGTGTCAAGGCACGCAATCTCAAGGAAGCGATCACCCGCGAGCAGTCGTTGCGTGCCATGACCATCAACGTAGCCCGTCAGTTCCATCAGGAGCACCGCTTGGGCTCTATCGAGGTCGATAAGATTGCCAACATGACCGTGTTCGACTGCGACTTCCTGCACGATGATATCGAGAAGGTGGCAAAGGCCAACATCGTGGCTACGCTCATCGACGGCGAGGAGGTATTCAAGGCATAAGCGTATTGACGACGAAAAAAAGGGAGGGCGTGTCGAAATACATGAATCATCCTAACACAACGAATCACACAAATCTTACGAATTATTTAGGAGGCTGTCAAACAGTTATTTAAGAAATTCGTTTAATTCGTATAATTCGTTGTGAAAAACGAAAGAGGGGCTGTGTCGTTCATTTTGAAGTGCCCCCGAAAAGTTGGACAGATTAATAACTGTTTATAACTCTCTGTTGTGAGCTCGGTATTGCACCGGGCTCATTCCTTTTAACCTCAGTTTTATTCTTTTATTGTTGTACCACCAGATATATTTTCTTAG
>SUYG01000042.1:0-6736 GCA_015060555.1 Prevotella sp.
ATGTCATATTAGAGTTTTGCTTGTTTTCTTTTTGCAACACTAAGATAAGTGAAAATTCTGACATGGCAAAATCCTGGGCAACTTTTTGTTGCTCAGGAACTTATAAATAAAGTTAAATTATAGTGTTGCGGAATTAAGGTTTATATATGGCCTGACCATCTGCGCCATCGTAGCTTACAGCATCGTGCAGGGCTACTGGCTGTATAGTCGTTATCAACTATCGCTTGAAGCGTACAAAAGCGAACTGTACAGTACGATTATTGCCTGTGCCGAAGAGGAAATGGCCATCAGGAATATGTTGCCTCATCCTCCGAGGTTCTACGGTAACCGTCTTAAGAAAATTCTCGCAATAAGGGGGGACGATGCTGTTGAGACATGGCGGTATGAAGTGTTTGCGCTTGACACGCTACATTACATTCCCAAAGGAACGGATGCCCAAACTTATCTGCTGGATTATATAGCCAGCCTCCACGACAGCCTTCCTGCGAAACTGCCCGAAGGCTTGGAATACTTTGTGTTTACTTGTGACAACAAGGGCCACGAAGACATGGGTACAAGCCATTTGGTTGAGGCACTTAACCGCTTTACCGTTGACCATCAGCATCCGTTCCAGAAGGAGCGGCTCGACAGCATCCTGCGGTCACGAGGCATAGCGGCTCAGAACGTTACAACCACGAAAGCCGACACGATGGTGTGGCAACCGTCCATGCAAGCAGATGGCTCCATTTGGCACCCCGTCATGCAAGTGTCTTATCCTTACGACATCTTCGAGGGGCAGCAGGTTGTGGTGTCAACGGCCATCAGTATTTCGCCAGTCATCCGTCGGATGTCCTATACATTACTAATGACTGTGTTGCTATCGGTCTTCCTTATCTTCTGCCTGGTCTATCAGATACTGACTATCCGCAAGCAACGGCATATAGAGGCTATCAGACAAGAATTCCTACATACGATGATTCATGAACTGAAACGGCCCATTGCAACGCTGAAGATGTGTGTGTCGTTCATGGGTAACGATAGGATGATGGAGGACGAAGAGAGTAAAAAGCGCATACTGGCAAGTTCGCATCATGAACTGGACAATCTGACTTCATATTTCTCGAAACTGCGAGACATCACACTAAGCGACGCCACTGAAATACCATTGGTGAAGTCGGACTTCTCTCTGCGTGAGCTGATAGAGGAATGTCGGGACAAGCAGAACATTCCTGCGGGCAAGGATGTGAAGATGGAAATCGTAGGTGATAGTAATTTGAAGATAAGAGCTGACCGTATGCATCTGGCTAATATCGTCTGCAACCTGCTGGAGAATGCCATCAAATACTCTGCAGAGGCGGTGACCATCAGGATTGACTATAGGATGTGTGAAGACGGGATGTTACAAATCACGGTGGCAGACAATGGCTTCGGTATCTTAAAAGCAGATCAGCGATATGTGTTCGACAAGTTCTACCGCAGCGAAACGGTTAAGAACAAGTCCATTCCTGGCATCGGACTTGGACTGAGTTATGTGAAGTTGCTGTTAGAAGCACATGGAGGTACGATTACGTTTGAGAGCACTGAGGGCCAGGGTTCGACATTCACCATTATAATACCACAGACGGATGGAAAAGATAAGGATATTGCTCGTTGACGATGACCGCCAGAACTCCGAATTTCTGCGGAAGTTCTTAGAGGTGGAGGGCTATGATGTCAGTTACGCCGAGAATGGGCGTGTAGGGTGGGAAATGTTTTCTGCCATCCAGCCCGATTTGGTATTGCTCGACGTCAACATGCCCGTGATGAACGGTTTTGAGTTGGCGAGGCTTATCCGCGAGCAAGACCATGACGTGCTTATCTTCTTCTTGACAGACCGAACAGAGAAGGCCGACCGGCTGAAGGGCTTCGACTTGAAAGGCAATGACTATATCCCCAAGCCGTTCTATCCCGAAGAACTCATAGCTAAAATCAAAGAGCGATTCGAACACCGCCAGCCCACACTTCCCTCACGTATCACCATCGGCCATACTATCTTCGACAGCAATCTCTCCATCATAGAGATTGACGGCACGGTGCAGCACCTCTCCACCCGCCAGTCGGAAATCCTCACCATCTTAGCCCAGAACATTGGCAAGACCGTAGAGCGTGTCACCATCCTACAATCTGTATGGGGCAATGACAGTTATTCCAATTCTCTCGCCCTCAATGTGCAGATTACCTATCTCCGCAAGATGCTCGAAGCCGACACTTCCATCTCCATCGTGTCACTGAAGAAACGAGGGTATATCTTAGAAGCGAATAAAGAATAAGGCCATGTGTCGCATCATGGGCACCACCCAATACTGCGTTAGGAAACTATCATTATGTTCCTCCTAGCCCCCTCTCTTAAAAACGCTCCATGGAGAAAACGGCTACACCCCATGGAGTGTTTGCGTTTGCTCCATAGGGTGTAGCACAGAATCACCTTATATACATTCTTCACATTCGGCCATTGGAGCGTAAGCTCTCATGGCCCTCACTTCACCAAGACCTTCTTCCCTTCACAGATATAGATGCCCTTGGGTAAATGACGAAGGTCGAATGACGAATGACGAATCTGGCGGCCGGAAAGATCATACCATTTACAATTGGACAATTTACAATTTACGATGGAGGGGAGGTCGCGGACGGCGGTGGCTTTCAGTTCAAGGATATAGCTGTGACCTTTTACAGTGGAGAAACTAAGGAGGCCTTCTTCAGCGCTACACTCGGCAATGGGTCCTTCAGCACTAGGTTCTTCACTGATGACGGCATCAGCATTCAGAGGCAGTTGAAGATGACATTTCCGGCCCGCGTCGGAGCGTACTGTGAGACTTTTGATGACAGCATCTTCCCATTCGAAATCTAATTCGAAGCCTCCCTCAGCACGGATGCCATGAACTGCTCCGTGTTGTGCCCAAGCCTCTGGCAGGGCTGGCAAAAGGCGTAGGGTGTCTGTATGACTTTGCAACAACATCTCGGCCATGGCAGCACAAGTACCGAAATTGCCATCAATCTGGAATGGCGGGTGTGCGGAAAGCATATTGTAGTAAATGCCAGATAGCCTTGGCGAGGTGCTGACGTTATAGGAACCAGCGTGTTTCAGGGCGGTGCTCAGGATGTCGTAAGCCTTCTCGCCATCGCCCAGACGTGCCCACAGGCACAGCCTCCATGCCATAGCCCACCCCGTGTTTTCATCGCCGCGTAGCAGCAGGCTGTTTCGGGCTGCTGTGTATAGGGTCTCATCATTGCCCATAAGATGAAAGGGATAGAGACACATGAGATGTGAGATGTGGCGGTGTTGCCGCTGTTCCGCAGAGGTATAGGGCTTGTGTTTCCATTCGCGCAGTAACAGGTCGCCTTCAGCCACGCCGTTCACCTCCTTGCCATAGGCGCCGGTATAGGTTTCGGTGTGCAGGCCATTATCCATCTGTTTGAATTTCCCCAGTATGGCCGTGTATCTCTCTGCAGTCAGCACACTTCCTTGAGCTCCAAGTATGTCAACGGCCCGTAAGGTGCAGTCGAAGAGGTTCCAGACGCATTGCTGCGTATGGGATGTGCCATCGTCCAAGGCTCCTTGTTCGGGGCTCCACTCGTTGGGGCAGACCCAGGTACCATCACTCTCATCCAGGACTAACCGCTCCATCCAGAAATCCACGCAGCTCAGCATAACCGGTAACGCCCGTTCGCGCAGAAACTCGGTGTCAAGGGTGTAGAGATAGTGCTGCCATAGATGCCAGCAGAGCCAAGCCGGAACTGCGCAGTAAGAGTGTTTCGGGTATGCCACCCATGAGAAGCCCGTGATATTGTTCTCCCAAAAGCAGAGCCAGCCCGCGTCAATGCCGGTGTAGTCACGGGCACACTTTCGCCAATAGGGCAGACGGATGGCATTGTTGTAAATCCAGTCGTAGAGCGGCATGGCCGTCTCGCTCAGGTTCGTCGGTTCTGCCGGCCAGTAGTTCATCTGCACATTGATGTTGGCGTGGATGTCCGATGCCCACGGCGGACGGTTGCTGTCGTTCCAGATTCCCTGAAGGTTGGCAGGCAAGGGCATACCGCGCGAAGAGGCAATGAGCAGATAGCGCCCGTAGGCAAAGAAGAGTTGTTCCAGATAGCGTTGTTCTTCCTCGGAGGCATCTGTGTTATAACGTGCGATAAGCTCATCCGTCGGTACGTCGATTTCTGCCCCCCCCAGCGTGAGCGACATCCTTCGATACAACCTCTGGTAGTCTTCTGTGTGCCGCGCCTTCAGGATTCTCCACCTGTCCGTAATGCCACTGACGTGCTTAGCTAAGTCGGATAAAAGCGAGGCAACATCAGTTCCTGTTACAAAGGACGGCGCAAGAGGTTCGTAGTCCGTTTGGGCAGAGACGAGAAGCAGTGCTTCCGTGGCATTTGTCAACTCAACGCCATTCTCTGTCGCACGCACGCTGCCGTCGGTTGTCGAGACTCGGAATACAACGGCACCGTTGAGCAAATCCAAAGAGGTCGTCATACTTCCTGTCGCTTTGGCGTAGCTCGGCTGTTCCTGATGTGTACCTTCGAGGGTGACCAGCAGGTTCAGGGCTCTTTGCCGCGTGGCCGTCAGGTGAATGGCCATGACGTTGTCGGGGTTGCTTGCCAAGTATTCCCGCGTGAAGCGACCATCGTCAGTGTCTGTCCACTCTTCCGTGACGATGGCCTCGTTCAGATCCAGCTCTATCCTGTAGTCCTTCCCATGGCGCTCTCTCAAATCCTCCAATCGCAGGTAACCGATATTCTGATAAGCGCCAAGCTTTTCTGTGTTCCCCGTCCAGAAAGTCTTTTCATTCAGTTGCACCTCTGCCTTAGCAATGCCGCCCATCACCATTCCGCCTAAATGTCCATTGCCGATAGGTAGCCCGTACTCCATCCACGCATTGGTCACCCTGCGTGCTGAGGGAGCCTGTCGGTACCAGAGTGATAAAGCCGTTATGGAATGGGCACATAGCAGGAGGAAAATGAAGGCTGAGATCCTTCTTCTAATCATCATATTCTGACATTGTAACTTATTTGCAACTTGGCTTGAGAAGCAGCTGCAAAGTTACGCCATCCTTCCATCGGTTGTATCATGGTCCCCATGGAAAAGATTTGCCGTCCCCATGGAAAAGACAGGGAGCATCGAAAGCCGTAATGAGTTGTATTTAAGGATTCTATTCCCACCTCCCCCTCCAGCCTCATGGAAAGTTATCTCCACCTCGGTGACGCCTCCAACCATCTGATCCAATTTTATTAACACAACGATTGCCACAAGGTGCCTCGCAGCAAACCTTGTGGCAATCGATTTATAGAGTTAGTAGATCAGAGGGGCTGTCTCTGTTTTTTGACTCTTTTCTCACTTCACCACCACCTTCTTCCCATCAAGAATGTAGATGCCACGAGGTAAATGACGAGTGATGCGCTCGAGCTTGCTCGCTTGACCCTTCAAGAATGACGAATGACGAATCTGGCGGCCGGAAAGATCATACCATTTACAATTGGACAATTTACAATTTACGATGGAGGGGAGGTCGCGGACGGCGGTGTCGTCAAGGGGCAGGGTGAGCGTGGCAGTGTATTGCTCTTCGCTGTTCTCCACGACGAGTGTGTAGGTGCCTGCCGGGTACTTCGTCAGGTCGGTGGTGAGGGCGATGGTGCTGCTCGTCTGCACATCCTTGTGATAGACCACATTGTCTGCTGCGTCCTTCAGCGTAACGGTATAAGTTCCCGAGAGGATCTTGAGATTCACGAAGAGCTGCTTGACCGAGTATTCACCCGTCAGGTTCTCCTCATCAGTTTCGTTCGCCGTCCTCTCGCGTGCTGGTGCCTTCGGCCGTGGCTTCTTGATATGCGTGAAGTCTATCCACTGCTTCTTCACGTCAGCGCCTTCAGGCGTCACACCATCCACGAGAGAGGGATTATTATAGAGCACTTCATCACCGACCGTACAGGACATAAGTTTACGGGAAGCATATTCAAGGGTTTGATAATACACATGACTAATGGGATAAGTCGAATTGCCGACGCCTTCCATCCATATATATAGCAGTCCCTCATATCCATTCTCTTTCTGCCCAACGTATGTAATTGTTCCCTTGTAAGTTTCGGATTCGCTGTAGCTCCTCTTCGTGATAAAGCCTTGGGACATTACTTCAAAAGACATGTTATAGATTACAACAGGCTCGTCAACGGGAGAAGCAAAGTCATAAAGAAGTATCAGTTGGTCCTCTTCAGGATAAGCATAATAGACTTTTCGGTTCTCTTCATAAACCGCGCCGACATACTTCGTCCAAAGTTCGGTGCTGCCCCAGCTTTCAGCAGCCTCATGCCGACATACCATCTTTGTGCATGACCGATTATTGATAATCGTGTCGCCATCAAAATAATAGTAATATAGCATTGATGCCCTATCCGACTCTCCCATGAAGTATCCCACTTTCCACACCTTTCCCTCTTCGATGAAGGGGCGATAAGAAACGTCCCTGACAGCAACCGGGTGCTCGCCGCGTTCGTCCACAACGGTATATTTATGTTCTGCCAGGAAGAAGGGGAAGGATAAGTCAACGTGATAGGGGCTCTTGCAGGTAGTGACTTCTCCAGCCACATCTTCCTGAAGGTATAGCTTATAAGCAGAAATGTCCTCTGTACGTTCTCTTCTACAATATATGTAAAGATCGCCGCCACAAGGAAGCCACATGATGCCAGATACATGCAGGGCATAGGCATCGTGCACGGGGTCAGG
>SUYG01000043.1:0-44306 GCA_015060555.1 Prevotella sp.
ATGTCATATTAGAGTTTTGCTTGTTTTCTTTTTGCAACACTAAGATAAGTGAAAATTCTGACATGGCAAAATCCTGGGCAACTTTTTGTTGCTCAGGAACTTATAAATAAAGTTAAATTATAGTGTTGCGGAATTAAGGTTATTTATGTTTCAGGGATATAACAATTGGAACTATCTGCCTACTTGAAGATCTACAAGATGTAATCTTATAAATATCTTTTCCGCGGCTCCCATGCAGAGGCAATGGTAAATGATTCTGTTCTCGTACACATACAAAAAAGCGTGGGAGTCCGTACTTGTTGCCCGTCCCACTCTTCGAGGCTCTAGCATTGCCCATCCAGTCGAAACGGTGCAACGCAGAAGCCCACGCAAGGAGATATGTAATACATTGCCCGCGCGTACCTATATATAAAAAGGTAAACTGAGGGCTGTATGGTAACATATTCCCACATAGGACATCTACCGTTGCTTTGTTATTGACTGGATTTTGAATTTGCTAGATTCGAAGAGTCAAAGAACAAAGCGCTGAGTAAACGCCTTTTACATTATGTGTGTCCCACCCACCCAGCTTCTGCATTTGTGCTGTTGAGAGCTTATTAGCATTCACTTTCGTGGTGATGACGCTGCAAAAGTAAGAATTTACTCAATTCCAGCAAAAGAAAAATGCATAAAATTCACTTTTGGGTACAAAAAAAGCCCTCCCGAGAGTGCGGGAGGGCGATGGAATCTAGGCGGACACTTCTGTCTATTTGTCTATCTAATGTGGTTTATGTCATCAACTGTTTAAGGGTTTAATGGGTTTAAGAAGTTTAATATTTATGTATCTATACTCTGCGACTCCCATTCATCCCAATTGGTAGTCGTGAGATAACGAATCACTTGCTCACGAAGTTCTGGAATGTTATTTTTAACGACATCCCAAACAACAATGTCATCAATTTGGAAATACTCGTGAACGATGTAATTCCTCATTCCCTTTACCATCTTCCAAGGGGTTTCTGGGTGAATCTGTTGAAAAGACGGAGTTAGCATATTAGCAGCCTCACCAATAATCTCTATATTCTTTACAACAGCATAGTACATCATGTCATCAGAGACTAAATCTTCATAGGATTTACCCGATGTGTATCGAAGAATGCGTTCTATTGCAGTCTTCATGTGTTCTAACCGTTCACGGTCTCTAAGCGGTTCTCTCATAAATTAGCTTTTTATCATGGTCTGCACTCTCACGGGCAAATGGTGCCAGTGTTCGATCTGATACCAAATCGACATTACGGCCCAACAAATCCTTTAAATCCTCATACATACCGAAAAAACGTAATCCAATCGATTGACTGTAATCCAAGGTCACAAGGATGTCAACGTCGCTGTCCGGCCGCTCCTCACCACGTGAATATGAACCAAAGAGCCATGCTTTCAGGACGGGCTGCGTCTTGAAATACTCGGCAATTTTCTGTATCATCACATCGGTACTCATGGGCTATATCATTGGTTTCACGCCACAAAAGTAACGATTTATATCTTTCGCACAAAGGAAATGACACAGAAAAACGCGGAAAGGAACGGAAAAAAACGAAAAGCACAAAAGTACAATCGTTTATTGGAATAACCAAATTTTAGCTATAAAAGGTTATCAGACTAAACGATTTTTGCCGATTTCCGTTTATTGCGACAAACGAATTCGTAGCAGATAATAGCATCGAAACAACTGAGCGCTGTGAAAAGCTACCGCAGCTGAGGTGTGTTTAAATTTGCTTGTTACAGAGGGGAGCCAGCGCCTGCGTGTGCTGGTGGTTAAGGTGGACTACAAGCTGTGATTGGTTCATAGCGCAAGCGGAGGCTGGCGATGAAGGAGCCACCTGCGTAGGGTTCGTATAGTTTTCCGCAAAAGTTTTTTTCTGAAACACTGCCGCCAATGCATGTGAGGATGATGCATTGGCGGCAGATAGTTATTGTTGAGGGATGTGTAGGGCTATGGGAGCATTGCCAAGAGTGAGTCAAGCCATCCGGCCAAGGGCGAAGGACAGCTTAATAAGCCCTCGTTAAACTGCAGGTTCAGCATAGAAAAGCGAAGACGATATAAGGGGTGATATTTCTTGTAGTATTCCGAGAGGCTATTACCGCTGATGTTGTCTTCCGCCTTTACTTCGATGGGGATTACATGTTCTCTCCACTGAATGACAAACTCTACTTCAGCCTTTGCATCTGAGCTCCAATAACATGGCACTTGATAATCCATCAATGGCATGATGGATTGCAGGAGTGCATTCTCGGCCATCGCGCCCTTGAACTCCGTGTAGTTTGCTATAGGGTCGGTCACGATGGTCGCTGGCAGATGCGCCAGCCGACGCAGGAGCCCACAGTCACAGGCATAGACCTTGAAGGAATCCGTCTCCTGATAGGCTGCGAGCGGCATTCCAGGCTTACTGATGCCGTACACACGGTATATCATACCTGCTTCCTCCAGCCACATCAAGGCATCCTCGTAGTCCTTGCTGCGAGCACCGCTTTTGATAACACGATAGATGAACTTCCTGTTCTCTTTGGAGAGCTGTGCTGGCAGAGAGTGCCAAATGGCATGGATGCGAGGAATCTCCCGAGGTTCCGCGTACTTAGCAAAGTCCAGTTCATACAGGTCAAGGATATCCTGAAGAGCCGATTCTACAGCGCCGATGCCCCTGTCTTCCAACAATGCCACAATAGGCTCTGGCATCCCGCCGGACACCTGATAGCGGCGATATTCAGTACGCAACTTGTTCAGGATGATAATGGGTAAATGCCGGGGAGAGTCCAGGGCTTCGATGTATTCAAAGGTCTTTGGATCGCTAATTCGAAGAAACTCCTTGAACGTGACAGGAAACATCCTCATCACCTGTACCTTGCCAACTGGCACCGTCATTCCACGCTTCTTGACAGCAACGCCCAGCAGCGAACCTGCCGCGATGACATGGTACTGTGGAGCGTCTTCGCAGAAATACTTCAAGCTGTTGAGAGCCTCCTCGCATTCCTGAATCTCATCAAAAATCAACAATGTCTTTCCTGGAACAATAGGAGCCTCACAATAAAGGGCCAACTCTTTAATCAGGCGTTCCGGTGACTTCGTATTATGAAATACAGATTTCAATTCCGGCTGGCGGTCAAAGTCGAACTTAACGCAGTAGTCGAAGCATTCACGACCAAATGTTTCCATAGCCCATGTCTTACCAATCTGCCGTGCGCCTTTCAGCAGTATTGGCTTTCTGTCTGGAGCTTCTTTCCACTCCTTGAAGGTGTTGATGATGTCTCTTTCAATTCTCATAGCACTCAAAATAGTTCACTTTTGTGTATTATCACCACACTTTTCCGAACTTTCGAGCGCAAACGTACACCTTTTTCCTGACATAGCCAAAGGATTTCATGCTATTTCTCATGGTACGATATCATTTTATTATGTTTATGCCATAGAGAACCCTTTTTCGGTTGTAGTTTATCGGATGCTTACGCTGTAATCGGTTCATAGCACAAGCGTAGGCTGGCGATGAAGGAGCGGCCTGCGTAGGGTTCGTATAGTTTTCCGCAAAAATAATTCTGTACCGCCACAGCCAGACACTACTACTCCCTCGCCTGACCCTCTAAGGTCTTACTTGCTGAAGAGCTATGTCCATTCATTAATCTTACAATTTTCTCCGTAGTTTTCTCCGAACTTTTCTCCGAACTAGGACCTATTTTCTCCGAACCTATGGCACTTTTCTTTGTAGTAGTCAGTGTAATTGTTTAGTTCCGGTAGCTATAAGTTCTGTTCTTATTGCCTCCATGCGCCTCCAGATAGCCAAACTCGGTGAGCTGGCGCAGGTAGCGCTTGACGGAGGTTGCGTTAAAGCCAAAGTGACTGACAATCTGTTCTGTGGTAAAATCGCCCTTATCGGCTACAAAGTCCAGAATATCGACCAGTTTCTCGGCCAAAGAGGGCTTTATCGACCATTTATCGACCATTTTCTGCTTCAAGGCCTGTTTATCGACCATTTTCTCTGACGTTGACTCCAGATAATGGTCGATATCCGTCTTTAAATGCTGGCAATGCAGACGAGTCATGCAATCGATGAAGATGTTGATGTCTTCCTGCTCACGCGTGTCAATTAAAGCCTGAATGTACTTAGTTTTGTCCTCTTTCAGCACCTTTGTCGGCAGCACACCGAACTCCATCTGCAACAAGTTCATCAGCAAGCGGCAAGTACGTCCGTTGCCGTCTGCCCAAGGATGAATGGTCACCAACTCGAAGTGCGCCCAGAAACTCAGTTCATAGATGGCAGCTATGTCGTTAGCATCAATATCTTTACGACGTTTGTTAAGTTCTTCGCAGAAATCAGTTAATCGCGCAGGCACCTTCAAATACGACATATACGACTTTCCGCCCAGTCCGGCAGTAACATTCAGTTTACGAAGATCGCCTTTAGCAGCCGAGAAATCACCTCCTGCAGCGTGATACTCACTACCCGTGCGAGCCATTACCTTTGAAGCCAACAGCACGAGCCAATCCACTGTGATGTCCTCATGCCGCTTGATCCATTGCATGCCATAGTCATAGGCCGCTTTCAGGTCGAGGTTCATCATCTGCTCCATCATCGTGCGCTTGCTGCTGGTGATGCCCTCGTCGAACAGCAGTTGCGCTTCCACCTCCGTCACCGTAGAGCCTTCGATGGCCGTAGAGTGTGTAATGATGGAGTACAGATAGAACTTCTGGTAGTCTATCTGCTCCGATATACCCAGCTCCTTATGTTGCTGTAGCAATCGCAATAATATGTCCCTATTCTTTTCTTCCATATATTTATAACGTTTTCGATTCCTGTTCTATTGCTTGAGCCTTGAAAATCATAAGTGCCATCAGACCTCATACATCCTACATCTTTCAGTCATATTTCGCTTATAAGGTTACATCTTTTTAAAATGTTCACAAGAACGGACAATACTTCAAATGAAACCGAAAGGCATGCGAGATAGTCCGAAAGCTTGCCTAATTACGTATATAATTAAGCTAGTAGAACATTGATATAGTTTTATTCTCTCCTCAGTACTCATTGAACCATGTGGTTTATAATTCTTCTTGTTATCCACATAGTGCCTAGACTCTTTTCGAAAGTTCGTCCATTCGAATAAATTGCCAAAAGAAATATCTTGAAGGGTTTCAGAGAGCTCTGGAATATAGTTCTTGATTGGTCTTTCTTTTTTCCATTTCAGTTCCTTATTGGCTCCATTTGCATATACAATTTCCAGCGCCTTGCCAATAAGCATATATACATTTATGTCATTAGCAGTTTCAATAGAATTATATAAAAAAAGTAGAAACTTTATATGTTCATCAACATTATCATAACGCTCCAGCATATATTGTATTTCAAATAAGGGAGATTGTTCCAATATCGAAAAATGGAATAAGCCTTCCGCTGTGACATCAAGGATCGTTTTGTTGCTTTTTTCGCCATTTAACATTGATTTGATATCTGAATAATTTGTGCTCCATCCATTTGGAGCTGACTTAAAATCTACTAATTTATGATTATTGGAAAAACTAATAAACTTGGGGCTATTCAGTGCTGAAAGTCCACAAATCGGAATTAACATTGTTACAATATCAGCAATTTCCTTCCCACGTACACTACTATTGTTCAGTTCCTCTTGGTTTGTAATACTAGGTGAGGTTATTGTTATTGAATATTGTGAATGACGAGGACTCTTTGCATTATATTTATAATTATCAGACACTGTCCATCCCCAATAATCAAATGTAAATTTCTCATATTTGTTTATATGAACATACATGGAGTCCGTTTTTAAAGACAAATAATTGGCCATAATTAAATTCTTTTGATTCGTGTACTTTAACGAAAATGCATCAGCACGCATCTGATGCGTTTCTAAGCCACACCTCAAAGCATCATTATGTAATCCTTTGACGTTTCGATTGCAAATATAGTGAAAAGACTTATACTTTGCAAATCTGTTATGTCTAAAAAAGGTAAAAGAGCATCATTTTAGCAAAATATGTGGCTTCTGATAGTATATAATGAATGTTTATGTGTATATTTGCAGTCTGAATTCGATAATACAAATTCAAACACTATTTTTTTTGCTTATGAGAAAGGACGATTAAGATTATCTGTTAAACTATTTAAGTGTTTACCCACAAAAATGCTGGTACTAACAGCGCAGACCATTCAGAGTCTTGCAGACATGATATTGTGTTTACCCACAAAAATGCTGGTACTAACAGCAGATTATGTGTAAGCCGATTAGCCTCAGGCATATAAAAGACATACATATTATGTAGATATATGACCTACGTTAGGAGTGAATGTATAGGCACCTTGGAATAGTCGCCTAAGTTCCAAGCTCTGCGGTCAGTGATTAAAAGAAGCGAAAGCAACGGTGTCGCTGATATATGAAACCACCCTATAACATTGGCGATGGGCGCATAACGGGCGAAAGCCCGACTTACAGTATTTTTAAATTGAAAGTGTAAAAATGGTATATGTACTAAACAATCAAGGCCAACCTTTGATGCCAATAGAACGTCACGGCAAGGTACGTCGTATGCTGCGTGACGGTTTGGCACATGTGGTTCGACTTGTCCCATTTACCATACAATTAGACTACACGTCCGGCAAGGAAGTACAAGATGTGTCGTTAGGTATTGATGCTGGCAGTAAACACATTGGTGTGTCTGTAACAACGGTGCAACGTGAACTATTAGCAATGCAAGTAGAGGAACGTGATGACATCGTAAAATTAATTTCTGACAGAAGAGAGTCAAGGCGTACTCGAAGGTATCGTAAAACACGTTATCGTGCAGCAAGGTTCGATAATCGTAGTCGCAAAAAGGGCTGGATGCCTCCGAGTATAGAAAACAAGATTCAAGCACATTTAAGAATAATAAGGCTTATCCATGCTATTCTACCTATTAAGAATACTACGATTGAAGTAGCTCAGTTTGACTTGCAGAAAATTAAGAATCCCAATATATCTGGTGTTGAATATCAGCAAGGAGACCAACTGGGTTCACATAATGTAAGAGAGTATGTACTTGCAAGGGACAAGCACATGTGCCAGCACTGTAAAGGACAATCAAAAGACCCAATCTTAAACGTTCATCACATGGAAACTCGTAAAACAGGTGGCAATGCGCCAAATAATCTCATAACTCTATGTAAAACCTGTCATGACGCATATCATGACCATGAAATCGACTTAAATGTTAAGCGAGGGATAAGTTTACGCGACGCAGCCTTCATGAACAGATTGCAGAGTGTCTTTCAACCTCGAAAAAGAGTATTCGACCTTGCTAACGAAGAATTTCCTAATGTACATGTTACGTATGGGTATATAACTAAGCATAGACGTATCACAAATAACATTGAAAAGACCCATTGCGCTGATGCATATTGCATTGCAGGTAACATTCTGGCCAAGCGATTAGTGTGGTTTTATAATGTTCGTATGTTGAGACGCCACAATCGCTCGATTCAATTATACAAACCCCTAAAAGGAGGACAAAGGCCGCTTAACATCGCACCTCATTGGATTCCAAAATCACGCTTGCAACAACATGATTGTGTAGAATGGAATGGAATGAAAGCTTTTATTTCTGGAAGTTCCAAAGGCCGTCTCTTACTCAAAGATGAATACGGTAACTATGTAGCCAGATATGACAATGGAAAAGCGAAAAAAATCAACTCAAAGTCTGTCAGATTTATACGTCGTAAGCATGGCAGCATGATAATCGAACAATTACCCAAAAGCATATAATAAAACAACGTATAATATAAAATCAACAGAGGCAGTCGCAAGCACCAGCTTCTCCACCTCGTTGTACTTCTTGGTCTTCATCGTGGCAAATATCTCGAAGGGCAAGGGAACGGCAGTATTATCCAGTTCCTTGCTCCTCACATCCACGGGGCGTGAGCTCTTCCCGATCTTCACCCAATCCTCCCTGAAGCTCGGGTTCGTCAGTATATAAACGTATCCAGGTTCGTTAGCCATATGATAAATGTTTTTCGTCCGCAAAAATAGGCAAAAAGTGAAAAATGAAGGAATGAAAAGTGAATAATTTTCATGAAAGAGTGAAAAAAGAGAAGAAAAGCACGGAAAAACGCGGAACTTTTGGAACAGCGAGAGCAATCAAGCTTGCTTGAATTGCCGAGTCGTGACAAAAGTCAGTAAAGCTAAAGGAACGGAAAAAAAAAAACGAAAAAGCCCTCCCGAGAGTGCGGGAGGGCGATGGAATCTAGGCGGACACTTCTGTCTATTTGTCTATCTAATGTGGTTTATGTCATCAACTGTTTAAGGGCTTAAAAGTTCTTCAGACTCGCTGTCGCTCGAAGAAGCGGCAAAGCCGAGCGTAAGAAGTTTAAGGGGTTAAAGGGCCTCTGGGATTGTTACCCTTCATCCTTCAATGTATCCGTGAATTCATCAAGGGTAAGCACTGTTAGCTGTGGAAACGGGATTTGCTTGAGATGCTTGAAATGGCTATCTTCGGTAACAATGTAGTCTGCATTTGCTGTTATAGCACAATCAACGAATTTATCATCATCCTTATCGATATCTGAGAGTAAATGAAATCGGAAATAGGACTCGCGATAATAGGTCTGAGGGTGGCGGGCTATGGCTTCTACCACATTGTGTGCCACCTGTGGTGATGTATGCTCTGCAAGGATTTCTTCGTATTCCATCAGAATCTCATTGCTTACGCACAATCGGTACTTGCCTTCCAAAAAATCAGTCCAGACCTTATGGTATAGACTTTTTGTGGGTAATGCCTGAATTAAGCAATTGGTATCAAGAACGACGCAACGCATAACAATCAGATAGTTCTATATGGTGTACGGAGATGCTGACCTCGTAGTTCGTCCAACTTGGCCTGATTGAAGGTACCCTCATCCCACATCCTGTCGATTGCACGTTGTGCGAGATCGGCGAAGAAGAGAGAAAGAGTCAACCGCAAAGCGTCAAGGTCGGCCTGAGAGGTGACATTAGCAGCGGCATTCATCAATTCTAATTGTGCTGTTTGCGAATAACTCATAGTTGCAACTAATCATTGGTTTCACGCCACAAAAGTAACGATTTATATCTTTCGCGCAAAAGAAAAAGTCATGAATTTCACGTTTAGGCGCAAAAAACAGAGGATGATGGAGGAGAATAAACTATAGCTTTTGTTGATGAGGCAGGAATTAGTGCTGCATTTTTACCGTAATGTCGTAATACTTTCCGTCATCGAACGTCACACCTGATTTGCTATATGTGTAGGTGTTGCCGCCGACGGTGGCTGTTAAGGTGATGTCCTTACTTTCAAAGCCAGGAATAGCCACGAAGAGGACGCCGGCGCCATTGGTGGTGTAGGTGTCGGCAGGAATACTGGTCAACGAAACGCTTTCCTCACCATATTCTATGGTGAGCGTCGTTGGACTCAGCAAGGTGGTGCCGTTGGCTTTGTCCTGAAGCGTAAACTTCACGATAGCCTGCTGATTTTCAAATGTGACATCGTCAACACCTTTAATATGATTGCCATTGACAGAAAACTGTACATCTGTAGCCATGGCGTAGTCGTACTTGGCAGCAATATCTGCCAGTGTTCCTATCTGACCGGAATAATCCAATTCTTGGCGTGGGAATCGAAGATCCAGCTTTAAAGGATAGCCGATAACATGGTTATCAATGGCGTCTTGTATAGTTGTAAATGCCCAGTCGTCTGGAACGGTAATCTAACCATTCAAGCAGACGTTGAAGCCCGCTTCGGCATCCTCATCCACCCCGAAGTCAACTTCATCGCATAGCCGCACCCTTCTGCTAAGACAAGCGCAGGGTGAGCGCTCAGCGTGCAGAGCTGTGCTGCGATTCCTGTCATCATGAAAGTCTTTCCCATGCGTGGTAAACACTTTTCCCATGCGTGGGACACGCCTACACTACCCCATCCTATTTGTTGTGAATCGTCCAAAAAGCGTTCCAACCTACACCTTTTCACCCAACCTACACCCGAACCTACACCCGCTTATCTACCTTATATTCTCTCGATTAGCCATCAAAGGTGTAGGATTCTCAATCTTTGGGCAAGGTTCGGAGTGGTAACGTAGATGGTTCGTAGATGAGACGTAGATGAACGTTTCAATGAGAGTCTTCTCTCGTTACGGTGCCGCTGGTAGAGTGGTCACCGCGACCGATTGGATCAGCGCCTGAACCAGGAGTGGCATCGACTTGAGTTACAGAACTCTTGATGGTGATATTGCCGCAGGATGAGGGGTTCTTATCTGCGCCAGCACCGCTGCCGATGCCAGCTGCGCCTATGCCACCCGTGCCAAAGATTGTACCGCCTTGAATGACAATATTACCACAGTCCTTAACGGCATCAATATCACTACGACCACTGCCGATACCTGCACCATTTTCATGGCCTTCGGCAAAGAGTGTTCCGTCACCCGTAATGGTAAGGGTGGAACCTGAGGGTACGAAGATGCCGGGGTAGCCGGAGTTGAAGCCTTTGACATAGTCCGTCCCACTAACGATGATGGTGGCATTGCCCAAGCAGGTGATGCCGGCAAAATCGCCAGACAATGCGGGAGATTCATCATAGTTGATGCTGGCACCGTTCAGGGTCACGGTGGCTCCGTCGGCAATTGATATTTTGCAGCTTCTTCCGTGCTCATCAGTATGGAGTAGCTTACCCGTCAGCATGTCACCGTTTTTTGCTTCCACGTCAGCAGTAAGCGTAGAAAGGTTGATGACATTACCCTGCTGTGTCATCGTCAATTTGACAGGAAGCATATCGCCAGCAGCGATTGCATTGCCCGACACGTTCTTGTAATAGCAGCTACTTGTGGCAGCGTTGGCAACAAAGGAGAGGGTCATGTCACTGGTTACAGGTCGCATCGCTACATAGATAGGACCGTCGGCTGCCGCACGACTGACGGTATAGGTATTGGTACCGTCGCTGAGGGTAAGACCCGTGATGCTGCCAGTAATTTCTGTGCCGCTGCTGTTCTTGATGGCGAACTCACAGATGGCAAACTGGTTGGCTAGTGTGACGCCTGTGGGCAACGTGAAGGTGCCTTCACTGCTGGTCATCGTGCCCGAGCCCTTGGCGCAGTCGAGGTTGCTGGCGAGCGAGCTTAAAGTGCCATCTTGCATGCAGAGGGCGCTGTAGTTGATGCTGCCGTCATTCTTGGCCATCGCGGCCGGATAAATGTAGTCCACACTGCCCGCCACGGGGTTAGTGAGCGTGACGGTGATTTTGGCATTCTTGCCCTCGCCTGTAATGTCACCCTCTGCAAGCGCGTTGCTCACGGCCTTCACTCGTTTGTCGCTGGTATTTGTATAGACCACGGCAACCTGGTCGCCCACGGCGAAGGTCTTCACGCCGTCAGTAGTGAGTGCACGGGTCTTGGTTTCGCTTGCGCCTCCGAAGCTGAGGGTCGTGGTCAGCGTGACCGTCTTTGTGGTCTCGGTCTGAGGGGCCTCAGCCGGTGGGGTCTGGGTGCTGTTCTCATCGTCGCTTGAACAGCCGATGGCAATGACGCTCACGAGTGCGAGGGCTGCCATGTTGAGATATCGAATGATCCTTTTCATTTCAGTTCTTGTTTACGTGGGTCCTTACCAGTCAACTTCATTCTTGCGATTATAATCCTCCAAGGCTGTGTCTGCCTTTTTGGGGTCTCCACTCCCTGTCAGCAGGCAAGTACTCTGTACCATCGTCACCATCAGCATCGACGGCTTCAGATAATCTTTTCTTTTCATATCTGTTCGTTTTTGGATGTGTATTGCAATTTATTTCTTCTCGACTTTCATGACACCCTTGGCGCTGCTCCTGACATAGACACCTCTGCGGGTGGGCTTCGCATTCAGTTTGCGACCCTGCAGGTCGTACCAGTCGGCATTGTCGTCGCTATCCGTCATGCTCTTGATGCCGGTGTCTCCGCCGATGGTCAGCTTGACGAGGCCATCAACGAACGAACCGTAGGAAGTATCGCTGGTGAAGTAGAAACCAGTGTCATCGATATCATACTCCTTGCCATCAATCCATGCCTTGAGAGCAATGGTCTTGTGAGTATCTTCGGCAGAGACGCCCAGCACCGTGAGGAAGTAATGGCCATCCATGCCCTTGATGGTACCGCGGCACTCGCCATTGATGAACGCCGCCACCTCTGCATCGGCTATCGGCTCGCCGTCCTTCTCCAGCGTGGCGAGGATGGTCATGTTGTCGGGATAGTGGTTGATGTTCTCTACCGTCCAGTGCCATTCGACGTTGCCGTTAGCCCTCAGGATAGGAGTTCTGCGGGCACGGGCAGAGGCTGTCATGGTCTGCTTCGGGTAGTGGAACGTCTTGGCAGAAGTTGCCTTCGAGTGGTAGAGGTAGCCATCGCCAGGCTTGATTTCCTGCAGTTGTCCTTCCCACATATAGCCATTGTACTCAGCAAAGCTGGTGCGGTTCTTCACCATATCACCCTTTTCAGGGCTCAGGTCGGCGAAGGCCTCGTTAGGCGACATCACATAGCGTGCCAGCGAACCTATCCAGTTCCATTCCGGCGCAATGGTCTGTGGTGTATTATCCAAGTCTATCAGCATGCCAATGCGGCTGAAGGTATGGCCCTCATTCATCCGAACCTTATACATCTTTCCTACCTCTATGCTGAGCAGCGAACCCACGAGCTGGTCGCGGTTCTTATTCGGCTTGGCAAAGTAGTTGTGCTCCTTCACCTCCTCAAGATATGGCAGGATGCTCTCTTCGAAGACAGAAGCGATCTCCCATTTCTCTCCCTCGCCAGGCTTCAGGTACAGGGACATCCAGTTCCAGCCCTTGTTCAGTTCGCGACGCTGCTGCACCAGTTCAGAAGATCTGAAGATGACAGGATGATCATAGCTGCCGTAGCTGGCATTGTCCTGGAATTCAATGGAGCCCGTCACCTCTCCGCCAGGCAACTGACAATCCACCAGCGGATAGACTGTGCCTGTCGAGCTGTCGTAAAGCTGGAAGATGACTTTGTGTTCATACTCGTAGGTGGCGTGTGGATCGGGTTTCTCGATGGGGTTGCCATAGATGACCATGCTGACATAGTAGGCGTCGCGCGTGGCGATGTATTCCGGATAGGCCAGACCGATGCAGTTGCCCCACAGGTCGAAGGCACCGATCTTCGAGTCTTCATACTCCAGAATCTTGCTGCCGACAAAGATTTGTCCAGTCATGGTCATGGTACTGTTGTAGTTGCTCTCGTCAACTTCCCAGTTAGGAGCATCACCCATCACAATAAGATTGAGACGCTGCGAACGCGTGATGTTCAGACGGTCCTTGACATAGAGATATGTAGTATAACGTCCGATGGGCACGTTGGCAGCGATGGTGAAGGTCACCGTCTTGCCCGCCGGACCTACGCTGCCGATCTGTTCGCTCACGGAGAGCCACTTCGGCAGGTTGACGAACTCGAAGCTTTCCTCGACATTGCTCTCCGAGCGGAGGAACACGTTGAAGGTCTGCTTCACGTCGCGCGGCTTGCTGATTTCGGATTCTTCAAGTGTCATGCTCAGGGTGGAGAAGTCGCAGTGCAGCGTCCACTCCACAGGTTCCGAAATATTGCCCGAAAGGTCTTTCACGTTGGCGACGCGGAAGGTGAAGTCGCTGCCGTCCATGCGTGGCAGGATATCATCGGGCAGCGAGAAGTAGATATCTCGCTCAGAAGCGGTGAAGTTGTACTCCGTGGCATCCAGACGCATGCGCTGCGAGATGGGCAGCAGGGCGGGTGCCGTAGCGCTCAGGTTGTGTTCCTGATCAACACCCGTTGCCGTGAGCTTCGACACCTGCTTGTCACCGAAGTTGTAGGTAGTGAACTCGGTCGTCACGTTTCCATTCTTTGTGCGATGAATCGACTCGAAGGGGAAGTAACCAATCAGGCCGGCATAGGTCGAGTCGAGGCGCTCGTGGCGGCGGTCATCGATGCTCTTGCTTTCCAGTGCGGCGTTCCAGATGCGCACCTCGTCGATGCTACCGGTGAAGCCTTTACCCACATAGAGGTTAGAGCCTGCCAGTGCCGGAATGCGCGATTCGGGCAGTGTCTTCACGGCGAAGCCGTCGATGTAGGCAACGGCTGACGAGCCACGGCGCACGTTGAGTGCCAAGTGGTGCCAGCTGTTGTCAACCAGGTCTTCGTTGCTCAGCACCTCGTCGTCCAGCATCACCTCAAACGTTTCAGCACCTTGCTCGTCAATGACGCGCTGACTACTTTTCACGGCCAGCTTGCCATCCTTGAATCCAATCTGCAGGTAATTCGGCAAATCAATGAGCGAAGCGTTGCTGTTGCTCTCCTGCTCGTCGGCGCGGAACCACAGCTCCAAGGCGTAGTTGTCGGTGCTCAGCGGAGCGAAGGTAGCGATATTGATGTCCAGCATCTCCTCTGCGGCCAGCTTGGCAGCACGGTTGTCATTGTTGATATACCAGCTCTCATTCTCCATCAGCAGGAAGCGTGAGTGCGCCTTGTCCTCGATGACATAACCATGTCCCTCATTCATGTGCCAGTAGCCTACGAGTCCCGGCGTGTAAGCCGCCTTCGTCTTCTCGCGGTCAATATACAGTTGTCGCACATCGCGGGTGTCGTTCCACAGCGTCAGCTCGCGCATGCGGCCCATCATCTTGTCGCCGCCAAGGGTCAGTTTTCCGCGCATGTCGATGTCGTGGGTCACCACGTCTTTCAGGATGTCTTTCGGGTCGTCGTCGGCATCGGCATAGATGGCGCTCAGCATGCCCTTGTCGGTCTGCGGATCATGCTTATAGCTTAGTGCCAGATACAGCCACTTGTCGGCAGGCAGCTGCACACCCGATGTCACGATCTGAGATTCGTCGGTGCCGCCCACGCGTACCTTGGCAATGCCGTTCTCCGTAAAGAGTGACAGTTGGTTGGCGTCGGTACCGATGCTCACGATGTTGCCGTCTGTCTGGCGGTACAGCCACATATCCAGGGCCAGGTCGCTGTTGTCAAACAGGAAGCTGGCCTCTGTGCTAATTCCGCTGCCTTCCAGTTGTAGGGCCACGTCGGGATTGGTGGTCTTGTCGCCGTTGGAGGCCGTATTGTTCAGGTCACCCGTAATGGTGAAGTTGTCGCTCTGGCTCAGGGCATTCACATTGATGTCCTCGTTGAACTTCACGTGGATGTCGTTGCGGTTGATGAAGCTGACGGTTCCGATGGGTGATGTTGAGCCGAGCACCTTCGGACCCTTGATGTCCTGGGTAATCTCGAGGGCAGGTGTCTCGAAGGTCAGCTCCTGGGTGCCATACATGCCGTAGGTCTGTGCCTGCAGCTCGAAGACGCCGTCCTCGGGGAAGGCCACCACAGTGGTAAACAGATCGGTGTCAGGTAGCGGCACTATGCTCTCCTGGGGCGTCTCGCCGCTCTTCACCTTCTGCCAGGCCTTGGCGATGGTCCACATGCTTGAGCCCTTGCGGCGGTAGCGCACGCGGACACCCTTCAGTCCGGCATCCGTGCGGTCCAGATTGGTCAGTGTTACCACGAGTCCCTTGTGTTCCGCATAGTCCTGCGAATTGACAGTGGTGTGCGACACAGCCATCTCGATAGGTGCTGAGGCAGGGATGAACTCTACGCTGATGAATACCGGCTGGCTGACGGTGGCGGTATCCTTGGCTGACTTGAACACGAGCTGCAGGTCCTTGTATTTGTTGATGGAGCGGTTGCCCTGCGATACCAGCAGCGTCTTCTCGATGGTCTCGCCGCCCTTCAGCTTGAACTTACGACCGTCCTTGCCGTTGCTCAGCGAGGTGCCGTCCATCATCAGGCTAGCACCGTCGGGGTTGCTGCCGTCCTTACACTCCAGCACGTATTCACAGGTGGTGTTCGTCTCGCTGGCGTTCGAGAGCTGCAGCTTGAACTCGGCTGCCGAGCCCGATGGCACATTGCTGACTATGGCATCGCTAACCACTCGCATCTCGGGTTTCTCCACGCGCATGGTAGCCTCGTCGAGCTGGGTGCCTCGTGCGAAGTATTTCGTATAGGTAGCGCCCTCGTAGGGGTTGCTGGTCTGTCCGCCACGAGTACGGAAGACGGGACCCCATTTCACTGGCGACTGGTACACATCGACGGACAGGGCTGTGGTGGGCTCGGCATCGCTGATGGTCCACTCGATGCCCCTCGTCACGGTTGCCGTGGTGTCGGCGCTGTTGCTTTGTCCTACTGTAGTATTCGTAGCGACAATGGCATAGTCGCCTACGTTATTAACCAGCAGGCCGACGTGCGAGTTTTTGTTGATGGCGTTCGAAAAACTGAAGTTATATTGCTTTGTATTCTTCACGCTGTTCACAGAAGTATGGCTGACACTGGTACCACCAGCCACGCTATAGTTCTTCTCAAAACAGCTCCGGGTGCCGAAAGCTGCCAACTTGTCTTCCTCGTTCATGGCAATCCAATGCTTCCAGCCGTAGATCTGCTTGGCGCAGTATTCAATGGTGTCCTTCAGCTCGATGGCACCGTCTTCACGCTTCAGCGTGGGGCGTCCGTCAACCATACGATAGCTGGGCTGTCCTTGGGTAGCATCACGTTCCTCATCGGTAAATGCCTCGTCGGCATTGCTCAAGCCAAATCGGGGATCGGTCTTTTGCAACTTGGTATAGTATCTCACCTCACCATCCACCTTGACAGCCTGAGAGTCGTCCATCGGATCATCCACAATAATCAGCCTGCTTTCGATGGTCTTCTTCCAGTTGGGAATGAGCGTCTGCTCGATGTAAGCCTGCGAGTAGACAAAGGTTGTCTTAAATTCGCGACCAATGCAGATGGCGGGCTGCACGTCAATCTTGAAGCTGCCATTGTCCTGCTTGAAGATGCCAATCTCGTCGCCTCTGCCCAGGGTCAGGTTCGCACTACGACCAATATAGGTGTCGCCATCGTTCTGTGTAAAGGTGCCTCCATTGGGGGTTTTCATAATTTCCTTCACCTCATAGCTCCTAGCCTCAGAAGTGGTCTTGACGGTATCTCGGGCATAATTGTTGTTGATGGTATTTTCTGCCTTCATGCTCCATTCCGTCTCGTATGACATAATCTTGAACTTGATTTTCGGACCAAGGCTGAGGTAGTTGCCATTGCCAGAACCCTTCACATGGCTGTTCTTGAAGCCCTGAGAGATGCAGTAAACAGAATCGGTGCTCAAAGCGGCTTGTGAAGTACTGCCTGGCGGACGGCGCAGAATCATATCCACATGGTCGGGAGCTGTGGTGACGTAGTTGGTACCGGTGAGCACACCACCCAGCACCACCATTTCAAGACTGTTCTTTGTGGGGTCTTTCTTGTTGGGGGCATGCCATATCACGGTGCGACCGCCTACGTTGGCACTGATTTCGAGATTGCGCAAGTGCTGAGCGCTCAAGTTGGGATAGCCGGCACGGAAAGAATATTCAGCGTTGCCGCTCTCATCGGGCTTGACCGCAATGGAGCGCGTAGCATACACCTTTCCAGGCACGAACTGCTCTCCATTATCGGAATCCGTCTCAGCAGCGATTGACGTAGAGGTGCTGGCTTCGTTTTGGATGATAATCATGGCATCCGTAGGAATCTCATCTACGGTTTTCTTGGTGTCCACATTATAGTTGCTCTCCTTGATATGAAGGGCGAGGTTGTAGATTTCGTCCTGACGGAATACGGGATAGTCGAAGGCATAGCTGAAGGAGTTGCCGCTGTAGTTCACGACGTTCACTTGCTCCTGGGTCTTGTCCTTGTTGGTCACCGTCACCACTTCCTCGCCGAAGACGTCCTTGTCCTTCGCGCCTATCTGGTGCACTGTGATTTCCACATCGTTGCGCAACTGGTGCATGAACTTGGCGGCATAGCGATATACTGACTTGTTGTTGTCGGTCTTCAGCGTGTCGGCCATCATTCCTATGGCATTGCTGGCATAGATGATCGGCAGGTTCTGGGTGAAGAACGGCAGGTTGTTGTAGTGAGCCTTGTCGCCCTCCTCGTCGTTGGGGAATTGGATGCTCTCCACCTTGTAGTTCAGCGGTGGCAGCATGGCCGAGAACTCGCCCGTTGCAGCATCGGTCGTTATATATATATAATGTGTATTCGAGTTGTCGGCCTCTGTGCCGGCTCCGCGATAGGCGGTGCTGGCAATAGCGGGAGTAGCGCTGGCCACGCTGATGGGGGTGGTGCCGAAGTTGCCTTCGCCCTGTTCGTTCACCACGTAGTTGAACGAGCTGTTGGCTTCGCGGCCCAGGCTCAGTTTCACCACGGCCTGACCAATGCGGTTCACGCTACGACCGAATCCTAAAGGCTCGTCCTTATCGGCAAAGCCGCTGTTGATGCGTCCGGTGACGTTCACCAGCGTGTGGTCGAAGAAGTTCACCACCTCGTTCTTTTCGAAGGTATAGACATCGTTTGCACTCTCGGGGAAGCTGCTGAGCTTGTGTCCGTTGCGGTAGGCCTCGATGCGGTGGTCGCCCACAGGCACGCTGATTTCGTATTTACCTTCATTGTCGGTATAGATAACGCCGTGCTTGCCCTGTACCTCTTCGCCATCAACCTTGAACGATACACTGTCGACAGGGATGTTGGTATTATCATAGAACACCTGACCGCTGACTTTGAACGACGACTTGTCGGTGAAGTCGTAGTTGTTCTGTGTGAGCGAGTTGGCACTGATAAAGACCGTTCTGTTCTGCGGCTCGAAGCTGTGTATGCCCTTTGTAGGTGTGAGGGTATAGCTGGTGCCTGAGCCCACAAACGGGATGCCGCGGAAGATATAGTCACCGTTTCCATTGGTCACGGCATAGCGTGACAACTGGCTTGCAGTGGGAATGAGCGTCGATGGCTTGATGTTGGCGCTCACCGTGGCGTGGTGGCTGTTGGGATAGTCGTTGGTGAAAGAGGCATCGAACGCCAGATGGCCCACCGTCTCGTTCAGCGGCCAGTAGAGCTGCAGGCCCTTTTCGTAGCCGCTCAGGATGCGGTCGTTGTTGTCGTTCTCTTCCTTAGCGCTTAGCACATGGTCCCAGACGCGCACCTCAGAAATGTTGCCGTGGAAGGCAGTCTCGTTGGATACATCATAGCTGCCACCAACCGTAAACGGAAGCCAGTAGTTGTCGTAAGAATTACTCCCGTAAGGTACTAACCTCTTTTTGGTCGTCTTCATTATCAACTCGTCAAAATCATCCCAATAAAGAGAATATACGCTAAAATGCTCATTTAAGAGTGTTTCCTTGCTGACCAGAGATGCTGCGTCCACCTCAAACGGGGCATGTTGCATGGCATAGGCCTCTGGGCTGACCTCATAGGCTTCTTCGATGCCCACAGACGTTTTCGACGTCGAGGTCTGTTCTCCCGCCTTCACGGTCAGATGGCCACTGGCATCTTTCATCAGGGTGAGCTGTGTATATTCGTTGGCAGGAATCTTAATGCCTAAGTCGTATTTCTCGCGACCAAACAGCCGGCGTTCTGACCGCTCATACGAATAGTCGTCAGCGGCGATGGGTATGCGCTTGATGAAATAGATAAAATTGAGCCCCTCCCATCTGCTCAAATGCATCCGATAGATTTCATTGAACCCATCCGCCTTCCATTGCTTGACGAAGTCCCAATACTCGTCCTCTACAACGTCCTCGCAGTTATACACAGTGAAATCTACTCCATCAAGATTGACGTGACTGGCTTCATGCTTACCATATTGATCCATACAAAGTACCACCCTGACGAGAGCTGTTTCCGTCAGGCAGGTCTCCTCCACGTACTTATTCGAATACTCTGATTTCATCCGCACCCTGAAGAACCGGTTGTCGTCGGGGTCTTTCTCCAACATGAAGTGTCCCATGCCGGGCACAGAGGCCAATACGCTCTTGGTGATTGACGACTCGGGGCGCACAAACATTTGTACAGTATTGGCCTTACTGAAAATCTTGGAAGTGCTGGCACTGTCCACATCCCATACCACACCCAGCGAGGGGCCTCCCACCTGCTTGGAATAGCCGTCGGTGGAGTTCATCGTGATGCGGGCATCGCTCACCGAACTGTTGCCATTGGCAAAGGCGACGCGGCCCGTGATGATACCTGTGGTCTGGCAGTAACCAATGTCTGTCTTAGTGCTCGGTCTGTAATCCTCATTCTCTGCCAATCCTTCACGACTGCCGGAATAGGCTTTCACCATGTAGTCGTAGTAGAAACCGGGAATAGCGGTATTGTCGTTGTAGGTATAGTGGTCGGAAGTACCGCTGGTAGTATGAATCAGCTGCCACATGTCATCGTCGGTTTCTTCACTCGAGATGCGACGGTAGATGTCGTAGTTGGTATTGTCGGAACCCGACTGCTTCACATTCCATTGCAGCACAACGCCCTTGTCATGATTGCCTTTTGAGCAGTTCAGCGACTGCATGGTAGTGCCTGACAACAGGCCCGATTCCACCGCGTCGCTCTCAAACGTGTTGACCTTCTTCAAGAGGTCGAGCACCACCTTATAACGATAGCGCACACGGTTGCTGGCAGCAGTCTGGTCGACAAAGCTAACGGTCTGTCCCGGTGAGGGATTCAGCTCAGGAGTGATGGTAGGCGACAAGGCTGTCCAGTTCTCATTATTCTTATCGGCTCGCCACACGGTAAACACTGGGTCGGTGCCCTCTGGGATACGCGAATAGGTCCAGTTCAACTTGACTTCATACAACTCGTTAGCATCCTGCTGGGGTGTATTAACCGTTACGCTGGGTTTCGTCTCGATGCTTTTCAGCATGTCACTGTAGCCCATGAGCTCAAGCGTCTCATTGTTGAGGGCCTCGGGCGTTACGGTTTCAAGCCAAGCGTCAGGAATATTCACCACACGGTATTTGTAATACTGGTTATACTCCATCAAGCCATTGTCGGTAAAGGCCATCGTGGTGTTGGATATGTTCTTGTTCAAACGACCCCGATAGCTCCACGACTCACCACTGATGGGATTACCATTTTGATCTGTCTTGATGCGATAGATATAGGGCTTGCAAGAAGTAATGTAATTGTCGTAGGGCGAATTGCTGATACCCGTCCAATGCACAGTAACTGTCTTATTGAACTGGTCGAAGCTGGCTGAAACACGACCTGGATCAGGCACACGTGCAAAGATATCGTTGCGATTGAAGAGTACGATGACATGGTAGAATTCTCCCAGTCCACGCCGGTTCTTGTATGGCCCCATGTTGCTCTTATACACATCGTGGGCCTCAATCTCCATGTCAACACGACGGAAGTTGCCCACGTTCTTGGGCATATTGATATTCTTTTCTATCGATGTGGGGCTACACTCGATGGAGTCGCGTGTTGTGTACTGCGTCTTGCCGTCATCGGAAAGGATATAGGTGGTTTTCACGATATACCACGCCAGATGCTGATGCCCGGCCTTTACAAAGTCCTGGGTGCTGTTGTTCTCAGGCATGGAAGGGGTAGTAAACGAAAAGGTCTTGGCACCGGTGCGCTTGACGGCATAGCCTTCGGCGTTGAGTTCCTGACGGCCCATCGTTGTTCGACAGTCGACCCTGCAGAGCGTCCAATCATGTTTAACGTCGTTGTCGCCAGTACATTCGAACTTGATAATCCACTGACTGCCAGTCATTGCAGGACCCCAGTAGATATCCATATCCACAGAAGGGTGATCGAGATTGCCACTTGTTTTCGTAATCATGTAACTCTGCTCTTCACTGCCCAGCATGATTTGATTGCCAAAGACATTATTAAGAACCACAATGGCACCATCCATCTTGCAGCTTGCCTTCACCATGTGATTAGCCAGCTTGTTACCATCCTGGTCCCAAGTATGAACTTCGGCAAGGGTCACGCTACGTAAGGGGTTGTTGATGTCGTATGCCATCACATAGCCTGAGGTAATCCAGGTGTCACGAGCATAGAGGTCGGCTACCAAAAGGTTGACATTGAAGTGGTCTGCATAGGCTTTGCCGGTATAGTAGGTACTTTTGTACAGAGCATCGGCACTTACGGGCTGCGACGACAGCAGCATCGCTGAAATCATCACAAATAAAAATACAACCCTTTTCATTCTGATATGTCGTTTAGTTTATTCTTTATTATAACTATCGTTAGTAATCGCTTAATAATTATTTGCCACAAAGGTACGCCAAAAAAACGAAGCATGCAAAGCAAAATCGCCAAGAGCGAAGATTTTGCTTTAGATGAGACTTTTTTGCTTTAGCTGAGACTTTTTTGCTTTAACCGAAAGTAGTTTTTGAGGAAAACTTGCCCGAGTTCACCGAAAATAATCGTAATTTTGCGGCGCAAATGCAGCCATCATAACAACGATATGCCCGAACAAATAACGCCATTATCGATACTCTATCTCCTGCTCCACGGCGCAGGAACTGCCATCTGCGTCGTGCTGTGCCTCTACCTGCTGCTGTGTCGGGGAAAGGCCATCGCGCCCGACATCACACCGCCCGCACGACTGCGCCGCTGGGCTGCGGCACTATTCGGTGTCATGGCCATGGCCCACATCTGGTGGATACTGTTCTACACGTTCTCTAACGACACCCACTCGGTGCTCTACGGGCTGCTCGTCGCCATCGACTGCATGGCGCTTCCCCCCGTCTTCGTCGGCACTCTGCTGGCCATGCTGCAGGACCGCCGCCGACCGCTGTGGCCCATTTTCGTTATCATGACACCCTGTGCGGTGCTCGCAGTGCTGCAAACAGCCTTGCCATCCATCGACCTCACAACCCCGAACAAAATCTATGGGCTGGCCCTCGTCGTGACCTTTATTATATATATGGTGGTGGCCGTGAGACAATATGGGCGGTGGCTGCGCGACAACTATGCCGACCTGGAGCACAAGGAGGTGTGGATCAGCCTTACACTGCTCATCAGTCTCATGCTGCTGCTCACGAGCTATGAATACACCGATGACTACGTGATGTGTACCATCGCCCACCTCACCGGATTTCCGCTGGCGGCCCTCCTACTGTGGCGCGTGGAGACATTGAAAGACCTGAGCACCGACAACCTCCTACCCCACTCTGCCCATAGCGACGTCAGCCTGAACGAGCACTCGGCGATGCCGCTTAGCGAAACAAAGAACCCCGCCTCCAAGGGCGAGGTTTCCCATATCGGTCAACTGCTGGCGAAGCACTGCGAGGAGACAAAGCTCTACCTGCAAACAGACTTGACCCTGTCGCAACTTTCGGCAGCTGTCGGCGTGAACCGCTACTATCTCAGCCAGTACTTCACCAGTCAGAACACGAGCTACTATGAATACATCCACGACCTTCGCGTCGCTCACTTCGTAGCCCGCTACCACGAACTTGCCGCTGCACAGAAGCCCATTGTCGCCCAGCAGCTGGCTAGGGAGAGCGGCTACCACAGCTACAGCACCTTCAGCGCCGCCTTCAAGCAGCGAATGCACCAGAGCGTCACCGCCTGGATGCACATGCAGCCATACACTGCTCATTGAGCCCTGCTCAATTCTTGAGTCGTAGGCTGGCGATGAAGGAGCGGCCTACGGCATAGCCTTAAGGATACAAAGTGAAAAATAAGGCATCTTCCTATCCAGAATCATATCATGACTGGAGCTGTAGAAATGCGCAGGAGTACCGACGTTCTCAAAATAGTGACACTCGGTGTCGGGATACTGAAGGAGATAGTCCTTCAACTTCTGCTGACAGCGTGACAACTTCATCACGACGACTACATGCCGGCTGGTCAGCAGTTGCCGAAGTGAACCGGCTTCTAATTCGCCAGGTAAGACGACCAGGCGCTGTCCTTGGCTAATCAGAGAGAGGTCAGCAGAAGCGGCGGCGGCAATGAACGACGGTATTCCCGGGCACTGTTCAACAGGGATAGAGAGCTCCTGAAGACGTTCCAGTACGTAGTGAATGGACGCATAGATGCTCACATCGCCCTCAACGGCCACGATGACACTCAACCCACTGCGATACCACTCGGCAGCGCTGGAGCACATGTCTTCGTAAACGTGCATCACAGCCTCGCGGTTCTGCTGCATTGGCAAGGTGTAATACCGCATCTTGTCCGCCGAGCACCATTCTGCAATGATGTCAGCCGCACGCGAGTGGACTGTGCCGTCGCCACATTCCGTGACGGGAAGCATCACGATGTCAGCCTCACGAAGCATCCTGACGGCCTTGAGCGTCAACAGCTCAGGGTCGCCAGGGCCCAGTGAGAGGAAAATTACTTTATTCATCAAAGAGACAGGTTTGATTGAAGTAAGATGGCCTACAAGCTGTCATCGGTTAATAGCGCAAGCGGAGGCTGGCGATGAAGGAGCGGCCGGGGGTGATGGTGGAGAAGTTGGAGTTCCAGGGCGAGGTGTCGCGCTGGTTGAAGATGTTCTCGATGCCGAGGCCGGGCTCCAGCGTGAAGTGCTTGAGGCGGACAGTGTGGCGGGTGACGAGGTCCCACTGGCTGAAGCCGTCAGCATAGCCGTAGGTGCTGCTGTAGCGCTCGCCTTGGATGTGGCCGTTGACGGTGATGTTCAGGTGGTATTTGCCCCATGTGTGGTCCCAGGCTGCCATGACATTGCCCACGTGCTTCACACTCTTATCCACAGGCGACTCGGTGACCTCATACTGCTGTGTCTTGGCGTTGAGGGTCTGCGTCTCGGCTTTGGAATCGGTGAAGGTGTAGCCGCCACCGATGGTGACGCCGCCGGGGATGAGGAACTTCACAGAGGCACTGATGCCGCGAAGGGTGGCCTTGTCGATGTTGTCGCGCTGGCGGATGGTCTTCCAGCCTTCATTGCGCAGGGCTGTGAGGTCGGCAGAGGCTGCAATCTCCTCATCGGACATGGTGCGGTAGTTGATCATGTCGCGAATCTTGTTCATGAAGCCGCTGACGCTGAGGGTCATCCATTTGTTGCTGTACTCGGCGTTGACATTGAAGAAATGGTTTTTCTCGGGCTTCAGGTTGGGATTGTTGAGGGTGTAGCGCGCCGTGGTCTTGGCCTGGTCGGTGGCATACATCTGTGAGAGGGTCGGCGTGCGATAGCCACCGGCATAGCTGGCGCGCAGACGGAAGCCTGCGATGTGGAAGAAGAGTCCGGCATTGGGCGTGAAAGCGGCACCGAAGTTGTCGTTCTGCGTGTAGCGCACACCTGCCACGGCATCCAAGTACTTGAAGATGTTGATCTCGTCCTGCGCGAAGAGGTTGTAGGTGTTCGTGCGGGCTTTGTCGATGTTGTCGCTCTCGCTGGTGAGGCTCTCCTGCACGAACTCGGCACCGGCGGTGAGCTTGTTCCAGTCGGCCAGACGGAAGATGCCGCGCAGCGTCTCGTTGATGTAATGCGTGCGCTTGCGAGTCTCGTCGTAGGCCTCTTTCTCATCGGTCTGCCAGTAGTTGTAGTCCGAGGAGAAATTGTCGCTATAGACGTCGAGATAGAGATGGATGCGGTTGTTGGGGGTCCAGCGCGCACCGCCGCCATACATATAAGAGGTGTGGTGTACGTCGTAGGTGTAAGCCTGCTTAGGGGTGTAGGTGTAGGTGGTCTCCTTGGTCTTCTTGTCCGTGGTCTTCTTCTGCGTGAAGTAAGAAGCCGCCTGCGGACGGTCGGTGAGATGGTCGTAGTAGGAGCCACGGAGATAGACGGACCACTGGTCGTTGAAGCGCCACTCCAGACGCTCGGCGATGTTGTTGCTGTGGTAGCCGGCTGACATGGGACGGCCTGTGAGCTTCAGCACTTTGTTGTCGCCCTCCTCAAATTCCTGATAGTGGTTGACCTGCCAGTTGCCGGCACGGTGATGGGTGTATTCCGTGCGGCTGGAGAACTTGCCGGCGGTGACATCCACGGCCACGTCTTCGTCCAGACGGCCGTTGTTCATCAGGCGGGTGTTGGAGCTGACGCTGACGGGCGACTTGGTGTCGTCGGTGATGATGTTGATGACGCCCGCGATGGCGTCACTGCCATAGAGGGCAGAGGCGGCACCGCTGTAGATCTCGATGCGCTTCACATTCTCCATGCTGATGCGGTTCCAGCGGTCATCGCCGCTCACGCGCTTGCCGTTCTCGAGGATGACGATATAGTCATCGCTGACACCGTTGAAGTTGACGAACGTGCCCATGCCATTGGTGTGGGTGGTGATGGTGGAGGTGAGCTTGGAGAGCGCGTCCTGCAGCGTTGTCACCTGAGCGTCCTGAATCTCCTTGGCGGAGATGACCTGCACGGCCACAGGGGAGTTCTCGGCACGGTGGTAGGTGCCTGTGCCCGTGATGACCACAGGGTTCAGGGTTGTCTGACGAATGGAGTCGGACTGGGCCTTAGCAGGAACGCTAAGAATGAAGAATGAAGAATGAAGAATGAAGAATGAAAGAGTGAAAAGTGAAAAATGAAATCGCTTCATGGAATGAGTTGATAATAATGGGGCGTATAATGGGGTAATAATTCGGGATGGAAAGCCTTCACGAAGTCGGCGAGGAGGAAATGAGGTTGCACTCCGGCGAGCTCGCGATAGGGCGTGCGGGCGAAGTTGCAGAAGAGGACATGGCCCTGCTTGTAGGCGTCCATGGTGGCATAGCGCGGGTCTTCATCGGCCAGCGTCTGCAGCGTGAAGTCACCATCATAGCTGCCATCGGTCTGCCAGAAGTCAGCGTGCAGGCCACGGGCATAGACAGCCTCAAAGTCCAATGAAAGGCCACCGGATTCCTGATGGTCGGCCATCACGTAATCAGCACCGGCATCGCGGAAGAGTTGTGCCAGGTAGCTGCGACCACCTGCGATGTACCATCCGTCGCGTATCTGCCGTCCGCTGATGACGGTGGGCAGAGGCTGCTTGGTGCGTGCTGCCACCTCGTCGCGCAGCGTCAGGTACTTGCGTTCGATGTCGTCGAAGACAGCGTTGGCACGGCGCGGTTCGCCTGTGAGCAGTCCCACGAGTTTGATCCATTCGGCTTGCCCCAGCGGGTCGGTCTCCTTGTAGCCGTGATGCGAGATGAGCGGGATGCCGCATTCACGCAACGACTCGAAGCCGCCATGCTTGGAGGCCGATACGAAGATGTAGTCGGGCTGCGTGGCCAGTACGGTCTCCAAGTCGAAGTTGCCTTCCTTGCCGATGCGGGCGGTGTGACCACTCTCCCACTGCTCCTTCATGCGCGGCGAGAAGAGATTGCGCAGGCTGTTCATCCCCACGATGCGGTCCTCCAAGCCGAGCACCTCGAAGTTGCCCAGCTGCAGCGCCGTGGTGCAGATGAAGCGGCTGGCAGGTCGTGTGATAAGCAGTTCCTCGGCAGGCGTGGCGACGGCCGACGGATCGGGGTTGGTGATGGTGACACGGATGCCCTCGGGCAGATAGCGAACCTGCAGACCACGGGCATACTTGATCACGATCGTGTCGCTGAAAGCATCGGCACGCGCCAGCGCAGAGTCCTTCTCAGCAAAGAGTTCGTCGGCAGCGGGATTGCCCCTCCGCTCCGCAGACGTACACGCCCCGAGCATGAGGAAAGCGGTGCCCCCGCAGAAGAGCAGGAGCACCGCCGTGAGGCAGATAGTATTTATGTTGTGCTTCATGGATTCATAAATTCCATATAAAGAATGATTATTCCTCCTCTTCCTCGGCAAACATCTCGGTGGCGTTCACGGTGTGCTCCTTCCAGATGTTGCGGATCTCGGCGTAGTCACCCAGGCCATTGAGGATGCAGTTGTTAGCGGGGTTGGCATCGTTGCCGTCGTAGTTGCAGACGTAGCCCTGCTCCTGGAAGAACTCGCGCCAGCTGTCGCCTTCGTTCTCGATGCCGGACATGTCGTTGTGGGCGTGGTCACCGGCGATGCTCATGAGCGCGTGGAGAGTGATGGTCTTACCCTCTGCAATCTTCTTGTTTCCATAAGGAGCCATGCGATCTTCCCAGAGGTCGTCAATCAGGTTGCCTTCCATATCAACGGTGGCGACGAAGTAGTTGGGGCTGTAATTCTGCTGCAGAGTGTTCTCGAGCTGCGTGTAGCGGACGTTACCGTTGCCATAGTTGTAGCCCTCGGGGTTGCCATGGCCCAGGAAGACCATGCCGTTGCCGTTCTGAACGTACTGGCTGAACTGTGTATTGAGGACCTCAGCCACTGCCTGCACATCGTCAAGCTCAGCCATCAGCGGGCCGCCGATGAAGATCTTCACGCCGCTCTCAAGATAAGCCTCATCCAAGTCGGCGTAGATGTTGTTCTTGAAGTCCTTGATGTAGGTGTCACGCAGACGCAGGAACTCCTCACCGGGGATGATGTGAAGGGACTGCACGCGAACTTCCTCGTACTTCTGACGGCCGATAGCCTCGAGCCAGAAGTTGGGTGAATAGAAGTTCTGGCTGGCATAGTGTTCACCCTCGCGGCTCTTGTTGATACAGATGGCGCTGGTGAAAGAGAAAAAGATATCGTAGCCCTTGAAAGCCTCATCAGCCTTGTAGTCAGCCACGACCTTCTTGAAGGTGTTGTGGGCATTCTCCCAGGTGCTGCCGAAAGCTACCAGCAGGATAGCCTTGTTGTTGCCACTTACGGCTTTGGCGCCCTTCACTTCGTTCTCCACAGCAGACATATACTTTTCAAAGTTGCTCTTCTGCTGCTCAGAGCCGCTGCCATTGTTTTCATCCTTGGAACAGGCTGCAAAGTTAGCAGTCATCACGACGGCTGCAAGAGCCATCACAAAAAGCTTAATCTTCTTCATTGTTGTAATTGGATTTTAGGGTTGAATGTTTTGAGTTATCTTTGATTTTTGTTCCCTTGTTGAAGCGAATCACCACGGCGGCATAGATGGTAGTGCCGGGCGTCGTGGTGCCGAGGTGTCGCAGGTGAGGCGTGCGATCGACGTAGTTGAAGATGTTATCCACGCCCAACTCGGCACGCAGCGTCAGCCCACACGAACGAAGGGCACGGCCTTCGAAGTCGTGGGTGGTGTTGAGGCGCCAGAGGTGGTAAGCCTTTCCGTTGCCGAAGTTCTCATAGAAACGCGTAGAGGAAGCACGGCCGTAGAGGCCGATGCCCAGGCGATAGACATTCTTGAACAGGTGACGCCATGTAGCAAAGAAATTGCCTTTGTGGTGTGCCGTGCCATCGATGGTGAGTTCGCGCAACTGCTCGGTCTCGTCATCATAAACGCGTCCCCGAGCCTGAAGAAAGCTGTAGCCGCCGCCAACGGCAATCTCACGTGTGATGTTCCATTTCAGCGTGACATCCACGCCATAGGTGTAGGCGTCCTCCAGATTGCGGTACTGGCGCACGAAGGCGGGGTCATACTGCAGGATGAGCTTCGCCGGTGCCTGCCGTGCAGGAATCGTCACGAGGTTGATCATATCCCACACCTTATTATAATAGCCCATCACACTGACGCTGACCTTCGACATCGTGTACTCTCCGTTGAGCGAGAAGTAGTTGCTCGTCTGCGGCTTCAGCGCCGTGTTCCCGAGGAAGAGGCGTGTGCCGCCCATCTCGCGGACATAGCGGTAGTGCTGCTCCTTGGGTGTGGGACTCTTGAAGCCCTGCGACCATGAAGCGCGCAACTTGAAGTCGCCCAAGCTCACCATCGCCGAGAGCTTTGGCGTCAGATGCAGGCCGAACTGTTGGTTGTGATCCAGGCGCAGGCCGCCGGTGATGTTCAGCCACTTCAGCGGATTCCATTCATCCTGCGCATAGACGCCCTGTGTCCAGTCGGTGGCGCGATCGCTGTCGATGCGCAAGGGCGCCTTCAGCCAGTCGTAGCGGAAGTCATAGCCCACGCTGAGGCGGTTGCTGTGAGGCAGTTCGAAGATGCCTTTCAGCTGTGCCAACGTGCGGCGCTGGTCGGCTTGCAGCGCACGGTCTCCGGCAAAATAGATGAGAGGAAGTGAAGGGTTGTCTGTCTCCACCAGCCATCCGTTCTCCGAGGTGTAGTCGTAGTAGTAGCCATGACGATTCCATGTCACATCGGCACTCAGACGATGGCCCTTCTCCAACGCCCACGACCATCCGGCCGAGGCGGAGGCATCGTCATAGGAGAGGTCATAGCCGTGGACATCGGCCATGGCATACTTTCCGTTGGGACGATAGATGCGTTTGTGGTAGAGCATCCCGTCGGCATAGACTTCCATGCCATCAACGGGGCGCCACGACAGGCGTTCGCTGATCTGCCACAACTGGTTCTTGTTGACGGTCTTGTTCTGCGAGTCGGTGATGATGCGTCCTCCCAGCTGCGTGGGGTCTTCCTCGCCGGTGTTCTGCCATCCGTCGCTATGGCGGAAATGGAAGTTCGTGAAGCTCTGCACACGCCCGAAGGTCAAGCCCACAGCATTGTGCTGCCGCAGGTCTTTGTAGCTGCCGCCGCGTGTCTCGTTCTCCACGAGGAAGCCCTCAGCGGGCTTGCGCGTGATGATGTTGATGACGCCCGCGATGGCATCGCTGCCATAGAGTGCCGACGAGGCACCGCGCACAATTTCGATGCGCTCTATGCGCGCCGGGTCTATCAGGGCCAAGTCATTCTGGCCGCCGTTGTCGCCATGTAGGCGCTTGCCATCGACGAGAATCAGGATGTAGGCATTACCCAGTCCGTTCATCTGCATCTGCGACCCCATGTCATCCTCATTGAAGGCAAAGCTGGCCGAGAGGCCGCCCAGGATGTCCTCCAGGCTGCGACCGCCGTATTGTTCCAGGTCGCGGCGGGTGATGACCTCCGTGTGCACAGGCACGTCCTTCAGCCGGTGCTGTGTGCCAGTACCGGTGATGACGACCTCCTGAAGGTTATCGACCTTCAGGGAATCCTGTGCTTTGCTTGTGGCGACGAGGCACAACAGTGCCACGCCAAGGGACCAGAGGTGTTTCATTAAACTCGCTTGCGCCTATTCCTGAGCGCCGCAGCATTTGACAATTTGACGATTTACGATTTGACGATTCACGATTTGCATCGTTAAACGTTAAACGATAATCGTTCTACGAAACGAGGCAGGTCTTCTGGCTCTCCCCGGCTTACCTTACCTTCCCAGCCTTTCGTAAAGTGCAGACTCAAAGCTTTAAACTTTAAACTCTGGACTTTAAACTTAATCAGCCAGTGGCGTTATACAGGTTGCCTGTGAACGGGGATAACAGCTGCAGGTACAGCTCCGGATTCTCACCGGATTCCCTTACATCGGACGGCATTCAGCCCTCCGATTGCCTTATTTCGGTGCAAAAGTACAAAATCCCGACAAATCTCCCAAATAAAAAGGAGAAATTATATCACTTCGATGCCCATTTTTTCGCAGAGCTTGAGGCTGAGTTCCTTGAGCTTGAACTTTTGGATCTTGCCGGAGCCCGTGAGGGGGAACTCCTCTACGAAGAAGACATACTTGGGAATCTTATAACGTGAAATCTTGCCCTTACAGAAGTCGCGGACATCCTCGGGCTCCATGGTGACACCGGGTTGGAGGATGATGAAGGCGCCGACTTCCTCGCCATATTTCTTCGAGGGCACGGCAGCCACCTGCACATCCTTGATGCCAGGCATCTGATAGAGGAACTCCTCAATCTCGCGCGGATAGACGTTCTCACCACCGCGAATAATCATGTCTTTGATGCGGCCGGTGATGCGGTAGAAGCCTTGCTCGTCCTTCACACCCAAGTCGCCGGAGTGCAGGAAGCCGTTCTTGTCGATGACCTCGGCCGTGGCTGTCGGGTTCTTGTAGTAGCCCTTCATCACGTTGAAGCCGCGACAGCACATCTCGCCCTGCACGCCTACGGGGCACTCTTCGCCCGTCTCGGGATCGAGGACCTTGACCTCCACGAAGGGGAAGTCGCGGCCTACGGTGGTGCAACGCTGCTCGAAGGTGTCGTTGAGGCAGGTCTGTGTCATGCCGGGCGACGACTCGGTGAGACCATAGACGCTGGTGATGGTCATGAACATCTTCTCCGACACGCGCTTCATCAGCTCCACGGGGCAGAGGCTTCCGGCCATGATGCCAGTGCGGAGGCACGACATATCGAACATGGAGAACATGGGGTGGTCCAGCTCGGCGATGAACATCGTGGGCACACCATAGACGGCGGTGCAGCGCTCCTTATGGATCGAGGCGAGGACCACGAGGGGGTCGAACTTCTCCACCATCACCTCGGTGCAACCGTGTGTGAGGCAGTTCATGGTGGCCAGCACCACGCCAAAGCAGTGGAAAAGGGGCACACATACGCAGAGCTTGTCGTCCTGTGTGAAGCCCATATTCTCGCCCGTGAAGTAACCGTCGTTGGAAATGTTGTAATGCGTGAGCATCACGCCCTTGGGGAAGCCTGTGGTTCCGCTGGTGTACTGCATATTGCAGACATCGTGGCAGGAGACATGGCTCTTCATCTCGTCGAGTGTCGTATCGGGGATGTTCTGTCCCAACAGCAGCAGCTCGGCAGTATTGTACATTCCGCGGTACTTCTCCATGCCGATGTACACGACATTCTTCAGGAAGGGGAAGCGCTTGCTCTGCAGGTGTCCACGCTCACACTGGCGCAGTTCCGGCAGCATCTTGTAGGTCATATCGACGTAGTCGCACTCCCACGTGCCGTTGGTGATGCAGAGCGTGTGCATGTCAGAGTCCTCACACAGGTACTCCAGTTCGTTCTGCTTGTAGTTAGTGTTCACCGTCACGAGCACGGCACCAATCTTGGCGGTAGCATAGAGGAAGGTGAGCCAGTCGGGGACGTTGGTGGCCCAGATGCCGACATTGCTGCCTTTCTTGACGCCAATGGAGATCAGACCTTTGGCCAGGTTATCCACGCGCTCATTGAACTGCTTCCATGTAAAGCGCAGGTCACGGTCGCTATATACGATATATTCTTTATCAGGAGTCGTCTCTGCCCAGTGTTCCAGCCACTGTCCCAGTGTGCGTTCATAGAGCTGATAGCCCTCGGAACCCGTCTCGGCAGGATATGTTCTGTCAGGCAACGGCCTGCCAGCCATGTCTAATTTTACGTTGCTTGCTTCCATTGTTGCTTGATTTCGTTATTACGTTATTCCGTTATACCGTTATAACGAAAAATTAGAATGGAATATACACCACAGCCAGAATCTTGGCAGCTTGGCCGTTGGCGCCATGGACATGGTGCTCGACGATGGAGTCATAGAAGATGCTGTCGCCTTCGCCCAGCGTGTAGGCTGTCTTGCCATAGGAGATTTCCACTTTCCCGGCAAGGACATAGATGAACTCTTCGCCCTCGTGGGCCGAGAGCTTGAAGTCCTTCGCCTCGGAGGGATGGATGTCGATGACGAAGGGTTCCATGTGGCGACCGGCCTTCTGCTTGGCCAGTGCGTGGTACTCCATGTTCTTGCGGGCTTCGACAGCATCGTTGGAGAAGCTGATGCTGCCCGTGCGCTCAGTAGCACGGCAGACCACAGGGCCCAGCTCGTCGCTGTCATCCAAGAAAGTGCCCAGGCGCACACCCAAGGCGCGCGCAATCTTGATCAGCGGGCCCAGCGAGGGCAGGAACTGGTCGTTTTCAATGGACTGGATTTGTTCGACCGAGAGGCCGCTACGTTCTGCAATTTCCTCTACAGAGAGGTTCTTCGTCTCCCGAAGACCTTTAATCTTGCTACCTACAACAGAGTGATGAGTGGACATAAGACTGAAGATTTTGTTGATACACTGTGTTTTTGCGGCGCAAAGATACGTATTTCTACTGAAATAGCTATACTTCAGCGTCATTTTTTCAATGAAGTGCCCGAAAAAGGCGCCTGAATCATGCTTAGCGGTCCAGATGTGCGGCGCCTATCAGTTCGCGTACCGACGTCATTCCATGACGTTGCAGATAGTCGGCAATGCCCTCGACGACCTTCACCGTCACGGCGGGATCGATGAAGTTGGCGGTGCCGATTTCCACAGCGGTAGCTCCGGCAAGCATGAACTCGACGGCATCGGTGGCATTCATGATGCCGCCCAAGCCCACGATGGGAATCTTCACGGCATCATAGACCTGCCACACCATCCTCAGCGCCACCGGCTTCACGGCAGGCCCAGAGAGTCCACCTGTTCCGATGCTCAGGATGGGACGACGCTTCTCGGCATCGATAGCCATTCCCATGAGCGTGTTGATGAGCGAGACGGCATCTGCGCCCTCGGCTTCGACAGCGCGGGCGATGTCAGCGATGCTGGTGACATTAGGCGAGAGTTTCACAATCAAGGTCTTGGGATAGGCGGCGCGCACAGCTTTGACGACGGAGGCAGCACCCTCGCAGGTGACGCCGAAGGCCATTCCACCCTGCTTCACATTGGGACACGAGATGTTCAATTCGATGGCGGGGATGTCCTCCAATTCCGCGATGCGACGTGCGCACTCGGCATAGGTCTCGGGGCTATTGCCGCTGACGTTGACGAGCACGGCGGTGTCTATCTTCCGCACTTTAGGATAGATATGTTCACAGAAGTAATCGACGCCTTTGTTCTGCAGACCTACGCAGTTGAGCATCCCTTGTGCCGTCTCTGCCATACGTGGATAGGCGTTGCCCTGACGGGGCTCCAGCGTGGTGCCTTTGACGACAATGCCTCCAATGCGCGAGAGATCCACGAAATCGGCGAACTCCAAGCCGTAGCCGAAAGTGCCGGAAGCCGTCATCACAGGATTCTTCAAGGTCAGGGTGCCTATATTTGTTCCTAAATCAATATTTTCCATTACCACTTCAACTTTTCAACGTTAAACACCGGTCCTTCCTTGCAGACACACACATGGCCCTCTGTCGTATCCTCGACACAGCAGAGGCAGGCGCCGAGTCCGCAGGCCATCAGGTTCTCCAGAGAAGCTTCGCAGGGGATTCCCTTCTCGCGTGCCAGACGCGACACAGCCACCATCATGGGCTTGGGGCCACAAGTGCAGATGCGCCACTGCTGCGTGGCATCAACGTCCGCCCACAGGCTGTGCTGGGTGACGAAGCCTTGCTCGCCCTCGCTGCCATCTTCGGTGGTCACATAGACATCGCCGATGGCGCGGAAGAGCTCCAGCTGCAGGAGATCCTGAGCGCTGCGAGCGCCCAAGAGGAAGACAGGGCGGCAACCCTGCGACAGCAACTCTTGGCCCATATACAGCAGTGGCGCCGTGCCAACACCGCCGCCCACCAGCAGATAGCGCTCGGAAGTGGTAGTGGGCAGCGTGAAGCCATTGCCAAGCGGTGCTACGATGTTCAGGACAGCGCCCTCCTGCAACTGCGCCAACGCACGTGTTCCGTCGCCGACAGCGTGCACAAGGAGCCACAGCTCATTGGCCTCGCGATCGACGAAGTTGATGCTGATGGGGCGGCGCAGAAATGTGGTGGGCGAGCCATCCACGCGCACCTCCACGAACTGCCCCGGCAACATTGCGGGCAGTGGCCGCTCGGGGTCGGTGAGCTGGAGAAGGACGTAACCGGGGCGCGGCTGTGTGATGTGCCGCACCACCAGGTCAAGGATATATTTCTTCATCTTGTCCATATAATGATGTTCTGTTAGAGCTGTTGAACTTGCAGGTCGAGAGTGCCGCCCACCCACTCCACAAAAGGCTCTTCGCCCACAAGAGGATGAAAGGACAGGAAGCGGCCGTCGGCATCGAAGCAGACAACGACCTGCTGATGCACAGTGCCGTCGGGGAGAATGAGTCGATGGTAGGCTTTCTGCATAGCGGCATTAGCGCTTGCGGCGCTGTTGTTGATTGGGTTTCCTGCGCTTCGGAATCTGATAGGGTTTCTCCTTGACGACCTTGATCTTCTGCTCCACATCCTGTTGGTTGCGGAACTCCATGGGTGAACGGCGGTGGTCGAGGCTGTCCAGCGTGATGGCACCGGCAGAGCGCGACGAGGTGACAGCAAGCGTGTCGGCCTGGAGTGTGTCTGTCTGCACGCTATCGGGCTTGTTCAGGCGGTCGCGCCACTGCTGACTCTTGTGGAAACGGATGAGGGAGATGCGATTGAGGATGTCGATGCAGAGGCGCTGCGGGTCGTTGTCGGCAGGGATGTAGAAGAAGCCGCTCACGCCACGCGCCACCCAGCCCTCGGGGTTGTTGATGCGCAATTCGCTGCTCGTGCGAGCAGTGAACTGCATGGTACGGGCACGCACGGAATCGTTGTCGTAGCTCACCACCATGGTGACATATATACTATAGTACCCGTCGCGCGCATAGGTCTGTGTCTGGAAGCGGAAGAGGAGGTCGTCGCCCGGCAACCACGTGGAATCACAGGGGATATACCACGACCGCAGGTTCTCGCCGCTGCGGTTGCGGATGGCGAAGAGCTGACGTCCCGACCACACATTGGCGGTGTCGCCGTCAGCCGTGAGGCCAGCATAGATATCACTGCTGCCCAGCGAAGCGCCCAAGGCCTCGGCATCACGATCCAGACGCTCCGAGAGGTGTTGATAGAGGCGGTTCATGCGGTCAAGGTCGCTGCAATAGAAGACCATGGAACTGTCGAACTCCGCCTGTGTGATGCCATGCTTGCGCAACACAGCCTCCTGCAGCTCATAGCGCTGGAAGTCTATGGTCTTGCCAGGCTCTGTGGAGACCTCGGACATCGCCTGTGCCACATGGTAATCATACAGCACCTCCTCCATCTTGGATTCCGTCATGACACCATCGGGCAACTGGGGCTCACAGGAGGAGAGGAAAATTGAAAGATTGAAACATTGAAGGATTGAAAGTAACAGCACAAGGCGAGAGGCCACCTTGCGCAAGTCACGTTTCCCAAAGGATGAAATATTTTTCAATTTTTCAATCTTTCAATTTTTCAATCTTTCAATGTGTCAATCTTCAAAGTTCCAAATTCAAGTAGTTTTATTCGTCATTCGTCACTCGTCATTCGTCATTCTTCATTCCTTTCCCCCATTCCAGCTCTGCTGTCAGCGTGCGGCGATAGAACAGCAGCAGGGCGATGACGCCGCAGGAGATGCAGGCGTCGGCGACGTTGAAGATGTAAGAGAAGAAGAGGTAGTGCTGACCGCCGATGAAGGGCATCCACGATGGCCAATCCCACTCAAAGAGGGGGAACGAGAACATATCCACGACGCGACCGTAGAACCATGTGCTGTAGCCCGTGCCGAAGGGCACGAACTGCGCCACCTGCGGCCATGCGGGGTCGTTGAAGATGAGGCCGTAGAAGAGGCAGTCGATGATGTTGCCTGCCGCGCCGGTCATGATGAAGGCCATGCAGATGAGGTAGCCCCACCCTACTCCCTTGCGTATGAGGCGCATGATGTAGTAGGCGAGGAAGAGCGTGGCCAGGATGCGGAAGCCCGTGAGGAAGAGTTTGTCGAAGAACTCCATGCCGAAGGCCATGCCGTTGTTCTCGATGAAGGTGATGTAGAACCAGTCGGTGATGCGGCGGCTCTCATGCAGTGCCATGTGCGTCTTCACCCATATCTTCACGGCCTGGTCGATGGCCATGAAACCTAAGAAGATGGCAGCCACCGCGGCGGCCTGCCATCGTTTTACGTGTGATGTCAACGTTGTCAAGTCCTGGTGTTGATCAGTGGGGGCGTTTCTTGTCGTTCTTCACCTCGATGCTGAGTGTGGCATGGGGCACAGCACGCAGTCGCTCCTTGGGGATGAGCTTGCCCGTCTCGCGGCAGATGCCGTAGGTTTTGTTGTCGATGCGCACGAGTGCTGCCTTCAGTCCCTGGATGAATTTCTGCTGTCTCAAGGCCATGGCCATGAGCTGTTCCTTGGTCTGTGTCTCGCTGCCCTCCTCCAGTGCGTGGTAGGTGGGCGCAGTGTCGTCAGCCTCGTTGCTGTCGCGGTTCATGATGCGGTCCATGGTTTTCTCATAGTCGCTTTGTGCCACAGCCAGTTTCTCGTTGATCAGGACGCGGAACTCCTCGAGTTCTTCGTCGGTGTAGCGTGTTTTTTCAGCCATCGTAGTGCTATGTTGTCGTTAAGATTAGTTTTTCTATAAGATTAGATTTTCTCGATACGTGCTTTGAGCTGGAAGTCCTCGAAGTCGAGCACAGCGGCGTCGGCGACAGTGTCGGCGAGCGTGATGCCGTCGGCCAGCACCTGTGCGCAGATATAGCCGCCGAAGGTAGCCACGGCCTTGTCCGTAAGGTCGTTGTGTTCGAGGGTGATGTGTATGCGGTCGGTGATTTCGAAGCCGCTTTCCTTGCGCAGGTTCTGTATGCGCTTGATAATCTCGCGGGCTATGCCTTCGTTGCGCAGCTCGTCGGTGACGGTGATGTCGAGGGCCACGGTGAGGACGCCGTCGTTGGCCACGGTCCATCCGGGGATGTCCTCGCTGAAGATTTCCACGTCCTCGAGCTCCACGGTGATGGCGTCGCCGGTGGGCAGTGTCAGCGGCAGCTGTCCTGTCTCGAGCACAGCAATCTGTTCCTGTGTGAGGGCAGTGACGGCGGCGTTGACATCCTTCATCAGCTTGCCGAACTTCTTACCCATCGTGCGGAAATTGCACTTCACCTTCTTCGTCAGCAGGCCAGCGCCCTCCACGAACTCGAGCTCCTTGACGTTGACCTCGTCGAGGATGAGCTGCTTCACGGCTTCGATGCGCTGCTGCAGCTCGCGGTCGATGGCGGGAATGGCGATGCGTGCCAGAGGCTGGCGCACGATGATCTGCTCCTTCTTGCGCAGCGAGAGCACCATGGAGGTGATTTCCTGTGCCAGTGCCATGCGCGACTCCTGCTCCTTGTCGATGAGGGCATCATCGGCCACGGGGAAGGTGGCGAGGTGGACGCTGTTGGGCTCGGCAATAGAATCGCCGAGCACACTATGCAAATCCCTGTAGAGCTGGTCGGCGTAGAAGGGGGCGATGGGGGCCATCAGTCGGCTGACGGTCTCCAGGCAGGTGTAGAGCGTCTGGTAGGCGCTGAGCTTGTCGATGCTCATCTCGCCGCCCCAGAAACGCTTGCGGGAGAGGCGCACGAACCAGTTAGAGACGTTGTCGATGACGAATGCCTGGATGAGGCGTCCGGCGCGCGTGGGCTCGTAGGCCTCGTAGCTCTGCTCCACCTCGCGGATGAGGGTGTTCAGCGACGAGAGAATCCAGCGGTCCATTTCCGAGCGCTGGCTCATGGGAACTTCGGGCTCCTCGAAGTGCCAACCGTCCACGTTGGCATACATCGCCAGGAAGCTGTACGTCTGATAGAGCTTGCCGAAGAAGGAGCGGGAGACCTCTTGAACTCCTGCTTCATCGTATTTGAGGTTATCCCATGGCTGTGAGTTGGTTATCATATACCAGCGCACAGCATCGGAACCGAATTTCTCGATGTTGTCGAAGGGGTTGATGGCGTTGCCGAGGCGCTTGGACATCTTCAGTCCGTTCTTGTCCAGCACGAGGCCGTTGCTGATGACAGCCTTGTAGGCGACGCTGTCGAAGACCATCGTGGCGATGGCGTGGAGCGTGAAGAACCATCCGCGCGTCTGATCCACGCCCTCGGCGATGAAGTCGGCGGGATAAACGACGCGCTTGTCCAGTGCTTCCTTGTTCTCGAAGGGATAGTGAATCTGAGCATAGGGCATGGCTCCGCTGTCGAACCACACGTCGATGAGGTCCAGCTCGCGCTGCAGTGGCTTGCCGCTCTCGCCCACGAGGACGATGTCATCCACGTAAGGGCGGTGGAGGTCGATGCGGTCGTAGTTCTCCTGGCTCATATCGCCGGGCACGAAGCCCTTGTCCTTGAGCGGGTTCGAGGCCATCACGCCCGCGCGCACGCTCTTCTCTATCTCGTTGTAGAGTTCCTCGATGCTGCCGATGCAGATCTCTTCGCGCGTCTCGCGGTTGCGCCAGATGGGCAGCGGTGTGCCCCAGTAGCGGCTGCGGCTGAGGTTCCAGTCGTTGAGGTTCTCCAGCCATTTGCCGAAGCGCCCGGAGCCCGTGGATTCAGGCTTCCACAGTATGGTCTTGTTGAGCTCCATCATGCGCTCCTTGGCGGCTGTCGAGCGGATGAACCAGCTGTCGAGCGGGTAGTAGAGCACAGGCTTGTCGGTGCGCCAGCAGTGGGGGTAGTTATGCACGTGCTTCTCGATCTTGAAGGCCGTGCCCTCCTGCTTCATCTCCATGCAGAGGACGATGTTCAGGTCCTCGGTCTTGGCCAGCGCCTTCTCGTCGAGACCGGCATACTGCGGATCGTAGGCGTTCTTGACGAAGTCGCCGGCGTGGTGCCAGTAGCTGTCGTTGACGCAGCTCTCGACGAAGGCCTCGTCCATGTCGGCTTTCACGAAGTACTTACCCGTGAAGTCCACCATGGGGCGCGTGTCGCCGGCTTTATCGATGACGAAGAGCGAGGGGATGCCGGCATCCTTGGCCACCTTGGCATCGTCGGCACCGAACGTCGGGGCGATGTGTACGATGCCCGTACCGTCCTCCGTGGTCACATAGTCGCCGGGGATGACGCGGAACGCCTCGGCGCTCTTGTCCACGGCCTTGCCGCCCTCCAGCGCACAGGGCTTCACCCAGGGGAAGAGCTGCTCGTAGTGGAGGCCCACGAGGTCTGTGCCCATGAATTCGGCTACGACCTCAGGAGCGGCAGCGCCCTCCTCCTTCGGCTGGGGGAAATAGACATCCTTGCGGCTCTCGGCCACGATGTAGATGGCCTCCTCCTTCGTATAGGGGTTCTGTCCCTTGACAGCGACATATTTGATTTTCGGGCCTACGCACAGCGCCGTGTTCGAAGGCAGTGTCCAGGGCGTCGTCGTCCAGGCCAGGATATAGACGGGGAGGGAGGCAGCCTCGGCGGGTAAACCGCCGAGCACACTGGAAGGGAGTGGCGATAACACGCGGAACTGCGCCGTCACGGTCGTGTCCTTCACATCGCGGTAGCAGCCGGGCTGGTTCAGCTCGTGGCTGGAGAGGCCGGTGCCGGCGGCGGGGCTGTAGGGCTGGATGGTGTAGCCCTTGTAGAGCAGGCCCTTCTCATAGAGCTGTTTCAGGAGCCACCACAGCGACTCGATATACTTGTTGTCGTAGGTGATGTACGGATGTTCCATATCGACCCAGTAGCCCATGCGGCGGCTGAGGTCCTCCCATTCGCTGGTGAACATCATCACGTTCTCGCGGCACTTGCGGTTGTAGTCGTCGATGGAGATGGTCTTGCCGATGTCCTCCTTCGTGATGCCGAGTTCCTTCTCCACGCCCAGCTCCACGGGCAGTCCATGCGTGTCCCATCCCGCCTTGCGGTGGACCTGGAAGCCCTTCATGGTCTTGAAGCGGCAGAAGGTGTCCTTGATGGAGCGCGCCAGCACGTGGTGGATGCCGGGGTGTCCGTTGGCCGAGGGAGGGCCCTCGAAGAAGACGAACGAGGGGCAGCCCTCGCGCTCGTCGATGCTGCGGTGGAACAGGTCCTCGCGGTCCCACTGTTTCAATATCTCATGGTTCACCTCCGTGAGGTTGAACTTCGAATATTCAGGGAATTTCTTACTCATTTTCTTATGCTTCGATTAACCTTGATTGTATGCGTGAATATACTGTATCCATAAAAAACGGCGCAAAAATACTAAATTCATGCCGAACAGCAAAATAATTTATTATTTTTTGTGTGCCCGTGTGACATTTTACGCGCCTCACTTCCATTTCCACGATTCATTCCGAGCGCGAATATCAGTAAACTCAACCGCAACATTGAATTCACCCTGTTGCAACATTGAACTCGTCCTATTGCAACATTGAATTCGCCTTGGTCTTCACGCGTTTCTCACTGGTGAGAAAACCATTCACACCCTGCTGCGTTGGCGTTTTCACCTTGCTGCATCGCGCTTCGATGCATGGTGCACATGATTCAGCCCATTCACAACGCTCATCAAACAGCCAAGCAGAAGGGCAGCGAGGCAGATCCAAAGGAAAATGATGTTTATCGATTTATTATATTCAAAGTAAATGTCTTTGCCTTCTGTGACTTGTGGACCTTCCTTCAAAAACTCCCATGCCCCGAGCCAATAACCCGGCAACAGCCGTTCGCGTTCCTCAAGTTTTGCTCTATTCTCCGGGTCAAACAGATGGTTGAATCCTACGCTTGCGCGATGGTCAATAAGTGACTTGTAATAAATGAATCCATTAAACATATCTTGGTACTGCATGCCATTTTCCATTGCCCATGGCAAAGCAAAATAATCAAAGTTGTCTTTACCAAATGGAGAGTCCTTAAGATCAAATGCAAAAGCATCTGTTGGCATCTGTTCGAAAGCAACATTCCACTCTCCGTGACGAAGGTCGGGGCGTGCGATTTCTTTTCCTAAGGCTAAAGATAAAAAATCAAGTTTTACATTATTAATCATTACATTTGCCACCTTGCCTGGGAATCTGCGCTGTATATATTCGCCACAACAGCCTGGTGTAAAGAATGCATGACGATAATTCATAATGATAAGTGACTTCTTCAAACTATCTGATTCTATAGTTTTTATGATGTTATCCGCCATTACGCTATCTCTATGCGCCAGTTCTGTCCTGTCAATCCAATTTCTGTCAGCAAACAATATTTCTACCTTCTTTTCCCTATCATGATTGAAGTAGTACATTCTCTTCAGAAAAGTGAACCAGTTCGTGTTAGGCCACAGAAGGTGTACCGTCTGATTCTCCATCAGGAACGATGCCAGACCCTTCTCAAGCAGAGTGTCATTCGGGAATGTGGTTTCAACAAGTGTCCTGTATGCATCTCTTGACTCTGCACATCCTATTTCTGTAAACACGACACCAACCTTATCAACGAACCTACTATCCGTTACAAGGTCATAAATCATGTCATATTGCGTCATTTCTTTATGAAGGCGCTCGCATAAGACGACATAGTCATACTTCTCAAAAAGCCCCAGTACATAGTCATTGATATCCTGCCGATTATTATTGAGATAGTCAACATACTGGCTTACAGAGTTAGCCGTTGGACGGGGAACTGCCTTTAATGGCGACTCAACAAGGAATGCTTTGTCGTTTGTACATAGGGTGTTGACCACTCGGGCAAGGACACCACCCAGTATAATCATCAGAAAAATACCCGCCGATGTCTGATAGAAAGGTCGCTTGGTTGCTATTGTATCTTGTTCGCGTTTGACTAATGAGATGCCAAACATCTTCCTTCTGAGGCAAATCAGCAAAAGGAGGACGACAAAAATGGCTATTGAACGCTTGGCGACGAACTGATTCCAACACAAAGTCCAAGCTATCAAAGCAGGAAAGGAAGTGAACGCTTCGCGAAGAATAATCTTAATCCAAACTGGCACGAAACCCTTATTTGCTACGATTTGCGCATTAAAGAAGGATTCCCCCAAAGTCTTGCCGAATGTGCAGTATGATACGATATAATACACTGTCCACACAAACCAGAGACCCGGAAAGAAAGGTATGAAATAAAAAGGAGATAGCAAAAATGCTACCATTTGAAGCAGGAAGATGACAGTGAAGGAATCTATCAGGAATGCAGCAAGTCGTTGGAATATATTTGCTTTTCTCATATTTCGTGTATTGTGTCACTATTTATTACTGGAAACAGTTGAATGAGGCCTCATCCACGAGAGAGATTCAGAACAGTGCTTAGAAGAGGGTGAGTCAGAAGATGGCGATGGCAAGGATGGCAACAAGGGTGAGGAGGAAGGCGAGGAAGAGGAGGCGGGCGTCGCGGGGCTCAATGCCGTCGGGGTTGCTGCGGTAGCCGAGGAGCGTGGGGGCTACGGGCCACTCGGGGCGCAGGGGCTCCAGCCAGCGGGCAGAGGCCCACAGCATCACGGCATAGACGGCGCTGCCGGCGAGAAGGCCGAAGAGGGCACCGGCGAGGATGTCGCCGGGATAGTGGAGGCCGAGATAGATGCGGGAGTAGCTGCTGAGGCAAGCCCAGAGGAGGAAGGTCAGCGTGGTGAGGCGCCGACGGAAGTAGAGCGCGAGGAAGGCGCAGAGGCCGAAGGTGTTGGCGGCATGGCTGGAGATGAAGCCGTAGAGGCCCCCTCGCCTACCCTCCACGAGATCCACGAGGCCTTCGAGCAGGGGCTCGTGGCTGGGGCGGAAGCGGTGGAAGAAGGGCTTGCAGAAGCCGCTGGAGAAGCGGTCGGTGATGAGGATGAGCAGGGCCATGGCGGCGACGACGAGGAGGACTTCGCGCCAGGGGCGGTTCTTCAGCAGGATGTAGAGCAGCACGAGGAGTAGGGGCACCCACGTGCCGGTCTTGGTCACCATCATGAAGATGTTGTCCACGTAGGTGCTCTCGCTGCCGTTCAGGGCCAGCAGCAGGCGCTGGTCAAAGGAAATTACCTCTTCCATGAGAAATCCTTTTTTAAAAACAACGAATTATACGAATTAAACGAATTTTTTAAGCAACTTGTTATCATTCATTGAAGTTTCGGATGTAAATTTTGACCACAGATTTCTTGAAGTGTCAAGCGTCGCAAGCGCCGAGCGCACAGATTTCACGGATTACCTGTCCTGTAGTATGAATCATTTAATTCTATATTACACAGATTCTTGAGCGACA
>SUYG01000044.1:0-128242 GCA_015060555.1 Prevotella sp.
GAGAGTGCGCCTCTGGCACCAACCGTTACCGTAGCGGTAGATCTGAGGCACACCCTTGGAACCGATGCGGCACATCATTCGCAAGTCGGCGGACTGTTCCTTTCGTTTGGGCAAGACATACAGGGTGAAAAATTCGAAGCGCAGGTAGCCGCATTCCGTAAGATGGTGAAGGAGCAGACATATCCAGACAATCTGCTGGACTACTTCTGGCAGACACAGGGCAGAATGGAAAGGGTGGAACAACTGCCCACGCTTCAAGCCCGCTATCAGGCCTTTGCTCCGACAAACCAACTGAGTCAGCAGTACGGTTCGTGTATGTTCAGTTATGTGGGGAAGGCCCGTCTGGATGCAGCCGAACAGTACGTAAGGGAGATGCGCACAGAGGCCGACTCTGCCTATATGATTGTGGTGGAAGTCAGTGCTGCCGCTGGCATTTTCTGCATCAGTTTCATGCAGCGGTTTACAACCGATGTCTATCTTGATACATTCCTTGACGAGCTGAATCAGCAGGGGCTGACTTACGAGATTACTGACCGTCATCCACTGCAGATAGCGCCCATTGCTGATTATCGTGGTGGCTGGATAAAGGAACCTGAAGCGACTGATGAGGAAGCCAAGATTGAATATACGCCCATAGACAGATAAATCGGAATTTATATGAAGACTATTGAATATACTTTTAGTAGATTGTGCTTCAAGGCAGATGTAATTGAATCCTTGGATGATAACGATGTTTTTATTGTACATACTCCAGATGGTAGTTTTCGCATGACCAAAGCAGAGTTCTATAGAGTATTTCCAAATGTACCCAAAACAAAAAGTTATCAAGAAGGAAGAATTTATCACTGCAAATATCCACCAAAGCGAGCAATGCAGTTTTTAACTGAATCGATTTCTAATCATCAAAGAGAGGATAAAAAATTCTATATGGATTTGATTGGTGACGAAATTCGAGAAAAGATAAAAGAGATTGGCTTACTGTGGCATAAATCAGAACATAATCCTCATATTGATGAAGATATAATGAATCATTGGGAAGGAATAATTGAAACATGGATTAAAGATGAAAGAATGCCTTTGATAGTCAGAAAGGATACGAGTAAGAAAGGCCAGGCTTTTCGCCATCCCAGTGGTCGAGAAATAATAATTTCAGATAATACATTCGCTATTTGGATTTATGGTAGAGTTTTAAGTAGAGAAATGTATTCATTGTCCCAATTGAGGGATATGCTAAGTCAGAATAAAATACCAATGGTTTTTATGCAAACAGCGGAGGTAAGAGAAAAAGGGAAATACACAAAACCATTGGGGAATTTCTCTTTACCTGAATGGAAGTTATGCCATATTGAGCCGATTGGATTTAATACCAATAAGAGTTTGGAAGAAATAGATATTCATGATATCAAAGAACATTTTAGGAAGTACGCAAGTCCCAGAAATATGTTTGTTCTTCCGAAAGAGATTGGTGATTTAGGAGAAATACCTATCTTCATTGAAGAACAGAAATACCAATAAATTCCAATTTATCGGTTTGAAATAAGTATGAATAAAAGAGCATACATACAAGAGAATAAGGACTGGCTCGTAGCCAAGTCCCAGGAAGAGGGCGTGAAGGCGCTCCCCAAGGGCATCTACTACAGGGTGCTGAGCGAGGGAGATCCATCAAGCCCCATGCCGACCGTACGCAGCATCATCACCGCCCACTATACGGGCAGGACCATTGACGGAAAACAGTTCGACAGCAGTCGGGGCGGTGTGCCCTTGGCTTGCAGGCTCTGCGACCTCATTGAAGGATGGATTATCGCCATGCAGCAGATGCACATCGGCGACAAGTGGGAGGTTTATATCCCTGCCGAGATGGGCTATGGCAAATTCTCACAGCCCGGCATCCCGGGTGGCTCCACGCTGATATTCGAGATTAAACTGTTAGGCATTGCATAATATTTGTTGGACAACCCATGGAAGTAACCAACATCCTGACCTTCACCGATCGCAGACAGCTGAGGGAGTGGTTTGAGCTAAACCATCTCTCGGAAAGCTGTTGTTGGGTAGCCTGTAACAGGTCGAAGACGGCGAAGCCCGACACGCTCCCTTATCTCGATATCGTCGAGGAAGCCCTCTGCTTTGGTTGGATTGACTCCACATTAAAGAAACTGCCCGATGGCCGCTTGGCCCAGCGACTTTCGCCACGGCGCAAGGGAAGCCATTGGACAGATTTGAACCTTCAGCGTTGCCGAGACCTTGAAAGTCAAGGACTGATGACAGAGGCTGGCAGAAAAGCAATTCCTCAAAAGTAATTCTGTCGAAACTATAATAGAAAAAATGCCCTTGTGCATCCTTCCTGTGCATCCTTCTTGTTCACGAATACCGGCGGCATATAAAGCCGTTCATATCTTCTCCATGTGATAGCCCATCCGTTTCAGCTGCAGGGCTGCACCAAACAGATAGAGTTGGTGAAGGCAGGCAACATACCCTTCGAAGGCTGACCTGGTGCCGGGCTCATAATTCTGGTGCATCAGCGCATTGTTGACACGCGAGGCACATTCCCCCACCAACTTTTCCAGTGCATCGTAGCTGGTGCCTCTCAACCGCAAGACCTCTTCACGGATGTATTCATCCATCGCATCGTAGCCTCGCTTGTCGCGCATAAAAGTGTAGATGTTTCCCAAATTTGAATAAATCTCCCATTCCGTGTCCCACATTTTGGCTACCGCCATCCCTATATACATCATCCAGCCAAGTGATGCCTGGGGGAAACTGTTGAACTCCTTGACACCATTGGGAATGTACGCTTTGGCTATATCTTCCCACTTACCTTCCACATCCGGACATTCAGGCAGACGTTCATCTACCTCTTTCAAGCCTACCAGATACTGATGTAGGTCGTTATGCAATTGTACTTCAAATGTCTCCATAATTCTTTGTCATCATATCATAGTGCAGTGCCTCCAGCTCTTCAAGTGTGAGGTTGTTTACTGCCGCTTCTATCTTCCTTATCAGCTCTTCCCTACGGTTTTCTGAAGAACCGTATTTCTTATAGAAATCCATATTCAAGAATTCTTTTGAGAAACTACGGTTTGAAATAATGCCATCGCATCCCGCATGATATCATCGTGGTCGAAAGCCAAAGGAGGCAACTCAGAGATTGGAAACCACTTTGCCTGGGCAGCATCATCCTGACCACGAACCTCAACGGGTACGTCAATCATGACGAGATACGCCACAGTGACTGTTCGTCCGCGAGGGTCACGGTTCACTCTTGAGTATGCACCTATTTGCTGAAGCTCGGAGACAACCATCCCCGTTTCCTCTTCCAACTCACGAGCAGCACACTGCTCCGTGGTCTCATCCATATTCATGAACCCGCCAGGGAATGCCCAGCAGCCCTTGAAAGGTTCATTACCCCTCTGGATAAGCAGCACCTTTGGATGCATTTCTCTGGTGATGACCACACAGTCTGCCGTGACTGCAGGTCGAGGATATTTGTATGTGTATGTCATTCTAACAAGATGATGGGTACATTCGGCATCAAATCCAAACAATGCCGTTCTTGATGTGTCAAGCGTCCCTTTGGAACAAGCGACTGTCCTAAAGGCACCTGACTATTTCGCGGGGCCGGCTTCAGCCTGGAGTGCACTGATGAATTGGTCGATCTTCTTCCAGGTTCTGCAGGTGGGCCAGACATTACTTCTCAGCCACCTTGCGAAAGCTTTGCAGCTTCTCGCCGTAGCAGAGGTCACCGCAGTCTCCGAAACCGGGCACGATGTACTTGTTTTCGTTCATGCCCTGATCGATGGATGCACACCAGATTGTGCTATCCTCCGGCAGCGCTTCCTTCACCACCTCTATGCCTTCGGGGGCAGCGATGACGCAGCAGATGTGTATTTTTTTCGGACGGCCGGCCTGCACCAGACTCTCGATGGCAGCTGCCAGGCTGCCTCCTGTGGCCAGCATGGGGTCAACGATGATGAGCGTCTTGTTCTTAGAGCTTTGTGTGGCGATATACTCTGTGTGTATGCCCACCTCGGTGTGCTCGCGGTTGATGTACATGCGGAAGGCCGATACGAAGCCATTGTCGGCATTATCGAACATATCCAGGAAGCCCTCGTGGAAGGGCAGACCGGCACGCAGGACGGTGGCCAGCACGATGTCGCTCTGCTTGGTAAGCGGGATGGTCGTCTGCCCCAGTGGCGAGATAACGGTCTTGGGCTGATAGTCGAGCGTCTTGGAGAGTTCATAGGCCATCAGCTGGCCAATGCGACGAATGTTGTTACGGAACAACAGGCGGTTCTGCTGATACTTCTTGTTGCGCAACTCAGCCATAAAGTGGTTCATCACACTGTTTTGTTCTGCGAAGTTTACGATTTGCATGTGAGATTGTCGTTAAGTGTTAGATAAATGTGCTGCAAAGGTATTGATTTTTTTCATGAGAGGGACCATTTTTACATTATTTAAGTTTCACATTTGGCCAACTTCTTAAAAGTTAAGGAGTTAAGAAGTTATCACTTCGCTCGTCCTTCGGGCAGAAGTTAAGATATTCTTGTTGTTCTCGATGGCCCGCTGAAGTTCAGCCACCTTGCGGCCCAGCTCATCCAGCATCTCCAGCTTGGTTTTGCGGGCAAAAGTAGAGATAATTATTCGAATGCACAAATAATTAGTTAAATAATTTTTGGTCAGTACATGAACAAATTTCACGCAAAAATGTAAGGATGTCAGAAAAAGACACTACTTTTGCAACAAAATATATTCTTTTTAGGGTTCTAATCAAAGATTGGTATGACAGCAAGTAACTTATGGGAACGCGTCAGGAAGTACTTCAACCTGATGCCTGACAAGGAAGATGAACGCGAGATTGTAGAGCAAATCAGCAGCGGCGTGAGTTTCAGGGGCGCCAACCTCTGGGTGCTGATCTTCGCCATCTTCATCGCTTCGCTGGGGCTGAACGTCAACTCCACCGCAGTCATCATTGGCGCCATGCTGATCTCGCCGCTCATGGGACCTATCGTGGGAATGGGACTGGCTGTCGGCACCAACGACCTCGGCCTGCTGAAGCGTGCAGGCAAGAACTTCGGCGTGGCAACGCTCATCAGCGTGCTCACGGCCACCATCTATTTTCTCGTGACACCGCTCAGCGAGGCTCAGTCGGAGCTGCTGGCACGCACTTCGCCCACACTCTACGATGTGCTCATCGCCTTTTGCGGTGGTGCGGCTGGCATCATTGCCCTGTGCACACGAGGCAAGGGCAACGTGATTCCCGGTGTTGCCATCGCCACAGCCCTGATGCCACCGCTGTGTACGGCAGGTTTCGGCCTGGCAACAGGTCATTTCCTCTATTTCCTCGGCGCCTTCTATCTCTTCTACATCAACACGGTGTTCATCGCCCTCGCCACCTATTGCGGCGTGCGCCTGATGAAATTCCACACGAATGAGAATCAGGTGACGGAGAAGACCGCCAGAAAGCGCCGCATCCTGATGTCCTTCGTTGTCGTGACCCTGTTGCCTGCAGCCTACATGACCATTCACATCGTGCAGGAAAGCATCTTTGAGAACAACGTGAACAAATTCGTCAAGGCAGAACTCACGCAACGCGGCACACAGATTATCACAAGCACTGTTGACAAGGACAGCCTGCGACTGCGCGTGGTGGCCGTAGGCCGTGAGATTAGCAGCACGACACAGGCCGCAGCACAAAGCAGGATGAAAGACTACGGGCTGGGCGACTACACGCTCCGCATCATTCAGGGCACGCAGAGCGACAGCGTGCTGGCGCTGACTCATCAGGTGACGTCGCTGACGACCAGCCGGGAGAGCGAGCAGCGACAGCTGGTGCAGCTCTCAGCGGAGAACACGCTGCTAAGCCAGCAGTTGAACGATTATAAACGATATGAAACCCTTGCTGCCGAGATACGTCCGGAGCTGCACGCCCTGTTCCCACATGTCAACAAGATAGCCCTGCAAAGAGTTGCCGAGGTGAACAGGGATTCCACAGACACACATCATTATGTGGCCGCTATCATCGATGATGACGGCCGTAGGTCTTTATCCCATGAGGAAACGGAGAAACTGCACGACTGGCTGCAGGCCCGCCTCAAGGCCGACAGCCTGGTCGTGATAAAGCGGGAGTGAAAAAAAATTATAGGTTTTCGCGTAGCGTAAAGAATTATTCGTTATCTTTGCAGCGGAAAAATCATAAAACCTATGAAGACAGAAAAACAGATGGCGGCTGCGGCTGCGGAGTTCGCAGAACGCTGGAAAGGCAGAGGCTATGAGAAGGGTGATTCACAGCCTTTCTGGATGGACTTGCTGACTAACGTTTTTGGCGTGGAGAATGTGGTGGATTTTATCCGCTATGAGGAGCAAGTGAAGGTTGATTCCACGAACTTCATCGACGGCCACATACCCTCAACGAAAGTGCTGATAGAGCAGAAATCGCTGGGCAAGGATCTGCGCAAGGGAATCGTGCAGAGTGATGGTTCGGTGCTCAACCCCTTCCAGCAGGCCAAGCGCTATGTGGCCAATATGCCTCTCTCCGAACATCCGCGCTGGATTGTGACGTGCAACTTCTCGGAGTTCCTTGTCTATGACATGGAGCAGCCCAACGGCGAGCCAGAGAGCATCCTGTTAGAGAATCTGGGCAAGGAGTACTACCGCCTGCAGTTCCTCGTAGATGTCAAGAGCGAGCACCTGTCGAAGGAGATGGAGGTGTCAATGCAGGCAGGCGAGATAGTAGGGAAGATCTACGACGCGCTGCTGACACAGTACTCCGACAACTCGCCCGAGGCGCTGCGATGGCTGAACATCCTGTGTGTGCGCATCGTGTTCTGTCTGTATGCCGAGGATGCCGGTGTGTTCCAACACGATCAGTTCCACGACTTCCTCAACGCCTACGAAGCCAAGGACTTGCGCGAGGCATTGCTTAAACTCTTTGAGATTCTCAACACACCCATCGAGAAACGCAGCAGGTATCTCAACCCCGACCTTGCGGCCTTCCCCTACACCAACGGCGGCTTGTTCGAGGAGGAAATAGAGATTCCGCAGTTCACCGATGAGCTGAAGCAGACGCTGCTGCGTCATGCTAGCTTTGACTTCGACTGGAGCGAGATATCGCCCACCATCTTCGGTGCCGTGTTCGAGAGCACGCTGAACCCCGAGACGCGCCGCTCGGGAGGAATGCATTACACCTCGATAGAGAACATACACAAGGTCATTGATCCACTATTCTTGAATGACTTGCGCCGCGAGCTGGATGATATCCTCGAAGAGAAGATGGAGCGCGTGCGCGTGCGCCGCCTCGATGCCTATCAAAATAAGCTCGCCTCGCTCACTTTCTTAGACCCCGCCTGTGGCAGTGGCAATTTCCTCACGGAAACATATCTCTCCCTGCGCCGACTGGAGAACGAAGCCCTGCGCGAGCGTTACCACGGCCAAGTGCTCATGGGTGAAATGCTCAACCCCATCAAGGTCAGCATCCATCAGTTCTACGGTATTGAAATCAACGACTTCGCCGTTACCGTGGCCACCACCGCTCTGTGGATCTCCGAGGCGCAGATGCTTGCAGAAACCGAGCGCATCGTCAAACACGACATCGACTTCCTGCCGCTGAAGAGCTACACAAACATCAAAGAGGGGAATGCGCTAAGACTGCCGTGGGATGAATGGGATATTGATGAAAAGAGTCCTACCATCATCGCCAAACACACCACCATCTATCCCGTTGGGGAAGAAGAGCTGCCGAAGGTTGGAGAACCCGTGGTTCATTACGAGGACATCAACCTCTACAGCGATGAATTTGAAATCCGAAATAAACCTAAGGCTCCAAAGACACGCCACGTGGAATTTGACTACATCATGGGCAATCCGCCGTTCGTGGGGGCGCGCCAAATGGCGGAGACTCAGAAGCAGGACATGATTAATGTATTCGGCCAAAAATGGAAGAATGTTGGCAATATGGATTATGTTAGTTGTTGGTATAAACGAGCAACAAACGTCATGAAGAACAGCAAGCACACTCGTGCTGCTTTCGTGTCAACCAACAGCATTTGTCAAGGCGAACAAGTAGCTTCACTCTGGCAACCGCTTTTTGAGGAAGGAGTACAAATCAATTTTGCCCATCGCACTTTCCGTTGGGATAGTGAGGCAACACTCAAGGCACATGTGCATTGCGTTATAGTCGGTTTTTCTTATAATAACTCGTCTGAGAAACTATTATTCGACAATGAACAAAAGAAAAAGGTTACTCACATCAATGCATATTTGACAGAAGCCCCAGACGTTTTCATTGCAAAACGCAATCAGCCTATATGCAATGTTTCTCCTATGAATTATGGAAGCTTTGCACTTGATGATGGCAACTATACAATTAGTCAAAAAGAGTACGAAGATTTGTTGCAACGAGATCCTGCGATAGAGCAGCTTTTGCGCCCATTCATTGGTGCACAGGAGCTTCTCCACGCAATACCTCGTTGGTGTGTATGGCTAAAGGATGTTCCTTTGAGTCTTTATGTGAAGGACTCCATTATACGCGAAAAGATTGAACGCGTGCAGCAATGGAGAGCTTCAAGTGATAGAAAAAACACCGTTTTGTTAGCTGACACGCCGACACTATTTGCTGAAATACGCCAACCTGATACTATGTATCTTGCAGTTCCTACAGTATGTTCTGAGAAAAGAAGGTATATCCCCATGGCCTATCTCTCTCCCGAGACGATAGCATCTAATCAAATTTATGTTGTGCCCAATGCCACCCTCTATCATTTTGGTATCATGCAATCAAATGTACATATGGCTTGGATGAGAGCTGTTTGTGGAAGATTAGAAACGCGATATCGCTACTCTAATAGTGTTGTCTATAATAACTTCCCATGGCCAGAACCAACAGAAGAACAACGCGCGAAGATAGAACAAACCGCTCAGGCAATACTTGATGTACGCGAACAATGCTCAGATGTATGCTTGGCAGACCTTTATAACCCAACACTCATGCCTCCCGCACTACTCAAAGCCCATCAGGACAACGACCGCGCCGTGATGCAAGCCTATGGTTTCAATGTCAAGGACATGACCGAGAGCCTATGTGTAGCAGAGCTATTCAAGCTATATCAGAAACTTGGTTAGTGCTTTGAAAGATGAGGCTTTGGACAATACAGGGAATAGAAATCTATGAGCAGCTGGTACGAGACGGTGTTACCTACTGCAGCAAACCTCTATTCGGTGATATTGAAGTCTTTGAATACACTTATCATTGGATGGCTGAGCAGATGCGAAAACGCATAGGAGAACCTCCTATTGCTGGAATTGAATACCCGATGTGGGCGTGGTATCAGTATAACTCTGCTAAAAATAATAAACCTCCAAGAAGTTCTATGGATGCTCCTGAGGGCATTTCTGCCTATATGGAGATAGAGATGCCAGAGGATAAAGTCCTTCTCTCAAATTTCTCTAATTGGCACGCTGCATTAAATCTATGTCCGTTGAGCAACTGGAAGAACATAGAAAAAAAGACGGATTTATTGGATAAGATGGCAGGTAGAAGATTGGATTTTAATGAATATCCGATAGAAATAAAGAAAGAAATAGAAGATAGCTGGGAAGCTATCTTTGATTTGGATAGACGAGACAAAGAAGTCGGACGAGCTCATAAACGAAACAGAAGCATCCAAGCAACATTCTGGGCTCTGTATAAAGAAAATATCGTATCTGTTGATTTCCTTGAAAAGAAAGGGAAGTTTATCAAGCAAATACAAAACCCTTTGTAAGGCGAATCCATAGATTCTCGGGCTTGTCGTGTTTACAGAAAGCCACCAGGAATTGGTGATCCTTACGCCGAGCTCACGTTAATTTGAGCTACACTCCAGTATCTCCCATATTTTATCACAGGTGATAAAACATTTTCTCACCAGTGAGAAAACATTTTGCCACTGGTGGCAAAACCTTTTGCCATTGGTGGCAAAAACAATAAGAGCATGGTCTTATGACATGAAGACCATGGTCTTATGGCCGAAAGGCCTTGCTCTTACAGCGAGTTCCGCCAGTGGAACACGGCGGAAGGACTTGTCCTTATTAGCTGAAGGTCCTGTCCTTATTAGCTGAAGGACCTGTCCTTATTCGCAAAAGGACTTGTCCTTCTGAGTGGACCACCAAGGTAATCGAGCCAATACACTATGGAGCATCTGCCAACCCTCTATAGTGTCTCGCCTCACCCTCTATAGTGTCTCGGCCAACACTCCATGGAGCATCGCCGTTTGCAGCCTGCAGTATCGACCAACCCCCCATAGGGTTTCGGCCGAAACCCTCTACCCTTTCGCCCGAAACCTTATAAGTTTCTCGCGTTTCGTCCATAAGCAACAAAGTCCTCTGTTTCTCCTCAAAAAAAAGTTTCGCGGAAAACCCTACGAACCCTCCGCAGAATCTCCGATTTCTGTCTCCTCAAAAACAGTTTTGCGAGAAAAAAGCTACGGAGCCTCCGGAATAATGCGTAGGGTTCGTAGGGTTTCTCGCGAAACTTTTTTTTCTGTGTCCTTCGCGACAGCAAATAAGCCCTTGCATGGTTTTTAACCACGGAGACGTAATGCTGTTGTAAATGAAGAATGAAGAATAAATGCGAGCTTAGTCAATGACGTTGAAGTGGCGTAGCGCATTCAGGATGCCGTCGTCATCGACAGAGGTAGTGACGTAGTCAGCGTGCTGCTTCAGCGCGTCAATGGCGTTCCCCATAGCAATGCCGATGCCAGCCTGAAGAATCATGGATGTGTCGTTGCCGCCGTCGCCAAAGGCGATGGTGTGGCTGGGATCGAAGCCCTCATGGCGTGCCATCGCAAGAATGCCCTTACCTTTGTCAGCACCATTGGCCGTGATATCCGTAAACTCAGGATGCCAGCGGCCCGACACACAGTTGGGCAGACGGGCCAGCAGCTGTTTCTCGTAGTCGGGAGAGAAGAACGGTGTCATCTGAAGGACATCCTGCTGGAGCACTATGTCCAGCGGCGCAGCTCGGTTGAACTCCTTGACGGCGAGCATCTGTCGGAAGATGCGATCCACATCGCCCGTAGGGTCAAGGACGGCAACATCCTTACGTCCCACCACAATCAGGCTGTAGCCATTCGTCTGCGCGTCTGCCACACATGTCATCACATCCTCCTTGGGGATGGGCTGACAGCACACCAACTCATCGCCGACATAGCACAGAGCGCCATTCGTAGTGATATAGCCATCGACAAGATGCCTGATGGCATCAAGGTTGGTGATGATTACCGGCGGTCGTCCTGTTGCAATATACACGCGCGAGCCATTGGCCTTAGCCTGGGTCAAAGCCTGAATGGTGGACGACGGGATTTCATGAGTGCGGAAACTGACGAGCGTCCCGTCAATGTCAAAGAACAAGGCATATTTGTTTTTCATGCCGTTGTCGAAACAGCGCTTAAATTCACTCTCGAAGTTAGGGGTCAGAATCCCCTTCCCCATCGCGTCGTGTATCTCCTGTAATGTCCAGAAGCGGCCACCGTCCAGCTCCGACGCAGAAGGCTGGAGAGGTCCGTCGTAGGTGCAGCGGTGGACATACACCAATTCCCTCTCGCGACTGCTCTCGAAGACATACTTTGCCACGAACTCAGGCGTGAAGTTCGTGATGCCCAGTTCCTCACGCACTTCGCGCTGGAGTGCATCCTCGGGTGTCTCGCCATAGTCGATATGTCCGCCTACGGCCGTGTCCCACTTGCCCGGCTGGATGTCCTTCCACGCGGGCCGCTTCTGCAGATACAACTCGCCGGCACGATTGAACACATGCAGGTGTACGACAGGGTGCAGCAGCATTGAACCGCTATGGCACTCGCCACGCGTGGCAGAGCCCACCACGCGGCCATCCTCATCCACGACAGGGAATATCTCGTTCTGGTTATCTTCCATGAGAGCCTTTTATTTCAGGTTCTTTTGGAAGAACTCAGCCAGCGTGTCCCAGGGTATCATGTTCTTGGGCTGACCCTTGCCGGCCTTCTCCTCGTAGCCGCCGTCGTAGAGGTCGCAGTGGGTGGCGTCGGGGATGATGAGCAGCTGCTTGTTCTCGGGGTTGGGATTGGGCTGGCCTACGAACCTGTAGCCCTCGGCCTGGCCCTCCACCATGTAGTGATAGGCGGCCTCGCCGAAGTAGCGTGAGTGGGCGTCGGCACCGTGCATCACGAGGACGGCAGAGCGGATCTCGTTGATGTAGTAGAGGAAGCGGCTGTTGGCGTAGGCTTGTGTGCCGATGACGCGCCAGCCGTCGTTGGAGTTGCCCGAGCGCTTGTGATAGCCGCGTGCGGTCTTGTAGTAGTCATAGTAGTCGTGCACGAAGTTGGGCGCCTGCGGCGGCACGGTGTCCAGCACGCCGCCAGCCATCGCGTTGGGGTCTGCTAAGCGCTGTTTCGAGAGGTTCTCGCGGTTGCGGTGGCGCCATTGTTCATCGTCGAAGGCATCGTTGTAGTCGTTGCCACTGACGCGCGTCATGTCGTACATCGTGGAGGCCACAGTAGCCTTGATGCGGGTGTCGGCAGCGGCAGCGTTCAGGGCGATGCCACCCCAGCCGCAGATGCCGATGATGCCAATGCGCTCAGGGTCAACACCCTCCAGCTGCGACAGGAAATCCACGGCAGCCATGAAGTCCTCGGTGTTGATGTCGGGCGAGGCCGTGCGACGCGGCTCACCGCTGCTCTCGCCCGTGTAGGAGGGGTCGAAGGCCAGTGCCACGAAGCCGCGCTCTGCCATCTTCATGGCATAGAGTCCGCTGCATTGTTCCTTGACAGCTCCGAAAGGACCGCTGACGGCAATGGCAGGCAATTTTTCACTTTTCACTTTAAACTTTTCACTCGCCGCAGGCGTATAAAGGTCTGCTGCCAGCGTCAGCCCATACTGTGTCTTGAACGTGACCTTCTTGTGGTCCACCTTGTCGCTCAGCGGGAATACCTTGTCCCACTCCTGCGTCAGTTGCAATTCTTGTTCCATATTCTCGTTTGTCGTTTGTTTGTTCGTGCAAGCCGTGAGCATTCCACCCAGCAGCAGTGCTGTTAATATAACGTTTTTCATACCTATTTTATTATCTTCTTTCCGTCCTTGATATAGATGCCTCTCGAAGGCTTCATCACTCTACGGCCGCTGAGGTCATAGACGGTGTCATCTTGTTCCTTTTGGCTGGTTACAGCCTCTTGGATTCCTGTTGAATTATCACTTCCCAAGTACTTCAGCTGGAAATTGTCCCAAACGACCCATTGGGCTGTGGCTGTGCCACGGATGCCCAAGGTGAAGGGACGTTGGCCGTCATAGTAGAACAGGAGGGGTGCGATGGTGTATCGTTTGGCGGTGAACGATGCGGAGGCATCTTCCATGGAATTTTCGCCGTGCGAATTGCTGGTGAGTGGTACGGTGTTGTCGCCGATGAAGAACACAGGCGGCTGCTCGGTCCTGGCCTCGTCCTGACGATAGAAGCCCTGTGCCGTGAGGGCATAAGTACCAGCGGGAGCATCTTGAAGGGCTTGGCTGATGGTGAAGGGCGAGTGGAATGACTCGGCACAGTTGTTGGTGTTGTTGCCGCCGGAGAGGGTGCTGTTGGTGCAATCGCCGCTGATATTCCAAGCCGAGACGCGAGTATCGTTGCGCCCAAAGCCGGGGCACTGGATGAGGAAGCTGGCGTCGGCCGGTGCGTCAGGCGTGGCTTCAGAAAGTTCATCAAGGAGGTCATCGCGCGTCAGCACCTCCCACTGCGCTCCCCTTGCCGAGGCATTAGTCATGGATGTGCTGACGATAGTGCCGCCCGTGCTACCCCAGTAGTGGGTGTCGTCGGTGGTGAGAGTAACGGCGTGCTCGTCCACGTGGCTGATGGTGAATGGTGTGAGGCCACTGTCAAGATATCCATTGTTGCCGGCATAGTGATTGAGAGAGCCGTTGCTGATGCGGGTGTCAATGGCATATTTGCCATCTGACAGCGCTACAAGGCGCAGATCGAGGGGCAGGTTGGAGAGAATGGCCTGCGTGCCCCACGACTGCCCGGCATTGAGGAACTTACCATCTCGTCGGTTGCGCAGAAATATGTTGGCTGTGCGCTGTGCATCTTCTATTTCTTCGGCAGTCAGTTCGGTTTCGCCGTAGTAGTTGATGAAAACATTGTCGATGCCCATCCAGCGGAAATTTTTCTTCACGGATGCGATACCGAAACGCAGATGACCATCGGTGACGTGCACCGTGACGCTGTAGTTTTGTGGAGTGGTGTTATCGACCAGCACACGCTCGTTGTTAGCAAACAGATATACCGCCTCTGCATCCTGCCTGCCGCCGCTGATGAGCTGGCTGCGGAAGGCCGCTGCCGTCAGCTGATAGGTGCCGTTGGGAACACTCTTCTCCTGATAAATTTCTCCAGTGAAGGAATTGGCATCCCACGACTCAAAGAAGTTGCCTGTAATGGCTCCGCCCTGATTGTGGGCAATGAGCTGGTTCTGTGCGCCGGTCGTACAGGTCCAGCCCTGTTTGCCGTACTCGAACTCGGGGTTATCGACCATGACGCGTGCCGGATTGGCCGCTCCGATGTTAACCTTGTATTCCATCACGGTACGCAGACGATCGCCGCTGTCGTCCATAACGAAAAGCACAGGGTGACGTTCAAAGTGCTGAGCATCGAGATTGATGTTGCGGTGGCTGTGGATGGACATGAGCAGCTGGCCCTCGAAGGTGCGGAAGAGCATGCCGTGGCCGTAGTTGTCAGGCGTGATGGGCAGCGGCTCGTGCTTCCAGGGTCCGTTCAGTTTACCCGTTGATGAGTAAGCCACGCCTTGCACATAGCGGTCGCCATGCCAGCTGGTCCATATCATTCCCAAGCGTCCTGTCTGTGTGCGGAACAGGTAAGGGCCGTCGGTCACGGGGCTGGTGTTCCATGTCGCATCGTGTGCCCGCGTCATCACCACGCCTTCGCCTACGGTACCCTTCATGTCCGGCTTCAGTTCGATGTACTCGATGGTGCCGTTGCCGTTCTGTATCCACTCGTGGCAATAGATGAGATAGCGCTTGCCGTCGGTGTCCTCGAAATAAGAGGCATCGAGCGTCGTCTTCTCAGCCGGCACGTAGGTGGCGTCAGCCCCGCTGATGAGCGAGTACTTGCCTTGGGGCAGTGTGCTGCTCATGATGTGTACGGCGCGTCGTGGATGTCCGTCGCTGTCAATGGTGATGTTGCCGTTGGTCAGGGTCGAGAAGTTGTAGTACTTTCCGTCAATGGCATGAATCTCCGCAGCCCACACCTGCGGGCTGGCTCCCATCCAGGCCGCCTCGTTGAACTGCAAGGGGAAACCCAGATAGGTCCACACTTCCAGGTCGCCGCTCCGCCATAGTCCGCCGCCTGTACCCGTCATGTAGTACTGCTGTGACCTTGCGTCAGCCATGATGAATGGGTCGCTAAGGCCGATGTCGCTGCGCAGCTCCTGGGCAGACGATGGAAGTAAAGAGGTGAAAGTGAATAGAAGAAAGGTTAAATGCTTCATATTGCATTAGTTTTTGATGATGATTTCGAGGCCTCACTTCACGTGGAGGATGATGCTGTGCATGATCCATATAGTACAGCATCTGTTATTTTTTGTCTTCGATATCTATTAGGCTTTGCCGCTTATGCGGATTCCCTCATCTGCAAAGGCCAGCATCTCGCGGTCACCTCGGCTGTCGCCGTAGGCAATGAGGCGATAGGTCTCGCGGTGGGGTTCTACCCTCAGCAGTCGATTCACTTTCTCCTGACCATAGCAATTGCGCGAGGAGAACCTCCCCGTCAGCCTGCCATGGGCGTCTGTTTCTGCTTCCGTGGCTATGACTTGCGAGATGCCGTGTTGACAGCACCACGGTGCCACCCACTCAAAGATGCTGGCACTAACCACATACACCTGGTGCTCCTGCGCGATGTGCTTCTGCAACTCCTGAGAAACGGAAGGACGCACGTGAGCGTCTATGACCGTCTGGAATTGAGTTCCCAAATCTCGGAAACGCGCTTGCTCCATCCCACGGAAGAAATGACTGAAGATGCGCTGCTTCAACTTGTAGTTGGGGTAGAGCCGGAGCAGATACCCGACCAAGAACACGCTGTGAAGAAGAAACCCAAGCCACAGCCTTCGGGCACCAAACACATAGCGGATGAACGCAATGAACGTGTCGCATGTGGTGATGGTGCCGTCGAAATCGAATACAGCAACAACTCTCTTGTCCATCCTCTAAAGATAAATAATCAGGAAAAAGGAAAGTATCCACCCGATGATACATGCCCGCATAAAACGGTCGTATATGATGGTGCGCGTCGGACTGGAACTCTTGTGGAAGACAATCATCAATTGCAGGAAGCGCGACAGGCCACAGATAACCCATATCGATGTAAGGTAAATCTTGGTTGTTCCGAACCTCGCAGTCACTTCATCGGATATCGTGTACATGATGTAGCAAACCAGTGTAACGGCTGCCACGACAGCCATGACGACGCTGATGAAATATACATCATATCCCGTGATACTCTTGCGCATGACCTTGCCTTCTTCGACGTTCAGCAAGACATCGTCATAGCGCTTGCTTAAAGCTAAGAACAAGGTCAGCAGGAAAGTCATCATGATAAGCCATTGCGAGGCACGGGCATCTGCTGCCACGCCACCCATCATCACCCTCATCAGAAAGCCTACGGCGATGCAGGTGACATCAAGGATAGCCACTTGTTTTAATTTGACACAGTAGAAGATGTTGAGTACCCAGTAAGCAAGAATGATGGTCAGCGCGTGTGAGAGTTTGTCTATGCCTATGGCAAAAGTCAGGGCAATGGCCGACAGGAAGCAAAAAGCCATGATCAGGTAGCCTCCGCCTTTCGACACATGACCAGAGGCGATAGGACGAAGGCATTTCGTAGGATGAAGACGGTCGGCATCGGCATCATGTATGTCGTTGAAACAATAGATAGAGCTGGCAACCATACAGAAAGACAGAAAGGCAAAGATGGTCGGGATGACATATTGCACTTCATGTATCCTGCTGCTGAAGAACAGGGGAACAAAGATGAAGATGTTCTTTGTCCATTGCTGCGGCCTCATCAGCTGCAAGGCATATTTGATTCCTTGGAGTGTCATGACTTTTATCTGCTTTTGTTCTGTTTCAATATCTATGGGCATTCAAGTTATGTGCGACAAAGGTACGATAATATTCCGAAAGCCAAAAAGAAAACGAGAACAAAAAGAGGAGCGAAACACAACTTTTTCCTCTCTGCCATGGACTATAAGGCAAAAAAGCCCATCATCAAATGCCACTCTTTACTCCTCCTTTGGCGTCACAGCCTTGATGAACTTAGCCGGATTGCCGCCCACTATGGTATTCGGAGCAACATCCTTGGTAACTGAATTCAAACAACATTTTTGCCTGTTCAATGTACATCGCACGCTCCTCAGGCGTAGTCTTGCGTGGGTCAACAATCATTGTTTCCATAGATGGTTATCGTTTTTTAAGTTTGACGCTGCAAAGGTAAAAATTATTTCCGAATCGCAATCAAAACGTCTCAGAAAAACAAAAAACTTCATCAATCATAAATCATAAATTATTCTTATCTTTGCCGGCGCTATGAAGAAGATTCATCGGCTACATCCACAACTACATCATCAATCAGGCGAAAAATCTGTTGATGCAAGGTCATAACATCAGCGAAACCTCCCGCCTACTCGGCTTCGACTTCCCCCATCACTTTACCCGCCTCTTCAAGCGCATCACGGGCCTCACTCCCAGCGAGTTTGTTGGGAAATAATCAACCATAACTTTAAAGTCCGTAGGGATAAGTAAGCAAGATGTTTCGGAATTAAAATTTATCGAAGAATCATGAAAAAGGACGTAGGAACGATAGATTATTTACAGAAAACGCATTCAATAATTAGAATTTTGACTACTTTTGCGGTTATAATTCACGATAAAACGTTTAAGAGAAATAAAATACACACCATTTTATCGGTAACAAGTATGAAAAAACAGTTGGCAGTGATACTAAGTGCAGCTATGAGCCTGCTCTCAGAGAATGTAAAAGCACAGGATGCGATGACGCAGTTCATCGACGAACTGATGGGGCGCATGACGCTGGAAGAGAAGCTGGGACAACTGAACCAGCAGCCCTCCGACGAGATCTCAACGGGGCCTGTGGTGGGCTCGAATGCGAGCAGGTTGGCTGCCGAGGGCAAGCTGGGCTCCATCTTCAACATCCGGGATGTGGAGAAGATTCATGCCCTGCAGAAGGTGGCGGTGGAGCAGAGCCGGCTGGGCATCCCCATCCTCTTCGGCATGGATGTGATCCACGGCTACCAGACCATCTTCCCGCTGCCGCTGGGCATGGCCAGCACATGGGACATGGAGGCTGTCAGGGAAGCGGCGCACATCGCTGCCGTGGAGGCCTCGGCTAACGGCGTGGCATGGACCTTCAGTCCGATGGTGGACATCGCACTCGATGCCCGCTGGGGACGACAGGCCGAGGGCGCAGGCGAAGACCCGTACTTGGGCAGTCAGGTGGCTGCGGCAATGGTGAAGGGCTACCAGGGCGACGTGTTCAGTCCGCAAGGAACGGGCACGGGCATCATGGCCTGCGTGAAGCACTTCGCGCTCTACGGTGCAGCGGAGGCGGGACTCGACTACAACACAGTGGATATGAGCCATCTGCGCATGTACAATCAGTATTTTCCACCTTATAAGGCTGCCGTGGAGGCGGGTGCGGGTAGCGTGATGTCGTCGTTCAACATCGTGGATGGCATTCCGGCCACTGCCAACCGATGGCTGCTGACGGATGTGCTGCGCCGCCAGTGGGGATTCAGCGGCATGGTGGTCACCGACTATGCCTCCATCCACGAGATGACGAGCCACGGACTGGGAAGCCTCAAGGACAACGCCGCACGAGCGCTGCTGGCAGGCACAGACATGGACATGTGCGCCAACGGCTTCATCGGCACGCTGCGGCAGTCGCTCGAAGAGGGCAAGGTGACGATGGAGGACATCGACCGTGCTTGTCGCCACGTGCTGGAGGCAAAGTACAAGTTGGGACTCTTCCGCGCCCCCTACCGTTTCGGCAGCAAGGCACAGGCCGCGAAGGTGACCTATTGCGAGGAACACCGCCAAGCAGCCCGGCGCATCACCGCCGAGAGCTTCGTGCTGCTGAAGAACGGCACAGAGGACAGCCCTCTCCTACCCCTGCAACCCCAAGGAACCATCGCCCTCATAGGCCCCCTCATCGACACCCGCACGGACATCACCGGCTCATGGTCGATGGCGCAGGATGCTTCGAAATACACGACGCTGCGTGAAGGCTTCCAGCGGGCGTTGGCGGGTAAGGCCACGCTGCTGTGCGCCCAGGGCTGCAACCTGATAGACAATGCTCGCACACAGGAAGCGGTGGCACGCGGCCATGGCTGCGAACCGATACCCTTTGTGGATAGCGACGCAGCCCTCGCCGAGGCAATCAGCATTGCCCAGAAGGCCGATGTAATCATCTGTGCCATGGGAGAGTGTGCATGGATGAACAGCGAGGGCACCAGCCGCAGCAACCTGGAGCTGTACCCGCCACAGCGCCGCCTGCTGGCAGCACTCGCGGAGACGGGCAAGCCTGTCGTGCTGCTCAACTTCGCCGGACGCGCCACGGTGCTGACATGGGAAAGCCAGCATGTGGATGCTATCATGAATGTGTGGTACGGCAGCGAGTGCGCTGATGCGCTGTGCGATGTGCTCTTCGGACGGGTGTCACCCTCAGGCCGTCTCACCGTGTCGATGCCGCATGCCACCGGACAGGAACCGCTCTATTACAACCGTCTGCCTACAGGGCGCCCAGTTCCCGATGGGACCGTAGATTATCGCGTGTGGAGCCCCAACTACCTGGATGCTGTGCAGGGGCCGCTCTATCCCTTCGGCTACGGCCTCACCTACAGCCGCTTCAACTACTCGGACATCCGCCTGAGCAGCACCGCGATGTCAGCGGACGGCGCCATTACCGCTTCCATCACGCTGACGAACACGGGTGAGCGCGAAGCCACAGAGGTGGTGCAACTCTATATCCACGACAAGGTCGCCAGCATCAGCCGCCCCGTGAAGGAGCTGAAGGACTTCCAGCGCGTCACCCTGCAGGCAGGAGAAAGCCGCGACGTGGAGTTCCACATCACGGCTGACGAACTGAAATTCTACAACTATGACCTCGACTATGTCCTGGAGCCCGGTGACTTCGAGGTGATGATCGGGCCCAACTCACACGACGTAAAGGGAGCCCTCATCAGGGTTGAGTGAACTCTATCTCTACGATGCGCAGTTCGTTCTTCGTCTCACCACCATTCTTTGCCTTGAAGAGGTCGAGCTCGCCGGCGGCAGGCTCTGCCACCTCCACGATACCGCCGAAGGCATCCTCATCCTTGCCGGCGCCCTTGAGGCGGATGGTGATCTCATCGGTTCTGACACGCTTGGAGGGTGTCAGATGTATGTATCCGAGGCTGCGCTCTGTCTCGCCGCTCCAGATGAGCTGCTTGCCCGCATAGACCTCCAGGGGATAGCTGCGCAGACGCCAGCCAGTGAGTTTAAGGCAGATGTCATCAACAACAGCCTTTTCTGCCAGCTTGTAGGTTATCCAAGCGGTGGAGAGGCGGCCATCGTTCTTCCACTCTGAGAGTTCGTTGTCATCGAAGCTGCGAGCAGCGTGCTCGCTGTCATAGCCGGCCTTGGCAGAAGCGATGGCAATGCCGCGGGCCTGCTGGGTGTAGGAAGGAGTGAGCGGTGTCTCGCCACGAAGGAATGACGAATGAGGAATGACGAAGGACGAATCATCTTTCAACTTTAAACTTTCAACTTTCAACTCCACTGCTGGCAGCCCTTCAGCGTGCGCGGTGAGGCGGATGGTGCCTGCGGTGGTGGTCGTGCGCACGAGGACGCGGTTGACGCCACACTCCACAGGAAGCGATGTCGCGCCGACGTAGTTATCTGAGATATTCTTGGTGGCGGCAGCGTCGAGGAGTCCCTCAGGACGGTTGTCATCGGGGCGCTGAAGGCTTTGGTTGTTACGTGTAGCGATGCCGCCAATCCATGTGGCTTCGCCATCCAGCTCGAAGTGAATCATGCGGTCATCAAGGGGACAACGACGGCCTTGGGCATCCACCACTTCCACCTGGAAGAGCACCATGTCAGCACCATCGGCCTTCGTGCCTTCGGGATTCTTGATGGCCGTGAGTTTCAGTTGGTAAGGTTCACCGGTGCTTTCCAGCTTGTATCGACTTCCATCGGAGCCTACCGCCTCGAGCGTACCAGGTTCAGACGGCACATTCTCGAAGGTGAAGAGGTAGCGATACTGCTGCTTGCCTTTGCCCAACGAGCGGCCATTGAGGAAGAGCTCGACAGCGTCGGCAGTGGAGACGACATAGACAGGGAGAGCGGGGGAAGGGTCTTGGTAGTTCCAATGCCCTACGATGTAAGTCATGGGCTGTTCAGGTTCCACCCATCCGTTCCACATCACCTGATGGGCATAGAAAGCATCCTTGGGGATGCGCATGGCATCCACGACACCGCTGGTGCGGTAATTCGACTCGCCGCGATGGTGGGTATTCGTATCGGAGAAGACAATCTTCACGCCGCCCGAGGACACACGTGTGCCAGTGCCGGGACGTTCACGCCAATAGTCGTACCAACGGCGCACCATCTCGATGGCGAACTGGTCCATATTGTGGTTGTACTCCGTGGCGGGCTTGCCACGATAGAGCGGGCCGTCGCCTTCCTTGTGGTAGGGGTAGCTCCACTCGTTCCAGTACTTGCGCAGGCCCTCATCACGACAGTATTCCATGGCCCACATGGGGTGTTTCTTTGACTTGTTGATATACAGCATCTCGCCGCCATACTCCGCCTCGTCGATGTCCAGCATCTCGCGACTGCCGATGGCACGTCCGCCATGCGGGTCGTACTGGTCACGGATGGCTTTCATCTCCAGCATGTGTTCGCGACTGATGCTCTCGTTACCACTCTCATAGAAGAGGATGCTGGGGTTGTTGCGGTTGTAGATGATGGCATAGCGCATGAGGGCTGTGCGCTGCTGCCAGCGTGCGCCCTCGACGTCCTTCTCGGAATCTCCGGCGGGCATGGCCTGAGGCAGTCCTACGCGGTCACAACTCTCAATGTCCTGTTTCCACGGCGTCACGTGCATCCAGCGCACCATGTTGCCGCCGCTTTCCACCATTAAGCCGTTGCTGTAGTCGCTGAGCCAGGCAGGCACGCTGATGCCAACGCCGGGCCACTCGTTGGAGGTGCGCTGGGCGTAGCCATGAACCATCATCACGCGGTCGTTGAGCCAAATCTTACCCTCGCCGAAGCGGGTCTTGCGGAAGCCGGTGCGAAGAGATTGGGCGTCAACGGGTGAACCGTTGACCTCAAGGGAGGTGCGGACGGTGTAGAGGTAGCCGTAGCCCCACGACCAGAAATGAAGGCCGCTGACGGGCTGCTGGACCTTGGCAACGAGGGTCTCTCCGGGTTGGATAGTGATGGGGTCGCCGTGGAACTGCGCCACTTCGCGGCCATCCATGTCAAACAGCTGCACATTATATATAAATGTACGCGGGAGGGAGTCCTCGTTCCTTACCTCTGACTCCGCATGAATGACTGCCTTATGGCCAGGGATATCGAAGTCGGTGGCATAGACATAGGTGCCAGTAGTGCCAAGGTCGGAATAGAGGGGCAGGGTCTGATAGAGCTTACCCGTCACATGGAGCCATACATTCTTCGGCAGGCCGCCGTAGTTGGCATTGAAGTTGCGGTCGTTCCATTGGTAGCGGCTGTTGAGCACACGGTCGCGGTAGGTCCAGCTGTTGTCGCAGCGCACGGCCAGCACATTCTCACCCTCCTTGATGTAAGGTGTCAGGTCGAAGCCGAAGGCCATCACGCCATTGTCGCTGAAACCCACCTTTTGGCCGTTCAGCCACACGTCAGCGCCTTGCCGTGCTCCCTCGAACTCGATGAAGACCTTAGCCTCTTTAAACTTTAAACTATCCGCTTTAAACTCTTTTCGATACCAAACGACGGTGTCGGTGAGATCCACGATATCCTTGCGAAAGGCCTCGTCGCCGTTGAAAGCATAGGGAAGCGTGACATGCTGCCATGCCGCATCATCGTAATCAGGCTTCGCCGCCTCCGCAGACTCCCCCACGGCCAGCAGCCAGTCAGCGTTGAAGTTCAGCTTCTGACGCTCAAAGGCTGATGCACCATGGAGCGAGAGAAAGAGGAAGAAGATAAGGAGAGAAGGAACAAGGAAACGTCTCATTTCTTATTATTTTTTCAGGACTTTGACACCATTGATTACATATATACCCTTCGTCGCTTGGCGCGCCGAAGACTTATCTTCGGCAATCTTGCGGCCTGCAAGGTCATACACCGCACCCGTCTGAGAGGGTGCTGCAGCAGGGCTGGTGATGCCCACGGGATCTGCCACCACCCGGATGATGCCCTCTGTGGTGAGGGCTGAAGTGTCCCAAAGGTAACCAGCCTTGGGAGTTGCGGGCTGCATCGTGACGGTGCCTGACACCGTGACGGCACCAGCACCTGTGAAGACTTGCAGCTCTGCATCATCCACCATCTCGTAGCTGGTGTTGAGCTCCGTCACGTTGATGACAGGCGATGTCAGCTTCACGGTGCCCGCGACCTTGAAGGCATCGCAGGTGGTACGCGTTGCCGTTGACCTGGTACGCAGTCGCAGCACAGCACCTGAGTTGAGCGTCAGCGTGCCGTTCACGGTGAGCGTGCCGACAGCTGTTGCCGACTGCCCTGCTCCGAGGGTGCCGTTAGACTGCACCACGACGTTCTGTACCTGTCCCGTACCCGTAAGAAGGCCTCCGCTGCGCACGGTGATAGTGCCGGTAGTAGTGGATTTGGAGGTGTTCATGGCCTTCACCTCACCAGCATAGATGTTGATGGGTCCGGCCGATGCACCTGTCAGCGTCAGCGTGCCGTCGCCGTATTTGTTGAGGGTGGCACCGCTGCCGATGATGCCGGCAAAGGTGGTGTTCGTGCCAAGGTAACCCACATTCCACACGCTGGTGCTGAGTTGCGCATCGGTAGCAGTTGAGCTGAGGGCTCCAATGCTGTGGGTATAGCTGTTCTCCGTGCCCATACCCGCCTTGACGCCCACGGCATAGACACCCGCACCAAGGGTAAAGGTACCCTTCTGCAAGTTCATGGCGCTGACCAGGCGGAACTGTCCGCTGGTGGGGTTGAGGACGCCCTCGAAATCTGCCATATTGGTGGAGAAGTCGCCACGCACGTAGGGGAAACTAATCTTAATGGTGCCCTCGCCCGTCCACTTTCCACGGACATTGCAACGCTGTCCGGCATTGACAGTGAGCGTCTTGCCCTTGGCAACGGTAATAGTATTGGCAAGTGTCGGTGTGGTGCTGGTGGAATTGCTGTCGAAGATGGTGATAGCGGCATTACCCGTCACATCAATCGTGGAGCTGGCAGTTCCGAAAGTGGTGTTCCATACACCCATGGCCAGCGTGCCTGCATTCAGCTCGGTGGACTTCCAGGTGTTGTTGCCCGCATAGGTGATGTTGAGCTGTCCGCTGCCCTTCTTCACCAAACGGCCATTGCCCTGGATGATACCCTTGAGAGAAGTGACACCGCTGTTTATCTGTATGGTGGCCTCATCGTTGATGGTGAGGCCGCGATTGGTGGCAGTATTCGTATTGGAGACGATAAGCGTAGCCTTGCCTATCTGCCAATTCGTTGCGACAGTGCCGGCAGCACCGATGCTACTGGGCAGACCGCCGTCAGCAAGCTCCGCCACGGTGACAGTGCCGCTGTTGATGATGGTCTTGCCGGTGTAGTTGCTGTTTATGGCATTGAGCGTTACGCGGCCCTGACCGTTCATGACAAGGTCGCCTGTGCCAGTGATACCACCTGTGCCACTAAGAGTGAGTGATTTCGTGTTGTTCTCGAAGGTCACGCTGCTCACGGGCATCAGTTCATTCGTTTGGATGGTAGTCTTCACAACATCGTCATCGAAGACGATGGCATCGCCGGCCACAAATTCCGTAGCTTCATCGTTGAGTGTGAAGTTAGCTGTCTGATAGTCCCACAGCGTGCTCTCAGCACCTGTCCAACGTACACCCTGGGCAGCCTGACGCTGCTCATGGATGACGAGCCACAACGCGTGGTTTTCATCGACGATATTGTAGGAAAGCCCCTGCAGACCACGCACGGCAACCTGTGTGAGCTTGCCAGTGAACTGCCCCGTATATTCCAACAGCTTGAAGCGGGCAGGCTGAGGTTTTGCGACATCGGGCACGACGGTGAAGACGAGCTGTCCGTTGGCGCCGAGGGTGAGGTCACCTTCTACTCTGACGAGGTCTGCGGCAGCATCGGCATCCTTGATGTCAGCCTCCACAAACATACGCTTGTCGATGGTGAGGCCCTGCTTAAGGGTTATCACACCGAGGTCACCGGCGGCAGCGCCCGGCATCAGACGGCAGCCCTCGTAGTTGAGGGCCCCTTCGAGGTTCAGTTTACCTGTCACCACGGCATTACCGGCCAACGTGCCGCGAGCGCGCAGATCGATGTCGCCCTGTACGGTCGTGTTCACCTCCAGAATGCCCTCGGAGATGAAAGTGCCTCCCGTGTGGTTGAGCGGGGTGTTGACGATGAAACGCCCCTGCTGACCCTTCCAGAATTGCAGGTTACCCTCCACCGAGCCTGTGCCGCCGAGGGTGATGCTCTGATTACGCACAGGCATCGCATAGATGACAGAGGGCGAGAAGGCGCTATTGAGGGTGAAGGTCTGAGCCGGATAGGTAAGGTCGAAAAGCACGCTCTTGCCGCTGGCATAGGCGGCAGTAGCGGAGCGGTCGAAGGTTACGAACTGACCATCGGCCTTCGCCACGAGGTCGGTGACCATGCAAGGCGGCAGTTGTGGACGTGGCATATCATAGCCAAGATAAAAGCCCGGATTGGGACTCTGATAGTAGCCCTTCGTGGTGCAGTCGCCGCTATAGTGCGGGTCTTGCTGCAGGCAGTAGATGAAGTCGGCGTCGGAGGCATAGTCTGTAGTGACGCCCGTGATGCCTACGATGACACCGCTCTCCTTGTGCAGCAGGATGAGTTCCTCACGCCAGTCGCCGATGATGTCGCCCCAGAAGGCGGCGCGCTTGGCATAGACGGTGGTGTAGCGGTAGTTGCTGAGCTTGGCAAATTCCACCTCACGCCCCTTGAAAAAATCCTGGATATAGACATTGTAATGGCTGTCGCTGGTCTGCACCACCTCGCGGTCCAACTCGTTGTCCCACCAGATGCCCTCGCAGGGGTATTGGTTCTCGTATTCGGTGATGAGATTGCCCTGTGCGTCATAGACCTTACCGTCCATGGTGGACCACATCTCCCAACCCAGGTGATTCTTGTCGATATCCATGCACTCGCCGCGACCGATGTCGCCCACGGCAGAGAGATACCATTTCTTGATGAACTCACCCGTGCGGGCATCGTAGAGCACCTGGCCCAGCATGTCGGGAGCATACTGCTGGATAGCAAAAGTTTCGAGGCCGGGGCGCTCGGGGTCGATGTCGCTGGTGCGGAAGCGGTCGCCATGGCTGATGCCAGTATTGAAGAGGATGCTGCCGTCGTGGTCCATCGTATAACCGCCTACTATCATCTCATCACGGCCATCGCCATCCATATCTCCCACGCGGATCTGATGGAAAGCGGGCGCACTCGTCGGCGTGTTGAAAAGTTCTTTCAAAGCACCGGCCTTGCCGCTGCTGAAGTCGTAGGCTACACCTATATTATAATAATGGTGGTCGCCGCCCGTGCCACGCATGTGCCACTCCATGACGACGGCCGGATGAATGCCATCGTGATAGAAGACACCCATGTGGCCTACGTGCTTATTGTACTCGTCGCCCATCAGCGAGGCGCGGTTAGTGCGGTTGTAATGTTGATTGTAGCTCTGCTCGATGCTGGCCTTCTCACAACCCTTCATACCGTCGATGACAGAGATGTAGCGGGGTGCATTACGAGTGGACTGGGTCTCGTAGTCGATGATGCCGTCGCCGTCGCTGTCCCCTGTCGTTTTCCCCTTCACGAAGAGTCCGAAGGTTTTCTCGTCGGCATCCCAGAATTGGGTGCCGTCAGAGGCTTGGATAATGACATCACCCAATCCGTCGCAGTCCATGTCGGCGACCGTTATCTGATCATCCTGGCCGGCGCATGACAGCTCGTTGGGGCCCAGCTTCACCGTCCAGAGGTGCTCACCAGTGCGCAGGTAGCCCTCCACGTAGCAATCCAAGGCGTTTGTATTCGACTTACGGTTGACCACGTAGTCCATCTCACCATCGCCATCGAGGTCAATAGGCCATACGTAGGCCGTATTGAAGTCTGCTGAAGCAAGTGGTGATCCGCCTTTCTCGAAATTGATGTCCACGAAAATGTTGCGCATGTCGAAGCTCTTCCGCGTGAAAGGTATGCTTTGCGGCTGTTCGACACCTTCGGGAGTGACAAGACTCACTGTGACCTTAGCCCCTGTAGGAATCATCCCGGTAGTTGTCTTCCAATAGGTGCGGGAGGTCGTTGTTGCCAGAGAGCCGTTGACATACACCTTGTACTGTGCATTCTCAGGTTCCTGAGCCAGACGACGCCACGTGACTGTCACATTACTGCCGTTGGCAACGGCGACAACGCCGCGGCCCAACGTCTGCTGCATACGCTGTGCTACATTCATCTGCGGCAGCAACATCATGCCTGCCAACAGGAAGTATCGGAAAAGTTTCATAACTTAAAATTCGCTAGTGAAGTGAAAACGGATATGTTCCCTAACATAATTGATTGCGGTTTTCTTATGCATTTGTAACTTGTTTCAACTGTTCCAGAGCGCGGCAAAGTTGATCGGGGCACGACGTGGGTTTTGCTCCACAGCGTATGCCATTCAGGCGCTGGATGACATCGTCAACCTTCTGGCCTTTCACCAGCCGGCAGATACCCTGCAGATTGCCGTTGCAGCCACCATAGAATACGACATCCTGAATGATGTCATTGTCATCTGATGTCACCTCTATGACTTTAGAACAAGTTCCTTGTGTTTGATACTGAATCTTTCTCATTGACTAACTATTAGATTATTTATTATGGTTCCATGCAGGAGAATGCATTGATTCGAAGGTAAAGCCCTTATGGCGAGTTCCATCGGTGGAACTCGCCATAAGGGTTTGGTCTTATTTCACTCTCATCTGGAAGGTGGAGGCAGGAAGACTTTGGGCGTTGCGGAGGTCGGCATCGGTGAAGCCCTTCCAGCCGTAGCGCACCACCTCAGGATTCTTTACCGAAGACGATGAGAGCAGAATCTTGTCACCCTCGACTTGGATGTCGGCGGGATAGAACAAGCCATCGGAAGCAGCCATCTCGAAACCACGAGTGACGGTGAGGCCCTCAGCATGGTCGAACAGCACTACCAAGGTGTTGTTCTGTCCTCTGACAACAGAGCGCGGTGTGGGGCCTTCGCTCTCCAGAGCGTGACCATAGGTGTGAGCCAATGCCAGCAAAGCCAGACGTTCGCCCACAGGCCGCTTAGTGCGGTAGTGGACATCGGCGGCGTCACCTACATCGCTGCTGACAGCCATCCACGTGTCGGGCAACTCAGCAGCAAGTTGGCGCTGGCTGTCGCGGAAGGCAGGCCACGAGGGACGCGGCAGACTGGAGAGCTGGACAAAGTAGAAAGGCAGCACGGGCTTCTGTTGGAACTCGCAGTTCCAACGGCGGGCAAAGTGCTGGCGCCAGGACTGTTCCAGCAGGTGGAAGAGCTGAGCATGCACTTCGACATTGTGGGCATTCGACTCGCCCTGATACCAGATGACGCCCTTGATGGGCAGGTGTCCGAGGGGGGCGATGGCGGCCTCAAAGAGGTAGCTGGGGTCGTAGGGGTGGCGCTGAAGCGTGTTGTAGGCGAGCGATTCTTTGTCTAAGGCATGGGCTATGTTCTGCGTCATGCGTCCACGGGCCCAGGCCTGGCCGAAGTCGCCATTGCGCCAGTCGCGCAGGATGTTGGGGAACTCCCATTCCAGCGTCGTGCGATCGACCCATGATTCTGTCGTAGAGCCGCCCACGGCGTTGCAAATGATGCCAATGGGCACATTCGGAAGGCTGTCGCAGAGTACGCGTGCAAAGTTGAAAGCGACATCAGAGAATTTGGCCACCGCCTCGGGCGAAGCGGTCTTCCAGCCCTGGAAATCCATGTACTGTAGTTCATTGGTATAGCGGAGCACGCTGTCAGGCCACTCGATGGCATCTGTTCTGGCGCGCGCAGGCATATTATAAAGGTGGAGTCGCTGTCCGAGGCGCGCGGCATCGGAAAGGTCTTGTGCGAGGGTGTTACACTGGTCCACGCGCAACTCCATGTTGGACTGTCCGCTGGCCAGCCACAGGTCGCCAAAGTACAGACTGTCGATGGTCAGCGTCTGCTTGGCGGACTTCCTCAAGTTCTCCAGCAGGAAGGGATATTTCTCGGGATAATAGGAACGGTAATTCTCGGGAGGTAGCGGCGTAGCCGTGAAGGTGAGCGTGTAGGGGCCTCCGGCCTTCATGTGAGGCAGTTCCATCCACCACGAGCCGTCGGCGTAAGTGAAGGTTTCACCCTCGTCAACCACCTTACCGTCTTTACTCAGCACGCGACGGATGCTGCAACGAGCATTGGCGGAGCCTTCTATAAGGAGATGTTCGTCGCGCGGAAGCACCATACCGCTGCTATAAACAGGCGGCAGGCGCAGGCCTCCATGGTCACCCGTAAGTGCGCCATAGACCGTTTTGGCCAGAATCAAGGCGCCCTCTGGGTTGGGATGCAGGGCATCGGGGAAAAGGTCGGGACGGCTGTGCAGCGGCGTGAAGAGGTCGATGAGCTGTACGCCGGCGCCCTGTGCCACCTGAGCAATGGCTTGTTGAATCTGGGCGTGCCAGTCGCGCGTGCCGCTCTGGAAACGTGAATGGCGGTCGAAGATGGGCGTCATCTTACAAATGAGGATACGTGCTTCGGGGTTCACGGCACGGAAGGAGTCGATGAGAGCGCGGTAGTCGGGGATGAACTCCTCCTTCCAGTCGGGCCAGTTGCGCGGATCGGTGTCGTTGAGTCCAAGATGGATGACAACCCAGTCGGCCTTGAAGTCAAGGGCCTGGCGGAATTCGGGCAGGTTCATGTAAGGACGATGGCCTTTCCTAAGGAGCGTGGAGCCGGAATGTCCGAAGTTGCCCACCTCAAAGCGGTTGACACCATAGGCGCTGTCGAGCATTACCTGAAGACGGACTGGATAGGCATCGCGCCCACGGTTGGCGAGGCCATAGCCGTAGGTGACACTGTTGCCAACGCAAGCCACACGCAAGGGGCGTGCTAACGCTTGTTTCTTACGGGAACTCCAGGCAGGAACAGCTGCAAGGAGGAGCATCGCACACAGTAGATAATGCTTTGTTTTCATAGCTTGTATTGTTTAGGATTTTGAAGGCTCATACTTGCGACGGGGATTCTTGGGGAACCAGCCCTTCTCCACACGTTTTTTTTGATGAAACAGCTCGCCGATGCCCCACAGCGCCGAAGCACCGAAGACGCCCACGGCAGCAGAAATGATGGTGTTCTCAATGAACAGCGCGCCCACAAGGGAGACTACCCCAATAATCAGATAGATAACCCAAGGACGCGTACCCCAGTAGTATTCCGTCTTTATGACGATGGGGTGCCACATTCCGATGACGAAGAAGGTGCAAACGGCAATGATGATACCTGTAAAGTTTAATGTTTCTAACATCGTTAATATATCTATGAGGATTTTGCAAAAGGGTGTGAGGACTATTCAGTTTCTATGTACTTAAAGTGGATCGTTATTCAGGTGCAACACCAGATACTCCGAACGTGTGCCGATGCGAATCTTAGGTCCCCAGATGCCAAGACCCGAGCTGATGTAGTAGCGAGTGGTGCCACGCTGATGGTGACCCCACGACTTCTCATAGAGCGCATCTGTAATCCATGAGATGGGCCACACCTGTCCGCGATGGGTGTGTCCGCTGAACTGGAAGTCGATGGCGGCATGCTCAGCCTCCTCAAGATGATAGGGCTGATGGTCAAGCAGAATCGTGAAGCCCTCCAAACCAGCGGCGAGGTCGCTGACAGGAGTACGACGACGTGCCATCCTGTCGTTGCGTCCGATTATGTCCACACCTTTGTAGTGAGCCACAGAATCTTTCAGCAGCGTGATGCCAGCCTCGCGGAAGAAGCGCTCCGACAGCTCCACATTGCTGAAGTATTCATGGTTGCCGAGAACCGTATAAACAGGTGCCTGAAGGCGACGGAACTCCTGGGCGAAGTCTCCTTCAATAACTGGACGCAGGCTGCGGTCGATGATGTCGCCACCTATGAGCACCAGGTCGGGGTGCTCAGCATTGATGAGCTCCACCCATCGTGCCAGTTCAGCCTTTCGGTTGTGATAACCGATATGCAAGTCGCTGGCCAGGACGATGGCCAACGGCTTCTCCAAGGGTTTCGAGGTGTGCAGCGTCAGTTCCTCGCGATGCTTATGATGGTAGTGAATACCACCCAGCACCATGACCAACGCCACGATGGCCAAAACAGACAGGAGCCCTACCCCACTCTCTTTCAGAAAAGCCTTCGGCAACAAGTGGCATAGCGAGGCGATGTCTGCAAGAAGGAAGATGAGAAACAAATAGAGAAAGGCGATGAGCCAGGTGTTCCCAACCTCATAGCACACGACAGCCACCTTCACGGGGACGCGTTCAGTGACGAAGAAACCCACAAAGAAGCTGAGCATCCACAGCAGAAAGAGACCCACAACGGTCAGCTTCAGCGACCAACCCACAGGGGTCAGCCGCCACAGATGCCACGCAACATAGCCGGTGAAGACAACGACTAACGCCAGAAACACAAGGAACATTCTCATCATAATTGGCAACGTTTGTTTTCTCTGATTATTCCTTCAACTGCAAGTCGTTTATGGTGAGTTCACCTGCTTCGGACAGCACCACATCCGCCGTGAATGTAGGCATATCATCGTAGGTGAGTACAAGCCCTGTTACGAACTTCAGCCCTGGTGTGATGCTGACACGCGGCTGTTCGCCACTAAGGTCATAAGACAACTGTTCACCTATCCAAATAGCCTCGTCATCAAAGCCTCCCATATCCGTTACGCTATTGGTCACCGTTGTCACAGCTTCCTGATTCAGATAAAATGTAATCTTTTCGCCTGCTGTCGAATATTTCATCTGCTGGCAGCAGAGTTCCTGCAAGTCATAGGGGTCAGCCGTTGCTGCCACGAAAGCACTATCTTCCGCGAAACGAATCAAAAGGAGCTGTTCCACATGTACGCCCGTTCCTTCCATAGCACTGGCAGACAGCCACAGATCACCCGTAGCGCTGTCGTAGAAGGCATTGGGTTGACGCGTGTTGCGGATATTGGGGAGGACCGTAGGCAAGCCATTCTTCACAACCATGATACCATATTCTTCTGCCGTCTCGCCTTTCCAGTCGCCAATGCGCCAAACGCTGACCGCATTCATCGTATCATTCATGATGGCTTGGTCTGGACACATCTGCGCTTCGCTCTGAGGAAAGATATACGTGTCCAACTCCGAAGGCGTTGACAGCGGACTGTCCAAGGTTCCACATACGGGTCTTATCTCTGTAGCATCCTGACAGGCTGCTATCCCTAAACACAGCGCCATCGAAAAGATGGAAATCACTTTATTCTTCATCTTCATTTGTCCCATTATTGCAAAGCTATTTCTTCTTTATTGAACTGCAACCTTTTGGCCGTTAACAATGTATATGCCACGAGGTAAGACTCCATTGACTTCACGTCCACTGAGATCGTAGGATTTGGGATGTTCACGTTGAACGCCATTACTCTGGCCGGACACCTGGCCACCAGACGGCGACAGCTTTACCTCGCTGATACCAGTAGGGGTGAACTCCTTAGCTAAAAGAGTGACTGCCGACAGCACGAAATCGGAATTCTTGGCTTCGTCGGTATAGAAGGCAATGACGTATTTGTCAGTCTCAGTAATTTCGAAATTAAAGGCCTGCGCCGTGATACGAGCGAATTTATTGGCGGTATCTCCGCCGATGTTCACGGTAGGTGTGAAGGTTTGGGAAGCCACTTCCTGTCCACTCGAATTCAGGACAGCAACAGTCACGGGCGAAAAGTCTGGCTGATTCCAGTTACAGACCTTGTATTTAACAGCATAACTGCCAGGGTACAGAGTCAGGGTAGAACGTCCGGTGCTGACACCATACTTGGCGTAGGCAACTTTCGTCTTTCCTGTAAGATTCTGCACCAGCAACCCATAGTCAAAGCCGCGCGAAGAAGCAGTAAATTGCAGGAGACGAGGGCCATCGGCATAGGTTAGGCCACCGCCTGCACGCTTGACTGAACCATTGCTTACATACCAATCCTGCGGCACCGTGCCGGCCGTGGTGAAATGCTGACTGATGCTGTGTGTAGTTCTGGAAGCCATATAGTTAACCAGACACGTAGCCTCAGCAGTCCTATCCTTGCTATCCGTGATTACTACGCGCAGGTTGTGCTTGCCGCTTTTTGGCGACTCAATTGTCGTCGTGTAGGGCGAGGCCGTTTTCGATTCCAAGAGCGTCTTGCCGTCATAGAAATCCATCTTCACCAGCTTACAATTGGTAAGTTTCGGGGTGGCGCGAACGGCGATGTCGGGAAAGGACTCTTCACCCTGCGGTGCCATGTAAAGATACGAGGTCTCACCAGCCGGTTTGGCAATTCTTACCGTGGACATGTTCAGGCTATAACGCTTGCAGAAGTTCCAGATGAGATGGCGGTTGTCACTCATTGGCCAGTGCCCGCCGTTGTTATAAGAGTAGAGCCACACCTCGCCACCGTTAGGGCCACCAGACCATTTCTCCAAGTCGCCGTCGTACCAGCAGCCGTTAATGGGTCTGTAGCCCGTGGTCTTGCTGTAATTGACGTGGTTGTCGTGTCTGGCATAGCTCTCGATGTAGTTATGAATGCCGTATTGCTCGTATCCGAATACATCATCACCATAGGCGATACATTCCAGCATGACAACAGGTTTGGAGCAGCTGTTCCAGGGACTCTCTGAGAACTGAATGCCGCTGGTGGGAGCAAAAGCCGCAATCTTGTCCTGCATACTGGAAATACAATGGTGGATGAGCATGGAACCCATAGAAAAGCCCGACCAATAGACGCGTTCCTTGTCAATATCAAAACGGGTAGCCATCTCGTCGATGGTCTTGACAACGAAGTCCCGGTCCTTTGTGCCGCCGATGTCCCATGTGTTACCATCGCTGCGTAAGTAGGTGACCACGAACTTGGCCGTATCCACCATCTCGTAGATCTTATCCGAGTCATATTGGTACTCAGGGTTCTGGTTCATACCATGAGTGACAATCATCAATGGCGATTTGGCAGGCAAGGTATTGGGTGAGAACACAACCATATTCCGCTGTGTCCCATTCACATTGATGTCTATAGACTCCTTCTTATAGGCGGTTGCCGGTAAAGAGCCAAGGAGAAGGATGAAGAGAAATGATTGGCGAAATAAGAAAGAATGTTTCATGACGAGATTTTGGTTTATTAGCTTTATTCGGCTGCAAATATACTAAGAATCTTGGAAAGCGCCTGCATTTTTTTGAAAAAAAAGAAATGAGCCCCCGTAAAGGAGCTCATTATCGACTTTGTCGGGGCGACCCGACTCGAACGGGCGACCGCCTGGTCCCAAACCAGGAGCGCTACCAACTGCGCTACACCCCGGAAAGCGGGCGCAAAGGTAGTGAAAAAATGACAATTCGCCATTGCCCAAAGACATTTTTTTAGCTTTTCGCCTGCATTTTCTTTGATAACGATGCCTTTTTGCATATTTCCTCTTGCATTTTTGCATTACTGACATCCTTTACGATGCAGCAATTCAAGCGAACTTGATTGGTTCCGCTGTTCCGAAAGTTCACTTTTCAATCCATCAATTCTCATTTTTCATCCTTTCATTTTTCTATTTCGCCAAAAGATTGTACCTTTGCAGCCGATATGGAAATTCCATCACTTTATCTGGAACGTGCTGTGAGCCAATTCTCGCTCCTCCCCGGCATCGGACGCAAGACGGCCATGCGGATGGTGCTGCATCTTCTAAAGCGCGAGAAGAGCGACGTGGAAGCCTTTGCCAACAGTCTGCAGGAGTTAGTGAATAACGTGCACTACTGCCGCGTGTGTCACAACATCTGCGATGGCGACATGTGCGGTATCTGCGCCTCGCAAAGCCGCGACCACGCCACCATCTGCGTTGTGGAGAGCATTCAGGACGTACTGGCCATCGAGGCAACACAACAGTACAATGGAGTCTATCATGTTCTCGGCGGCGTCATCTCACCCATGGACGGCATCGGCCCACAGGACCTGGAGATTGCATCGCTGGTGAACCGCGTTCAGGGCGGCGACGTGAAGGAAGTCATCTTGGCGCTGAGTCCTACGATGGAAGGCGACACCACCGACTTTTACATCTTCCGCAAGCTGGCCGACTGCGACAATGTCGCCATCACGACCATCGCACGCGGCGTAGCACAAAACGACCAACTGCACTACACCGACGAGGCAACCCTCGGCCGCAGCATTCTGGATCGCAAGCCCTTTCATGAGTAAGTGAGGATATGAGAGATTGAAAAATTAAAAATTTGAAGGATTAAACATCAAAAATGCAAAATACAACCACTTTCCTTAGATTAACGTATTGCGGCGAGCTCCTCACGGTTGCCATCCTCGCGGCCATCTTCGAGACCGACATGCTACCTGTTGGCACAATTGCCATCGAGGAAACCCAGGAATACGTGTTCAGCTTGTGTAGTGTTATCATCACGCTCATCTGCATTCCCTTGGCACTGAAGCTGATGACATTCAAGCGCATTCATGCACTGGTTCAACAGAGCGAGCAGAGCTATCGGACATGGGCTCTCATGCGTATTGTCCTCCTTAGCGTCCCCCTCATCTACAATACGTTGATGTACTACCTTCTGGGCTTCAACACCAGCTGTGGCTATATGGCTCTGATCTGCGTAGTATCCTTCTTCTTCATCTGGCCTTCGGACGGGAAGATGCGCTATGAGCGCGAAAGCTTTGGAAATCAGGAAGAGTCATGAGGCTAAGCGTCATCATCGTCAACTATAATGTCAAGCACTACCTGTGGCAGTGTCTGGACTCCGTTCAGCGCGCTGCCAGAGGGTTGGATGTTGAGACGTGGGTGGTGGATAACGCCAGCACCGACGGCTCCATAGATTTCCTGCGGTCGCAGTTCCCTGACGTACATTATGTGGAGAACACAGAGAACGTAGGCTTTGCACGCGCCAACAACCAAGCCATCCGTGAATCTACAGGCGAACTGGTGCTCTTGCTGAATCCCGACACGTTCATCGCCGAGGACACATTGCAGCATTGCATCCAGTTCTTCGAGCAGCACCCCCAAGCCGGAGCGCTGGGCATCCACATGGTGAACCGCGACGGCAGTTTTGCCCGCGAGTCGCGTCGAGGTCTGCCCACCCCTGCCACCTCGTTCTATAAAGTGCTTGGCCTGAACCGTCTGTTTCCGCGCCACCCTCGCTTCGCCCACTACTATATGGGTCATCTGCCCGAGTTTGCCGACGGCCAGGTGGAAGTGCTCTCAGGGGCTTTCATGATGCTGCGGCGCACGGCCCTCGAGCAGGTGGGGCTCTTGGACGAGACCTATTTCATGTACGGCGAAGACATCGACCTCAGCTACCGCATTGGCATGGGAGGTTGGGAATGCTGGTACACGCCAAAGCTGATGTTGCACTACAAGGGCGAGAGCACCCAGCAGACCAGCTTCCGCTACGTCTATAACTTCTACCACGCCATGCTCATCTTCTTCCGCAAGCATTTCGCACGCCGCTATTGGTTTGCATGGATTTGCGTGGAAGCTGCCGTGTTGGGAATGGGCTTCCTGAGCATGGTACGCAAGTGGCTGAAGCGCGGCATCAAATGGCTGAGAATCGTCATAGGCCTCAATCGTCTGCACACGCCTCATCCCGAGACGCTCCTGTTCATCGGCAGCGACGAAGCATGGACCACGGTTCAGGACATCTGTCACCGCGCTGGACTCGATGCTTCACGCGGCAGCGAACTGCCAGCCAAAAGCACCGTCATGCATTGCATCTTCGAGGTAACGGCCGACGGACGTCCCTACTGCAATATGCTGTGGCAGATGGTGAACGGCTCACGCCAAGGCCTGCATTGTGATTACGGAACCTTCAACCTGCAGAGCGGCAAGCTCATCCTCCCCAATGATATCTTCTCCTGACACCCCTACCCTTCGCCTACGAGCCTTGGAACCCGAGGACTTGGAATTGGTGTATCGCATTGAGAACGACCCCACCTTCTGGCGTCATGGTTCCACCACCGTGCCGTACTCCCGCTATACCCTGCGTCAGTTTATCGCAGACAGTACAGGCGACATCTTCCGCGACGGACAGGTTCGCTTAGTGATAGAGATTAAAGAGGAATCGGGCGCGCGCGCGTGGAAGGCCATAGGTTTTGCCGACCTCGTAAACTTCGATGCCATCCACCTGCGCGCAGAGATCGGATTGCTGATACTTCCCGAACATCAGGGTCACCACCACGGCGCCTCTGCCATGCAGGCCCTCTGCCACTATGCCAGCAGTTTACATCTGCATCAGATCTACGCCATCATCGCTACCACAAACAAACCAGCCACGCAATTGTTTACGCGGCTGGGCTTTGAGGCCTCGGCACCCTTACATGACTGGCTACGTGCTGAGGATTCTTTCGTAGATGCTGTGGTGTGGCAGCGCATGTTACCTGCCGCGACCACCGCCACGTTGTGAACCGCCACCGCCGTGGAAACCGCCACCGTGAGAGCCACCACCACGGGAACCACCAAAACTTGCATGACCGCCACTGTGTGAAGCGCCACTCCTCATGGATGCTCCGCTGAAGCTGCCGTGTGAGGGGACAGAACTGCGTCCGCTCATACCGGGAGTATGGTGCGAAGTGGAACTGACGGTAGTACGAGTGGAACTGGGATGACTGTAGTCTGAACGGCCTTGGGCACGGGCGTCCATGTTCGGACGTGAGCCGGAACTGTTGCCGTTGAAGTGGTTGCTGCTACCGCCACCCATGTGGTAGGTGCCGGAAGAGGGACGATGTGAGGATGCACCATCATGACGTGAGGAGACATCGCCGCCCCGATGCGAGGGAGCACCACCATAATGCGAGGGGCTGCCATGATGTGAGAGATCGCCATGGCGAGAAGGTCCATGATCGGGACGATGTGAGGGATAACCTGCATGACCGCGATGACTGATGGCGCCACGGTGCGATCCGCGGAAACCTCCGTTCCAATGCGGACGACGCGAATAGTAGTAACCGCCACGATGGTAGTAGCGTCCGTGGCCGCCGCGATAGGTGTAATAAACCGAAGGATGATGGTAGTAGTAATGTCCAAGGCTGTAGTAACGGTAGATGGGGAACAGCCAGGCACCACGGTACCATGTCAACGGACGGAAGAAATAGTCGGCAGCTGCGAAGAGCGTGTACTGCCAGTCATAAAGGATATGACGGAGGTCGGAATTGCGATAGGTAAGATAATCGCCATAGAGGTCGGCCTCGGTGCGTACGCTCAGGAGATAATCCAAATTGATCTCGTAGCAATCGTTGTACTGCTGATCGTTGAGGTTCAACTCATAGGCCATCTTGTCGGTGAGGAAGCGGGCCTGCTCGCGCGCTTCTTCATAGTTCATAGCATTGAGGGAGACGGCTGCGCAGAGGCTGAACACGAGGGTAAAAATCATCTTTTTCATATTGCACTTATGTTTAGAGGTTTGACATTTTCCTTTGTTTGATGGTGCAAAGGTATGGCGTTCTCATAACATGGCAAAAGGAAATGACCTAATCCCCGAGGGAAAATCCCTACTGTGTGGAGGAGATTGCGCCCTACGCCCCTTCCGCAGGGATTGGCTTCTGCTGTGTGACGGTGATCTCCTGCGTGACACCACGTGAGGTCAGCAGCACTTTGGCCGTACGGTCTTCGTCGGTGGTGTTGAGCTCTGTCGTGATTATTACCCTACGTTCACCTGCAGCGCCGGAGGTGGCTTCGAATGTCAGCCAGTCGCTGTCTGTGGAGAGTGTCCAGTTGGAATAGGCTGTGAAGGCCAGCGAAGCGGATGACGTGGTGGCATCGATGACGAGCGGCGCAAGGACATAGCCCTGGCGCACAGGATTGGTCACGTTGAGGAAGGGCAGCTGGATGACGGTGGCATCCACGCTGTAGTCGCCGGCAGCCAGATGCAGCAGCCCATAGCGCATCTCGCCTGTGGTGTTGGGCTCAAACTGCAGCCAGGCATACGACAGCACGACAGCGTCAGTATAGGGGTTCTTGAAGCTGCTGTACTCATCGGGGACCTTGAACCACGAGACGTTGGAAGACAGCGTGTATGACTCTGTTGTCTCAAAAGACACGGAATCCCATTCCTGGTCGGCATAGACGTAGAGGCCAACATCGTTGGGACGCAGGAAGCGCGACATGTGGAAATCACTTTTCTTGGAGCAGCCCATCATCAGTATGATGGCCAGAAGAGGGAGCATGAAGAGGAACTTTTTCATAGCGTATGGAAATTGATTAGTACCATTCCAGGGTGTTGGTGTAGCTGCTTTGCTTACGCCACTTGAGCACGTCGGCGAGTGTCGAGGAGTTGGCAGCGAAGGTGAAGTTATAGGATGTATAAGGTGTCAGCACCATACTGGCCGACATGGTGAAGCAATGGAGGTCGCGCGAGACAGAAGCGGTGGTCATAGACAGGCGCTTCGCTGTGAAGTCATAGCCCGACGACCACGAGATGTTCCATCCGGATGCTATCTGTATGTTGCCCGAGAAGTTCAGCGTGTGGGTGAGCTTATAGGGGTAGCGCATACGTTCCTTGTTGATCTCCGCCTGCGTATTCTCACGCAGCGATACGCCATACGACACCGACACCGACCACGGAATCTTGAACTTCACGTAGCCGTCTTCGTCGAGTTCGTCGCTGTTGGGATCGCGCTTGGCGGCATGCTGTCCCTTGGTGAGTTCGGGGTCGAGATTGGTGTCGTTCATGTTATGGGGGTCTTCCTCAGGGTTGTCATCATCATCCTTCTTCTTGCTGCCCTTGTTCTTGCCGAAGAGCTTGGCAAAGGTCTGGTTGTTGAAGGTGTAGGAGAAGTTCTGACTCATGCCCTGGAAACGTCCGAAGCGACCATGACTCCATTCCGTGCGGTCGCCCACGACGACCTGTCCGGCTTCGTTGAACTCATAGGCATAGGTGGCAAACTGTGCGTTGAGGGAGAAGGTGTAGCTCTTGGTGAGCTTCAGACGGATGCGCATATTCAGGTCACTCCACGGACGCGATTTAGCAGCCATGTTGTAGCTGAGCGAACCGCCGAGTTCATCAATCAGGCTGATTTTCTTGTAACCGGTGGAGTCCTTGGACGACGGCACCTTCATCTCCACGTTGTTGGAGACATCCAATGCCACGTTGCCCGTCTTGCCCTGGCCCGGCACACCATAGATGGCGCCCTGGAAGGGAGAGTAGGTCACGGTGGAGACATTGCCGTTGGCGTCGGTTTTCACGTAGGTGTCGTAGAAGCCCCAGAACGAGGAACCGAAGTCGGGGGCATAGGAGAAGCTCAGGGACGGCGTGAAGACATGCCGGATTTGTGTGCGTCGCAGGGCTGAATTCTTCTTGCCGATGATGGGCGTGTACATGCCGTAGAGTTTCGTGGAGGCCGAGAGGCTGACGTTGAAGTCATAGACATTGTAGAAGCCATAGACCGTGTCACGCCGTTCCGTCTGCGCCTCGGTGTCCCATGAGCGGTTCACCTTGTGCGAGTACATGCGGTCGGTGAAGTTGAACGAGGGTGTGATGTTGATGTAGTTGGCAACCGAGAAGGAGGCGTTGATGGGGATGGAGTGCCGCATACCGTTGCGCCAGTCCTTGATGAGGTTTGCCTTCAGGATCTTGTCTTCCTTGGTGGAAATGGAGTTGGAGAGCGTTCCGGTGTAGCTCATGGCAATCTTCTCATACCATCGCTCGCTGCCCACCTTCTTCTTGCGCTTGAAGGGGTTGAAGCGCGCCAGCGAGATGTTCAGCGTGGGCAGGGTCACGGAGACGCTGGAGTCACGCACGTTCTGCGACAGGTTCATCGAGGCAGAGAGTGTGAGTCCGATGTCCTGGAAGGTGCGGCTGTAGGAGATGGAGGAGGTTCGCGTGCTCTGTGTGTAAGCTTGCGGGTTGTACATCGAGGTGAGGTTGTTGCGCTCGTAGCTCGATGTGGCGAAGTTCACGCTGGCCGAGAAGCTCTGCGCCGGGTTGGCCTTGGAATCCTGACGGTGGCTCCATTGCACCTTGAAGCTTTTGGAGACGGAGTAGTCAGGCATGTTCTTCTCGCCCTCGACGGTGTTCTGGTACGAGAGGTTCACAGCGCCGCTGAAGCGGTAGCGTTTCTTATAGACGCTCTGTGCCGAGAGTCCCCAGGAGCCCTTGGTGTAGATTTCGCCCAGGAGCTTGAGATCGACCTTGTCGTTGATGGCCAGGTAGTAGCCGCCGTCGCGGAGGTAAAAGCCGCGCGTGGTCTCGTCGCCGTATGTAGGCATGATGATACCGCTTGAATAGGACTTCGAGAAGGGGAAGAAACCATAGGGAATCGCCAGCGGCAGCGGCACGTCCTCCACCACGAGATAGGCGGGACCGAAGACAACGTCCTTGCCGGGGCGCACCTTGGCACGTGTCAGCTGGAGATAGAAGTGCGGATGTTTGGCATCGCACGTGGTATAGCGCGCGTTGCGGACATACATCGTTCCCGACGAGTCGCGCTTGCTCTCGTTACTCACCATGAAGCCCTCGCCCTGCTGCGTGAAGACGTTATGGATAAAGGCCTTGCGTGACTTGAAGTTATAGGCGATGTCGTCGGGCTCATAAGTGTCTTCGCCCTGCTTGAAGACGGGCGGCGTAACGATATGTCCTAAAGAGTCCTTGCGGCCCAGGGCGTGAACGATGCTGCTGTCCACACTCATGGTGATGTAGTCGGCCGTGAGCTCCAGATTCTGGTACTTGACATTGGCTTCGCCGTAGAAGTTGACGCGGTTCGTTCCGTAGTCGAAGACGATGGAGTCCTTGGCATCGAAATCCACGGGAGCATCCAATGCGCTCTTACTCTGTTTCGAGGAGTCGATGGCCACGGTATCGACACCCGTGTGACCGCCCACACCGAGATAGACGGTGTCGCCACCCACGATCAGGTAGCGCAGCGTGTCGGTGCTCACGGAATCCAGCGCCACGGAGTCCAGCATCAAGGAGTCCGACGCCACGGAGTCTCTATTCATGCGGCCACGGGTATGAGCCATCGGCGTGGTGACGGAGGCCATCACCATACCCACGATTGCGGCTAAAAAGCATATAGAGAGAAAGCGTCTATTCACGTCAGCTTAAAATATCGTGCAAAAGTACGCCTTCTCGCGCGCATACGCAAGAAATTTCAGCATTATTAACCAAAACAAGGACAACTTCGGCTATTCAAACCGCTTCATCCATGCTTTCATGCGCTCCACACCGTCAGCTCCGAACTTCTCCAAACTCTTCAACACCTGCTCGGGAGTGCGCACACGTTCGAGGTGACTTTTCGAGAAGAATTTGTCGGCATAGCAGATGAGCTGCTCCTCGATGGTCTCGGGCGAGTAGTCGGCCAGAGGCAGGGGCAGCGCCTGCCGGAGAATCATCTCGCGCGTGAGGCCCGTGCCGGTGTGTCGCTCGGCCACACGTGCATGCCGCGGCAGTCCCTCTCGGCGCAGCAGCTCTCCGCCCAGCAACCCGTGCTTGATGTAGGGTTCATGCCCGAAGCATTGGATGCCAGGGGCATCAGTCAGGAAGACGCCGATGTCATGGAGCATGGCGGCTTCGTAGAGGAAGGTCTCGTCAGCCCCCAGTTCGGGGTGACGGCATGCCACGTCGAGAGCCATGTCAGCCACGCTGCGGCTGTGTGTCAGCAGGATCTCACGCAGCGGTGCATTGTCGCTGTAGTATTTATCTATCAGTTGGTCAACCATATCTTCTTTCCTTTTTGAATCAGCAGTCCTCGCGAAGCGCCGTGGGCGTGTCGGCCGGAGAGGTCATACCACGGCGATGCCGGCTTGACGGGCGCGGGCGCAAGCGTGGTGATGCCTGTGGGCGTCGGGGTGGTGAAGCTCAGCTGTGACTGCACAGCCCAGGGGCATCGCACCAAGAAGGTGTAGCTTGTGGCGGGGGCCAGGTCGGAGAAGGTGACGGTGAGCGTGGTGGCGCTGCCTGCTGCCAGCGAGAGGACGCGGTAGTGGCGCAGGTCCTCGCCCTCGTGGCCTTCGGCATAGAGGCACAGGGTGACATCGCTGCCGGCATAGCCCGCGGCGGCGGTGTTGCTGACGGGAACGGCGAAGGTGTAGGCATAGCGGCCTTCCTCCTCGCGGCTCTCCGCCACGGTGGCACTCCCCCACTCCAACCGCGGTGCCGTACCGTGGGCGATGCTCACGGGCATCTGGAAGGGGATGGTGATGTCGTCGTGTGAGATGCCTATGAGACGCTCGCCCTCCTCCGCGAAACGGAGATAGACACGCTGCGCGCGCTGTTCGCCGGGCGCCAGGGTGATGGCGCTCAGACCCACATAGTCGGCGTTCTTGAAGATGTCGGTCTCATCGAGCTGCCATGTCATCACCTCGTAGGTGTAGGTGACGACCTCGCTGCCCTCGTTATGGAACAGGAAGTCGGCGCCGACATAGCCCTGCAGGTCGGGGGCACGCCGGAAGTCGATGGCGTCGAGCACGATGCCCAGATCATCCAGCGCCAAGGTGTCGGGGTCTAAGGGTTGTGCCGTCTCGGAGGGGTGCATGAACAGGGCGGATTGGTTGCAGAAGAAGCCCATCTCAAGCCCCTCATCGTCCACGCGCAAAGGTTCCCACGGCGACAGACGCTCCAGGTCATACCACCCGTCGTAGTAGCCGTCATAGCCCCAGTTGAGATGGTAGAGGCCGTCGGCATCCACGCCGTCGATGTTGAAGGCATGTCCCGACAGGGCCATCGTATGGCCGGAATAGACGATGGGACGGCCCTGCTGCAACTCATGCCGCAGCATGGCGTGCCAGCGGGCAGGGGTGTAGAGGATGCGCTCGTAGTAGCGCACCATCCCGTAGCCCAGGGCATTACTCAGGGGTTCCACGGCACGATAGACGTTGGCGCCTGAGGCGTAGAGCCCGTAATTCATGTGTACGGCCATGCCTGCCGCCAGCGAGGGCAGCGCGATGGCGAGACCCTGCTGTTCGCTCCATCCGTCGCGATAGTCCAGCAGGTAGTGGTCCCAATCGAAGCGCGTGCCGGGCAGCATGTCGGCGATGTCGTAGTTCTCGGTGCTCCATCCGTGCAGCGTGTCCGTCAGGGCGTCGGGATAGCGGTAGTAGGCCATCACCTGTTCTATGGCCGTGGCCACGCACCCCGAGAGGCAGCGCTCTGTGCTCACCTCTCCGCTCTCAAAGCGCCAATGCGGACACAGCAGGTTGTAGGGCTCCTCCTGCCCTCGGATGGAAGCCAGCAGCGGACCTATGCGGTTGGCTGTTGCCACGCGCATCTGCCGTCGCGGCGACTGACGCTGGCTGAGCTCCCGCCCACACAGCAGTTGTTGCAGCGCCTCGGGCATCTGTGCCGTACGGCTGACATCGCGTGCCAGCAGCTGGCCATCGACATATAAATCAGTTTGTGCGACACCAGATGCCGCACAAAACAGAATAAGGAAGATGTACCAGAGGCGTCTCATCTACGGTTTATTGAAGGTTCAGGAGTGCCTTGCCCTCATCCGACAGCAGGGGCTTCACGGCCTCGAAGGACAGGATGACGCTTGGGCGACCCATGGCGTAGCACGCAATCTCATACTCCTGGTAGAGGAAGATGATGCCGTCACGCGTCACCCACGGAGCGGTCACCGGCAGCGGCAAACCGTACTCGAGTTCGTTCTCAGGCGTCTCGGGGTCGTCGTAGAGAATCAACATGTCCTGCAACTGTTCGTCGGTAGTGATGGGTTCCGTGGCATCCGTGCTGAACTCCTTCTTCAGCTGCGCTTTGATGAGTTCTATGAGCTCGGCCTTCTTGTCCATATTGAAGAGGTTCCAGCCCAGCTGCTTGCCATCCTTCTTGCTGAAGGTGATGCCGGCCAGGTACTGCCCGCCGTGGGCACCGCCCGTATAGACATCATGCTCCTGGAACAGCGTCAGGTACTCGGGCGTCTGCTCCTGCAGCTCGATATGCAGCAAGTTCATGAAGCTGCCGTCGAAGCCCTCGCTGGCAAACTCGCGAAGACCAGCGGACATACGGTCCAGACCTTGGCGGCCACACGACTTGACGAAGGGCTCGGCGAAGCGTTCCACCTCGTCGATGGAGAAGGTGATGACGGAATCCAGCGGCTCGTTTTCGTAGTTGGAGTAGCTGCACGCTGCCACCTGCTCACGAATCCAGTCGAGAGCGGCCACGGTGCCTTTGTCGGCTTTGTCGGTGTCTTGACTGGGCGGGAAATCGATGCGCATCTCCTGAAAGGCTTTCGCGCCGTTCACCGTGATGCTGTCATCATATTCCACCGTGCACCACACCAGCTCCTCGGCTTCCGGCTCCTTGCCGTTGAACCATTGGCAGCCGGCCATGACCATAGAGGCGAGGCCGACGAGTGCGGCTCCCTTCCATGAGAGCCTGCAGGAATGATTTCGGTTCATCATAGGATGTGTGTTTTGGAGTTAGCTCTGTCGCACCTCGGCGATGATGTCCAGGCACTCGCGGCATTTGTCGGTGACATACTGCCAGTCCTCGGCGGCCACCTTGTCCTTGGGGAAGAGCTTCGAGCCCATGCCCACGCAATAGACGCCGGCCTTGAACCAGGCCTTCAGGTTCTCGGCCTCGGGGGCTACGCCGCCCGTGACCATGATCTTGGACCACGGCATGGGCGCCATCAGACCCTTGACCATGTTGGGGCCATAGACATCACCGGGGAAAAGTTTCGTGAGCACACAGCCCAGCTCCTGCGCCTTGCCGATCTCGCTGACGCTGCCGCAGCCGGGGCAGTAAGGCACCAGACGGCGGTTGCAGACGGGAGCTATCTCGGGGTTGAACAGGGGGCCTACGACGAAGCAGGCACCCAGCTGCAGGTACATGGCGGCCGTGGGGGCATCCACGACGCTGCCGATGCCCAGCGCCAGCTCGGGGCACTCCTTAGCGGCGAACTTCACGCACTCGGCAAAGACCTCCTGGGCGAAATCGCCACGGTTAGTGAACTCGAAGGCGCGCACGCCACCTTCATAACAGGCCTTGATGACCTTCTTGGCCACCTCGGCATCCTTGTGGTAGAACACGGGCACCATACCCGTCTCACCTATCTTGGCCATAACGGCCAGCTGATCAAATCGAGCCATCAGTTAATTTGACAATTGGACAATTTACAATTTGACAATTAAATTCTATATAAAACAGTGAATTTGACAATTGGACAAATTACAATTTGACAATTAGTTAGCTATTTAAATGATGTTTTGTTGTGACTATGGACTTTACAATAATACTTAACAATTCTTTTCCCTCATCATGCAGAGGCTGTAGGCGATTCGAGGGCAGCATGTTTGTCTCCATGATGATTTCAAGCCAATGAACCGTTTCATCCAGCTCTTCTTCAACCATTTTTAGTTTGTTGACAAAGTCCTTTTCCGACTTTGAGATGCAGGCGGCACGATAATTGGCTGAAGGAGAAGTTCCAGAGCGGACTATCTGGTTGGCTATCGCTCTTGCCGAAAGGGTACTGGGCATACTGTCAACCATTTTTATGATTCGCACCGCAAACGACTTGAAGCGTTGCTTCAGCTCTTCTTCTGTCATGCCAATTATAATTGTAAAATTGTAAATTGTCCAATTGTCCAATTACCCTATCTCTGTACGCGGCCGTTGGCATTACCGCCGGCCAGTGCCTCCACTTCCTCGACGCTCACGAGGTTGAAGTCGCCGTTGATGGTGTGCTTCAGGGCGCTGGCTGCCACGGCGAACTCCAGGGCCTCGCCCTGTGTGGCCTTCGTCAGCAGGCCGTGGATCAGGCCGCCGGAGAAGCTGTCGCCACCGCCCACACGGTCGATGATGGGGTCGATGTCGTAGCGCTTGCTCTGGTAGAACTCCTTGCCGTCGAAGATGAGGGCCTTCCAGCCGTTGTGCGTAGCCGAGAAGCTCTCGCGCAGCGTGGAGACGACATACTTGAAGCCAAACGCCTCGCGCATCTGACGGAAGATGCCTTCGTAGCCGGCAGCGTCTGTCTTGCCGCCCTCGACATCTGCGTCGGGCTTGAAGCCCAGGCACAGCTCGGCATCCTCTTCGTTGCCGATGCAGACGTCCACATACTTCATCAGCGGGCGCATGATGCTGATGGCCTTCTCGCTCGTCCACAGCTTCTTGCGGAAGTTGAGGTCCACGCTCACCGTGACGCCGTGGCGCTTGGCAGCCTCGCAGGCCAGGCGCGTCAGCTCGGCAGCCTTGTCGCTGATGGCGGGCGTGATGCCGCTCCAATGGAACCAGTCGGCACCCTCCATGATCTTGTCGAAATCGAAGTCGGCGGGCACAGCCTCGGCGATGGCGCTGTGGGCGCGGTCGTAGATGACCTTTGAGGGGCGCATAGAGGCTCCCGTCTCGGCATAGTACAATCCCACGCGGTCGCCGCCACGGGCGATGAAGCGGGTGTCAACGCCATAGCGGCGCATGGCATTCACGGCAATCTGACCAATCTCATGCTTGGGCAGCTTGGAGACGAAGTAAGCTTCGTGGCCGTAGTTGGCCAGCGAGATGGCTACGTTAGCCTCGCCGCCGCCGGGGATGATGCGGAAGCTCTCGCTCTGGATGAAACGGTCGTTACCTTCAGGGGACAGGCGAAGCATCAGTTCGCCAAGAGTGACTATCTTTGACATAATATATAAAATGTTGAATAGTTTTGCTTGCTGTTTTCTTTTTTGCTTGCTGTTTTCTTGATTGTTAATCGAGCAATTTCTTGAATCGTTGCGGCTGCAAATTTAAGGAGAATTCTCCGAACAGCAGCCCATCGCGCGAACTTTTATAATAAAAGATAACGTTTTTCATCACTTTTGCCACCGCGACAGCCGAATTTTCACAAAAAAGCCGTACCTTCGCGCCACAAAAGCCCATCCCCCACCCAATCGTCAAATTGTAAATTGTCAAATTGTCCAATTCCCCCATCCCTCAAGCAACCCAATTGTCAAATTGTAAATTGTCCAATTGTCCAATTCCCCATCCCTCAAGCAACCCAATTGTCAAATTGTAAATTGTCCAATTGTCCAATTCCCCCATGAGTCTCATCGCCCACTACTTCCCCACCCTCACCCCCGAGCAGCTTGAGCGCTTCGCAGCCCTCGACGCCCTCTACCACGACTGGAACGCCAAGATCAACGTCATCTCGCGCAAGGACATCGACAACCTCTATGAGCACCATGTCCTCCACTCCCTGGGCATCGCCGAGGTCATCAACTTCCGCCCCGGCACCCGCGTTATGGACCTCGGCACCGGCGGCGGCTTCCCCGGCATCCCCCTCGCCATCATGTTCCCCGACGTGCAGTTCCACCTCGTCGATAGCATCGGCAAGAAAATCCGCGTCTGCAACGAAGTCATCGCCGCCTTGGGCCTCACCAACGTCACCACCCAGCACGCCCGTGCCGAGGATGTGCGCTACGCCCCCAATCCCAAGAAGCTCAAGAAACACAGCACCCCCGCCCCCTCTGCCATGATCCAGCACGGCACCCCCGCCCCCTCTTCCATGATCCAATGCGGCACTCCCGCCCCCTCTTCCATGATCCAACACGGCACCCCCGCCCCCTCTGCTTCCCCTGCGGCGATGGCGGGCGGCGATTCCGTCGCCGTCTCCCCTTCCTTCCTCCTCCAGCCCGCCCGCTTCGACTTCGTTGTCAGCCGCGCCGTCATGCCCCTTGCAGACCTCGTGAAGATTGCGCAGCCACATATCGCACAGAACCCCAACGCCGCCAACGCCCTCCCCAACGGCCTCATCGCCCTCAAAGGCGGCGAACTCGAACACGAGGCCGCCGCCGTGCGTCGCGAGAAGCTCATCACCCCCCTCTCCGACTACTTCACCGAGGAATACTTCGAGACCAAGAAAGTCGTGTATGTTCAACTCAGTTGAAGAGTTTAAGAGTTTAAGAGTTCAAGGTAATTTTTATTCTTCATTCTTCATTCTTCATTCTTCACTCTTCACTTCCCCGTGATCATCAAGTCCTTCCCCGTCAATCCCCTCAGCGAGAACTGCTACGTCGTCAGCGACGAGACCCGCGAGGCCGTCATCATCGACTGCGGAGCCTACTACGACGATGAAAAAGCCATGATCGCCAAGTACATCCGAGACAACGACCTCAAGCCCGTAGCCCATCTGCTCACCCACGCCCATTTCGACCACTTCTGGGGCGCCGACTACATCGCCGAGCTCTACGGCCTGCCGCCCCGTTGTCCGCAGCCCGACCGTCCCCTCTACGACGACGTCGATGGCCAAGTCCGCAGCATCCTCCACTACTCTATCCGCTGTGCCAACCCTCCCGCCGGCGAGGACATCACCCCCGAGAGCGTCATCCGCTTCGGCAACCACCGCCTCACCGTCATCCCCTGCCCCGGCCACACCCCCGGTGGCGTCTGCTACTACTGCGAAGAAGAAAAAGTCCTCTTCTCCGGCGACAGCCTCTTCCAGAACAGCATCGGCCGCACCGACTTCCCCGGCGGCGACCTCTGGACGCTCATCGACGCCCTCAAGGCCCTCATCAAGACCCTCCCGCCCGACACCGTCGTCTATCCCGGCCACGGCCTCAAGACAACCATCGGCACCGAGCACCACCACAACCCCTACCTGTTCGGGTAATGAGTACTTCTTCAGCACATTAACAAAACCATAACAAATGACAAAAGTATGAAACGTAGCTTAGTGATTGCAGCATGGATGCTCGGGACCTTAGGGGCTCAGGCACAGGATTTGATTATTGCCAAGCAGGGCGACCCCGTGAAGGCCTGGAACCTCGAGGTGAGCGACAAATATGTATTCTACAGCACCGAGCCTGGCGAGAACGCGCCTATCGTGCGCATGGCCAAGGAGAACATTCTCATGATACGTAAGGCCGACGGCAGCGCGATGAACTTCACCGGCGAGCAGACTGGAGCCACAACGACGGTAGCACCGAGTGCTACGCCCGACGCACCCATCATCGATGAAGGCAACATCCACGGCAACCTGATTGCTGAGGGGAACTGCGTGTATATCCCCACCGACAGCCCGCTGGCCTATGAGCAGGCAGGACAGCAGCGTGTGAAAGAGTATATGAAGCAATGGGGCTACTGGAAAGTCGTGGAGAAGCCGGAGCAGGCACACTTCGTGCTGCAGTTCACGACACAAATTTCAGGCGAGGACATCTCCCTGCTCATCGTCAGACCGCGCAAGTACTACGCCGCCCACCCCACACTCGTACGCAGCGGTTTCTCCGGCTCATGGACGAATGCCAAGGGTGAAGTGGGCATTTCGGTCAACTGGACAAAGAGCAACGAGGATGTCAACGAGAATGCCCTCAAGGGACAACTGCTGGCGGAACATCTGAAGAGCATGATCTTGACACCAGACAGCGGCGACGGCAAACGCTTCTTCAAGCATCAGGGCAAGTACCTTGATGCCGACAACGAGAAGGGCAATAACTCCGCCATCTTCTGCATCTTTGTCAGGTAAATAGTCTGAAGTGCCCTCCCCTATACGTTTGGAGCATTCAAAGAATCACAAATCTCCGCCGCCATCGCATTCAGCTGCACGCACTCCGCGCGGCTGATGTGCCGCTTTTGGGCATCGTATGGCCACGCACTCAGTATGAGCACACGCCCCGCTGCACAAGCATCAAAGAGCGCATCCGAAGGCTTATAATACTCCCTGAAGCCATTGTCTGCAAGAAAGATGAAAGGGTGCTGCTCGCGAAGCAGGACATCCATCACCGGCTTCTCATGAGGCGAGATGAAAGGAGAAACCATGACAACACCCTTTCGAGCCTTCAGCACACAGGAATTCATGTAATTCCTCAGCCTTTCCGTTGCGCCGTGTTGCGCCTCTTCCACCATCATGCGACGCACATGCACGGTGTCAAAACAGTCAGCCGTCAGTATCGTCATATTCCCCACGCCGTCATACACCCTTCCGCCAATCCCAATCTCCTTCTGCACACGGAAATAGCCCGGCCTCAGTCGCTTGGTAGCCAACCGTTGCGGGTTCATCCTGACATACTGAATCATTGTATGCAGCTGCCCACGGCGGGACAACGGCCGAATAAACGGGCGCTCCGTAAACACCGGAAAAGCATAGCCCCCTTCGTTCATTCCCCCCGCATTTCCCTCGATTGCGTTCGTTGTCTCCGCATTTCCCTCGATTGCGTTCGTTGTCCCCGCATTTTCCTCGATTGCGTTCCCCTTCCCTTCGTCCGTTGTGTCCGAATCGCGGCCCCCTTCGTCCGTTGTGTCCGAATTCCCGTTCCCTTCGTCCGTTGTCTCCGAATTCCCGTTCCCTTCGTCCGTTGTCTCCGAATTTAATTCGGCAGCAAGCGCCAAAGAATAAGCCCTGCCATGTTTCTTCACCCCCTGCCAATATCCGCGTATCACGCTGCGGATGCTCGTTTCCATCACCCGTGTCACCTGGATAACAGCATGCAGATGGTCAGGCATCAGGCAGAACTGCAGGATGCGGATGGCCGGATAATGCCTGCACATCACATACAACTCTCCGACCACAGCCTCTCCCAAGGCCGTCCGCTCTATCCGCGCCTTTGAGGGATCGCGATCCGGAATCACCAATGTCCCAAGCAACGGCTCGCGCGACGGCACCGTCAGCGTGACATGGTACACCCCGACGCCCCGCCATGCCGTCCCCGGCTCCTGCCATTGCCATTTTTCTTGTCCAACCATTTTCTTACCCTATCCGCTCACTTGGAGCACCCAAAGCGCTGCAAAGTTAACGATTATTCCTGACCTGCAAGCAAAAGAGCGAAAAAAAGAAATGAGAGAGATGAAAAGCAGCACACGGGCCAAGGGGTAAGGGGGCTCGTGTGCTGAGGGGGAGGACCCAATAAGGGTTCATGTCCACTTTCAGAACGAATATGTGATGCTGCCAGCGGCAAGCTTGAGTTCCTTCCCCGACTTGTAACTGCAGGAAATGGATCCTATGGCACATGCAAGAGAAACTTATCTGTTTCCTTTCGCCCTATTGTGGGTCTTTATGTTTCCTGGAACGCATAAGTCTTAATTCTTCGATACGCAATCGGCTGCCATTGGTATTTGATCTTCGATGTTAGTATCGTATATCAATCTATTATTAAGTGTTCTCATTTGGACATTGGTCTTTTTAACTGCTTTACGGACCCTTCTCATTGATTTTAGGCTTGATATGATATCGTCCAGATAATCTTCAATTCCAAAAGCCTCCAACACCACTCTTTCGAATTCTTGTCTGATTGGGTCATCTATGTCCTGATCAATATCCAATATACCACGCTCTACTAATTGAGAGAATTGAGTCAAAATGGTCGTCTTCTGTTGTTCGGTTAATAGAGATGGATTTAGCATATAACATTTTGAAATGGAGTCCTTGTTGATGTCAAGCACACCAAGCCCTCTACCGAAGCCGACAGCTTCTATATAGAATAAAGAGAGCATTGAGTTGAGTAAGGCATGAAGCAAATCAAGATTATCCGTAGTTCGTATTCTCTTAAGCCCGATGAGCCTCTGGTTAATGAATGTGGGCGAATTGAATTTTGCGTAGAACATACGGTCATCGGGATTCATCATTGTAAATATTTCTGCTACTTCATCGGTTGTCAGTTCATACCATTTCATTCCAGAACGAGCCAGAACATGTGGAAGAGGTCTTCCTGTTTCATTTACTTCGCCCTCGAATTTTCTAATCCAAGTTAGTGCTCCTCGATATCCAAGACTGACAAGCTCATTAGTATCCATACCGCAGCAAAAAGCTTTCCTGTCCGTTGTCGGGGATGCAATATAGCTATCGGTAGCTCTTGCATTCATCAGCACATCTTTCAAGAACTCTGGTTCAATTGGTGCATCGCTTTGCGGGAAAAACATTGGATCCCAGCCTCTACGACTACCCCTGAATACCTTAAGATAGCTACTTACGGGCACCAACTTGTCTTCTATCTCCAGCAACCATTTGAGATTACTGAACAGAGAGTTATACGATACATTCAGATTTATCAGTGACTCCAAATCTTCGTTATTATAGTTCACTCGTGCTATAACTCTATTGTCAAGTTCTCTATCGAGTAACGAGCTATTAATAATCGTCTCCTGGTACTCGCAGTTTTCATCTATCACATCAAGATTCCGCTTCCATGTGAAGAATGAAATAGAGGTATTTTCCTCTACTCCCTCTCTTTTCCTTCTCATTATCAGTAATGCAGTTACAATATCTGCATTTGTGAACCATTTGCCATTGCCGCTGATATGAATGCGCATGTCATCAAAGTCTGCCCTAAGGGCTGCAAGGAATTTGCTGCCAGCATCCGTTCCGAGAAAAGAATTGGAGAGGATGATTCCAACATAACCACCAGCTTTCACAAGATTTTTCAAGTGGAGGGCTATGTAATAGCTGAAGTCAGACCTACCCGAAAGATTGTTAGCCTGCTTAATTGCATTTACTAATGGTGTGTCATCATCTGAAATTTCACTTGACTTGACAAATGGGAGATTAGACACAAAACTATCAAAAAGGGGTAAGCTAAAGGTTTCCCGTTCACCTGTTTGCGGATTTACTATTTCCACCTCGTCACTTGGGCTTAAAGTCAGAATATCTTTCTGGAACAGACGGCATGGCATATTAATAGTATCGTAGCTGGTCATTGCCAAATTCGCAATCTGCAAGGGCATTTTGAATTTGTCGCTGGCCCAGGTTGTTGCCATTGCTTTCGCCGCTCCGATACCCCTATCTTTCTTAAAGTTGATAATAAAACTAGGTATAGTGCCTGTTCCACAACACCCATCGAAACATTCTCCATGTACATCATGGATTGTCATCCGTGAAAGAATCGCGGCTAATGTAGGAGGTGTGGGATATTGTCCATTCATCAGTCGCTTGGAAATATTGACCGAACCTTCGAGCACCTGTTGAAGAATCCTTTGACTAATATTATTGATGGGAGAATTCTTCAAGAAAAGAGATAGCTCCACCAACTGTGCCCATGTCTTCTCAGATATGCACTCATTATAGGGAATAACGCTGAAGATGTTATAGAAGTCACTTCTTTCGGTGATATCCTGAAAGATTCTGTTACCCTCTCTTGGTGTACTATCGTAGTCAAGTTGGTCAATGGCAAAGGCACTTTGTTGCCGACGCTTAATCAGATGGGCAAAGATGATACGGTTAGCCCAGTTGATGATGACGCTTTTTGCATAGGCTGCAAACTTGTCTGTCTCATCGCCCCGATACTCAGCTTCTATCTCTTTCCACCATGTATCAATGTGGGCAGACATTATAGCATCATGATTTGCTGCGTTTCTCAGACTATTTGCTACATTATACTTGTTTTCGTTGACAAGATTGGAAATAGATGTCTTTGTGAGTACTTCGCCAATGAATCTCTTCTTCACTTCACCCGAAATAAGATACTCATTGATTGATGTCAGCACACTTTGCAAAGTATTCTCCCATCTTGACTTGTACGTCTGAACATCATTTCGCGTCTTAATGATATTATTGCGCCAACTTTTCTTCACTTCGTAGTCATGACTGTTGTCGTCATAAACGTATAGTTTGGCATGAGTAAAGTTCCAAATCACACAACTATTCAGATTCAAAGCTCTCGCTTTGCGCTTAGCATCGTGAACAAAGTCTTCATCAGTAATCGGAACATCTGGCATCTTCAACTCCCAGCCTTGCAGAATACTTGACAAGTCATAATCGCCATAAAGTATCACATCCGGGAACATACTCTGTCCACGATACTCACTAACCGTTGACTCTCCACCGGCTCGCTTAATAATCAAATCATTTTCAGCCGAAAACTGATTGATTTGCGATATAAGCTCTATCGCCCAGCTGCGTTCGTTTTTTCGGATGGTAGTTGCCATAGGCTTACCTCGTTATTTTGTAAACATCTCAATAAGATTGCATACTCGCAAATGCCTTGCCTTTTCATCATCAAGTTGCCGCCACGCGTCTTGCAGACGCTCACGGGTCTTTTTGATGTAGTCAATCTTCTCACCTTTGAAAAGCTCGGTATCAGCATTCTTCTCTATTCCCACAAAATTACGTCCCTCAATCAATGCTGCAACAACGAAAGAGCCACTGCCACTTGTGTTATCGAGAATGATGTCACCAGGATTCGAATATGTACGTACGAAATAACGCCCCAACTCTACTGGCTTCTGCGTGGCATGAAAAACTTCACCCTCGCTTTCGGCCGTCTTGAAATAAACCACATCAGTCGGATAGCGTTTACCATCACTATGTACATGAACAGGCTGAAAGTCGCCATAACTGCCGCTCAACTGGTTCTTACGAACACCTTTATCATATGGCTCTCCTTCTGTCATTTGAGGATTGTAAACCGGTTGCTTATTATAGAAGACACAAACATCCTCATGCTTTCTCAACGGTTGCTTCTTCGCATTCAAGAAGTTCGTTGGTTTAGATTTCTCCCACACCCATTTATACTTGAACAATTTAGGCTGACTCATTATCAACGCTGCGGTAAACAAGCCTTGTGAAGTTAATACAATGGCGCCATTCGGTTTAACAATACGCTTGTATTCAGCCCACAATTCATCGAGCGGAACTATACAGTCCCACTTATTCTGTGTCGTGCCATAAGGCAAATCACACAACACCATGTCAATGCAGTCATCGGGCATGTGACGCATCATTTCGATGCAGTCACCCTCAATGACACAATTAACAAACTTGTCTTCAGTCCAATACTTTTTTGACATCTGTTTGCTATTTCAAGCGCCTCTACTATCTCTCCTTGAAATAGATTGTTTCCTATAGGACACAAAAAGAGTGGGAACATTACCTGCCCCACATTAAGGTCCTAGGAAAACCCGAGAAATAGACAAGTAAGCCCACTCTTATCGAGTGCGCTGCAACTTGTCTACTACTTCTCGTTTCTATTGTTTAGAATTTCCTAGGTTCTAATGTGGATAGAACGGTAGCAAACGCATATTATATTCAAAAAATAGAACGCATGCTTTCTGCGATATGGCGCAGATTGCAGCCGCAAAGATATGACAAAGTTTCCGTTCTGCACATTGTTCGGTGGAAAAAGTAGTCAAAAAAGACTATTTTTTCTTCTGATTTTTGTTCGTTCCCGTCAGCATTCCGATAATTCTTAGTATATTTGCAGCATAAACAAACACTTCTATAATAGAATGTCAGAAGAAAAATTATTCCTTAACACACTCACCTTCGAGTATCCGAAGGAACCTGTGAAATTCTATTTCTCAGATAAAGATGATGCAGAGAGCAAGAGCACTCGACTCAAATCTCCTGTGCTTGTTCCGAAAGAGGTCAGGCAGATCCAAAAGTACACCGACTTGTTTGCAGGTTGTGGTGGAATGGTACTGTATACATCCTTCGATTTGCCAACAGAGGGATTTGATGCAATCGACATCGACTTTAATGCTGTTGAAAACGAATACTTGGTGAAGAGATACTATAATCGTAGGTTGGAAAAGTATTTCAGATTCTATGACGATGTTGTCGTTACGAAGTCTGGCATAACTGATGATATACAAGTGTGGCTTCTCTGCGATGGTGAGAAGAGCTACATTAGCTATAATAACAAGCAATACGAATTGATGGAGATGGATAGGTTCACTATAAGGGTAAAATATGACCGTTTCAATAATAGACCTTATCTTCTCGTTGCCAACGACAGACCTGCGCTTTTGCTTAATACTCCTCTGAAAAGACTCTTCAACGATTTTCCTGATGAACCATTCACAAGCCAGACCGGCATTACGCCAAGCATGATTAATTTCGTCATGACCCGTGAAGTCAAGAAAGGTTCAAGTGGTAAAGGCTATGTTGTTCGCAAGATTAACAAGTACGAATATCTGCAAAACCATAACATGTATTGTCCACTCGAAACAACCCGCCCCATCTTGGGCGGAGAATTGAAACACTTCTTCGGCTTAGACAAACATGAGGAGCCCCGTTCCTTCGATAGTAAATATATCAAGTACAGGGATAAAATTGAAGCGTTTCGCAAGAGATTCCTCAACACGGAAGACATCGAGAAGATATTCCCAAACCTGGCATACAACTTTACAGAAGTCAATCTGCTACAAGTCGGTCAGACTAATAGCTCTAAGCGTATGCTCATTTTTGGGAAAGATGAAAACGGCAACGATGTGAAGCATGTTCGTCAGCAGTATGGTATCAATTATGGTCCACACATAAAATGCCCACATACAGATGTTCAAATGATATTCATCTTCCCTAAAAGCAGTATTACGGAAGCAAGAAATTTAATCCAGTACATGCGTAAGGGAGGCTATAGAGGTCAAAGCAAAGCTCTCTCAAATTACATCGGCAGCAATGTGGCTTATGCCGACAAAGGCTTCCATATCCAATTTGAGGATGAGGTAAATCCCGTTCCTGAAGTTGAGAGAGCCTTGCAAGCCGAATGTTACAAGAACAAGGATAACAGAATCAAATACGTTGGTATTTACATCTCCCCGATTCACAAGTATGCATCAGCACATGAAGAAAAAGAGTGTTACTACAAGATTAAAGAACTCCTCCTTAAATATGATATTCCCACACAATGTATTGACAGGGAGAAGATGAACACCATGATTGATAAGGACAAGCGTACCCAGAAAGCCAACTTTGCCTACACCCTCCAAAACATGGGTGTAGCCATTTGTGCGAAATTAGGAGGTTCTCCATGGTTGCTTGATGAGACGGAAAAGAAGGAATTGATTATCGGTATTGGGGCCTTCCGTAGCGACAACCAGCAGTATATTGGTGCAGCCTTCTCGTTTGACAATACGGGCGTTTTCAACGATTACAGTTACTTCGAAAAATCTGAACTTGATGAATTGGTAGGTGCAATTAAGATGGCTATTATACGCTACTCTTCAGTAAACAATCCGCCCGAACGCATCATCATTCATTATTATAAGAAGATTAGCCGCAAGCGAGAGTTTAAAAAAGTCGAAGACATGCTTCAAAGCCTTAGTCTGGATGTGCCTGTCTATATCGTGACTATCAATAAAACTGAGTCTGAGGATATTGTTTTGTTTGACGAAGAGAGTACATACTCATCTTATAATTACCAGACAAAGAAGAACGAGGACATGAAGAGCCTTATGCCATATAGCGGAAGATGGGTAAATCTCGGGCCGTCAAAAGAAGGACACAGATATCTGCTGTGCAACAACACGCGATACGAAGGAGAACGATTCAACGCCATGGATGGATTCCCCTTCCCAGTTAAACTGACTATAGCCTGTCCTAATCGTAATGACGAGATAGATACACCAGTAATCCAGCAATTGATTGACCAGGTATATCAATTCAGCCGCATCTACTGGAAGTCTGTCAAGCAACAAGGGCTGCCTGTTACTATCAAGTACCCAGAGATGATTGCGGAAATAATGCCCCACTTTACAGACAAGACTGTCTATACCGAAAGTAATTGCTTGTGGTTCTTATAACTGGAATAGCCTATGAACAATTTTGATTTAAAGAAGGTACATGAGTTGATTCGCTTTAAAGATGTCTGCACTACTGGGAACGATTATATGAAAGAGGCAAGCTGCCTACCTCGCATAGAGTTAGAAACAGAGCCTTTGTATGTGCTCACTCCCAAGATGCCGATACTGTTTACGCCCAAACTACGCTACTACAGGCTTTTGATCGAAAATGAAATAAATCGCCATATTAATGCGGCAACAGAGCTATTGGAGGCTGATGGATCGGGAGAACTTACAATGTTTGTCCTGAAGAAGACACGCGAAACTGTTTCCACCTTGATTAACGAAGCAAAGCGATTGACATTATTTATTGGAGATAAGAATTGGGAAAACATCATCTCGGAAATGCCATCTATTCCAAGACATGAGAAAGCTGCTACAGAAGTTACGGTATTTAGTCATTATGTAATCGCAGAGTTGGCTCGCTGCTGGCTTGAGCTACAAGACAGATACGCTTATGTTATTGGAGAAGCGGGCTGTTATGACGTGTCTCTTTTCTATACTTCTATTGTGGGGCGTAATCCTGACAAAGAATTTGAGGTTAAACGTTCGGAGAAGTATGCGGAAGAGGCAAATGGTTTCAAGAAAGGGAGAACCGACTGTTGTTTCCTTTATGATAATGAAGAATTCTTTCCTATTGCCATACAAGAGTTCACCAATAAGCTACGCGCTCACAAGCTGATTCCAGATGACATGGATTGCAAGAGAATGGAAAGCCTGTTCCAAGGTCACGCCTGTAGAACCAATTACACATGGATAGGAGAATATCATATACTCACTCATATTATAAAAGGACTTTTCAAGGATAACGTAATCTCAACATGGCCAGAAGGTACTTCCCCTTGGCAAGTAATCAGCTGCCGATTTGTGGATAAACACGGGAATCCTCTACCAAACATCCGAACCCAAACTGAACGCAAAAAGACAAAGTCGATAGTCAAAGAAATTGTTGATTCCCTTGCAGGGTATATGAGCTAAATCTAAACTTACGACGCAATCTACTCGTCGTAAGTTTTTCTTTTGTTTTTTGGGGAAATTTTTGTAGCCCATATCTTGCTATCCTTCAGCAGGATATGGGCTATCTGTTTTTGTTCTGCAGATTTACTACGCCACTTTATTGATGGTGTTGTAAATCGGTTTCTTGGGATATTGCGACCAAACGCTGATGTGGCGAACCAATCCACCGGCGTTGGTCACAATGTTTAATAAAAACAAAAGTTCTCGCGCAGGGTCCGAAGCACAGTACGGCCCGCGCCTCGCAGGAGCAGTCCTGCACGACTATCTCGAGAACAGCAACGAGCCTCTGGCTGTTGCGTATCGTGAACACAAAGCCGAAGAGGAAACTGAACCCACCCTTCTCTACCGCGACCTACACCCCGACACGCACCTGTGCGTTGACTTGAAGATTCTAAGCCGCAAGCCCGGGCGCATGCACGTGGGCGAGAACATTAGTTGTATGCTCACCCGCGACGGCGAAGACCACTTCACAGCCGTGGAGGACGCCCTCAAGAAGCAGGTTGCCGAGCGGCGCAACCCTATCATCTTCAGAGGAATGCGCATCAATGTCCATCGCAAGAAGGACGGCACGCTCTCCCCCACGTTCAATCGGCCGCATTACACCAAGTGCTTCACTTTCAGCGACTTCTGCCGCAAGGCAGCTGAGGAGCTGATGGCGGTGGCTGAGGCCTTTGAAAGAAAGTGGAATTAGGTCATTATCAGGCTGCAGCGTTCCAGTTGTTCCAGTTCCAATTAAGGTTCTGAGGAGCAAAACGCCCTTCTATAGACTTTATAAACACTTAATATATAAGTAGTTATATATGAATACGAGAGACGTTAAGACGCCGAGAGCTTTAATTGGAACAACTGGAACTGGAACGCTCGGCCATCCTTTATCCCATGTGTAATCATCTAAAAAGCATAAAATCAATGAAATACGATATTTCAAAAGCGACTGCACCCGCGATGCCGAACCTCGGCAAAGGCACAGAATCTATCAAATTACTCCTCTCACAGGCCTCAAAAGACATGCACGAACCGCTGGTTCCGATGCTCTTCCCCGTCCTTGGCGCGCACATCAGCGGCGCGGAATTTCAGTACCCCGACCTCACTTGGAAGGAGCCGACGGGCATGATGGCCAATCTGGTGGGCGATTCGGGCTGCAACAAGGGTCAATTGTCCAATCTCGTAGAGGCTATTTGTCGCGATTTCCGGCTGCACGACGAGGCTGAGCTGCGCAAACTCGTGGAATGGGCCAAGCAGACCAAGACGAGCTCGGCCAACAAGACGAAGCCGGCACGCCCGGATGTGGCATTCTTCTTCCCGCCATCGGACACCACACGCCCCGCATTCCTGCAGAACGCCATGGCGCTTGAGGCACAGGGCGGGCGCACGCAGTACATCAACATGCCGGAGGTGGAGATGGCCGACGGGATGTGCGGCGGCCATCGCCAGGTGTCGCAGATGCTGCGCAACATCTACGACCGCCAGCGCGCCGGTGCCCTGCGTGCCACGGCCGACGGCGTCACGGGCAACCCGATCCTACGAGCTTGCCTGACGCTGTCCGCCACCCCGACAAGCGCCCGCGCCTTCTACAAACACGAGCTCTTCAACGGCACCTTCGGCCGCATGGTCTTCTCCTACAAACCGCGTCAGAGCCGCGACGGCCACATACCGCGACAGGGCAAATACAGCGACGAGTTCTACGGCAAGTTGGACAGCTATCTGGCACGCCTCGACATCTGCAAGGGGCGCTACATCATACGTCCGCTGAACAAACTCGCCGACCATCTGGCCGAGGACATGGCACAGCTGGCCGACCTCGCCGACGACGATGTGCTGTGGGACTGCTCCAAGCGTGCCCTCGTCTCGGCATGGAAGGCGGGATGCATCCTATGGGTGCTCAACAATCAGACGTGGACGAAGGCCATGGGCGAAGTGGTGGAATGGCTGGTCTATCGCGACCTTTGGAGCAAGATGCAGCTCTTTGCCGACCTCTTGGGCAAGGATGCCGACGCGGTCAGCGAGGCGCAACGCCGAGGGCCCAAGAACATGCTCGACAGCCTGCCCGCCTCCTTCAACGAGGCACAGCTGGCTGCCCTGCGCACCGAACTCGGCAAATCGGCAGAAGGCACCGGCGCACAACTGCGCAAGTGGGTCTTCCGCGGCTTCATCACCTACTCGAACCAAACCGGCCTCTACAGCAAGACCGAGGCGTACCTGAAGAGATAGCATGTAATCGTTTCTTTCACACGAATGACCACAAATGGGCACATCAATGGGCATGAATATTTTTGGTCATTACATGGAGCTCATTGATGGGCATTCGTGTGAAATCGTAAAATCGTCAAATTGTCAAATTATATGTTGGATAAGTTTGAACTACAACGGCTTCGCGACCTCCCCATCGAGGGGGTCGCGGAGCGACTCGGGCTCGAGGTAGTAAAGCATAAGTGCCTCTGCCCCTTCCACGACGACCACCACGCCTCGCTGTCGTTCAGCGTGCGAAGAAATACTTATAGATGCTTCGCCTGCGGCGCCCATGGCGGCGTGATAGACCTGGCGATGGGGCTCCTAAACAAGGATTTCAAGGATGCGTGCCGATGGCTGGCCGACGAGCACAACAGACCCCTCTCCAGCTCTCCCCGTGAGGGGAGAGAGCTCCCCTCCCTAACGGGAGGGGTCGGGGGTGGGTCTTTCGATGCCACCCGCTACGCCCGCTTCTTCGAGCGCCCCTGGCTCTCCGATGAAGCCCGCCGTTTCCTCTTCGACGAGCGCAGAATAGACCCGAGGGTGGTGAGGTACTGTCGCTTGTCATCATATAAGGACCGAGATGACATCCCATGGATGTCTATACCCTATTATAGTAGAGACGGAGAACTGATTGGGGTGCAACGCCGCAATCTCATCAAGGGAAGCCAGCCGCGCTTCAAGTTCGCCATGGGCTGCAATCCCACAATCTACAACCTCCCCGTGCTGAATCGCCTTCGCAACGGCGATGAGTTGTATATTGCTGAGGGGTCATCGGATGCTTGGAGTCTGTTGAGTGCCGGCCACAAAGCCATCGCCATTCCGTCGGCCACGCTGTTGAGCCCGAAGGACGTGGAACTGCTCCAGGCGCTAAGCCATGAACAATCCATCCGGTTCATGATGCATCCTGACAACGATGCCCCTGGTGCCCGCCTGGCCAGCCAGCTCCAAACCATTCTCCCTAATCTCGTGATACAACAGCTGCCCCCAGACTGCAAAGACTTCAGCGACTACTATGTCCAAAACAGACGCGCCCCATAAAGCCCCTAAGGCCTAAAGCCCCCAAGCCCCCTAAAGGGGAGTGTTTTTTGGGGGAAGAGGGGAAATGGAGGGGCTTGGGGGCCTCTACACTCCCCTTCTTCCCTTGCACCCTCGCTTGCGAGGCCCTCCCCCCAACGGGGGGAGCGGGGAGAGGGGCCTTACCTTCCGGCCATAAGGTCAAGTCCTTATCGCCATAAGGTCAAGTCCTTCTTACCCTCGCCCAGGGAAGTGAAAAATTACGTCAATTACGGTCATTCGTGTCCATAAAAAAACTTGCATTTTTCTTGTAGAAAAAGTGGGCGAAATATTTGCGTATGTCACAGGAAATGAGTACCTTTGTAGCGAGAAATGAGGGAGATGTGAAAGCTCTCAATAAGGCGCCAGCGGGGGCCGAATATCGACCGAAGGACTCACGAAAAACACAGGGTCTGGATTCAAGATTCAGGTTTCAGGATTCAAGTTTCAGGATTCAAGATTTAAGATTCAGGATTCAAGACCAACAATTAATTTCTTTCATTAACCTTAGACTCCAATGCCCCTATTTGCAACGAGTCCTCCCCCTAACAGGGGGGAGTTAGAGAGGGGCCAAAATTATGAAAAACACACTTAAGTACTCTCTTGCCATGCGCAAGAATCCCATCCATCCCGACGAGCCCGAGAAGGCGTACGCGAGTCTGCAACTGAACGGCGTGCTGGACATTAACGCCCTGGCCGCGCACATGTCCAACCACAACAGCATCTACAGCAAGGGCACCATCGTGGGCGTCATCACCGACATGTGCCACTGCATCAAGGAGGCCATCACCGAGGGCAACGCTGTGATGCTGGGCGACCTGGGCCGCTTCACCCCCTCCATCACCTGCGAGGGCGCGCTGCCTGGCACCGACAGCGAGGGCAACCCCATCACCGCCATGGAGGCCTTCACCGAGGCTAACATCAAGGACGTCAACGTGAACTACGAAGTGGGCACGGGCCTTGACTTCAAGCGCGACGACTTCGTCTTCGAGTACACCACCACCCGCAAGGTACAGGCTGCCGCCAAGAAGGCCCAGAAGAAGGGCGAGACCAGCGTGGACTGGAGCGAGGAGGATGAGGAAGGGTAAGGTGACCCACCCCGCCCAAAGGGCACCCCTCCCGTAAGGGGGAGAGACCCACCCCGCCCAAAGGGCACCCCTCCCGTGAGGGAGGGGGCCTGCGGGCAGCGGGGAAGGGAAGAGGGAAGAATGAAGAATAAAGAATGAAGAATGAAGAGTGAAGAATGAAGAGTGAAGAATGAAGAGTGAAGAATGAAGAATAAGGATTACTGGTGATAAATTATAAATTCAAGTTTCGGATGTGAACAACTTGTTGTCTGTCAAGTATTTTATTTCTATCAAGAATTAGAGAATTGGAGAATTTTTCTCAAGTGTGTGGAGGATGGAGGGGTGTGTTTTTTCAACTCTCCCGTTTCATTTTTTCCGCTCTTTTGCTTGTGCGTCAGAAAAAATGATTACTTTTGCAGCACATTAACAATAACCAAAAACAGCAAACAAGATGTGCGACAACGCCAGCTTCCACTATTGACCCACGAGACATTATGAAAAAAGTTTATAAAGGGAATATCCTGTTCACCAAGGAAAAGGACCGATTCGAGATACTTGGGAACGGCTACGTGGCTGTCGATGGCGACGGGCGCGTGACGGGCGTAGCTAAGGATTTGGCGTCCCTGAACTGCGCCGGCGCCGAGGTCAGGGACTTTGGCGACTGTCTGCTGATTCCGGCCATGAACGACCTGCATGTGCACGCGTCGCAGTACCGCAACCAAGGGCTGGCGATGGACCTGGAACTGCTGCCGTGGCTGACACGCTACACATTCCCCGAGGAGACACGGTATGCCGACACGCAGTATGCCGAGCGAATGTACCGCCGCTTCGTGCGCGACCTGTGGCGCTTCGGTACCATGCGTGCGTGCGTGTTCGCCACCATACACACCGAGAGCACACGGCTGCTGATGCGCCTGTTCAGGGAAGCCGGCATGGGGGCCTTCGTGGGCAAAGTGGGGATGAACCGCAACTGCCCCGAAGCGCTGAAGGAGCCGGTGGAGGAGATGGTGAGGGGCTATGAGTCGCTGCTGAAGGAAGATACGGCCAGCGGACTGGTGCGACCGATTATCACACCACGCTTCATCCCGTCATGCACGCGGGAGATGCTGCAGGCGTGCGGCGAACTGGCGGCAAAGTACCAATGCCCCGTGCAGTCGCACCTGTCGGAGAACAAGGCCGAGATTATGATGGTGCGCGAATTGGAGCCGGAGAGCTCGTGCTACGGCGATGCCTATGACCGCTACGGGCTGTTCGGGCAGACGCCGACGGTGATGGCACATTGTGTGTGGACAGAGGGCGAGGAGCTGGAACTGATGCAACGGCGAGACGTGATGGTGGCACATTGTCCCACGTCGAACTTCAACGTGGCATCGGGCATGGCACCCATCCGCACCCTGCTGAACGCAGGCTTGCGCATAGGCCTCGGCAGCGACATCAGCGGCGGCCACGACCTGAGCATTTTCCGCATGATGGTGTATGCCATACAGGTGAGCAAGATGCACTACCAACAGCACCACACGCAAGCTTTCCTGACGCTGTCCGAGGCTTTCTGGATGGCCACGAAGGTGGGCGGCAGCTTCTTCGGCCGCGTGGGAAGCTTTGAACCAGGCTACGAGTTTGACGCGCTCGTCATCGACGACAGCGACCTGAACCACAGCAACTACTCGCTGCTGGAACGTCTGGAGCGCTACATCTACCTGGGCGACGACCGCCAGATCCGGCACCGCTTCTGCCGAGGAAGAGAAATCACATTTACCATGTAACGATTTACAATGGTAAATGTTGCGATGTTGCGATGTGTTATTTGTATAGGTCTGTGGTCTTAGCCTTGCGCCAGCGATCCCAACGAGGCAGCGTAGGGTCATTTACGAGCGCGTCAACACGGCAGGGGATTCCCTGCATGACGTTCTTCTCCAGGAAATCCTGCTCGACATCCCACATGGCATCCATGTAGGCCGCCACCTCGTGCCCGAGGCCGTCGATGCGCCAGATGCTGTAGTTGCAGCCGTTCTCCTTCAGCCGCTTGGCCAGATAGTTGCTGCCCCAGATGCCGTGGCGCGGGAATCCCATGTGGGTGTAGGACACCACGCGGTCGGCAGTGCCGTGGAAGAGCAGCAGAGGACAGGGCGCTGTGGGGAACTTCGGCGCACCGCTCTTGCTGATGATGCCGCCGGCGAAGCTCATCACACCTTTGAAGGCGAAGCCCTGAGGCAGACCCTCGGTATGGCCGTTGGCAATGGCCCAGGCACAGGACAGCGAGATGATGGCTCCGGCCGAGCTGCCCGCAATGACGATGTTGTCGGCAGGGACGTTCAGCTCGGGATGCGCTGCCAGAAAGCTGACGGCAGAGAAGACATCCTCCACGCCCACCTGCTGCGACAGCAGGAAGCGGCGCATCGCCTTCAGCGCGCCACGAGGGGTCTTCTTCACGCGGTAGCCCTTCATCGCCAAGCGGTAGTCGATGGCCACCACGGTGTAGCCGTTGGCATTCAGACGCTGGAACCAGCCGCGGACGGCAGGGTCGCTGCGACGGCCGGAGCTGAAGCCGCCGCCGAAGACAAACATGACGGCAGGCTTGGCAATGCCCTTGAAAGTGGTTTGCGCGCTGGAATCCGGACGGAAGATGTCGAGGTACAGCGAACATGTGTCGCGCTCGGCATAGAGATAGGTCTCCTGCGCCGAGACACCAAGGCTGCAGAAGACCATGAGGAGCGCCAGCAGCCGGCTTGCGGTGGGTAGGATGATTCTATTCAAGGGTCGTTCTTTTTGGTAAATTCGTGCACAAAAGTACGCAATAATCTGAAAAGACAAGCAAAGAAGCATGAAAAAAGCGCTAAATCATAGAAAATCTCTACGTTTAGCGCTTCGAATTAAAAGAAGATAGGTTATTCTTTTATGGGTTCTGTGTCACATACTCTTAACGTCAGCTCCTTGGCATCAGGCGCAGCGGCATCAGCCTGTATGGTCTGCCCTGGCAGCACCTTGCCGTCGAGCACCAGCTGGCAGAAGGCATCCTCGACAGCTGTCTGGATGAGGCGCTTCAGCGGACGGGCACCGAACTGCACGTCGTAGCCTTTCTCGGCAAGCCACGTGCGGGCTGCATCCGTGAGCTCAAGCTCGTAGCCCAATTCCTTGACGCGCTTCTGCAGGGGGCGCATCTCGATGTCCACGATCTGGTGCAAGCCTTCCTTCGAGAGCTGGTCGAAGAAGATGATGTCATCGAGGCGGTTCAGGAACTCGGGCGAGAACTGTTTCTGCAGCGTCTTCTGGATGATGCTGCGTGCCAGCTCGCGGTTCTGGGTGTCGCCGCCACGTGTGAAGCCGATGCCCTGACCGAACTCCTTCAGCTGGCGCGTGCCGCTGTTGGAGGTCATGATGATGACGGTGTTGCGGAAATCCACGGTCGTGCCGTTGCCGTCGGTCATGCGCCCTTCGTCCATCACTTGCAGCAGGATGTTGAAGACATCGGAGTGTGCCTTCTCAATCTCGTCGAGCAGCACAATGCTGTAGGGCTTGCGGCGCACACGGTCGGTGAGCTGTCCGCCCTCTTCGTAGCCGACATATCCCGGAGGTGCGCCCACCATGCGGCTGACGGTGTGCTTCTCCATATACTCGCTCATGTCCACGCGGATGAGGGCATCCTCGCTGCCGAAGAGCTCTACGGCAAGGCGTTTGGTCAAATACGTTTTGCCCACACCCGTGGGTCCCAGGAACATGAAGGTGCCGATGGGTTTGTTGGGGTCTTTCAGGCCCACACGTGAGCGCTGGATGGCGCGCACGAGCTTGTCCACGGCATCGTCCTGTCCCACGACAGAGCCCTTGAGGGCAGAGCCCAGGTTGCGCAGGCGCTCGTTCTCGCTCTCCCCTACCCGCTGCACGGGAATGCCCGTCATCATCGACACCACCTCGGCAATCTGCTGCTCGTCGATTTGCTCGCGCACCTCGCGCAGCTGGTGGTCCCAGTCCTTCTTCATCTGCGTCAGGCGCTCTGTCTCGTTGGCCAACTGGTCGCGGTACTCAGCAGCCAGCTCGAAGTTCTGCTTGCTGACGGCTTCGTCCTTGAGCGTACGCAGATGCTGGCACAATTCCTCCTTACGGCTAATCTCGTCGCTGACGGGGATATTTATAAGATGTACGCGCGAGCCGGCCTCGTCCATCGCATCGATGGCTTTGTCGGGCAGGCAGCGGTCGGTCATATAGCGGTCGGTGAGCTTCACACAAGCGCGCAGCGCCTCGGGCGAATAGCGCACGTTGTGGTGCTCCTCGTAGCGGTCCTTGATGTTTTCCAGGATGGCGATGGTCTCCTCGATGGTCGTGGGTTCCACCAGCACCTTCTGGAAGCGACGCTCCAGAGCGCCGTCCTTCTCGATGCTCTTCTTGTACTCGTCGATGGTGGTGGCACCGATGCATTGCAGCTCACCACGTGCCAGCGCAGGCTTCAGCATGTTGGCAGCGTCCATTGTACCGGATGCCGAACCCGCTCCGATGAGCGTGTGGATTTCATCGATGAACAGGATAATCTCCTTGTGCTGTTGCAGCTCGTTGATGATGGCCTTCAGGCGCTCCTCGAACTGTCCGCGGTACTTAGTGCCGGCCACGACAGCAGCCAGGTCGAGCACGATGACGCGCTTGTCATACAGCAGGCGTGCCACCTTGTGCTCCACGATGCGCAGCGCCAGTCCTTCGACGATGGCACTCTTGCCCACACCGGGCTGACCAATGAGAATGGGGTTGTTCTTCTTGCGGCGACACAGGATTTGTGCCACACGCTCTATCTCGCGCTCACGGCCCACGACGGGGTCGAGGAGTCCTGCGGCAGCAGCCTTCGTGAGGTCGGTGCCGAAGGTGTCCAAAGCGGGTGTCCCCGTGCCCTTGCCGTTCTGCTTGCGTGTGGCTGTCTGCGAGGGGTTGGAGGCGCGGCCCGTGTTGTGCAGGTCGTCGTCCTCATCATCGTCATCTTCGTCCTCGTCGGTGAAACCGAAGCCAGCCTGCGGCTCCTGCTTCTGGGTGATGGCGTTCTTCACGCTCTGGTAGTCCACGTCGAAGGCATTCAGGTGCTGACACGAGACATCGTCCGTAGCACGCAGGAAAGCCAGCAGCAGGTGCTCTGAGTCGGCAGCCTCGGCCTTCATGGCACGCGCTTCGAGCAGCATCAGTTTCACGATGCGCCCCGACTGGTCGCTCAATAGCGGATCGGCGGTGTCATCCATGCCGCTGATGCTCTTCTCCAAGGATTGCTTCAGGGCATCAAAATCAACGCCCATCTGTCGAAGGATGGACATCGCGGTACAGTCCTTCTCACGCATGAGGGCCAACAGCAGATGCGCCGGTTCCACCTGGGAACAACGCAGCCGCACGGCCTCTTCCTTGCCGTAATTGAGAATTTCCGTTATTTTGGGTGAGAATTTGTTTTCCATCAAAAAATATCATCTCTGTTAGTGACTCCTGCGGGATTCAAACCCACAACCTTCTGATCCGTAGTCAGATGCTCTATTCAGTTGAGCTAAGGAGCCGTGTTTTCCCTCAAATGCGGTCGCAAAGGTAAGGTGTTTTGCCGACCTGTGCAAACTTTTTGAGGGAAAACAAACCTTTAATCTTTCAATTTATTATTTTTACAATTGTACATCGTACATCGTACATCACAGCAGTTCCACCGAGCGCTTCACGAAGCGTGTCAGCGCCTCGCCCGTGAGCAGGCCGTTCTGCAGCAGCGCCAGGTCGATGAGCTGATGCACACGCTCGTTGCCCTTGGCGTACTCGCCCAGCACTTCGCGGCGCTTGCCCTCCTGAGCCTCGATGTCGGCGCGACATTGTTCCATGTCCTTGCGCTCTTCCTCGGTGATCTCGTCGTACTTCTTCTTGTCCTGTTCAGCCTGCAGCACAGCCTTGCGGGCATTGAGTCCGCGGAGCTCTGCCTCGATGGGCTTCAGCGCCTCGGCGGTAGCGGCTTCGCTCTGCTCCAACACCTCTTTCACGAGGCGGTTGTCGGTGTTCAGCACCAGGTTGTACATGTCGGGCATCTCGCCATAGAAAGCCATACCCGGCTGAATGCGGGCCATGTCCTTCATGCGGCGCATGTACTCGCTCTGGGTGATCACCACGGGCATCGCCTCGGCACCCATCGGCTGTGTCTCCACATGATACGTTGTCTTGTCAGTCTTCGGCAGCTGTGTCTCGAAGACGGCTGACAGATTGGCAGAGCGGTCGGCTGACAATTCTTCACCCTTGGGCTCGTCCTTCTGGATGAGGCGGTCGATGACATCGCTATCCACGCGTGTGAAGGTCGTCTTCTCCAGCTTGCGTTCCAGCATCTGCACGAGCGGCGTGTCCAGCTGGCCGTCCATGAGCAGGACATTGTAGCCCTTCGCGTGTGCGCTGTCAATATAGGTATAGTGTGCCTCGCGGTCGGCGGCATAGAGATACACGAGCTGACCGTCCTTGTTCGTCTGCGCATCCTTGATGAGTGCCTGGTACTCCTCCAGCGTGTAGTACTTGCCCTCGGTGTCCTTGAGCAGGAAGAACGTCTTGGCCTTCTCGTAGAAGTCTTCCTCGGAGAGCATTCCGTAGGAGATGAAAATCTTGATGTCGTCCCACTTGGCCTCGAAGTCCTTGCGGTCGTTCTTGAAGAGCGAGCTCAGACGGTCGGCCACCTTCTTGGTGATGTAGCCGCTGATTTTCTTCACGTTGCTGTCGCTCTGCAGGTAGCTGCGGCTGACATTTAACGGGATATCCGGCGAGTCGATGACGCCGTGCAGCAGCGTCAGGAAGTCAGGAACGATGCCCTCCACCTGGTCGGTCACGAAGACCTGGTTGCAGTAGAGCTGGATCTTGTTGCGTTGGAGGTCAAGGTTGTTCTTGATCTTCGGGAAGTACAGAATACCCGTGAGGTGGAAGGGGAAGTCCACGTTCAGATGAATCCAGAACAGGGGCTCATCACCCATGGGATAGAGGCTGCGGTAGAAGGCCTTGTAGTCCTCGTCCTTCAGGTCGCTGGGCTTGCGTGTCCACAGCGGCGTGGTGTCGTTGATCTGGTTGTCCTCGTCGGTGTCCTGCATCTTGCCGTCCTTCCATTCCTGCTTCTTGCCGAAGACCACGGGCACGGGCAGGAAGTGGCAGTACTTCTTCAGCAGTCCTTCCAACTTGTCCTTCTCCAGGAACTCCTTGCAGTCCTCGGAGATGTGCATCACGATGTCGGTGCCACGGTCGGCTTTCTCCACCTCTTCGAGCGTAAATTCAGGCGAGCCGTCGCAGCTCCACTTCACAGCGGGAGCATCCTGATAGCTCTTGGTGATGATGTCCACGCGGTCGCTGACCATGAACGAGCTGTAGAAACCCAGACCAAAGTGGCCGATGATGGCGTTGGCGTCTTCCTTGTACTTGTCCAGGAAGTCGTTGGCACCGGAGAAAGCTATCTGGTTGATGTACTTCTCAATCTCCTCGGCAGTCATGCCGATACCGCGGTCGCTGACGGTGATGGTGCCAGCCTCCTTGTCGATGCTGACGCTGACCTTCAGTTCACCCAATTCGCCGGTGAAGTCGCCCTTGCCCGCCAGTGTCTTCAGCTTCTGGGAAGCATCCACGGCGTTGCTGACAATTTCACGGATGAAGATCTCGTGATCCGAATACAGGAACTTCTTGATGACCGGGAAGATGTTTTCGGTCGTTACTCCAATATTACCTTTTTGCATAACTTATATATGTTTTAAATATGAATGTCAATACGACAGATGTCATTGTCAAAAGAAACACAATCCTTGTCATGCAAAAGGCGTGCCAAAACCCCGAATTCTTTCTGACAACGAATTACACGAATTAAACTAATTTGAAATTTATGTCCGATTCGTAAAAAAGCTAAAGGGAATCGTAAATTGTGCGAGTGTAAGTTGTTCAATCGTAAAATATGCCGTATTTTTGCCGCATCAAACCCTACAAACCTACATTCTGCGCTTATGAAAGTCCTACTCATCAATGGAAGCCCCAGGGAACATGGCAACACCTTCACCGCACTCTCCGAAGTGGCACGAGCCCTCAACGCCGACGGCATAGAGACAGAAATCATCAGCATCGGCAAGGCCGCCGTACAGGGCTGCATCGCCTGCGGATGGTGTGGTCGCAATGGCAAATGCACCTACAACGACGACTTATACTATAAGGTGTGGCGAACGATCAAGGATGGCATCGACGGCATTGTCATCGGCTCACCCGTCTATTACGGCGGCCCCAACGGTTCGCTCTGCGCCCTACTCGACCGCGTCTTCTACTCCTTGGGTGCCGACCTGAAGTTCAAGCCCGCCGCCAGCGTCGTCGTCTGCCGTCGTGGCGGAGCCACAGCAGCTTTCGACCGCCTTAACAAATACTTCATGATGATGAATATGCCCGTCGCCACGTCGCAGTATTGGAACATCGCCTACGGACAGACAGCCGGACAGGTCGCCGAGGACGAAGAAGGAATGCAGACCATGCGCACCCTTGGCCACAACCTCGCGTGGATGATTCAGAAGCTTGACGTGCGCACACAGGGGCATCCCGACTTGGAGACACCGGCCCGCACCAACTTCATCCGATAGTGCTCCTACTTGTAATGATAATGCCGACGATGCTGTAGGTACTGCAGGTCATCCTGATGACGGTAGGCCTCTTCCTCAAAACGGATGTGATGGTACGCCTCCATCCAGTCGTGGTACTTCACCAACAGCACCAGCCACTCCAACACATACCAGATGAAAAACGGCACGTACAACAGTTCCTTCTGCTGTACGGCATGAATGCGCTCGTGGTTATATTCCGTGGAGTTGAGATGGCGTGTGGCGAACACGGCACCGAAGAGGCAGATGGCCAGGAAGCGCGCGCCCATCGGATGACGCCTAATCAGGTGAACCCTATACTTCGATTTCTTTTGCTGATCCATGCTTACAACACTTCACAATAACGCAGCAAAAACTGCACATGACAACACAGTGTGAAAAAGCAAGTCACTTGACAGCTCTATGACTGACTCTCCAGAACGGGTGGCAAGCGCAGCGGGAGTGCACCTGGCAGCATCTTCATCTCGAAGCGGGAACCGGGGAGTAGCTCGCCGTCGATGTAGATGTCGATGATGTCGCGACTGCTGATGACCACCTCACGGGCTTGTCTGAAGATAATCTTACCCCGACCGCGGAGACTGCCGATGTGCTCGCCTTTGCGGTAGAGGGGCACAAGCGTGAGGAAGCGTAGCAAGGTCATGGCACGGAAGAGACACACGTCGATGAGGCCGTCATCGACCTTCGCTGTAGGTGCACAGTTGAATTCGCCGCCCACACGGCGCCCGTTGGCAAAAGTGCAGAGAATAATGAGGCCGCCGTCTATGCGCTCGCCATCGACCGTCACCTTGATGCGGTTGTAGCGACTGGTGAGGATGGCGTTGATGACACCGCGGGTGTAGGCCTGATGTGCGGACTTGCCCTTGGCAACCAGTTCGTTGGCACGCGAGGCGACACGAGCGTTGAAACCGATGTTGCAGACATTCACGCAGTAGCTATCGTTCACCTTGATGACATCGATGGGCGTCACGGTGCCGGCCAGCATGTCCTTCACGCTGTGGAAGTTGCGGCCAGGGAAGTTGTAGATGAAGTCTTGCGTGGCACCGCCAAAGTAGAGGACTGCCATGGTGAATCGCAACTTAGGCATGGTGGACTGGGCAGCCACAGCGCCGTCATTGGCAGCGCTCTCCTTGACATATTCAAAATAGCCCACGAGGCCGGAGGCAACCCCGTTGATGATGCCGTTGCCGCCACAGGCCACGAAGCAGACTTCCTCTTCGGGGTGGAGGTCGCAGTAGAGGCGCACATAGCGTGTGGCGTCGCCCTCGCCAAGCGTGGTATAGACCTCATAGACATGGGGTTCCTGCTTCAGCTGCTCGTAGAACTCGCTGTAGTACTGAGCTTTGTCGGGCCGCCCGTTGATGATATAGATATATTTCATAGATGTCTCATATCTTGATACTCATGATCGTGATGTCGTCGTTCTGGGGATGGTTACCCGCAAAATTCTTAACGGCGCTATAAACCTGTTCCACAGCGGTCTGCTCGTCGCTGTCGGCGTCGAGGCGCTTCACCACCTCTAACAGTCGGTCCTCGCCGAACAGTTCCAAGCTGTCGTTCTCGGCCTCCGTGACACCGTCGGTGTAGGCCACAAGGCGCGTGCCAGGTTCCAGGTCGATGCTCTCAGACTCGTAGGGGAAGTCTTCAATGAGTCCCGCAGCCAGGTTGCTCTTGACTGACAGATAGTAGGGCTCGCCATTGGGAGGTAGTATGAGCAGGGGATTATGCCCCGCATTGCAGTAGGTCATGTGCTGTGTCTTGAGGTCGATGCGCGCCATGAAGAGGGTGACGAACATATCATGGCTGCTGCTGTCGGCCACACTGTTGTTGATGCGTCGCGCCGACTCGTGGAGCGGCAGATCGAGGGTGGCCACGAAATGGATCATGGCGCGCGTAATAGACATCACCAGCGAGGCCGGCACACCCTTGCCGCTGACGTCGCCCACGGCAAAATGGAGTACATCGTCCTTGCGGATGAAGTCGTAGAGGTCACCGCCCACTTCCTTGGCAGGCTTCAACAGGGCATGCAGCTGCGGCGGGAAGTCGGTGTTCAGCATTCCCATCTGGATGGTGCGCGCCACGTTCAGCTCCGACTCCATGCGCTCGTTGGCGCTCTTGGTCATCTTCAGCTGGCTGATGTAGTCGGTGATGGAGTATTGCAAATAGAGGAAGCTGTCATGCAGACGGCGCATCTCGTCCTTGCTGTCGATTTCTGGCAGCTTGGCCCTGAAGTTGCCATTTGCCATGTTCATCGCCGACACGGAGAGCTCGGTGATGGGGCGTGACATATAGCGTATCATGCGGCGGCAGAAGAAGAAGATCAGCACAAGCCCGAAAAAACCGACGAGCATCAGGTCGAGAATCAGTCTCCAAGGTGTCGAGGCGAACGTCGTGGGATTCGCACTGTCCGCCGATGTATTCAACGCAACATTGGCAGAGAGGTACTGCAACGTGACACCTACTCCTATTAAGGAGATGATGAAGATGGCCGACACGATGCCGATGATTCTCCATGTCAAACGGTTTGAAAATGATCTATTATTCATGAATGTTCTTTTGGTTATCAATTCTTGGGTCGTCGCGTTCTAACGGTCACTGACAATGACGCAGCAAAGGTAGTGTTTTTTTTCTTACGGCTCTCAAAATGCCACATAGATTTAGGATTGTTTAATAAAAAATAGGCTGTCCCCCAACTCACGTCGGAGGACAGTCTCAACACAAACACAAAATAAAACACGACAATGTGTAGAGCAGTTACTACCCATGACAGGGAGGGAAGGAACGAATGTTGAGAGGTGAATTCACGATGCTCACGCGCAGTAAATGCCAACCGGCTCAACGGGGTAGTACTGATACACTTTACTATCCTATATTCTATGAAGGATTCTTAACTAAATTTCAAATTTATGTTTGTTCTTACATGATACCGCGCTCACGGAGGGCTAACTGCCACTTCCACGCGCTGGCGAGAACATCTTCCAATGGGGTCTCGGCCTTCCAACCGAGCACCTTGTTGGCTTTGTCAACATTGCCCCACACCTTCTCGATGTCGCCGGCGCGGCGACCTACGATCTGGTAGTTGAGCTTAACACCCGTGGCTTTCTCGAAGCCGTGGATGAGTTCCAGGACACTGGTGCCCTTTCCGGTACCGATGTTATACACTTCCACGGGCTCGGTGGTCTTGTCTTCCATGATGCGGGTCATGGCACAGACGTGGGCCTTGGCAAGATCGACGACATAGATGTAGTCGCGGATGCAGGAGCCGTCAGGCGTGTCGTAGTCGTCACCGAAAACGCTGAGCTTCTCACGGATGCCGATAGCAGTCTGGGTGAGGTACGGGATGAGGTTCTGGGGAACGCCATTGGGCATCTCGCCGATGATAGCGCTGGGGTGCGAACCGATGGGGTTGAAGTAGCGCAGCAGGATGGCCTTGATGGGCGAACCGCTGGCCACGGTGTCCTGAATGATTTCCTCGTTGATCTGCTTGGTGTTGCCATAGGGGCTCTCGGCCTTCTTGATGGGAGTCTCCTCGGTAGCGGGGAGCTGGTCGGGCTGGCCATAGACAGTGCAGCTGCTGGAGAAGATGATACCCTTGACGTTGTACTTGGGCATGAGCTCCAGAAGGTTGATCAGCGAGACAATGTTGTTGCGGTAGTAGAGCAACGGCTTCTCCACACTCTCGCCGACAGCCTTGCTGGCAGCGAAGTGGATGATACCGCTAATCTTGGGGTACTTCTTGAAGACGGCTTCAGTGGCATCGAAGTCACGGAGATCGACCTTCTCGAAAGCAGGACGGATGCCCGTAATCTTCTCGATACCGTCGATGACATCTGCGCGAGAGTTGGAGAGATTATCAACGATAACGACATCGTAACCGGCATTCTGCAGTTCCACGGTTGTGTGGGAACCGATAAAACCTGTACCACCGGTGACGAGAATTGTCTCTTTCATATATTATACTATGTTTAAAAGCGTTATTGAATTGTCGTTAACGGATATCGGCTGCAAAGATAGATGTTTTTGTCATAAGTTCAAAACTTTTTGAGCTTTTTTTGCCGATTATTCGCTTTTTTTGTCTCGATTGGCGTAAAAACGGGTGCCGGCAGGGCACTTTTACTTGCCAAAATAACGATTGTAGAGGCCTTCGAAGCCCTTTCCGTGGCGAGCCTCGTCCTTGGCCATCTCGTGGACGGTGTCGTGGATAGCGTCATAGTTGAGAGCCTTGGCCTTCTTGGCGATGTCCATCTTGCCGGCGCAGGCACCTGCTTCAGCTTCCATGCGCTTCTTCAAGTTGGTCTTGGTGTCCCACACACACTCGCCGATAAGTTCAGCGAAGCGGCTGGCATGGTCAGCTTCCTCGAAAGCGTAGCGCTTGAAGGCTTCTGCTATCTCAGGATAGCCCTCGCGGTCGGCCTGGCGTGACATCGCCAGATACATACCCACTTCAGTGCATTCGCCCTCGAAGTTAGCCTTCAGGCCTTCCCATATCTCGGGGTCGCAACCCTTGGCGACACCAATTTCATGCTCGGTTACGAACTCCAGGCCTTCGCTGACCAGTTCCTTGAACTTGCTGGCGGGAGCCTTACACTGAGGACAACGCTCGGGGGCTTCAGTACCCTCGTGAATGTAACCACATACGGTGCAAACGAATTTCTTAATCATGTTAGAATAGTTTTTAGTGATGAATGAATAAAGTAATTAACACGTTTTTTTCTGCACAAAGGTAAACGGAAATCCCTTTCCTACCAAATTAAATGAAGAAAATCTTTCAATTTATGATGAAAAGCCACATAAAAAGGTGCGCGATGAACATTTTTCACTATCTTTGCGCCCGAAAGTAACAACTGAAAACTGATTTAACAACATGAATCACGGTTTCGTCAAGATTGCAGCCGCCATACCGCAGGTGGAGGTGGCACATCCCAAATTCAACCTGCAAAGCATAGAGAACCTGATTATTCAGGCCGAAGGTCGCGGCGTGGAAGTCATCACGCTGCCGGAATTATGCCTGACGGGTTACTCATGCGGCGACCTCTTCAACCAGCAGCTGCTGTTGGACGAGGCGGAGATGGCACTCATCCAGCTGATGAACTTCACCCGCTCGATAGACATCATCTCCATCGTGGGGCTGCCCGTGGCCTACAAGGGTGCACTGCTGAACTGCGCCGCCGTGGTGCAAAAAGGCAAAATCCTGGGACTGGTTCCCAAGACATACCTTCCTAATTATAATGAATTCTATGAGCAGCGCTGGTTCACGAGTGCCGCTGACATCAACGCCGACGCCAACGTGTGGCTGTGCGGTCAGCAGGTGAGCGTAAGCGCAAAGATACTGTTCACCACCAGCACCTGCACTTTCGGCATCGAGCTTTGCGAGGATGTGTGGGCACCCGTGCCGCCCAGCTGTGCTTTGACGCTGGCGGGCGCAGACATTATCTTCAACCTGAGTGCCAGCAACGACCTTGTGGGCAAGCAGGACTATCTCATGCAGCTGCTGCGCCAACAAAGCGCCCGCGCACACTGCGGTTATGTCTATGCTGCCGCAGGCTACGGCGAGAGCACACAGGACACGGTATTCTCCAGCAAGGCTTTCATCTTCGAGAACGGAACGCTGCTGGCAGAAGGTACGCCCCACAGCCTGCAAGAGCAGATTGTGGTGAGCGAGATTGACGTAGAACGCCTGCGTGCGGAGCGTCGCAAGAACACAACGTTCTCACAATGTGCAGCTCAGTACAAGGACTGCAACATCAAGACCATAGAGACGGCACTGCTGAACCCGCGGGAACTGACGCTTACGCGTAAGGTGAACCCAGCTCCCTTCGTACCTACAGGTGCCGACCTGGACGCTCGCTGCGAAGATGTCTTCGCCATTCAGGCCGAAGGTCTGGCACATCGCCTGCAGCATATCGGCTGTCAGAAAGCCGTCATCGGCATCTCGGGAGGACTGGACTCCACGCTGGCGCTGTTGGTGGCTGTGCGCGCCTTCGACCTCATCGGACTGGACCGCACGGGCATCATCGGCATCACCATGCCAGGTTTCGGCACCAGCGACCGCACACACTCGAATGCGGTGGCGCTGATGGAGGCCCTGGGCATCACGCAACGCGAGGTGAACATCGCCGCTGCTGTACTGCAGCATTTCAAGGATATCGGACAAGATGCCGACGTACATGATGTTACCTATGAAAATTCGCAGGCGCGCGAGCGCACGCAAATCCTCATGGACGTGGCCAACAAGGAAAACGGCCTCGTCGTGGGCACCGGTGACCTCTCTGAGCTGGCATTAGGATGGTGCACGTACAACGGCGACCACATGTCCATGTACGGCGTCAACGCCGGCGTGCCCAAGACGCTGGTGCGGCACTTGGTGAAGTGGGTGGCTCTGAACTCCGCTGACAGCACCACGAAGGATATCCTGCTGGACATCGTGGACACGCCCATCAGTCCTGAACTGATTCCTACGGACGAGAACGGCGAGATTGCGCAGAAGACAGAGGACCTGGTAGGCCCCTACGAGCTGCACGACTTCTTCCTCTACTATGTCCTGCGCTGGGGCTTCCGTCCGGACAAGATCCTGTTCTTGGCACAAGCAGCCTTCGGCAACACCTACCCCACCAACATCCTGAAACATTGGCTCACGAACTTCTACCGCCGCTTCTTCGGCCATCAGTTCAAGCGCTCCTGCATGCCCGACGGTCCCAAGGTGGGGTCCGTAAGCCTGTCGCCACGCGGCGACTGGCGTATGCCGTCGGATGCGTGTCGCGAGGCGTGGTTAGCAGAATGTGAAAGGCTCTAAGCCCTAAACAACTAAACGAAACATATATAAATCATATAGTATCAAACACAACATTATGGAAAGACAAAAAAGATTCATCCTCCCTGAGAGCGAGATCCCCACACAGTGGTACAACATTCAGGCAGACATGGTCAACAAGCCCATGCCCCCTCTGCACCCTGGTACCAAGCAGCCGCTGAAAGCGGAGGACCTCTTCCCCATCTTCGCTGAGGAGCTGGCGCGTCAGGAGATGAACCAGACCGACCCGTGGATTCACATCCCCGAACCCGTACGTGATATGTACAAGTACTACCGTAGCACGCCGCTCGTACGTGCCTATGGTTTGGAAGAGGCGCTGGGAACACCTGCGCACATCTACTTCAAGAACGAGAGCGTAAGTCCCGTGGGCAGCCACAAGTTGAACTCAGCACTGCCCCAGGCCTACTACAACAAGATACAGGGCGTGACGAACATCACCACCGAGACGGGTGCCGGACAGTGGGGCGCTGCCCTCTCCTACGCCGCCAAGGTCTTCGGACTGGAGTGCGCCGTCTATCAGGTGAAGATCAGCTACAACCAGAAGCCCTACCGCCGCAGCATTATGCAAACCTTCGGCGCCACCGTGGAGGCATCACCCTCGATGTCCACACGTGCCGGCAAGGACATCATCACACGCGACCCCATGAACCAAGGCTCCCTCGGCACCGCTATCTCCGAGGCCATCGAGCTGGCCATGAGCACGCCTAACTGCAAATACACCCTCGGTAGCGTCCTCAACCACGTGGCACTGCACCAGACGGTAATCGGTCTGGAAGCCGAGAAGCAGATGGCCATGGCCGGCGAGTACCCCGACATGGTGATTGCCTGCTTCGGCGGCGGCTCGAACTTCGGCGGCGTGGCCTTCCCCTTCATGCGACACAACATCAAGGACGGCAAGACTACACGCTTCATCGCAGCCGAACCGGCCTCCTGCCCCAAGCTCACGCGCGGCGTGTTCCAGTATGACTTCGGCGACGAAGCCGGCTACACCCCCTTGTTGCCAATGTTCACGCTCGGTCACAACTTCATGCCCGCCAACATCCACGCCGGCGGTCTCCGTTACCACGGCGCAGGCGTCATCGTCAGCCAGCTGCTGAAGGATGGTCTCATGGAGGCCGTGGATATCCAGCAGCTGGAGAGCTTCCAAGCCGGAACGCTCTTCGCACGCGCAGAGGGCATCATCCCTGCTCCCGAAAGCTGTCACGCCATCGCAGCCACCATCCGCGAAGCCTTGAAATGCAAGGAGACGGGCGAGGAGAAAGTCATCCTCTTCAATCTCAGTGGACACGGACTCATCGACATGAGTGCCTACGACCAGTACCTCGCCGGCAACCTGCAGAACTATGAGGTCACAGACGAGGATGTCGCCAAAGGACTGGCACAATTAGAAAAGGTCATTTAATAAATATTACCTCATTAACTTATCAAAATGAACGACATTAAGGTTTTGAACCACGCAGCAGACAACATCCGTATTCTGGCTGCGTCCATGGTCGAAAAGGCCAAGAGCGGTCACCCGGGCGGTGCTATGGGTGGCGCAGATTTCATCAACGTGCTCTACAGCGAGTACCTCAACTACGACCCCGCCGATCCCTGCTGGGTAGGTCGCGACCGCTTCTTCCTCGACCCCGGCCACATGGCTCCCATGCTCTACAGCCAGCTGGCCCTTATCGGCAAGTTCTCCCTCGACGAGCTGCAGCAGCTCCGCCAGTGGGGCTCCCCCACCCCCGGCCACCCCGAGGCTGACCCCAAGCGCGGCATCGAGAACACCAGCGGCCCTCTCGGCCAAGGCCACACCTTCGGCATCGGCGCTGCCATCGCCGCCAAGTTCCTGACCGCCCACACCGGCAACCCGACCTTCGCGAAGGAGACCATCTACATCTACATCTCCGACGGCGGCGTGCAGGAGGAAATCTCTCAGGGCGCAGCCCGCATCGCAGGCTCGCTGGGTCTGGACAACGTGGTGATGTTCTATGACAGCAACGATATCCAGCTCTCCACAGAGACCAAGGAAGTCATGAACGAGGACACCGCTGCCAAGTACCGCGCCCTCGGCTGGGAGGTCTTCGAGATCAACGGCAACGATGCCGCACAGATCCGCAAGGCCATCGAGCAGGCTAAGGCCGTGAAGGGCAAGCCCGCCCTCATCATCGGCAAGTGCATCATGGGCAAGGGCGCCCTCAAGGAGGACGGTTCCAGCTACGAGCGCAACTGCAAGACCCACGGTGCTCCCCTCGGCGGTGATGCTTACAAGAAAACTATAACCAACCTTGGCGGAGACCCTGAGAATCCGTTTGTTATCTTCGACGATGTCAAGGAGCTCTATGCCCGTCGCGCCGAAGAGCTGAAGAAGATTGTGGCCGAGCGCAAGGCCGAAGAGGCTGCCTGGGCAAAGGCCAATCCCGAGTGCGCTGCCGCACAGGCCGAATGGTTCAGCGGCAAGGCCCCGAAGGTGGACTGGAGCAAGGTGCAGCAGAAGAGCGGCGACGCCACGCGCAACGCCAGCGCTGCCGTCCTCAGCGTCCTCGCCGAGCAGGTGCCCAACATGATCTGCGCCTCTGCCGACCTCAGCAACTCCGATAAGACCGACGGCTTCCTGAAGAAGACCCACGCCCTCAAGGCCGGCGACTTCAGCGGCGCCTTCTTCCAGGCCGGCGTGGCTGAGCTGACGATGGCCTGCTGCTGCATCGGCATGGCCCTCCACGGCGGCGTCATCCCCGCCTGCGGCACCTTCTTCGTATTCTCCGACTACATGAAGCCCGCCGTGCGCATGGCAGCCCTCATGGAGCTGCCCGTGAAGTTCATCTGGACCCACGACGCCTTCCGCGTCGGCGAGGACGGTCCTACCCACGAGCCCGTGGAGCAGGAAGCACAGATCCGCCTCATGGAGAAGCTGAAGAACCACCACGGCAAGAACTCCACCCTCGTGCTGCGTCCCGCCGATGCCGCTGAGACCACCGAGGCATGGCGCCTGGCCATGGAGAACACCGACAGCCCCACAGCCCTCATCCTCAGCCGTCAGAACATCGCCGACCTGCCCGCAGGCAACGACTACCGCCAGGCCGAAAAGGGCGCCTACATCGTGGCTGGCTCCGACGAGAATCCCGATGTCATCCTCCTCGCCAGCGGTTCTGAGGTCTCGACCCTCGTGGCCGGCACCGAGCTCCTGCGCAAGGACGGCATCAAGGTGCGCATCGTCAGCGTGCCCTCCGAAGGCCTGTTCCGCAGCCAGAGCAAGGACTACCAGCAGGCTATCCTGCCCTGCGGCGTGAAGAAGTTCGGCCTCACTGCCGGTCTGCCCGTGAACCTCGAAGGTCTCGTTGGCGCCGACGGCACCGTCTGGGGCCTCCAGAGCTTCGGCTTCAGCGCCCCCTACAAGGTGCTCGACGAGAAGCTGGGCTTCACCGCTGAGAATGTGTATAAGCAAGTTAAGGCGATTCTGTAATGGACGTTAAGGTAATAGGCATAGCCAGCGACCACGCTGGCTACGCCCTTAAGCAGTTCGTCAAGCAGTACCTCGATGCGAAGGGTTACGCGTGGAAGGACTACGGCACCTACTCTGAGGAGTCGTGCGACTACAGCGACTTCGGTCACGCCCTGGCGCGCGGCATCGAGGCGGGCGAGGTGTATCCCGGCATCGCCATCTGCGGCAGCGGCGAGGGCATCAACATGACGCTCAACAAGCACCAGAGCATCCGCGCAGGCCTCTGCTGGATTCCCGAGATAGCCCATCTGATTCGCCAGCACAACAACGCCAACGTCCTCGTCATGCCCGGCCGCTTCATCGACACCGACATGGCCGCCAAGATCATGGACGAGTTCTTCGCCACCGACTTCGAGGGCGGGCGCCATCAGAAGCGCATCGACAAGATTCCCGTGGCGTAAAAAGAGACATCTTCAGAATACAAAGGCACCCGCCGCATCCTCACAGCAATGTGATAGAAAGGATGTGGCGGGTGTTGTTATCTACCTCATAGCCGGCTGCTGAGCGCAGACCCACTACCCAAGCAATGCTGTCACCGCTAAGGACAACGAGTTGTTGTTCCTTGTCAAAGAGCGAGAGCTTGTGGTCGGTGAGGAAGTCGCTCAAGAGTCGTGTGCCATTCATGCCGAAAGGCTGAAAGCGGTCGCCTTCGCGCACGGTGCGCAACATGAGCGGCAACGTGAGCTTCTCAAGGTCGAAGCATACGGTGGCCGCATCGCGGGGGATGTCAAAGGTTTGTGGGTCGATGGCCTGCCGACGGATGAGAAGGCGCACGCCGTGGGGCGCTTCATAGAGTCCTTCCAGCGGCAGCACCCGATCCTGCGATGCCGTGGCATCGAGTGTGGCGCTATCCTGCATCAACAGCCTGCCGCGGTCGCGCAGCAGGCGCCATCCCTCGCGGCTTTCCCACAGCTTGCCCGACTCGCCTTCCATCCCTTCATGAATCTCACTCACCTGGTCTGAGGTGTAGCCTCGAGGGAACAGGATTTCATGGAGTACGGTCTCCGAGGCGGTGGCCTGCTTGAGAGCAGACACGGAGAGCGAGCCATCGTTGAGCTCCACGTTGGCGCGGATGTCACGCACGGCATCACCCATGAGTGCCTCGGCTTGTGCCAGACGGTGGGCGGTTTCGGCAAGCGCCTCGCGCACGCGCGGGTTCATATCTTCTAATAGAGGCAACAGCTGCAGACGGATCTTGTTGCGCAGGGCTGCATCAGGCGAGAGGTTCGTGCTGTCGGTGACCCACGTCTGGTCGCGCTCTGCGAGCCATGCCTCAATGTCCTCACGCGACAGAGACAGCAGCGGGCGCAACAGCAGGAGCGAGGCGTTCTCTCCTACCCCTTTAGAAATTTCCTTCATACCCGTGAGGCCATGAATGCCTGTGCCACGAATGAGGTTCAGCAACAGCGTCTCGATATTGTCGTCGCGATGATGAGCCACACACACAGCCTGGGCGCCACGCTCGACAGCTATCTCCGAGAACCACTCATAGCGCAAGGCGCGCGCAGCCATCTCTATGCTGAGGTGGTGGCGTTGGGCATAGCTGCGTGTGCGGAAGTGCTTAACATGCAACGTCACGCCCTTGGCCTTGCAGAGTCGGCGGCAGAAGGCTTCGTCGCCATCGCTCTCAATGCCGCGAAGTTCAAAATTACAGTGCAGCGCCTCAACGGGAAAGCCCATTTCATGTAGCGCCAACAGCAGACACACGCTGTCAGCGCCACCGCTGAGAGCCACCAGCATCACCTCATCATTGTGGATGCCGGCATCGTTCAAAACCTTTTGTATGGGAGAGAAAAAGGGTTCCATAGAGTACATTATTTATAATAATAACGCTATTTTTTGAAAAAAGTTGCCCTGAAGCCTTGCTATTTCAAAAAAAAGACGTACCTTTGCACTCGCAAATCAAAATGGTGCCTTGACCTATGGTCGAAACACCTACGCTCAAAAGAGCTGATGCGAGCATCACTCTTTATTTGCTAAAACGGTGCCTTGGATGAGTGGCTTAGTCAGCGGTCTGCAAAACCGTCCACAGCAGTTCGAATCTGCTAGGCACCTCTGCAAAAATCCCCACGACAGCAATGCCGTGGGGATTTTCTATGTCTTGTACTTCATTCAATGAATCAGCACCTTCTTGCCATTGATGATGTAAACACCCCGAGGTAATTTACTATTTAAGGATTTACGATTTACGATTTGGCGGCCGCTCAAATCATAAATGGATTTTTCACTTTTCATTCTTTCATTGTTCACTTCCTCAATTCCATCCGCCAGCTCTGCAATCGCCTTCACCTCAGCAGCGGAGAGGGCGTAGTTGTAAACACGGAAGTCATCGATGTAGGCCGACATCAGCGGATCGCTGGTGTACTGGCTGCGACCGATGTAGTTGAAGGCAGGGTTGAAGTCGGCAGGACGGATGTCCATCTCGGTGCTCGTGGCCACAGCCTCACCGTTGACATAGACGGTGACAGCATTGCCGGCGAAGGTGACAGCGACGTGGTACCACTTCTTGGTCGTGAAGGCCGAGGGCAAATCCAGCCGCTGCTCAGCACCACCGTTCTTGATGGCCAGGCGCGGTTTGCTGTTGTCTGAATTCTTGTAGGTCAGGAAGACATAGTGGTCCGTGTCGGAGCCGAAGTCAAAGACACGCTGCCAGTTGCTGGTGCTGCGGAAGTCCACCCAGGTGGCGATGGTCAGCTCGCGGTGGTTGGCGATAGTTGAGGGCAGCTGTGCGAACTTGGCTGTGGTGCTACTGAGCTGCAGTGACTTACCCACCTTACCGGTGCCCTGCGACAACTTACCGAGGATGGCGGCATGGTTGCCGTGGGGCGTCGTGTCCACGAGGCTGTCACCTGAGATCTGCATGATGCAGGCGTGTTTGTTCGTGGCCTTGCAGACAACAGTAGCCGAAGCCGCAGAGCGATTCAAACTCTTATCCACGGTTTGCACGCGATAGGTGTAAGTGGTACTGGGGTCAACAGTATTGTCGATGTAGGCATTGCCGACAACATTGTTGTGGATTGTGAACCAATGGTTGCCGTCGATCGAGCGCTGCACGATGTACTCATTGGCATCTTTGTCCTCTGGGGCTGTCCATGTCAGGAGAACACCGGCCGGCAGCGGCGTGGCATCCACGTCGGCAGGCGGCTGCGGTGCCACCATATCCGTGGTCACGTCGGCAGGCACAAGCCTCCACTGCTGTGTGAAGTCACCGGTGAACTTTCCTTGTATCACCGTACGTCCGCTGCGCGTTACCTGAGTGGCGGTGCCGGGTGTCACCTGCATACAGAGGGCACTGTGCTTGCTGCGGATATAGAACCATCCGTCCCCGGCATATTCGAAGTACCATTTCTCGTTGTCGCCAGGTGCCGTGTTCTCCCACAGGATAAGACGGCCGCCATCCAACAGCGACCAGTTCTCTACGTCGGGACGCAGCTTGGGATTCTTGACATTGTCGAAGCGGAAGTAGGTGAAGTCGCCGCCGACGTTGGTGGAATCGGGCGTGATGATCCACCGCTGAGCCTGACTGGTCGTAGCCTTCTGCTGTGTCATCACCGTTCCCGGCGTCAGCGAGTTGGTGTTGGGGGCCAGGAGATGTCCGCTCGCACGGTTCATGATTTTATAGACAGCAGGCTGTGTGGGCAGTGCAGGCATAATGTCGTCGCCCCCCTGGATGTTCACCAGGCCCTCGGCATTGGTGCAGTGGTGCTCCTGTTCTGAGTCGTAGCCAGCACCATTGGGCCATCCCGGCGTGGTGACGATGTACTCACGCGTGGGACCTATACCATTATAGAAGACATCGCGGTCAAGTGAAGCAAAGCGGAAGGTGGTCTTTCCGGCCTGACGCTCGCTGGTGCCGACGAAGCCCTGCACGTCACAGCCTTCCTTGTAGCTCTCCGGATGGCGATAGACCGCTGCCGCCGTCCAGCGGCCACGGTTCTCGGCATAGGCCAGTCGGGTGCCGCGCTCCGCCTTCATGAACTGACTGCGTGTGTGGTCACAGGTGCCCCACCAGATACCTTTCGTCAGACCGTATTCTACGCCCACCATGCACTCCATGGTGTTGTGCAGCTCGTCGCCGACACCGACCTTTCCGTCTGCCGTCACCTTCTGAAAGAACGAGGCGTAGTTGTCAAAGGAGCCTGCCAACTGGTGTGTGTTGCCCTCATCAAGATAGTCCTTGCTGTAGTCGTACCACGCCCAGGCGGGATCGCAGTTCAGCGTATTGCCGCCGCAGAGCTTCACGTTCTTGAAATCCTCGGCATAAGCCGCATCCTCGCGGAAGAGGCGACAAATCTCGCGCATCTCAGCCTTGGAGCCCTGATGCCAGCCCCACGTCAGCCCCTCGCCGTAGTCGGGTTCGTTGAAGGGCGATACGCTGACAACCGACACGCCCTTGCTCTCCACATATTTCTTCGTGGCCGCAATCAGCGCAGCCCAGCGTGGAGCAAAGACATTCGTTTGTTCTTCTGACCTGTAAATATGGTACCAGTCGATGACGCCGGCAGCCTGGTCGGAGTTGAGGTTGACAGGTGTCGAAGGCGCCCACTTCTTCAACATATTCAGGCGAATGTCCAATGTGTCCTTCTGTCCCTTGGCGAGTGTGCCGTCAGTGACAGGGTGTGTCGTCTGGAAGCTGATGCGTACGATGTCTATCAGGTCCAAGCCGGCGTAGTTCACCCCGCGGGCGAGATTACCCTCGTTAATCCAGGCCAGATCCAGTCCCCATGAGATGGGCGGAAGCTTCGTCCCCGGGTCGTCAATGCGATAAGGAATGGAGGTATGGGGCACTTCATTGGCTACGATATTGGATGCTCCTGACATCACCTGTGACATCAGGGTTTGCGTGGCTGCAAAGCAGACTGCCAGCAGGAGGAGAGACCTCTTCATAGGATTAATGTATGTTCGTGTAAAACTTATCGTAATTATTCTCGTCGGCTGCCTTCAAGCTTCGGATATGGCGGGCACAGAGCTTACGCATCTCATTGCAGAAGAGCAGCAGCGCAACAGCAAAGAATCCGCCCACCTGCGGCGTCACCTCAAGCGACATGAGGATACCGTCGTAGATGCCGTGGGCAAGCACGGGAGCCAGCAACATAAGAATCTTGTTGCGGTGCACGTTCCGGCCAAAGTGTACCAGGCTGAAGTAGTAACCCATGATGACGGCGAAGAAGAAGTGCGCCGGCACAGCGAGCAGTGCCCTCATGATGGCCGTCACCGCCCAGGCATCACCCGCATTGAAGACATACATGATATTCTCCACTCCTGCAAAACCCAACCCGATGCACACGGCATAGACGATGCCGTCGAAATACTCGTCGAAGTACGGGTTCTTGCGCAGCAGCAGCCACAGGAAAAACAGTTTGGAAGCCTCTTCGGGAAGGGCGGCAGCACCGAAAGCGTAGAGGACAGCACCGATGGCATTGTCGTAAGCTCCGGGAACCAGGCCGGAGGCGAGCAGGGGAGCCGAAATGAGAAACGAGCCGAAGACGGAGAGGACACCATAGAGAACACCCTTGGCAAGCAGGGGAGCAGGTTCAGGATTTTCCTTGTCGCGAATCAGAATGATTATCAGCAGGATGACAGCAGGCAGCAAGGCTGCAGTCAGGATGATGGTGGCAGAAGGACTCATAAAGGGGCGATGGTTTGGAAGCCGGAATATCAAATATTTATGTTCGCGCCACGTGGGGCATAGGCACCTAATCGCGTACAAAGTAAGCAAAAACTTTGCGCCGCACCAAATTTTTGCCGAGAAAAGTGCTATGAAAGTGCAACTTTACATTTTCTTGCAGAAAAAATTTGCGCGGAACACAGATTGGCTCTATCTTTGCACCACGAAACAAGACGTTCTTTGACACATCACCATAGCCGCATCGGTTTGATCGGGAGACTCATCAATAATAACAAGAAAACCGAGAAAGTTTCGCTTTCCAATGGCGGGCTGCGCCCTTCGGGGTAACCTCTTCACGGAGGCCGGCAGATTACAAAGGGAGCGGGCACTCAAATCATTCATACTCGGAGTTCTCATCACAATCACCGATGCGGTTTTTTGTGTCCGAGCATCAAGAACAATCAAGCCAATAAACGTTTGAATGCCAATAGTTTCTCCTCCACTTCTTCATCTGTCAGTTCAGGGCGATCCTCCCGCAGCCATTGCCGGAAAGCCTGCTCCATTCTGGCCCGCATCATCGTTTGTCCCATCTTCAGTCCGCTGGCATAAGGTGTATGCGGCAGCAGTGCTCTGTTGAAATTTCCGTCGCTCATCAGATTCTTTTTTGTTTGTTTTCGGGTGCAAAAGTAGCAAAAAAGCGAAAGACAGAAGCGTAAAAAGTAAAAAATTACGTCCTTTTCCGTAAAAACTTACAACTTGAAACCTTCTACTTGAAACTATTTACGTACCTTTGCGCCCATAAGGAGTAAAAGAACTTTCATGAGACGCTTTCTATTTGTTTTAGTAAGCCTGCTGTGGGTGTGCCATGTGTGTGCAGCCAAGAAGGTTGTGTGGGTTATCGATGCCGGACACGGCGGTCACGATGTAGGCTGCGAATTCGGCACTGTGTATGAAAAAGATATCACGCTGGCCGTGGCCAAGGAGCTGGGGCGTCTGGTAAAGCAGAACATGAGGGACATCAAGGTGATTTACACACGCGAAAAGAACACCACCCTCTCGCTGCAGCAGCGCTGCGACATCGCCAACAGGAACGGTGCCCAGCTCTTCATCTCCATCCACGTCAACTCTGCTCCTAACCTCTTCGCCCGCGGCACAGAGTCGTTCTTTGCCACCAATGTCCCCATGAAAGGCAGTCAGGCCGGCAAGAGTGAGCTGCTGGCACTGCTATTGCAGAAGCATTATCTCAAGAACGGACGCGAAGTGAGTCGCGGCGTAAAGAAGCGCGAGCTCTACGTCTGCGAGCACACCAATATGCCCAGCGTCCTCACGGAAGTAGGCTTCATCACCAACTCCGCAGAGCGCAACTACATCAGTTCCAAGGAGGGACAGGCCGAGCTGGCGAAATCCATCTACAACGCCCTCAGCGAGTGGAATGAGATTACGAAGAACGGAAAGGTGCCGCAGAGCACCCTGCGCAACCTGCGCTTCTCGCACTTCGCTCCCCGCACCGACACCTCCTCGAAGAACGCTGCCGCCCTCGCTGCTGCCGCCAACCAGAAAGCTTCGGAAGCAGACAAGCGGGCCAAGGCGGCGGCTGAAGCCAAGGCCATCGCCGAAGCCCAGGCTGAAGCGCTGGCCGAGGCACAGGCTACAGCACAGAGCGAGCCCCAGAACCAGACACCCGTTGAGACCATCGCCGAGACGCCTGCCGACACAGCAACCGCTGCCTCCACCTATTTCGCCATTCAGCTCATGAACACCGCAGCGCCCATCAAGGAAGGCGACGCACGCCTGAAGGGTTTCCAGGGCGTGCGCTTCATCCCCTCCAACGGACGGTTCAAGGGCATCTTCAGCCACTCCGACAGCTATCTGGACATCAAGAACGAGTTGGTGGAAGTGCGCGAGACCTTCCCCGAAGCCTTCATCGTTGCTTTCCGCGGCAACCAGCAGATCACAACGGCCGAGGCCCTTAACCTGCGTAGCCCCAAGCCCATCGAACGTTAACCCCCTCAACCATAAACCCTCAACCATAAACCCTCAACCATCAACCATCAACCCTCAACCTTCAGCCCTCAACCATCACCCCCCCCCCATGGACCAGCACTACCATCCCGTCATCTACCAGCGTCTGCGCCAGCTCTTTGACACTGCCGACTGGGAAGCCCTCGCCCCTTACCTCGAAGGCCTCTCCCACTCGCATTTCCGCACGGCAGGCTACCTCATCGGCGAACGTCTGCTCACGGATGTCAGCGCCGCAGACTTCTGGCAGGTTGCCACGCGCCTCATCCTGTGGCAGCCCAAAGCCTTCACGGTGACGATGGCCAAGGCTGCCGCCCTGCGCTTTCACGAGGGAACGCTAAGCCTCGACGATGCCGGCTTCCAGACGCTGGCCGATGCCCTGCGCGACGACCGCCACAACCTCGACCGTCAGAAGCTGTTGATGCAGTGGCTGCCCGTCATCAAGTCCCCCGAGACGATGGAACAGCTGTTCACCGCCCTCGGCATCCACGACAGCCGCCGTCGCGTGGACTTCCTCCTGCACACCAGCGGCCTCGTGGCCGCCTTCGTGCTGCTGCGCACACTCCGCTTCGAGGAGCACGACAGCGACTACCTCACCACTGTCTGCCGCCAGCTGATGCACCGTGCCTCCACCCTCTCCCACTCCACGGGTCAGGCCGATAGCCTCAGCTTCAACATGGCCAGCCTGCTGCGCACCTATTTCGACCTCCCCGACCTTCGCGGCACCTTCTCCCTCACGCTGGAGCCCTACGAGCTCTCCCGCCTCGACACCGACTTCGACGTCTTCCGCCGCGCCATCACAAAAGTCTAAATACAATGAAAAGTGAAAAGTGAAAAGTGAAAAATGAAAAGTGAAAAATGAAAAGTTCACCTTTTCACTTTTAACTCAAGAAAGGCAGCTCCTTGCGGAACTGCCTTTCTTTTGAGAGCCTCTTGTCGGATTCGAACCAACGACACCGAGATTACAAATCACGTGCTCTGGCCAACTGAGCTAAAGAGGCGGGTGGGAAAGCGATCTGCATCGCGCCGCTACAACCAACTACCCTTGCTGCGGTCAAGCCCTGGGGGATTCGAAGGGAGCTGGCCGTACAGGACTTTCCCATGTCTGCTGTACGTAGCGCTCTACTCTTAGGCAACCTGTTCTGCGGAGAGACCGGGATTCGAACCCGGGATACGCTTTTGACGTATACACGCTTTCCAGGCGTGCCTCTTCAGCCACTCGAGCATCTCTCCAAGTGTGCTGTTTGAGTTTTGCGGCTGCAAAGGTAATGCATTTCTTTGATGTGGCCAAACGTTTTCGCAAAAAAGTGTGTAAAAAAATAGAAAGAAATAGAAAACGAGCGTTCTACAATGAGATTCTTATAGAAAAAAGCGGTGGTTTGGCGAATTTGTTGTACCTTTGCGCCCGCTAAAATAAATTTAATGAGCACCGAAGAATCCAAAGCACGGGCACAACAGCTCTACATTCAGGGTAACACCTTCCGCAAACAACAGCAGTGGGCCGAGGCTTTGAACGCCTACGAGGCCGCTACGGCGCTTGACCCCGAGTCGCCGGCTGCCACCGCACGCCAGATGCTCATGAACATCATGGAGTATTACTGCAAAGAATACTACAATCCTTGAGTGATTGCAGCATAATATTTAAGGTAATAAGATACTAAGGATTCGAGAATTAAGAATTTAACATAAGATTTATCAGAATGGCAAAAATGAAAGGAGCGATAGTCGTCAACACAGAGCGCTGCAAGGGTTGCAGTCTCTGCGTGGTGGCTTGTCCGCTCGACTTAATCCAATTGGCTGACAAGAAAGTCAACCGCCGCGGCTACCGCTTCGTGGAGCAGGTCAACGCCGAGGCTTGCACTGGCTGCACGTCGTGCGCTATCGTGTGTCCGGACGGATGCATTACTGTGTATCGTAAGAAAATGGAAAATTAACAGTATGGATATGAAGAATCAGTCTTCCGAAGTCGTCCTCATGAAGGGCAACGAGGCCATCGCACACGCTGCCATCCGCTGCGGCTGCGACGGCTACTTCGGCTACCCCATTACGCCGCAGAGCGAAATCCTGGAGACACTGGCCGTCGAGAAGCCGTGGGAGACCACGGGCATGGTGGTGCTGCAGGCCGAGAGCGAAGTGGCAAGTATCAACATGATCTACGGCGGTGGCGGCAGCGGCAAGCGCGTCATGACCTCCTCCTCCAGCCCCGGTGTGGCGCTGATGCAGGAGGGCATCGCCTACATGGCCGGCGCTGAGATTCCCGGCCTCATCGTCAATGTGCAACGCGGCGGCCCCGGTCTGGGCACCATTCAGCCCTCACAGGGCGACTACTTCCAGGCCACACGCGGCGGCGGCAACGGCGACTACTACGTTCTTGTGTTGGCGCCGGCCAGTGTGCAGGAGATGGCCGACTTCGTGGACCTCGCCTTCGAGCTCTCCTTCAAGCACCGCATCCCGGCCATGATCCTCTCCGACGGTGTCATCGGACAGGTGATGGAGAAGGTAGTGCTGCCGCCTTTCAAGCCACGCCGCACCGGCGAGGAGATCCAGCGCGAATGCCCCTGGGCTACTACAGGCCGCAAGGGCGGTCGCCCCATCAACGTCATCACCTCCCTCGAGCTGAAGCCAGAGGCCATGGAGAAGCACAACCTGCACCTGCAGGAGAAGTACCGCATCATCCGCGAGACCGAGGTGCGCTACGAAGAGCTCTACACCGAGGACGCCGACTACCTCATCGTGGCCTTCGGCTCGGCAGCGCGCATCGCGCAGAAAGCCATCGGCATCCTGCGTGCCGCCGGCATCCGCGTAGGTCTGCTGCGCCCCATCACGCTCTGGCCCTTCCCCACCAAGCGCATTCAGGAACTCTCCGCCCAGGTCAAGGGCATCCTCTCCTTCGAGATCAACGCCGGTCAGATGGTCGAAGACGTCCGCCTCGCCGTCGAAGGACGCACGCCCGTGGCACACTACGGAAAGATGGGCGGCATCGTTCCCACGCCCGACGAACTGATTCAGGCGCTGAAAGAGAACTTCAAATTGGAAAACGCATAAGTATATAAAGAATCATGGAGAACAGAGAAGAAGTCCGCAATATCCTGAACACGGTGTTCATGCTGCTGGCGCTCATCGGCGTTGTCGTCTATTTCGCCTTCCCCGCACATCACATCATCGGCCTTGTCATCATCGCCATCGCCCTCGTCATCAAGATTGTCGAGTTCTTCATCCGATTCATGTTCTAATCAATAAAAGGCTAAACGTTAAACGCTAAACGTTAAACGAATAATGGAAAACATCATTTCCCCAGAGAATATCGTCTATCAGAAGCCTACGCTGCTGAACGACAACGACATGCACTATTGCCCGGGCTGTTCCCACGGCGTCGTGCATAAACTCATCGCCGAGGTCATCGAGGAGATGGGCGTCACGGACAAGGCCGTGGGCGTCTCGCCCGTGGGCTGCGCCGTCTTCGCCTACAAGTACATCGACATCGACTGGCAGGAAGCCGCCCACGGACGTGCTCCCGCCTTGGCAACCGCCATCAAGCGTCTGTGGCCCGAGAACCTGGTCTTCACCTACCAGGGCGACGGCGACCTCGCCTGCATCGGCACCGCTGAGACCATCCACGCCCTCAACCGCGGCGAGAACATCGCCATCATCTTCATCAACAACGCCATCTATGGCATGACGGGCGGACAGATGGCCCCCACCACCCTCATGGGCATGAAGACGGCCACCTGCCCCTACGGCCGTCAGGCCGACCTCCACGGCTACCCCTTGAAGATCACAGAGATTGCCGCACAGCTCGAGGGCACCTGCTACGTGACACGCCAGAGCGTCCACAGCGTCGCCGCTATCCGCAAGGCCAAGCGTGCCATCCGTCAGGCCTTCGAGAACAGCATCAACCGTCGCGGCTCCAGCCTCGTCGAGATTGTCAGCACCTGTTCCTCCGGTTGGAAGAAGACACCCGTCGAGGCCAACGAATGGATGGAAGAGCATATGTTTGACTTCTACCATGTGGGAGACCTGAAGGTGGTTTAAAAAGACCCACCCCTAACACCTCCCGTTAGGGCGGGGAAATAGTTACTTCTAAAGAATTCTATTCAATAAATTGACATCAACAATGGATACAAATAAAAAAGATTCCAGCCAGCAGCTCTCCTCCCTGACGGGAGGAGCCGGAGGTGGGTCTCTAACAGAAGAAATCATCATAGCCGGTTTCGGCGGACAGGGCGTGCTGTCAATGGGTAAGATTCTCGCGTACAGCGGCCTCATGGAAGGTAAGGAAGTGTCATGGATGCCCGCCTACGGTCCCGAACAGCGCGGCGGCACGGCCAACGTGACGGTCATCATCAGCGACGAGCGCATCTCATCGCCCATCATCAGCACCTACGACACAGCCATCATCCTCAACCAGCCCTCGCTGGAGAAATTCGAGTCAACCATCAAGCCCGGCGGCACACTCATCTACGACGGCTACGGCATCATCGAGCCCCCCAAGCGCACCGACATCAACATCTACGAGATCAGCGCCATGGACGCCGCCGCAGAGTCCGGCAACCCCAAGAGCTTCAACATGATTGTGCTGGGCGGTCTGCTCAAGGTGCGACCCATTGTCACCCTCGAAAACGTCGTCAAGGCACTCCACAAGACGCTGCCAGAGCGCCACCACAATCTGATTCCCGCCAACGAAGCAGCCCTGCACACAGGCGCTGAAATCATCCATAAGAAATGAAGCACCTCGCTGCCCTCCTCGCTACACTCACCATCGTCCTCCTGTGCCCTAAGACTTCATGGGCTCAGGACTTCGGCGACGGTAGCTTCGACACCATGGGCAGCGGACTCACGTCCAACGACAGCATCGCCCGCGGACTCAAGAAGAGCACCTGGGGACGCGACACCTCGCAAGTGGAGCACTTCGTGCCCACCGAGTACAAGCAGTGGCGCATCGACGAACGCCTCGGCACCATGCTCCCCGAGGTGTACAACGACACCCTACCCCACCTCTTCCAGAACTTCAACAACACCGATGGCTACCTGGGCGAGTACAACATCCTGGGCAACCTGGGCTCGCCGCGCATGGCACGCAACTTCCTCGACCGCGAGCTCACGGACAACCTCATGTTCATCCAGCCCTTCGACTACTTCCACACCACGCCCGGCAACCTCCTCTTCACCAACACCAAGAGCCCCCTCACCAACCTGCAGTACCACAAGTGCGGCACCAAGGAGAACGGGCAGGACCGCTTGCGGGCCTACTTTGCCACGAACATCAACAAGCGCACCGGCCTCGGCTTCAAGGCCGACTACCTCTACGCGCGCGGATATTACAATAGCCAGGCCAACTCACAGTTCGGCGGCACGCTCTTCGGCTACTATCAGGGCGACCACTACGGCATCCACGCCATGGCCAGCTGGGAGCACATGAAGATGGCGGAAAACGGAGGCATCGAGAGCGACACCTACATCACCAACCCCGAGAGCTTTCCGCGCAGCTACAACAGCACCGACATCCCCACCGTGCTCTCGTCGCTCTGGAACCGCAACGACCACCAGACCATCTACCTCACCCACCACTACAACCTGGGTAAGTACCACGACATCGAAGTCCCCGACAGCCTCAAACCCGTGATGCCCACCGACGGCGAGCTCCTCATGCGAATCCAGAACGACAGCCTGCGCACCGTCATCATGGCCGACACGCTGCGCTGCGATTCCACGCTCGACAGCCTACGCATCCAATGGCAAAACGAGCAGATGCCGCCGCGCGAGTTCATACCCATCACCAGCATCGTGCACACCTTCCACTTCCGTCGCCTGATGCACGTGAACTACAGCCGCTCCAACCTGCCCGAGAACTACTTCTCACACGACCCCTACATCCGCTCCTCCTACGGCAACTACGAGGACGAGACCACCGCCATCAGCGCCAAGAACACCGTGGCCGTGCAGCTGCGCGAAGGCTTCAACAAATGGGCCAAGGCCGGCATCTCACTCTACGCCGCCCACGAGTACAACCGCTTCAAGCTACCCTCGCTGCAGACCACCGACGACGTCAACAACTACGACTACTGGAACGAGCACCACATCTCCGCCGGCGGTGAAATCAGCAAGACACAGGGACGCACGCTCCACTACAACGCAGGCGCCGAAATATACGTCGTAGGCCCCATGGCCGGCGACCTCGACATCCACGGCGGCGGCGACCTCAACTTCCGCCTCTTCAAGGACACCGTGCGCTTCGAGGCCAACGCCTTCTTCAAGAACCTGCGCGCCCCCTTCTACTTCGACCACTTCCAGAGCCAGACCGTATGGTGGGACAACGAACTCGACCGCGAACAGCACGTGCGCGTCGAAGGCAAGCTCACCCTGGAACGCACCAACACCACCCTGCGCTTCGGCATGGAGAACATCTCCAACTACCAGTATCTGGGCATGCACCTCACGCCCAACCTCGATGCCAACGGCAACATCACCTCCTACGCCCACGACATCTCCGTCATGCAGCAGAGCGGCAGCATCCAAGTCCTCAGCGCCTCATTGCGCCAGAAGATCCACTGGGGCATCTTCCATTGGGACAACGAGATCATCTGGCAGCACACCACCAACTCCGACGTCCTGCCCCTGCCCACCCTCTCCATCTACACCAATCCCTACATCGCCTTCCACATCGCTAAGGTACTGCGCGTGGAACTCGGCGTAGATATGCGCTATTTCACCAGCTACTACGCCCCCGACTACTCACCCTTCGTGGGGATGTACGCCACCCAGGACCCCACACAGCCGCGTGTCAAGATTGGCAACTGGCCCATCCTCAACGGCTACGCCAACTTCGCCATCAAGCGAGTGCGCGGCTACATCAACGTCACCCATTTCAACGCAGGCAGCGGCAACGCCTTCTGGGCACCCCACTACCCCATCGACCCCCTCAGCATCCACTTCGGCATCTCGTGGAACTTCTACGACTAGTTTCGCCCTGGAAACAGCCCTTCACACCAATCACCCCTCAACCTTTTTAGGGGTGTGCTCCCTCATTCTTCATTCTTCATTCTTCATTCATCCCTCATCACCTCATCACCCTATCAAACTATTCGCGCGCGCGTAAGAAGTTTTTTTTTACAAAAAAACCTACACACCTACACTCACGCATCGCAACCCTTTCTATTTCAATCTCATAAACAGGTGTAGGTTCGGGTGTAGGTAGGACGAAAAGGTGTAGGTTTCGCCCTGAAAACAGCCATTCACACAAATCACCCCTATACCTTTTCAACCTTCTCCTTCCCCCTGTCCGTCAAGTCCACTCCCCCATTCTTCGAGCCAACTCTCCATATTCCTCGAGCCAACTCTCCATATCGATTTGATTTTTCTCACAAGTGAGAAACATTTTTCTCACCTGTGAGAAAACCTTTTGCCACAAGTGGCAAAAACCATAAGGCCATGCCCTTTCAACTGGAATCCCCAGCTCTTATGTCTGGAAGGCCATACACTTACGACAGAGCATCACGTTGTAATGCTGGAAGACCATGCTCTCGCACCAAACATACTACGCATTATTCCCAACTGCAATTCGTGTGAATGACCAAAAACATGTTAAAACCTACACCACTTTAGCTTACCTACACCCTTACCTACACCCACCCATTCGCCTTATATTCTGCAAGTTAACCACCACGGGTGTAGGTATGTAGGTTTTTTCGAGCAAAATCTAACGTACGCGCGCGCAAACGAACCTTATTTAATCACACAACCCTAAGCCCTTAACCCTTAACCCTTAACCCTAAACCCCAAACCAGGTGCTTTCGTCATTTTCGAGGATTCCGGAATTACCCAAGAGAAATATATTTAAGTTCAGATTTAAGTCCGATTTAAGTTCCGTCACCCCTGAACCTTGAACCTTGAACCCTGAACCATTTTTTCTCTCTCATATCACTTTTTCTCGCTTTTTTGCTGCCGATAACGAAATAATCGTTATATTTGCAACGTCTAACACAGAAACAGCATCAATATTATGACAAATAGCGCAACAATGCAGGGCGTTTTTGTAAACGTGCCGACCGTGGATTGGTCGTTGTTCCGTGAACTCATCCGTAAGTTCGGGTGGCAGGTAGAAACACGTGAGCAGCTACTGGATCGTTTCGTCTCTTCCCGTCCTGCTACTCCCGTTATCAGCGAAGACGAGATCATGGATGAGGTAAAAGCCGTAAGATACGCAAAATGAAGGTTATCCTAGACACAAACCTTTGGATTTCGTTTCTCATTGGACATCAGTTGGAAGTCATAATCAGACAAAAATACTAAGACTTACAGATTTCAAATCAATGATGCTTATCGGCTAGTCTCAAGTAAGAGAAATAAAATTGAATCCCAGAAAAGTCAGCACACACCTGCTGACTTTTTCTGTTCTTTTATACTCTTCTCCTCAATTCTTAACCATAAACAATAAACCCTGAACCCATCGGCTTATACCCTCGAAGATGGTTCGGAGATGGAAGAAGATAATTCGGAGATGGAAGAAGAGGAGTAAACAAATTGCATTTATGCTTACAGATCTTCCGCAGAATGGGCTTTTTTGTGCGACATCGCATGAACAATTGATTTTTTCGGCTCTCAGACCAAAATAGCTTTGTGTTTTTGCAGGGCGAAAAGAAAAATTGTATATATTTGCAGGCGAAAATCATTTATCTGATGGCAAAGATAATAGTACAGAATACAGAAATTACCATCCTGTCGCATAACGACAAGGACTATATCTCTCTGACGGATATGGCCAATGGCAAGCAGGACGAGAGCCGTGCGGCTGATGTCATAAAGAATTGGATTCGCACACGCTATACCATTGAATTCCTTGGAACATGGGAAATGATTCACAACCCCAATTTCAAAGTGGTCGAATTTGACCACTTTAGAATGCAGGCAGGCCTTCCGAACTTTACACTGAGTGCCAGCGAGTGGATTGAAAGAACGAACGCTATCGGAATTATCGTCAAGCGAGGGCGCTATGGTGGCACATACGCTTTTAAGGACATCGCCTTTGAATTCGGCACCGCAATCAGTGTCACCTTCAAACTCTACCTAATTGAAGAGTTCCAGCGCATGAAGGCTGACGAACAGAAGCAACTTGCATGGTCAGCCAAGCGTGAACTCTCAAAAATCAACTACCGCATTCATACCGATGCCATCAAAAGCAACCTCATTCCAGCAGAAGTAACTCGCGAGCAAGCAGCGATGAAGTATGCTGAGGAAGCCGACGTACTCAATGTCGCTATGTTTGGCATGACTGCTAAGCAATGGCGCGATGCCAATCCAGAGCTTAAGGGCAATATCCGAGACTATGCTACCATCAACGAACTCATCTGTCTCTCAAATATGGAGAACATCAATGCCGTTCTCATCAACGACGGTATGCCACAGGGCGAAAGGCTCGTAAAACTCAATCAGATTGCCATTCAACAGATGCAGGTGCTGGAGAATAATGAAGGTAGGAAGCTGTTAAAGTAGGCTTATACCCTCGTAGTGGGTTCGAAGAAGGAAAAGAGACATTAGAAGGCTGCAAGTAAGCGAAGGCAAAGACAAACGAGTTTGAACTATGCCGAGCGAGAGCTGGCTCCCGTACTTCCATTCCATGACAACAACAGGACATGTCTTCGTGATCTTTGCGCCTCCGTGGTTAGAAAACCTCCAACGGTGTACGGGCAAAGATTTAAGTTCAGATTTAAGTCCGATTTAGGTTCCGTCACCCCTGAACCATAAACCATTTTTTCTCCTTTCTCTTCTTCTTTTTTCTCTCACAAATCACTTTTTCTCGCTTTTTTGCTGCTGATAACGAAATAATCGTTACATTTGTAGCCAAAAGAGCACGAAAGTGTCGTTACGGCACCTGAAAACCTGAGCACAGGGGCCATGGAATCATTTGAGTGCATTGACTGAACAATAGCAAAGTACATATATGGCAAAGAAGCAGACGAATACGACATCGATTGGTTTTGAGGAGACGATTTGGCGTGCAGCGGACAAGCTGCGCGGCAACCTTGATGCAGCGGAATATAAGAGCGTGGTGCTGGGGTTGATCTTCCTGAAGTTCATCAGCGACCGCTTCGAGGCTAAGTTCGCGGAATTGTCGGATGACGAATATGCCGACCCCGAGGACAAGGACGAATACGCTGCCGAGAGCATTTTCTTCGTGCCGCAGAAGGCACGCTGGAGCGTGATCAGCGAGGCGGCGCATACGCCCGAGATAGGCAAGGTCATCGATGATGCCTTAGATGCCATCGAGGACGAGAACCTGAGCCTGAAGGGCGTGCTGCCCGGCAACTACGCGCGTCCCGAGCTGGACAAGCGCCGGTTGGGCGACGTCGTGGATCTGTTCTCGAACATCAAGATGCTGGCCTCGGGCGACGAGAAGGACCTGCTGGGCCGCGTCTATGAATACTGCCTGCAGAAGTTCGCCTCGCAAGAGGGCAAGAACGCTGGCGAGTTCTACACGCCGAGCTGCATCGTCCGTACCATCGTAGAGGTGATTCAGCCCTACGAAGGCCGCGTCTATGACCCTTGCTGCGGCAGCGGCGGCATGTTTGTGCAGAGCGCCAAGTTCCTGCAAAACCATCAGAAATCGCTCACGGGTATCAGTATCTACGGTCAGGAGCTGAACTCCACGACGTGGAAGATGGCACGCATGAACGTGGCCATCCGCGGCTTGGAGGCCAACCTGGGCACGTCGTATGCCGACACGTTCTTCGATGACCAGCACCCCACGTTGAAAGCCGACTTCGTGATGGCCAACCCGCCGTTCAACCTCAGCGACTGGGGCGCCGACAAGCTGCAGCAGGACAAACGCTGGGCGTTCGGTGTGCCGCCAGCGGGCAACGCCAACTTCGCGTGGATGCAGCACATGATTCACCACCTCTCGCCCGTAGGTCGCATCGGCCTCGTGTTGGCCAACGGCGCACTATCGTCGCAGACGGGTGGCGAAGGACAGATCCGTCAGCGCATCGTGGAGGCCGACTTGGTGGAAGGCATCGTGGCGCTGCCCTCGCAGCTGTTCTACTCCACGGGCATTCCCGTGTCGCTCTGGTTCCTATCACGCCGTAAGGTGCAGACGGGCAAGACCCTCTTCATCGATGCAAGGAATATGGGCGAGATGGTGACGCGTGCCGTGCGGGAGCTCACCGAGGCCGACATCCTGAAGATAGCCGCCACCTTCGATCAGTTCCGTGCTGGGACGCTGGAAGATGAAAAAGGTTTCTGCGCCGTTCGTTCCATCGAAGACATCGCTGCGCAAGACTATATCCTCACCCCTGGCCGATACGTCGGCATCGCAGAGCAGGAGGAGGACGGCGAGCCCTTCGCCGAGAAGATGCAGCGCCTCACCTCTGAACTCAGCGGCCTCTTCGCCGAAAGCCACCGACTGGAGGCTGTCATCCGCGAAAAACTCGCAGGGATAGGATATAATTTAAAGGAGGGGGGAGCATGAGTGAGATAACAGATAAGTTCAAGAAAGCTGACGAGAACAGCCGTTTGCTGTCAGCATACAGACCGCTGCCGCCTGAAACGCTTAAATCATTGCGTGAATACTATCGTGTAGGGCTCACTTATACAAGTAATGCCCTTGAAGGCAACAGCCTGACTGAGTCAGAAACCAAAGTAGTCATTGAGGACGGATTGACGATTGAGGGTAAGCCCCTGCGCGATCATTATGAGGCTGTGGGTCATGCCAGGGCCTACGACTATATCTACCAGATTATCGAAAAGGAAGGTCTTGCGGAAGAGAATATCCTGACTCTTCATCGCCTGTTCTATCAGCAGATAGATGCCGAAAAGGCTGGAAAATATCGTGAGGTAAAAGTGTATATCAGCGGCAGCCGATATGCTGTATCGGCAGTATCTAAGATTCCTGCTGAGATGCATAAACTCGTACAATGGTATAACGAAAACGAGAAGAAACTGCACCCTGTGGAACTGGCGGCTACCTTGCATCAGCGTTTTGTCTTCATTCATCCCTTTGTGGATGGCAACGGTCGTGTGGCGCGTCTGCTGATGAATCTCGCTTTGTTGCGCAACGGATTTACCATTGCCATCATTCCAGCCGTTCTGCGTCATGAATACATCTATTCGTTAGAGACAGCCCATACTCGTCCAGAGGTCTTTATTGACTTTATTGCCGACCGTGTGATAGCCACCCAACTCGACCTGCTCAGGCTGATGCGGGAAGACAATGATACTGTAAATGATACTGTAAATGATACTGTAAAAGTAAGTGCGTCCCGGCTCTCAAAGACCGAGCAGACCGTCTTGGATGCGATTAGTTTGTATCCCGATTATTCTTACGAGAAGCTTGCCACATACTGCCAGTTTTCTCGTCCCACTATCGCCCGTACCATCAAAGCCCTCCAAAGCCGCGAATTCGTCCGTCGCATAGGCTCGGACAAAACAGGCCATTGGGAAGTTATCAGAAAGGAGGAGGAAGAATGATGGAAGAGTGGAAAGAATATAAGTTGGGAACCTTGACTGATAGAAAAATAGGATATGGTATTGTTCAACCAGGAGCAAGCGTTTTTGGTGGGGTGCCTGTTATTAAGGTGAATAATATTATTTCAGGATTAAGAAAAGTTGAGGAATTAGAAACCACAAGCAAAGCTAATGATGCAAAGTATTCAAGAACGAAGTTAATGGGTGGTGAATTGATTATTAGTGTTGTAGGTACAATTGGTAAAACAGCAATAGTTCCCATGTCATTTGCAGGCTGTAATCTTGTTAGAGCTACCTGTTTAATAGATATTAAAGATAAACAACTGGCTTCTTGGGTGAAATATTATATTGATTCCCCACAAGGCCAGCGTTACATACATGAAAATCTTAATACAACAGTTCAGCCAACTCTAAATGTAAAGTCACTCGTTGACATGCCTATTCCAATATATTCGTCCGAGTACATGAAAAAAGTGGTCTCCATCCTCTCCTCCCTTGATGATAAAATCGAGGTTAATCGTAAGATAAACGAGAATTTGGAGCAGCAGGCACAGGCTTTGTTTAAGTCTTGGTTCGTCGATTTCGAGCCCTTCCGCGATGGCGAGTTCGTGGAGAGCGAACTGGGAATGATTCCAAAGGGGTGGAGAGTGGGAAGCCTTTCTGAAATAGCTGAATATATCAACGGCCTTGCTATGCAGAAATTCCGTCCTGAAGAAGGAGAAAAGGGACTTCCTGTATTAAAGATAAAGGAATTAGGGCAAGGAGGTTTTGATGATAATAGTGAATTATGCTCTCCTTCCTTAATCGGAAAGAAATACATCATCAATGATGGCGATATCATTTTCTCGTGGTCTGGAACTTTGATGGTAAAGATTTGGTGTGGAGGAAAATGTGGGTTGAACCAGCATTTATTCATCGTTGCTCCTAAAGAAACACCAAAGTGGTTCGTTTATCAATGGACACAATATCATCTTGACAACTTCATCAGAATAGCCAAAGACAAAGCTGTGACGATGGGGCATATTAAGCGTGGCGAATTGGACAAAGCAAAGGTTTCAATCCCAGATGAGGAGAATATGGAAAAAATAAACTCTCTTATGGAACCTATTTTCAATCAGATTATTTCTAATGAACTTGAATCCCGCCGCCTCGCAACCCTTCGCGACACGCTCTTGCCTCGCTTGATGTCGGGTGAGTTAAAAGTCAATGAAAAAGCATGATAAGGTTATGAAAGATCATATCGTACCAATACAAGATGAGATAGTCCTTTACCAATCGGAAGATGGTAATGTGAAAGTTGACGTACTGTTTCAAAACGAGACAGTATGGCTAACACAAGAACAAATGGCAATATTGTTCGGTAAGGGAAGAACAACTATCACAGAGCATATCGGCAACATTTTCAAAGAAGGAGAACTGGAAGAAGAAAAGGTATGTCGGAAATTCCGACATACCACTCAGCATGGTGCTATTGAAGGACTTTCCCAAACCCAAGAAGTGAAGTATTACAACCTTGACGTTATCATTTCCGTCGGCTACCGAGTGAAATCTCGTCAGGGTACGATGTTCAGAATTTGGGCAACACAACGACTGCGCGACTATATCATTCGCGGTTATGCTTTGAATGAGGAGCGTTTCAAGAAAGGTTCTTCCATGAACTATTTCCGTGAGCTGATAGAAAAAATCAGGGAAATCCGTTTGGAAGAAAAAGTTTTCTATCAGCAGATTAAGGACATCTACAAGACAAGCATAGATTATGATCCATCAGACGAAATGACTGTACAATTCTTTAAGGAAGTACAAAATAAGTTACTCTGGGCTGTGAGTGAAAAGACAGCGGCTGAATTGGTATATTACAGAGCCAATGCATCGCTCCCGATGATGGGATTAACTTCTACAAGTGAAGTAGAGAAAGTGAGGAAACAAGATATTCTGACAGGAAAGAATTATCTGAAAGAAGATGAGTTGCAAGCATTGAAACTCATAGTGGAACAGTATCTGGCATACGCTGAGGCACAAGCGTTGGCCCATCGGCCAATGTATATGCGAGACTGGAAAGAGCGTCTGGATGTTATTCTAAAACTGAATGAACGCAATGTATTGGAAGGTCCTGGTAAAATTTCCCACGAATTAGCGAAACAGAAAGCAGAAACAGAGTATAGCAAATATAAGGAAATAGAAAAGGAAAAAATACATCTCGAGAGTATTAAAGAATTGGACAAAGATATCAAATTGTTAAAAGGAAAGTAGGTGATGCGACGTTATAGTATAAAAGAGTTTCACATGCTTGACATCATGGAACTGATAGAAATAAGATAACGAGATATGAATATCAACCACCATACAGAAGAGAGTTACGAGAATACGCTGATACAGCTGTTCCAAGATTTGGGATATGCGTATGAGTGTGGCTACAACGTGGAGCGCGACTACAGGAATCCTTACTATGAGGAAGACCTGCGCGAAGCGCTGCACAGGCAGAATCCCCTGTTGAGTGAAGAGGTGCTGAATGAGGCGTTTCGATTGGTGACGCACGTGAATGAGGGCGTTCTGGAACAGCGCAACGAGACGCTGATGGACTATGTGCAGAATGGTGTGGAGGTGAAGTATGCTGAGGGAGGACGTTCAAGGACTGCCCTCGTACGTCTCATCAACTATGACAATCCCTTGCAGAATCTTTTCAAGGTGGTTAACCAGTGGACTGTCGTAGAATATGAAAAGATACGCTGTGACCTGGTGGTCTTCATCAATGGCCTGCCCCTTGTGGTGATTGAGCTGAAATCTCCCATCAGGGAAGAAGCCAGTGATGAAGATGCCTATCTGCAGATAAAGCAGTATCAGCAGAAATGCCCTTCCCTGTTCGTGTATAATGCGTTCTCTGTTATCAGCGACCAGCTGACCTCGAAAGCCGGAACCATCACCGCCAAGGAAAACCGCTACATGGAATGGAAGAGTGTGGATGGGAAGGTAGAGACAAATGCCATTGCCGACTACGAGACATTCTTCAACGGCGTTTTCAAGAGAGAAAGACTCATTGATATCATCCAGAACTTCATCTGCTTCGACCATAAGGACGGAAAGACCGCAAAAATCATGGGAGCCTATCATCAATACTTTGCTGTCAACAAGGCAATGGTGAAGACGCATACGGCAATAGGCGGCGACGGAAAGATCGGTGTCTTCTGGCATACTCAGGGGAGCGGAAAATCGCTCTCAATGGTGTTTTATGTGCATAGGCTCATACAGGAGTTCCCGCAGTGTACTATCGTGGTGGTGACAGACCGCAATGATTTGGACCAGCAGCTGTATGAGCAGTTCGCAGGGTGCCAGAAGTTTATAAGGCAGGAACCGCAACGCGTGGGCTTCGACCTGAATGAAAAGGGGAAACTTTCCAAGACCGCAGGACGCGAAGACCTCGTCAGGAAACTGAAAGACCTGCAGACGGGAGGTATCATCTTCACCACCATTCAGAAGTTCGAGGAAGGAACAGGACTGCTGAGCGACAGAGAAAACATCATCGTGATCACAGACGAGGCACATCGTTCGCAATACGGTGATGAACACTGGGATTCGAAGGCAGAGAAGATGAAGAAAGGCTTTGCGCTGTTCATGCGCGAGTCGTTGCCTCATGCCTCGTTCATAGGCTTTACGGGTACGCCCATCTCTCAAAGGGACAGAGACACGAAAGAGGTGTTCGGTGACTATATCGATGTCTATGACATGTCGCAGGCGGTGGCCGATGGTGCCACAAAACCGGTCTATTATGAGAGCCGCGTGATAAAACTGAATCTGAACGAAGAGGCTCTGCGGAAACTGGATGACGAGTTTGACCGCCTGGCAGACGAAGGAGCCACTGACGAACAGATAAACAAGGCACGCCAGGAGAACAGCGGGCTGAAAGAGATATTGTGTCATCCTGATACGATAGAAAGTCTCTGCAAAGATATCATCGAACACTATGAGAAGAATCGCCAGTTTGAACTGACAGGCAAGGCGATGATTGTGGCCTACAACAAAGAGGCTGCCGTGAAGATCTACAGGAAGATACTGGAGATGCGCCCAGGATGGACGGAGAAGGTTCATGTCGTGGCAAGTGCTGCAAACACGGATAAAGAGGAGTGGCACGATGTGATAGATGCCAAGCGGAACAAGGAATATGCAACCCTCTTCAAGGACGATGACAGCCCGATGAAGATTGCCATCGTGGTGGACATGTGGCTGACAGGATTTGATGTGCCGTCATTGGCTACGATGTATGTGTATAAACCCATGAAAGACCACAACCTGATGCAGGCCATAGCCAGAGTGAACAGGGTGTTCCCGGAGAAGGAGGGCGGACTGGTGGTGGATTATGTGGGTATAGCAGGTGCTTTGAAACAAGCCATGCAGGACTACACGAGCCGTGATAAGAAGCAGTTCGGCGACCCGGACATCAGCAAGACGGCATTGGTGAAGTTCCAAGAGAAATTAGAAATATGCCGCGACCTGTTGCATGGCTTCGACTATAGCGTCTGGTATGAAGGCTCTGACCCGGAACGCAGCAAACTGATTACAAGTGGCGTGAATTTCATGCTGGAGAGAGATAATCAGGAAAGACGCAAAAGTTTTATCACTGAAAGCCAGTTGCTGCATAATGCACAGACACTGTGCAAGTCGCTGATTTCCGATCATGATAAGCTGGAAGTCACCTTCATGGATGCCCTGAGGGTGATGCTTCAAAGACTGGATGCAAAGGGATCCACCATCTCTAAGCATGACATCAACGAGCGAATATCTCGCCTGTTGGAACAGAGTCTGCAGAGTCAGGGGGTAGAGGTGCTGACTCCCAATGTGCAGTTCTCACTGTTTGATAAGAGTTTCCTGAATGAGGTTAAGAAGATGAAAGAGCGCAATCTGGCTCTGAAGCTTCTGGAGAATCTCGTGCGGGATAGGATTCGGAAGTTTGAACGTACCAATATCGTGCAAAGTCTGAAGTTCAGCGAAATGATGAATAATGCGCTATCTAACTATCTGAAGGGGATGCTGACCAATGAAGAGGTGATAGCTGAACTGCTGAGGATGGCTGAGGAAATCAGACGCTGTGAAGAGGAAGGGAACGAACTGGGACTGACGATAGAAGAGAAAGCTTTCTATGATGCTCTCAGCTCGCCGCAAGGAGTGAAGGATGCATATTCAAATGAGGAATTCGTCAAGCTCACCAAAGAACTGACAGAGCAGTTGCGCAAGAACCGCACCATCGACTGGAACCATAAGGAATCGGCAAGGGCTAAGATGCGCGTGATGGTGAAGCGACTGCTGAAGAAATACCACTACCCGCCCGAAGGACAGGAACAGGCGCTGCGCACGGTCATGGAACAGTGCAACCGCTGGGCTGACGACGAGGAGCACTTCCACATCGAGCAGAAACTCGCCACCGTCGAGGATGACCAGGAGGTGCGCAACCTCATCTACAACCGTCTGCTGCTGAACCCCGACACCACAGATTTCGAACTACAGCGTGAAGCCATGGAACTGTTCGGAACGCGCTACCCTGACATGGGCATCATGGACTGGAAGCGCACCATCGAAGCCTACACGCCCATGGTACGCGAAACGGCCAAACAGCCCACTGCCACCGTCATAGAGATGCAGCAGCGGCAGCGGAGTCAGGCCGCAGAGAATATGGATGATGAGTAGCTGTCTAAGAGACTCCTCGACAATTCGTAAAATTTGCATAATTCGTTGTGGGAAACATAAAGAGGCTGTGTTATGTATTTGACACAGCCTCAAAGATGTGATATGAGAGAATCATTTACTTGATGATGATCTTCTTTCTGTTGCGAACGATGATCTGTCCGTTGCGTGGTGTGGTGATCTTACGGCCTGAGAGGTCGAAGAGTTCATCGGCAGTGGAGACGGCTTTGGCGGCGTCCTTGGGTGCAGTGATCTGCAGGGGAATATCGGGCTCGAAGACGGCAGTGAAGCGTCGGGGCGTAACGGGATAGAGGTTGATACCGCTGACGATGCCGTCCTCCTCCTGAGCGCTGTCGGTGGTGCTCCACAGACGGATCTCATCGAGCTGGTCGGTGGCACTCACGAGCTGGTCGTTCTCATCGTAGAAGCCTGCGAAGTGGTAGCCCTCGTCGGGACGTACCCAAGCGTAGCAGGATGAGCGGTTTTCGGTGCCGGCAATGACCCATCGTGTCTCGATGCGGTCGCCGAAGTCTTCACTTGAAAGGGGCAGGCGCCAGTCGCCTGTGGCATAGATCTTGCCACCCGTAGTGGCGGTGAGTACTACATAGTACCAGTAAAAAAGATATGCGAGTGTCATAGTTTATTCTTTATAAGCTCCAAAAATCATTCGTGCGAAGAATTCAACGCAGGCTTCATTATGGCCGCCGAAAGAGAAGGTGCTCGGACGGACCTCGAGCGTGCCCTGACAGCGGTCTTTCATTCCGTTGTAGAAGGAGATGGTGTTGAGGTAGGGAACGACATCATCTGTGGGGTTGTAGTAGAGGACGATGTTTGCACGGGGCGACCAGTCACGTGTGATGTTGCACTGCCCCAGGGCCTTCAGCAGCTTCTGCGCGATGTCGGAATTCGGGTCTTTAGCCTCTTCGGAGAGGAGGGCGGTCATCGTGTTACCGCAGTTGCTGATGACGTATGCGGAGTTCTCGTCGTTGGTGTATTGGTGGCTGCGGATTCTTTCGAGAATGCCGGAATTGTTGAAAGTCTCGGAGAAGTAGTCCTCAACCGTGGTTTCGCCGAAGATCTCGGGATAGGCTGCCACCATTCCCATCACCAGGAGGGGTACTACGTTGGGCTCGCCAAGCACGTCGGTGTAGAGGTAGTGTGAGATGGTTGCCAAGGGGTTGTAGGCACCGGCACAGACGCAGGAGCGAACCCAGTTGATGGCCTGACGCTGGGCAGCGCTGATCTTGGGGGAGTTCTCAACATAGCGCTGGCAGGCCAGTATGATGGAAGCGCCCTGGGAGGCACCAATGCCATAGGTGGGATAGGTGCCTGCGGAGCAGTCCATCTGGTGGAGGTCGCGCAACAGGTCGTGGGCAATCAGAAGCATGTCAACGCTCTGCTCGGCCATGATGTCGGGGGCGAGGTAGGGACTGTCATACATGTCGGTGATGCCGCAGCCGTAGTAGTCGGGCTCCACCATGACGGGTTTGTTGGTGGAGAAGTCGAAGGAGAAGGCATCGATCGGGCTGGTGGTGGAGGGCCACTCGGTGTTCTTGGTGACGGTGTGGTGACCCGAGAAGAGGATGTGGTCGGCATTGGAGACACCACCCTTTCCATTGGTGGGAACAGCTATCCAGCCGGAGAGCCAGCAGGGCTCGCCCTTGAGGTCAACGGAACGGTAGGCAATGCAATACTTGGTGTTGGAGTTACTACGGTCCATGGACATCAGACGATAGCGGTAGTCGCGGGGATGCGAAGTGGGGACAAACTCCCAGTCGTTGTAGGGCGAGGAGGTGCGGGCGGCCGTGAGACGCTCAGCACCAAGGTTATCAACTTCGACATTCAGGAAGCGGACATCGAGGAGGTAGCGATAGCGGAACTTGAAGGTACCAGGGGTGGTCTCGCTGGGCATCAAATAGGTGGTGCTGGGCGTGGGTGAGAACTTCACAGACCAGCCAGCGCCGCTGTTGGAGAGCTGCATGATGCTCTCGTCAGAGTGAATGAAGTAGAGCGCAGGGGCATTGTCATAGTGGATGGTGTCGTTGGTCACTACACGCCAGTTGGAGGCTTCCGCTTCATTGAAAGTGGTGGTGCCGTCCTTCATGAGATAGGATCCTGTGGCCACGTTGCGCAGCACGTACTGTGCTCCGGGAGCAACTGCGATACTGTTCTCCTGTGCCATCACAGGGAAGGCCATCAAGGCTGTCAGCAGTAGGGTAAAAATTACTCTCATGTGATAAATAGGTTAGAATAATGAATATTTGTTTGTGTATTTAGTCCTTGAAATGGCGCTTCTGGAAATAGAAGCCGCCACAGAGGTTGATGTTTCCGAAGATGTTGGTGAAGAGGATTTCGTCGCGACGGTAGTTGTAGTTGTGGATGATGCCGAAGAGGCCCACGAACCAGCGACCGGTGTTGTAGATGAGACCGGCACGACCGGTGATGTCGAGATTGATGTTGCCACGCTTGCGAAAGATCTCGTCGATTTTCTCAGAGAAGCTGCCGCCCTGGGATTCCGTGTTCTCGGTGTTCTGCAGGAGGGCGGTCTGCGCACTGGCCCACTTGTAGCCCAGCGCCGGCATCAGGGAGATGCCGAAGCACCAACCGCGGGCAAAGACCCAGTTGTAGCCGTAGCCTGCGCTGAGACTGTAGTCCACATACTTGATGTGCTCCAGCGTCTCGTACTGGTTCTCGACAATACCCTTGAAGATATCCTGGGGAAGTGCCTGGTAGTCGAAGTGGATATCGTGGACGGTGACGCCGAAGCCGAGCTGCCACGAGCCTGCGGACCTACGCTGGATGGTGCTCTGCGAGTAGATGGCAGGATGGGAGAACTTGCGGTGGTTGAAGATGTAGTAGATGTTGGCTCCTGTGATGTTGGAGCTGATGTAGTTGGAGATGTCGGTGCCCTCGTACTTCTCGGCATCCTCGCCCAAGCCGCTGACCTTGCGCAGGTAGAAGTCGGTGCCGGTGCGACGCCACATCAGGTCGATGCCGACCATCGAGGAGTAGAGGGAGAACTCGAACTTGGAACCGCGATTGAGTTGTGACTTGCCGATGCTGGTGAAGTCATAGGTGTAGCCCAGGAATATCCAGCGCCAGCCGAAATAGGGACCGAAGCGCAGGTCGGGGCGCTGGCGGAAGGAGAGGTACTGGGAGTAGTCATCGAGGCTGATGGTGTAGCGCTCGAAATTGGTGGTGGCCTGAAGCATCCCTGTGAAGTTGTAGCCGACACGCTCGATGTAGTCGGGGTTGATCTCGTCGAAGAGATCGACGATATGCTTCACGAAACCGCCCACTTTCTTAAAGAAGGAGGTGGAGGGAACGGGGGTGATGACCAAAGGCTGAAGGGAGTCGAGGGAGATGACTTCGAGGCGACGAAGGTCTGAGAGCCGGGAGTCGTGGGGTAATGTGTCGAGGGCCAGTGAGTCAAGGGAGAGGGTGTCGCACGGTACGCTGTCCAGCCGTGTCGTCTGCGCCGAAGCGGAGAAGCTCCGGAGAAAAAGACATGCGGCTAAGAAACAGATGCGTTTCATGCGATGGGAGGATGTTTAGAGTTTACCCAGTATCTTGTCCATGACCCAGTTGACGGGGGTGGCGCTGACGCTGTCGAGACGGCAGACGGCCTTGTGCTGCAGATGTTCCACGACGTTCTGGATGAGGGGCATCTGCACGTGTGGCGGATTGGGGATTTCCAGCGACTGCACGCCATGCTCGGTGTGCAGATGTATGGGTTCGTAGGTGAACACCGAGAAACAGATCTGGCCGTGGTCACCGATGATCTGGATGCGGTCGGTGCGCGCCGACTTGTGGGCGCAGAAGCACCACGTGCCGCTGCCGGGCAGTCCATCCATGAACTGGAAGGAGGCACTGACGGTGTCCTCGCTGTCATAGAGGCCGGCACGGTTGGAGCAGAAGCCGCTGACACGAACGATGGGGCCGAAGAGTTCCTGAAGGAGGTCGAGCTGATGGGGCGCGAGGTCGTAGAAGTAGCCGCCGCCAGCGATGTCACGCTGTACGCGCCAGGGCAACTGCTTGCGGTTGTAGTCGAGGTCACGGGGCGGCACGGCGAAGCGAATCTGTACGCCCACGACCTTGCCGATAGTGCCGCTCTCCACCAGTTCCTTCACCTTCTGGAAGTAGGGCAGATAGCGGCGGTAGTAGGCCACGAAGCAGGGGACACCGGTCTCACGTGACACGCGGTTGACACGAAGGCACTCCTCGTAGGTGGCGGCCAAGGGTTTCTCGACATAGACGGGCTTGCCGCTCTTCATGGCCATGATGGCAAAGGTGACATGGGACGAGGGCGGCGTGGCGATATAGACGGCGTTCACGTCGGGGTCGTCCAGCAGTTCCTGAGCATCGGTGTACCAGCGGGGGATGTGGTGTCGCTCGGCGTAGCTGCGGGCACGCTCGGCCTTGCGACTCATGACAGCTACGACAGAGGAGCCCGGCACTAAGTTGAATGCCGGGCCGCTCTTCTTTTCCGTGACTTCACCACAACCGATGAAGCCCCATCTGATTTCTTTCTCGGCCACTGTAGGATGGTTCGGATTATTTCTTACCTGCCTTCCAGAAGTCTTCCTCGGCCTTCAGCTCAGCCTGCTGGCGGTCGTACTCAGCCTTCTGACGGGCATACTCGGCATTGTGAGCCTCCACGGTCTGGATGCTGCTCTTCAGGCGCTGTGCCTGACCGGCGAGGGTGATGTCGGCGGCTGCAGCCTTGTCGCAGTAGGTCTTGGCCTGAGCGTAGTTCTTCTCCTTGGTGGCGATGTTGGCACGCTGCATATAGCACTTACCCTCGAGGTCGGGGTTGTACTGCATGGCCTTGTCGAGGTAGTCATAAGCGCTCTTGAAGTCGCCACCCTTGCGCATAGCGGCAGCCACACGCAGGGCGATGTTACCCTTCTGGGTGTCGCTCTGGCAGAGGTCGATGGCGTCGTTGTAGTACTTCACGCTCTTGGCGGTCTCGCCGTCCTTGTAGTATTTCTGGGCTGTACCGATGGCGCTCTCGAAGGTAGGTTCGATGTTGTAGGCGTACTCGGCAGCCTTGTAATAGACGGGGGTGTCATCGCAGTCGTTGGCGGCCATCAGCGTCAGGGCGCTCTTCAGGTAAGCGAGGTTATCCTTGTTGGCCTCGATCTTCGGGGTGAAGATGGCGATGATCTGGTCGCGATCGGCAGCCTTGGACTCAGCGAAGAGACCTTCGATGGTGTTCAGGGGCTGGTCGTACTTGGCGACAATCTTCTGGGCCTTCTCGGGATCGGTCTCTTCCTTGGCCAGCTGCAGCATCTTGTCGCAGACATCCTTGCTCTCGAGGTAGTCCTGCAGGAAGGACTCGCGGAAGCCGTTGTTGTCGGCCTGGTACTTGGCGTAGCTCACACGGAAGAAGGCATCGAGCACGAAGCCCTCGACCTCGCGGCCGCCCTGTTCGTTGATCTTGTTGATACCGTCCTTGAACATAGCATAGGCCTTGTCAAGTGTGTAGGTCGGGTCGCAGGCAGGACCGTAGGCAGCATAGTCATAAGCCTTGCGGGCGATGACGTCGCCCTCGGTGGCACGACGGTCGGCACGGGTGAAGGAGTTGAGGCCTGCGAGATTCTTGACGCGGGTGTCATAAACATTCATCAGTTCCTGGAAGTACTGCTGCTTCTTGGCGGCGTCCTGCTCGCCCTGAATCAGCATGGCCAGCATGTAGGCACCGTTGGTGTAGAGACCCATCTGTGCGAAAGGAGCTTTCTCGAAAGCGGGCTTCCAAGCCTCATAAGCTTCTTCCCAGTTGTTGCCGTTAATAGCGGTCTGGAACAGACTCAGGTTCTGACGCGTGCGCAGGCTGTCTTCGCCTGTGCCGATACGGTCATACCATGCTGTTCCCTCGTACTGCGCCATGGCGGTGGCGCTCACAGCCATCATGGCGATGGCAAGAAATACATTCTTCATTTTCATTTGTATCTTTTTTTGTAGCTTACTTACGGATTAGACATTCAACTCGGAATAGGGTTTAAGACCCACAAAGGAGTATTGGAAATTTTTTCCCTTGGGTGAAGGGAACTGGCTGCGCGGATCGACATCGGAGCGCGAACGCAGGTAATCGACGATGCGGTTGTAGCAGTCCTGTGCGCTGTAGGCCTTCACCAAGGCAGCGAAGGTGGTGTCGAGATAATCAAACTTACCTGTCTCAGGCACCACCACTACACGCTTGAAGGTGATGGAACCCTCGTACCAGCCCGGGCACTCGTCGTTCAGACGCTGGCGGGCCAGATCTCTGGAACGCAGCGGACGGTCGGGGCGGGCTTCAGCATTCTCAGTCTCGCCTCCCTTGCCGTTGGCCTTGAACTCCTCGAGCGTGGAGGCCTGTGTCTTGATGACGATGAAGTACACGCGCGGGCGTACCTTATATCTTTTAGGAAATGGTATGGACCCTTCGGCATAGTCACGGAATTCAGCCTCGAACTGAGGGGTTACCTTAAAGTCCTGAATGGAGCGGATGAAGTCTAAAGCGGCATCAACGGTGGTCACCACGACTTCATCTTCAAAATAGCGAATATACAAATTCATTTTCTTCGTTTCTTAAAAAGCGGCGCAAAGGTACACAAAATCTTTGAAATAGTCTCTTTTTTATCACCTTTTTCAGAGATAGAGGCTCTGATTCTTGACAGAAACGAAAAAAGTAGGGCAAACCTTTGGCCATTCCGCAGAAAGTCACTATCTTTGCGGCCGATTTGAGACCGAAGGGGCTTAGTGAAGTGGTGCCACGATGGTTACCCGCCTCCCGGTAAAACCCGTTAAATACATATTTATCACAAATGTACGCAATCGTAGAGATTAACGGTCAACAGTTCAAGGCAGAAGCCGGCAAGAAGCTGTTTGTGTACCACATCCAGGGTGCCGAGGCTCAGCAGACTGTTGAATTTGAGAGAGTGTTATTGGTGGACAACGAAGGTGCCATCACCGTGGGTGCTCCCGTGGTGAAGGGTGCTAAGGTGGTCTGCGAAGTCGTTTCACCCCTGGTTAAAGGCGACAAGGTGCTCGTCTTCCACAAGAAGCGCCGCAAGGGCTTCCGTAAGTTGAACGGTCACCGCCAGCAGTTCACGGAGTTGAACATCAAGGAAGTTATTGCTTAACCACTAAAACAACTGAAGAAACATGGCACATAAAAAAGGTGTAGGTAGTTCTAAGAACGGCCGCGAGTCTGCAGCACAAAGACTCGGTGTGAAGATTTTTGGTGGTCAGCACTGCGTGGCTGGTAACATCATCGTTCGCCAGCGTGGCACACAGCACTATCCCGGCAAGAATGTCGGCATGGGCAGCGACCACACACTCTATGCCCTCGTGGACGGCGTGGTATCCTTCAAGAAAGGACGCCTCGACCGCAGTACGGTGTCCGTAGAGCCCGTAGCTGAGGCATAAGACAACTCTCGTAATTTACAATTTACGGATTTACAATTTACGATTTGGTGTGCCTCTCCTATGTAGGCCTCCGAGCGTAAATCGTAAATCCGTAATTCGTAAAAAGAAATCTATCGCAAATCCATAAACGTTAAACGATAAACGTTAAACGAATAATGTTAACACTTAAACTCATCAATGAAGAGACCGACCGCGTCATTCGCGGTCTTGAGAAGAAGCACTTCCAGGGCGCCAAGGAGGCCATCGCCGCCGTGCAGGCCACAGACAAGAAACGCCGCGAGGCACAGCAGCAGCTCGACAACCTGCTCGCCGAGAGCAAGAAGAAAGCTGCCGAGATTGGCGGACTCATGAAGCAGGGACTGCGCGAGCAGGCCGACCAGGCCAAGGCCGCCGTGGCAACACTCAAGGAGAAGGCCAAGGACCTCGAAACCATCATGGACGAGGCACAGCGCCAGCTCACCGAGCAGCTCTGCCAGATTCCCAATATCCCCTATGACGAAGTTCCCGAAGGTGCTGCGGCTGAGGACAATGTGGTGGTGAAGAGCAACCTGAAAGAATGCGACGGCACCGACACCGTAGGCAACTGGACGACGAATCCTGTGGTTGAGGCAGCACGCCTTCCCCACTGGGAACTGGCCAAGAAATACAATCTCATCGACTTCGACCTGGGCGTGAAGATCACAGGTGCCGGCTTCCCCGTCTATATCGGTAAGGGTGCCCAGCTGCAACGCGCACTCATCAACTTCTTCCTCGCCGAAGCCAACAAGGCCGGCTACACGGAGATCATGCCGCCGACAGTCGTGAATGCAGCTTCAGGCTACGGCACAGGTCAGCTGCCTGACAAGGAGGGCCAGATGTACCACGCCGAGGTGGATGACTTCTACCTTATCCCCACGGCCGAGGTGCCCGTGACAAACATCTACCGCGATGTCATCCTCGACGAGAAAGACCTGCCCATCAAGAACTGCGCCTACACGCAGTGCTTCCGCCGCGAAGCCGGCAGCTACGGCAAGGACGTGCGCGGACTGAACCGTCTGCACGAGTTCTCGAAGATAGAGATTGTACGCATCGACACTCCCGAACACTCCAAGGAGAGCCACAAGGAGATGTTGGCACACGTGGAGGGTCTGCTGCAGAAGCTGGAACTCCCCTATCGCATCCTGCGCCTCTGCGGCGGCGACCAGAGCTTCACCAGCGCCATCTGCTATGACTTCGAGGTGTATAGCGAGGCACAGAAGCGCTGGCTCGAAGTCAGCAGCGTCTCGAACTTCGACACCTATCAGGCCAACCGCCTGAAGTGCCGCTACCGTCGCACTGCCGACAAGAAGACAGAGCTCTGCCACACCCTCAACGGCTCGGCCCTGGCCCTGCCCCGCATCGTGGCTGCTCTCTTAGAGAACAACCAGACTGAAGCCGGCATCCGCATCCCCAAGGCTCTGCAGCCCTACACCGGCTTCGACATCATCGACTGATGATCCGTCAGTGTTTTATCATCTTTGGCTGCCTCGCGTTGGGCGAACTCATCGTGTGGCTCACAGGCATCAGCATCCCGAGTAGTATCATCGGGATGCTGCTGTTGACGGGCCTGCTGCAGACGAAGGTCATCAAGATGGAATGGGTGAAGGGGATGTCGGACTTCCTCATCTCCAACATGGGTTTCTTCTTCGTACCCCCGGGCGTAGCGCTGATGCTATACTTAGATGTCATCAAAGCAGAATTTCTGCCTATAGCCGTGGCAACGGTCGTGAGCACCGTGGTGGTGCTCATCGTGACGGGTTGGGTGCATCAGATGTTCAAAGTGAAGAGTGATGGAGATACTACAGAATAACATCGTCCTGCTGGCACTGACATTCGGCATCTTCTTTCTCGCACGCCAACTGCAGAAACGGGTGGGATGGATTGTGCTGAATCCCATCCTCGTGACCATCGCGGTACTGATTGTGCTGCTGAAGGTCATGGGCATCAGCTACGAGACCTACGCCCAGGCCGGCGGCTACATCGAATTCTGGCTGAAGCCCGCCATCGTGGCCCTGGGCGTTCCGCTCTACCAGCATCTGGGACAGATACGCCGTCAGTTTCTGCCCATCTTCCTGTCGCAGCTGACAGGTTGCATAGCAGGCGTTGCGAGTGTGGTGCTCATCGCACAGCTGATGGGTGCTTCACGCGAGACCATCATCTCACTGGCTCCCAAGTCCGTAACCACACCGATAGCGATGGAGGTGTGCCAGGCCATGGGTGGCATCCCGTCGCTCACGGCAGCCATCGTGGTCTGCGTGGGTCTCTTCGGTGCCGTCTTCGGCTTCAAGGTGCTGGAGGTGTGGCACATCAAGAACCCCTACTCTCAGGGCTTAAGCATCGGCACGGCATCGCATGCCGTCGGCACCTCACGTGCCATGGAGAAAGGCGAGACCTACGGAGCCTATGCCTCGCTGGGGCTCATCCTCAACGGCCTGCTCACGGCCCTGCTGGCTCCACTGATCCTGAAGTTGATGGGAGTGATGTAGGAATGACTTTAGGTCTTTCACCCTTTGAAACGCCATCGTGCGTTTAATGCCGACAGAAGACAAAAGAGGCGTGCCCCTGTGGACACGCCTCTTCTTGTTTCGCTCATCCTGCAAGCAGGATGTAGGATATTGAAAGTTGCTACTTGCTGTGAAGATTAGTTCCTGAAGAAAAGCCCTTTAGTTCTTGAAGAAATCCTGGACGGCCTCGTTGGGGACCATCTTCTCATCGAAGGAGTAAGAACCTTTTTCGTTCTTCACCATCTTGATGACCTTTGTGTAGCTACGGCCATCGGTCTTACCCGTTTGCAGGGTTGCGACTGTTTTCTTTGCCATGTTGCTTCAGTTTTATTTGATTTCCTTGTGAACCGTCATGCGCTTGAGAATCGGATTGTACTTCTTCAACTCCAGACGCTCGGGGGTGTTCTTTCTGTTCTTCGTGGTGATGTAGCGGGAGGTGCCGGGGAGGCCGCTCTCCTTCATTTCCGTGCATTCGAGAATCACCTGTACTCTATTGCCTTTAGCTTTCTTTGCCATGATTTACTACGTTTTGAATGTTAACGACTCAGATGGCTCTGCTTACTGGAGGTAGCCCTTTTCAGCTGCACGCTTGATAGCGGCATCGAGACCAATCTTGTTAATCAAGCGCAGACCGGCAGCCGAGATGTTCAGGCTGATCCAGCAGTCTTCCTCGACCCAGTAGAACTTCTTGGTGAAGAGGTTCACGTCGAAGACACGCTTTGTGCGGCGCTTAGAGTGCGACACATTGTTACCGTGCATCGCTTTCTTTCCGGTGATTTGACAGATCTTAGACATGTTCTAATCTTTCCTTTTTGTAACTTTCAATATTACTTTTCTTCCAAACAGCGCGCAAAGGTACTGCATTTTTTCGGATTACGCAAAGGTTTGAGCGAAAAAATCACTCCGAGACGAGCGGAAAGTCATTTTTCAGGCGTTCCAGCAGCATTTGAAGGGCAGTGAGTGTGGCTCTGGTGACATTTTCTTCACGTCCGTCGTCGCCACGCAACTCGCGCACGTCAATCCGGTCTGTTGTGCCCACCGCCACGAAGATGGTTCCCACGGGAGCCTCGGGGCCTCCGCCTGGTCCGGCATAGCCCGTGACAGCCACGGCGTAATGGCTGTCGAGATGTTCTATGGCTCCTTCCACCATCACGCGTGCCACGTCTTCGCTCACGGCACCTTTTTCTTCCAACAGTGCCGACGGGACACCCAGCAGTTTCACTTTCAGATCGTTAGAATAGGCTACGATGCCACCACGGAAGTAGTTGCTGGCACCGGGAAGGGCTGCTATGGCTGATGCCACATTGCCAACGGTGCAACTTTCGGCCGTACTGACGGTCTTTCCTGAGCGCCAAAGATACTCACTGATCTCGCGCGAAATTAACTTTGTCTGAATATTCACAACCTATATAATTTTACAATTTGACAATCTATTTTATTGGACAATTTGACGATTTACAATTTCACAATTTTCTTGAGCCTTGAACTCTTGAACTTCTTGAACTTCTTAAACCCTTAAACCCTATATAGCCACTCTACTATACGCCGGAGCTTCCATCGGGCAGAAGTCCTTGTCGGCATACTTGAAGGTGCCCGTGATGGCGATCATGGCAGCGTTGTCGGTGGTGTAGCTGAACTTGGGGATATAGATGGTCCAGCCGTAGCGACGGGCATGTTCCTTGAAGGCTTCACGCAGACCTGTGTTGGCGCTGACGCCTCCGGCCACGGCGACATGCTTGATTTTCAAGTCCTTGGCGGCGCGGCGCAGTTTGTTCATGAGGATGTCCACAATGGTCTTCTCCAGCGACGCTGCCAGGTCTTCCTTGTGATGCTCGATAAAGTCGGGATCATCCTTCATCCAGTCGCGTAGGTTGTACAGGAACGAGGTCTTCAGACCACTGAAGCTGTAGTTGTAGCCCTCGATGGCGGGCTTGGCGAAGTGGAAGGCGTCGGGGTTGCCCTGTCGTGCCAGACGGTCTATGATGGGGCCGCCGGGATAGCCCAAGCCCATCACCTTGGAGCATTTGTCGATAGCCTCGCCGGCAGCATCGTCGATGGTCTGCCCGATAATCTGCATGTCGTTGTATGCCTTCACGAGCACAATCTGCGAGTTGCCGCCGCTGACGAGCAGGCAGAGGAAGGGGAAGGGAGGGACGGACCCCTCTAAATCTCCCCGTAAGGGGAGACTTGCATTTCCACTTGTTCTCTCAGCGCCAGCCTGCGCCCCTCCCTGACGGGAGGGGTCAGGGGGTGGGTCTTTTATAAAATGTGCCAGCACGTGGCCCTGCAAGTGGTTCACGTCGATCATGGGGATGCCCAGCGAGGCTGCCAGCCCTTTGGCGAAGCTGACGCCCACGAGCAGCGAGCCCATGAGACCGGGTCCACGCGTGAAGGCGATGGCCGACAGTTCCTCCTTCGAGATGCCGGCGCGCTTCAGTGCCTGATCCACCACGGGTACAATATTCTGTTGATGCGCGCGCGAGGCCAGCTCGGGCACTACGCCGCCGTAAGCCTCATGCACAGCCTGCGAAGCCGTCACGTTCGACAGCAGGTAGCCATCGCGGATGACAGCCGCCGAGGTGTCATCACAGGAGGATTCGATGCCTAATATGGTAATATTTTTTTTCGACATTTCGCTATTTCGATATTACGTTATTACGTCATTTTTTAGGATAGCCTGTCCGCAGCTCCCCTCCCTACAAGGGAGGGGTTGAGGGTGGGTCTTTAGTGCGTCAGCACCTCCACCCCATGTTCCGTCATCACGAACGTGTGTTCCCATTGTGCGCTGGGCAGCTCGTCCTCGGTGACCACGGTCCATCCGTCGTCCTCGTCGCAGAACACCTCCCATGTGCCCATATTGATCATGGGTTCGATGGTGAACACCATGCCGGGCACGAGGAGCATGCCGGTGCCCTTGTGACCATAGTGGTCCACATCGGGCTCTTCGTGGAACTCAAGGCCCACGCCGTGTCCTGCGAGGTCACGGACGACGCTGAAGCCGTTCTTGTGGGCGTGTTTCTGGATGGCATTGCCGATGTCACCGACATAGACGTAGGGTTTGGAGCACACCTCCTCGCCAATCTTCAGACATTCCCATGCCACATCCACCAGCTTCTGGCGCTTGGCATCGGTCTTGCCACCCACGACATACATGCGCGAGGCATCGGCAAAGTAGCCGTCGAGGATGGTGGTGCAATCGACATTGACGATGTCGCCGTCCTCCAGCACCTCCCAGTCGTTGGGGATGCCGTGGCAGACGACCTCGTTGACGCTGGTGCAGCACGAACGCGGGAAGCCGTCATAGCCCAGACAGGCCGAGGTGGCACCGTGTGCTGCGGTATAGTCCGCCACCATATCATCTATCTCCTGCGTACACATGCCCGCGTGAATCTTGTCGGTGAGCATGTCAAGGATGCCCGTGTTGATGACGCCGGCACGACGGATGCCCTCGATCTGCTCGGGCGTCTTGATAAGCGAACGCGTAGGCACCACCTTGCCGCGCTCCTGTGCTGCCAGGATGATGCGGTCCATCTCGGTCAGTTCCTGACCTTTGACGATGGTCCAGATATTTTTCTTTTTCTTTGTCATGATCGTTTAGCAAAAAAGAGCCCGGCGAAGGTGAGGGCTCCGTTAAGAAGTAGAATCTCGTAGCCGAAGTGATAGCCCCAGTAGGTCGCCGACAGCTGAGAGAGCAGGTAGCAGAGCACTGGGGAGGCTACACAGATATAGGGCACAGCACGCTCGGCAGGCTTGAAGCGCTCGGGCAGGAAGAGCCCGAAGGCGAAGAGGCCGAGGAGAGGGCCGTAGGTGTATGATGCAATGACATAGACAGCATCGATGACGCTGGTGTTGTTCAGCGCACGGAAGACGATGATGAGGCCGAGGACTGCCAACGTCATCACAGCGTGCATGACACGGCGCAGGCGTTCGTCATCCTTGCGGTGACACAAGTCCACGCAGACGCTGGTGGTCAGCGCTGTCAAGGCGCTGTCGGCACTGGAGAAAGCCGCTGCGGAGATGCCGATGGCGAAGCACGCTGTGGCCGCCTGACCCAGATAGCCGCCGGCACACAGGAATGGCAGCACCTCGTCGCCCGAAGCGGGCAGCGCCACGGCGTGGCGGGCAGCATAGGCGTAGAGGAGCACGCCCAGCGAGAGGAACATGAGGTTGGCGGGCAGATAGAGCAGGCCGTTGACAAGCATGTTCTTTTGCGACTCATGCAGCGTGCGGCAGGTGAGGTTCTTCTGCATCATGTCCTGATCCAGGCCCGTCATCACCACGACGATGAAGGCTCCACTGACAAACTGCTTCCAGAAGTACTGGCGGCTGGCAACATCGTCGAAGACGAAGACACGGCTCATGGGGCTCTCGCGAATCACCTGAACAGCATCCGCTATCCCCCACCCTTCTGCCGACAACAAGGCATGGATGATCAGTGCCAGCGCTGTCAGCAGCACCACCGTCTGCAGGCAGTCGGTCCACACGATGGTGCCGATGCCACCCCGACGGGTGTAGAGCCAGATGAGGAGCAGGATGATGAGTGCCGAGAGGCCGAAGGGAATGCCCAGTGCATCGAAGACCAGATACTGAAGGATGGCGCATACCAGGTAGAGGCGCACGCCTGCGCCCAGCAGCTTGGACAGCAGGAAGAAGGAGGCCCCGGTGTGATAGCTGACGCGCCCGAAGCGCTGCTCCAGGAACGTGTAGATGCTGGTGAGTTCCAAGCGGTAATAGACAGGCAGCAGGATGAACGCCACGAGGGCGTAGCCAAGGATGAACCCCATGCACATCTGCAGATAGGTCATCGCCGAAGCCTGCACCATACCCGGCACACTCACGAAGGTGACGCCGCTCATGCTGGCACCTAACATTCCGAAGGCGACAGCCCACCACGGAGACCGTCGCCCTCCTCGATAGAAGGTATCGTTGGTGGCTCTTCCCGCTGTCCAGCGCGAGATGGCGAAGAGGACAGCGAAATAAGCCACGAAGAGCACGCCTACCGACATCGCTTACTCCAGCACTGAGAGACCGGCTGTATCGTCCTCGTCGTCGTCTTTGACGTCGGCTTCGGGGGCATAGGAAGAGTAGAACGTGTCGTCGTCCGTAGGCTGCACCTCCTCGTCTTCGTCGTCCTCGTCGCGGTCGTCGTCGCGGTCGTCGATATCCTCGTCCTCGTCGGGCTTGACGCGATTGCCGTCCTCGTCGTACTCGTGTTCCAGGATCATTCTCAGCTTGGCCACGGGCGCCTTCTTCTTGGCGAAGATGGCTTCAACCCATGAGCCCTTGGGCACTTCCAGCACCTCGAAGCCGTCGCTGACCTTACGGTCCAGCATGCCGCCTGCCATGTGCAGTCGCGAGGCGGGCAGCGTGGTGGTGCTGATCTCAAAGCCGCTCTCGATGATGTCCTTCATCGCCAGGGGGATGCTGTCCCATCCGCCACCGAAGTTACGGCTGATGAGGTCCAGCAGCGTGGCGGCAGTGATATGCTTGATGTTCTCGTAGCTCAGATCCGTGAGACGCGAGATCACGCGCCGGCGGATGGCCACGACGCCCTTGCTCATGTTGCTGCGGGGGAACACAGCCCATTCGCCGTTGGTATATTTGGCACTATCGCGTTCGTCGCCGTTGTCAAAATGCACCACCTCATAGGCCAGACGGATGATGTTCAGTAGCTTCTCCTCATACGGCGGAAAGCTATCGTCCTTCATCTCCTTCTCCCAGAGATCTACGATTTCGTTCTCGCTCGTGGTCCACACGTTGTTGGCATTCAAGTCGAGAATAGATTCCAATGGATATTCTTCTTCTTTGTTCATTTATTGTTAATAGTTTCAAGTTTCAAGAATCAGGGTTCAAGAGTCAAGAGTCAAGAGTCGAGAGTCAAAAGTCAAGAGTCAAAAGTCAAGAGTCAAAAGTCAAGAGTCAAAAGTCAAAAGTCAAGAGTCAAAAGTCAAGAGTCAAAAGTCAAAAGTAACAATTATTCGTCATTCGTCATTAGTTCTTCTTGTCCTCGAGTCCTTTTTAACCACAGAGACACAGAGAAACAAAGGCCTTTCCTCTTGCTTTCTTTTGTACGGAGAGCCAGCCAAAACGCTACGCAGGTTTTGTCTTAGGCTAAGGTCACAGAGAAAGATACTCTAGCTTATGGATTCAAAGTTCAAAGTTCAAAGTTCAAAGTTCAAAGTTCAAAGTTCAAAGTTCAATGTTCAAAGTTCAATGTTCAAAGTTCAAAGTTCAAAGTTCAAAGTTCAAAGTTAGCTTCGCTGACCATTCGTCATTCTTCAACGAACTGTCGGATGCGCTGTTCCTCGTCGCGGCGGCAGATGAGCAGCGTATTGTCCTTCTCTGCCACAATGAACCCGTCGAGGCCCTGGATGATGACGCGCTTCTCCTGCTGGGTATGTACGATGCAGCGGTTGGTGTCGTGCAGTTCTATGCGCTGACCTATGCACACGTTCTCGTGGCCGTCCTTGACGCTCTGCTCATGCAGTGAGCCCCATGTGCCCAAGTCGCTCCATCCGAACGAGGCGGGGAAGACGAAGATCTCCTCGGACTTCTCCATGACGGCGTAGTCGATAGAGATGTTGGGGCACTTCGGGAACTCGCGGTTGATGGTCTCCTGCTCCGCGGCAGTGCCATAGATGGGCAGCAGCGGCTCGAAGATCTGTGAGATTTCAGGCGTGTAGATGCGCAGGGCATTCACGATGGTCTGCACGCGGAAAAGGAAGATGCCGCTGTTCCAGAAGAAGTTCTTGTGCTTGACATACTTCTCGGCCACCGACAGTTCGGGTTTCTCGTGGAAGGAATCCACGCGATAGACCTCGCGGTTGCGGGCGCTGGCCACGCTGAGGTCGGCCTGGATATAGCCGTAGCCCGTCTCCGGGCGCGTGGGCTTCATGCCCAGCGTGACGATGCTGTCCGTCTCGGCCGTGAAGTTCAGTGCCGACACCACCACCCTGCGGAACTCCGCCACATTCATCACGATGTGGTCGGCAGGCGTCACCACGATATTGGCCTGTGGGTTCAAGGCCTTGATGCGCCAGCTGGCATAGGCGATGCAGGGCGCCGTATTGCGACGGCAGGGCTCCTGCAGGATATGGTCCTCAGGCACCTCGGGCAGTTGTTCACGCACGATGTCGGCATAGCGCTGACTGGTGACAATCCACACATTCTGTGGCGGACACACCTCTGCGAAGCGGTCCATCGTGAGCTGGATGAGCGTACGTCCACAGCCCAGCACATCAATGAATTGCTTGGGGCAGTCGGCAGTGCTCATGGGCCAGAAGCGGCTACCGATGCCGCCGGCCATGATGACGAGATGATTGTTTGACTCCATAGTATTGGGCGTTGAATGTTATTGAAAGACTATTTTGCGACCACCTACGATGTAGATGCCTTTGCCGGGCTTGGCCACGCGGCGTCCGCTGAGGTCATAGACAGCATTGTCCGACGGGATTCCCTGGACCTCCGGCGCCTGTATGCCTACGAAGTAGTTGTTGCCGAAGTAGAAGCTCACGGTCTTCCCCTCGTCCTCGTTCTCCATGATTGCATTCAGGTCCTGACGCATGTAGCCACGCGAGGTGAACACCGTGGCAGCGGGCACGGAGTTGGCCGTCAGCGAGTCGTTCTCCTCGTAGGGGAACAGGTTGCCGCTCCACGTCTCAATCAGCTGGGCGCCTGTCACATTCGACACACAGGTGCCCACATAGCGGTTGTTGGCGGCGATGATGGTCATGCGCTGGTGGTTGGCATCCGTGTTGACAGAGTTGTTGCCCCATCTGGAAGCATTGTAGTCCACGTGTGTCACCATGAGTCCGTGGCCGAAGCGCCCTACGGCGTTGTCCCAGCTCGCGCGCTGGCGGTTTTCCAGCACATAGTACTCGTTGGCGTTCTCCGGATTCACTATCTTGTAGCCCCTGCCTGTCGTGGCGGTGGGCAGCAGGGTGTACCACCCTGGCGATGTCAGTGTCTCGATCTCCTCCCACCCCATGAACTCGCGCTCGTAGGCCGTCATCGCCACGGGCGTATAGCCGTTGCCGGCATACTGTCCGTAGTCCATGATGCTCCAGATGTCCATGCCGAAGGCATTGTAGTTCGTGTCGTAGAAGTCCGGCAGTCCCAGCGCATGGTTCAGCTCATGACAGAGCACGCCGATGCCCTCGGGTTCCACGCCGACAACCCTGTCGTCATCATCGAAAATGGGCATATTCTCGCTGACACACAAGGCCGAGTGGAAGGTGACGTCATTCACCTTGACATTCAGCGCGCTCCACTTGGGCCACATCAGACTCGCGCCTGCGCCCTCATGTTCTCCGCAGCCGGCAAAGATAAGCAGCGCCATGTCCACGCGCTGCTTGCCACGGTTGCTGAACTGCATCCAGTCGCCCTGCCACTGCTCCATCGCCTTGGTGACAGCATCCTTGCATAAGGCCGAGAAACCTGCATCGCTACCCTCGCGGCTGGAACTGTTGCGGCCGTACGTCGATTCAGGATTATCGAGTTTGACATGCGCCACTACCTCGAACTCCGGCGTGAACACGCCACGGCTCTGATCCACGAAGTAGTCACGGACGGCGCCATAGCTGCCATGATCTTTGTAGCGCTGGCCGTCGCGCGTGCCGTTGCAGTAGAGGTCGTAGTATGCCATCAGCTCTGCGTCCGTAGGCTTCACATGGAACACCGAATCCGTGAAGCTCACGAGAATCACGGGGATGCGGGTCGAACCCAGGGCGGGCAGCGCGGCCTCTGCCTGGGAACCAATCTTCAGCACATTGCCAGACCGGGCCATCCGTGCCTTCACGCGCACCTCCGTAGGCTGTTCGTCGGAGAAGACATAGCCCGCCTCCGTCTCTGTGAGGACACGACCGTCCGTGGACTCATACCACGAAAAATGCTCATCGCCATACAGCATCGCCCGCACCGTAGTGCCGTCCGCCATCTGCAGACGGTGCTGCACACGCTTGGCAGGAACAGCCCACAGGGCCATGCTCAGACAACAGAGCAGTGAAAAGACATAAAATTTCTTCATACGTTCACATAATGAGTGGGCAAAAGTACTGCTTTTCTCGCGCGCAAGCAAAGAAAAATGTAAAAAAGTGCACTTTTAGACCGCTAAATCACATTTTCCACCCCTTTCCCTTGCTCCATCAACCCCTTTTCCGTACCTTTGACCCGGTAAATATGAATGAAAAATAAGAGTTACTAATGATGAAGGCTGCGATTAAGCGAGAGGAGAGTCAAGCTCGCTTGAACTTTCCCAAGCGTGAGCAGGCTCGACCGAAGGTCAATGACGAAGGCCGCAAGGGATCTTTGAAACAAAAACCGAAAAAACACCTCATCATGTGTCAGGGGCTCCGCCCTACGTTCTCATCTTGTGTCTGGGTGTTTGAAAGCGAGCTTTCACACTCATCCACAAGCTAATAACAGCTTCTGCGAAGCACTGACTCATGCTGA
>SUYG01000045.1:0-263914 GCA_015060555.1 Prevotella sp.
ACAAGGGGGCTTTGAGGATGAAATCCGCGGGGAAGGGACGGGACGAGGGGGCTTTGAGGATGGAAGCCGCAGAGAAGGGACGGGACGAGGGGGCTTTGAGGATGAAATCCGCGGGGAAGGGACGGGACGAGGGGGCTTTGAGGATGAAATCCGCGGGGAAGGGACGGGGCATTGCGGATGGAAGCCGCAGAGAAGGGACGGGACGAGGGGGCTTTGAGGATGAAATCCGCGGGGAAGGGACGGGGCATTGCGGATGGAAGCCGCAGGGAAGGGAGGGGACGAGGGGACGTTGTTGCGGGTGGCTGTGGAGGTTTCGCCAGACGATGTGTAGTTGATGGTTGCTGGTTCGACTGTGTGCATAAAGAATGTTAAGAAATAGCCGTTTTTTTGCTATGCGCCTATTAATTCGTATCTTTGCATGCAGAAACAGATGGTGCGGTTGTCCCGTCACTTGGCTGTAAATTGCATTTATTGATGCCCAACGAGAACTCAAGCATACCTAAGAACGAGACTTTCAGGTGGTTGGAGCCCGGAGCATGGCGCAAGCCGTGCATCGTGCATGTGACAATGGTAGCCAACTCACGGCAGGCGTTGTTCGGCCAACTCTCGCATAATGGTTCTGAGGCGGTGGTGGAAAAGACTCCGATTGGTTGGGCGGTCATCAATCAGCAGCGCCGGCTGTTGGAAATGTGTCCTGAAATAAAGATTCTTGCTGACAAGGTGATGCCTGACCATCACCACATGGTGCTTCAGGTTCAGCGGACAATGCCTCGCAGCATCAGGGAGGTGGTGCGTGGCTACATGCAAGGTTGTAAAGGGGAGGCTCGTAAGCTGGGGTTTGCGGAGAACCTGTATGATGCGCCACCGTTCTTTCGTGTGCTGACGCACAAAGGTCAGCTACATGCTATGATAGAGTATGTGAAGGCTAACGCTGAACGTGCTTGGCAGCGCAGACAGAATCCCGATCTTTTCCGCATGCATCGCAGGACGGAAGTGTGTGGGCTGCAGTTTACGTCGATGGGTAACCATTTCTTGTTGGACTGGCCTGACAGACAACTGGTGGAGATGAGCCGAAGTGCCAGTGATGATCAGGTAGAGGATAAACTGAGGGCGGTGTTGGCGGCTGCTCATAACGGGGCGGTGACTTATACGGCTGCGATAAGTAAAGGTGAACAGAAGATTGCAAGGACGTTGCGTGAACAGGGTTATCCGCTGGTGGTGTTGCTGAACGATGGTTTCCCGGCAGCGGGCTCTCCTCAAGAACGCTTCTATAAACCTGGCGGGGTTTACTTTGAGGCTTGTTCTAAAGGGCAGCTTTTGCTGATGGAGCCTGATGAGAGCGCTTTTGTCAATGAGGCGGTAATGGCGGCTACCGAAGAGACATTAAGACGGAAGGCTGAAGTGAAGCACTATAGTTATGTACGTGTTTCGGTGGAATCGCTGCGGTACCGCTTTGTGGCCTTGAACGAGATTGGGAGGATGCTGGTTGAGAGGGGACGGGAGGGATGATTCTGCGGATAAAATCCGCAGAGAAAGGACGGGACTTTGCGGATGAAATCCGCAGAGAAAGGACGGGACTTTGCGGATGAAATCCGCAGAGAAGAGACGGGACGAGGGCGTTGTTGCGGATGAAATCCGCGGGGAAGGGACGGGACGAGAGGGAGCGGATGGAAGCCGCAGAGAGGGGGCAGGACGAGGGCGCTGTTATGGATTATTGATGCAACTTCGCGCCCATGAAGTCCAGGTCGCAGAAGTTGTCGAGGCTGAAGGTGCAACCTTCGGAGGGTTGTACACCTGAGTCATTGTTCACAAAGTTCTTGTCGGTGGAACGGTCACGATAGGTTGAGATTCTGTAGTTCTGTCCGTCTGCCGTCTGCATAACCTGTATGCAACAGGCACCGCCACCAGAACGCTCACCCATCATGGTGAAGCCGTAATCCTTCATGATGGTAGGAAACCTACCATCCACTGTTCCCACTTGTAATACAAGGCTGCAGCCTCGGGATATTTGCTGACAGTTGCCTTCATACGGGACATATAGTCAGCTTCGATGCCTTCTGGTAGTCCTGCCGAAACAGCGGTTCTGGTATGACCGCCATCATGAATGAGGTGCTGCAGTGCCATGCGTCCTCAGGCAAAATCCATATTGTCGGTTGACTGCAGCAGCTTCTTCACGATCTTGCCATCCTGTATCACGTCCAGGGTGGCATCGAACCCCTTCTCTTCCATTCCGTCCTGCTCCATGATAGAGCTGCCTGGGAAGCCGAAGAGGTTGTCGAACACGAAGCACAGCTCCTGATAGCGGAACTTGGCCATGTCGGCCGTCACCTCAGCCTGCTGGTAAAGTTTGGCGGCATATTCCGGTGCTATTTCATTGATGGTATAGAGGTCATTCTAGGTGCTTACCACCACGAGGTCGTCGTTGTCCGAACATGCTGTCATTACTATGAATGCCAGCAGCAGAGTAGCTATCATTCCCATCCTACCGGGACGAATGATATGGTTGGCGCGACCTTGTATTGCTTTGTCTGCAGATGAGCTATAGTCCATAGAAACAATTTTTTTGCGGGTCAGATTAATGGGACGTCTTCTAAGAAGGTTCAAAAGACGGGCAAATATACGGCTTTTTATCCGATAGCTTTTATTTGGACCATAAATTTAGGATTGTTTATGATATACGGGATGTCCGAGTAACGATGTGTGCGCATAAAGTATGTTAAGAATTAGATGTTTTTTGGTGGGTATTCCATAAAACGCATTATCTTTGTGGGCGGATTTTAATTTGTGCGGCGAACAGGACGACGAAGGTGTAGTGGACTGTGAGCGCAAATAATTGATACAGAGACATGAAACACATAGAAGTCGTAGCAGCGATTATCCGCAAGGATGATAAGATATTCGCCACACAGCGTGGGTATGGCGAATGGAAGGACTGGTGGGAGTTTCCCGGCGGTAAGATGGAGGCAGGGGAGACGCCAGAGGAGGCGCTCGTGAGGGAAATCCGCGAGGAACTGTCTGCGGATATCAGTGTGGATGAGTTGCTTTGTACGGTGGAGTGGGATTATCCGAAGTTTCATCTCACGATGCATTGCTACCTGTGCTCACTATTGACGGAAGCGCTGCACCTGAATGAACACGAGGCGGCGAAATGGCTTGCGAAGGACGAGCTGGACAGCGTGAAGTGGCTGCCTGCTGATATACAGGTGATAGACAAAATACGAACTCTGATGGAACTTAAATGATATGAAATACGCCGACTTACCCAAACAGAAGATCAGCCATCTGGTGAAGCCCGCAGGGACGACGCTGGAGGAGTGGCAGGTGATGCTCAGAATGCAGCAGGCTCAGCGTGAGGACTTGCAGGTGGAATGCGTCAGCGAACGCTATAACCCTGGCGAGTACCGCGTTCAGAGTCCCCATTCTGGAGGCGTCTATAAGGTGGTGTTCCGTGGGGCGAAGAGCCCTTGGAACTACTGCGACTGCATGGATTTCAAGACATCACAGCTGGGCACATGTAAGCATATTGAGGCGGCACGGCAGTGGATAGCGCAGCACCACAAACGCATCCACTGGGATCTGCCTGCCTACACCAGCGTCTATCTGAGCTATCGCGGCAACGACCGCCGCGTGAAGGTGAGGGTGGGGGCCTCAGCCAGCGAGGCGCTGCGCAAGCTGGTGGGCCGCTACTTCAACGATCTGGACGAGCTGCAGCCCACGGCCTATGAGACCTTTGACACCTTCATCCGTGAGGCGAAGGCGCTGGATGCCTCCTTCCGCTACTACCCCGACGCTGCCGACTTCGTGCTGGCACGCCGCGAGGATATCCGTCGGCGAAAGGTCATCGAGAATAACTACGACGATGCTGCCCTCGACGGCTTGTTGCGTACAACGCTGTACGACTATCAGAAGGCCGGGGTGCGCTTCTGTGCACAGGCTGGACGCACCATCCTGGCCGACGAGATGGGGCTTGGGAAGACGGTGCAGGCTGTCGCCACGGCTGAGTTGCTGCGCCGTGAGTGTTTCATCGAGCAGGCGCTGGTGCTGTGTCCCACGACGCTGAAATATCAGTGGAAGCGTGAGATAGAGCGCTTTACGGGCGCCGAGGTGGTGCTCGTCGAGGGCACACCCGAGCAGCGGCGTGAGCTGCTGCAGCTTTCTGCGCCGTACAAGATAGCCTCCTACAGCAGCATCAATCAGGATCTGAAGGAGCTGCCGGAGCTCACCACGGACATGGTCATCATGGACGAAGTGCAACGCCTGAAGAACTGGAACACGCAGATTGCGCGTTCTGTGCGTCGCATCCACTCGCGCTACAGCCTGATTCTCTCCGGAACGCCCTTGGAGAACCGTCTGGAGGAACTCTACAGCATTGTGGAACTGGTGGATCAGTTCCTGCTGTCGCCCTACTACCTGTTCCGCGACCGCTATCTGGTTACCGACGAGACGGGGCGCACAGTGGGCTACCGCAACCTGCAGGAGGTGGCGGAGCGCATCAAACCAATCTTGCTGCGACGCCGCAAGGCTGACGTGGCTCTGCAACTGCCATCGCGCATTGACAAGAATCTCTTTGTCCCCATGACCACCGAGCAGCTGGATGCTCACCACTCGCTGAAGCAGCAGGCGGCACGCCTTGTGGCGAAATGGCACCGTCAGCACTTTCTCTCGGAGATAGACCGCAAACAACTACTGCTGACGCTGTCGCAGATGCGGATGACCTGCGACAGCCTCTACGTGCTCGACGAGCACAGCCGCTATGACACGAAGGTGGAGGAGGTGATGAATATCCTGGACGAATGCGGTGTGACGGAGAATGGCATGTTCTCTACTGATGAGGAACGAGGCACTGTGAAGGTGGTGATTTTCAGCCAGTGGGAACGTATGACCCGCCTTGTGGCACAGGAACTGGAGCAGAGTGGGGTGGAGTTCGTGTATCTCCATGGCAATGTTCCGGCTCGCGAGCGTCAGGAGCGTGTGGAAGCTTTCGCCACAGACCCAGCCGTGCGCGTGTTCCTTTCTACAGATGCCGGCAGTGTAGGCCTGAATCTGCAGTCGGCCAGCGTGGTCATCAATGTTGATGTGCCCTGGAATCCCGCAGTGCTGGAGCAGCGCATCGGACGCATTCACCGCATCGGTCAGCAGCGCGGCGTGGAGGTCATCAATCTGATTTCTGCCGGCACCATTGAAGAGGACATGCTGTCTAAGCTCCGCTTCAAGGCGTCGCTCTTCGAGGGCGTTCTGGACGGTGGCGAGGATGCTGTCTTCCTGGGCAACGACAACTTCGACAGCCTCCTCTCCGGTCTGCAGGATTATATGGAAGAGGGTGGGGTGGAACCGTTGCTGGGCATCGCGGTCTCCGAAGAGGAGCAGCATCGCGAGGCTGTGCAGACGGAACTCTCATTTGACGAGCCCGCCGCCGTTGCCGCCAATGCCGCAGCCACCACAGAAACAACAAACGCAGCCTCGCCGGATGCCGACGTAGCTGCGCTGATGCGTTTGCTCTCGCGCCTCCTGCAGGCTGACGAGCCGACTCGCCAAAGGGTTGCAGCGCTGCTTGAGCGGTTCGCTGGAGAGGCTTGATTTGCAGCTTGTTATTTCTTTGGCTTGATGCCTGCTGCACCTGCCACTTCAGCCGGCGTCGCGCCTAAGCGTGCTGCAACGCGCACGTCCTCCCGGGCCTCTTTCTTGCGCTTGGTTTTGTTGTAGAAATGGGCGCGTGCCAGCCGGAAGCTGATGTTCTCGGGCTCTATCTCTATGGCCTTGCTGTAGTCCACCTCGGCCACCTCATAAAGCTTGCGGTCGAACTCCATTCCAGCCCTGATGGCATAGCCAGCGGCATGTGTGGGGTAGAGGTCTATGACGCGGTTGATGTTCTCCATCGCCTCCTGGGGACGGCGGTCGTTGTCGTTCACCAGTGCCAGTCCCAGAAGCGCCTGTTCATGGTTGGGGTCGAGGCGCAGCAGGTGCTCATAGTCTCTGCGTGCATCCTTCAGCATGTTCTTCCGCTGTCGGATGTAAGCGCGCATGAGCAGGGCTTCGGCGTGGTCTGGGTGTTTGTCGAGGACTTCGTTGTAGTCGGCTAGTGCGCGCGACTCGTTGCCCATCTTCAGATAGAGCGAGGCGCGGTTCAGCAGCAATCCTGTGGTGCCGGGTGCCAGCAACAGTGCCTGGCGGTAGTCCTCCATGGCCTCATCTTCGCGTCCTGTGCGCTCAGCGATGCTGGCCAGATGGCTCCAGATGATGACATTGCCCTGTGCCTGCGGCGATTCCTTCAGCGCCTGACGGAACAGTTGCTCGGCCAGTCGCAGGCTGTCGTCCTCCATGGCTGTGACAGCCTGACGTACCAGTAGTTGATAGCTGTTGGTCTGTGCCATCGCTATGGCGCAGACCAACAGCATAGACATGAGAAGAATCTTTTTCAATTTGAGATGTCGTTGGATGATTCAATGAAGCGTACAATCCACGCTCCCACTTCCTTTGTGCCGTATTTGGCACCGCCTTCGACCTGAATTTCAGGTGTGCGCACGTTGGCATCGAGGCTGGCACTGACGGCCTGACGGATGAGGCGGCCTTCAGCTTCCAGGCCGAAGTACTCGAAGAGCATGGCAACGGAGAGGATCTGTGCGAGCGGGTTGGCGATGTTCTGGCCCTTGGCCTGCGGCCATGAGCCGTGGATGGGCTCAAAGACGGGTGTGTGGTCGCCGGTGCTGGCAGAGGGCAGCAGCCCCATGGAGCCGGTGATGCACGAGCCCTCGTCGGTGAGGATGTCGCCGAAGGTGTTCTCCGTGACCATGACATCGAAGAAGCGGGGCTCCTGTAGCATTCGCATGGAGGCGTTATCGACATACATGAAGTCGGTGAGCACGTCGGGGTACTGCGGTGCCATCTCCTTGGCAATCTGTCGCCACAGACGGCTCGATGCCAGGATGTTAGCTTTGTCAATGACTGTCAGGTGCTTGTGGCGGCGACGGGCATATTCGTAGCCGATGCGCAGAATGCGCTCTATCTCGGGACGCGAATAGAAATTGGTGTCGTAGGCTTTGTCGTTGTCCTGGTACTTCTCGCCGAAGTACATCCCGCCCGTGAGTTCACGGATGCAGATGAAGTCTGCACCGCGCACCAACTCGTCCTTCAGCGGCGACTTGTGGATCAGGCAGTCGAAGGTCTCCACGGGACGGATGTTGGCATAGAGGCCCAGCTTCTTGCGCATCGCCAGCAAGCCCTGTTCGGGGCGCACCTTGGCAGTGGGGTCGTTGTCATATTTCGGGTCGCCGACAGCGCTGAACAACACTGCATCAGCGTGCAAACATGTATGGAAAGTCTCTTCGGGGAAGGGGTCGCCGACTTTGTCAATGGCATCGGCGCCGCAGATGGCGTAGTCATACGTCACCTTGTGGCCAAACTTCTCGCAGACCGCTGTCATCACGGCTACGCCTTGTTCACTGATCTCCGGCCCGATGCCGTCGCCGGGGAGAACTGCTATCTTGAATTCCATCAGTTGATTTGACAATTTGACAATTTACAATTTGACAATTTAATTTTAGTTGACAACATTTTGCGGCTGTCCGTTGATGAATGCCCGGAGGTTGTCGGTGGCAATGGTGATGAGGCGGCTGCGAGCCTCGTGCGTGGCCCAGGCAATATGGGGCGTGAGGTAGCAGCGTGGTGCCGTGAGCAATGGGTTGTCGGCGGCAGGAGGCTCGGTGGAAAGGACGTCGGCGCAGTAGGCCGCGAGACGGTTGTCATGAAGGGCCTGGGCTACGTCCTGCTCATTGATGAGGGGGCCGCGTCCAGTGTTGATGAGGATGGCAGTAGGCTTCATCAGCGCCAGGGTCGTGGCGTTGATCATCGCGCGGGTCTCGGGTGTCAGCGGACAGTGGAGCGAGAGCACGTCGGCCTCGCGCAGTGCTGTCTCCCATGTCACCTTCTCAATGCCCATGGGCAGCGCTTCCTGTTGCTGGCTTGTCACCGCGAGGACATTCATGCCGAAAGCCTGTGCGATGCGCGCAACGGCTGTGCCGATGTTCCCGAGACCGTAGATGGCAAAGGTCTTTGAGGCCAGCTCTGTGAGCGGCGTGTCCATCCACAGGAAGTCGGGCGACAGGGGCCAGCGGGAGGGATACCCGTCGGCGCACCGACGGGCACAGTGGCAGTCCTCCTGGATGGATGCCGGGCTGCACTGATGGTTCTCGTCGGCGTAGTGTGCCACGCTGTTGGTGACGTTCAGCAGGTGGGCGAACACCAGCTGTGCCACCGAGTTGGTGCTGTAGGCAGGGATGTTTGTCACTGCGATGCCGTGGCGACGTGCAGCAGTTCCATCGACGACGTTGTAGCCCGTGGCCAGTACGCCGATATAGCGCAGGTGAGGCAGTGCGGCGATGATGTCGGCCGAGAGCACCACCTTGTTCGTGAGCACGGCCACGGCATCACGGCACCGCTCGAAGGTCTGGGCGGCGCTGGTGCGGTCATAGACCGTGAGCTGCACGTCCAGCGCCTCCAGCGCCTGCCAGTTCAAATCGTTTTGTGTGACGGAAAAACCGTCGAGAATCACCACTCTCATCATTGGAACCTATTGGATGCACCAGTAGTCAAAGTTCATGAGTTTGCGGCCCTTGGCACCCTTGAAGACCAGGTAGAGGTCGTGGACGCCACGCGGGTTGGAGATACGTCCGGTGAAGGTGCGGAAGGTGTCGTCGCTGCCTGTGGATTTGACGTTGACGGAACCGATGGTCTTGCCATTGGGGGCATCGATGTGCAGTTCTATCTTGCCACCCACGGTGGCGGCGCAGCAGGCCTGGAGGCTGCTGATCTTGCGGTCGCCGAAATCTACACCGCGCAACAGGATGTATTCGTCGTTGTCCACATCAGTGACGTAGAGGTCTTCAATACCGCGCTTGACGGTCTTCAGTCCGTAGCCCCATGCCATTGTCTCGGCTTCAATGCGTGGACGGTAGGGGTTGAAGTTCTCAATCTGTTCCACCTTGACATCCTTGAAATAGGGTGATTCCTCAATGGTGCCGTCGGGCCTGTAGGTCATGGGGAAGGCACCCACGCTGCGGCGCTCCTTATGTTCCTTGATGGTGATGTTCTTGAGGTCGTAGTTCAGGCCGAAACCATACCAGCGTCCTTTGTAGTTGATGATGCCGGGGTGGTTGCCGCGTGTGCGGTCGGTGGGCGCCATGAGATAGCCCTTGAATTCATAGGGGCCCAGCGGATTCTGGCTCATGGCGTAGCCGAGGCCTTCGGGGCAGCAGGTGGAGGCGAATGCCAAGTAGTAGTTGCCGTCCTTCTTCCATGCCCAAGGTCCTTCCTGGTAGTGCTCAGGGGTGCCGTGCATACGCATGGCATCGCTCTTGAGCGAGATCATGTCTTCGTTGAGGAGTGCGACATAGAGGTGGGGATTGCCCCAGAACATATAGGCCTGTCCGTCGTCATCGATGAGGATTGTGGGGTCGATGTCCTCCCAATGCTCACGCTGCCACACCAACGGTTTGCCGATGGGGTCGCGGAAGGGACCATAGGGGCTGTCAGCCACCAGCACGCCGATGCCATGTCCGTGGATGGGGCAGTACATGTACCATTTGCCATTGCGCTCGATGACCTGTTCGGCCCAAGCACCGTTCTTGCCTTCGTACCACAGGAAGTTGTCCAGTGAGGCAACAGCGCCGTGGTCTGTCCAGTTCACCATGTCGGTGGAAGTGTAGAGAAGCCAGTCGAACATCTTGAAACCCTCGGCATCGTCCTCATCGTGGGTGGTGTAGAGGTAGATGGTATCGCCGTGCACGTAGGGTGCGGGGTCGGCGGTGTACTTTGTAGAGATGACGGGCTCCTGCGCCATTGCAGCGGTTGTGCACATTGCTGTCAGGAGCGCCAGGCTGAGAAAATGTTTCATGGGGCTTTATCCTTTTGATTAGAGTTTAACTTTATAGAGAGCAAAAGTCTTAGCGGGGATGGTGGCGAGGATGCTGCCGGCGGTGAGGGGCACAGTGGTGGTGACAGGGCTGATGACCTCGGGACGTCCGGGCTGATTCTCAGCGTCGTAGTCGGCGCAGTTGAGGCTGGTGACCTCAGCGGTGGCGGGCAGTGCAGCCAGCTGTTTCTTGGAGAGCCCCGTGATGTTGATCTGTGCGGACAGTGCGTTGCCCATGGTGTTGATGACCTTCACGATGATCTCGCCTTTCTTCTGGTCGATGACGGCGCTGGCGAAGAGGCCGTCCTCACCCTCGGGAACGGGGTTGGCAGCGGGCTGGCCGCCGGCGATGCTGATGGTCGTGGGCAGGACATTTGTGCCGGGATTCAGCGAGTAGAGCTGCTGCACGTAGTAGCTGGCGGTGCGGGCGGTGGAGAGGTTGTCGTACCAGATGAGGTCGGGACGCCACTGCCAGCCCTCGACATGCGAGAACAGAGGGGCGTAGGTGGCCATGTGCACCAGGTCGGCATTGCGCTCGATGTTGGTCATGAAGGCAGCCTCGTAGATGCTGGCACCAGCATGGTTGTACTTCTTTCCGCGGTCGTGGCAGGCCCATTCGCCGGCGAAGACACGAGGACCGTCCTTGGTGTAGAACTTACGGTCGCTGTAGCGGTTCATGGATTTCTTGTACCACTGGATGTCGCGGTAGTAGTGCTCATCGACGAGGTCGGCCTTCAGCTCGCGCATGGCCTTCCAGCCGTTGAAGAAGTGGTCGTCCTCGGCGTTGGGGCCGCTGGTGCCGATGATCTTGATTTCGGGGTGTGCCTTGCGCACTTCGGGTGCGATGATGGCGAGGCGGTCGAAGTAGGGCTTCTCCCACTGCTCGTTGCCGATGCCCAGGAACTTGAGGTTGAAGGGTGCGGGGTGTCCCATCTCGGCGCGCAGCTTAGCCCATTTGTTGGTGGCGGGGTCGCCGTTGGCAAAGTCAATGAGGTCGATGCAGTCATCGATGAACTGCTGCAGGCCTTCCTTCGTGCAGGCGGCGTGGGCATCGTCGCCGTTCTGGAACTGGCAGGCCATACCCACGTTGAGCACGGGCAGCGGCTCGGCACCAATCTCCTCGGAGAGTTGGAAGTACTCGAAGAAGCCGAGACCGTAGCTCTGGAAGTAGTTGGGGAAATAGCGCTGTGTGAAGGTGTAGTGCCAGCGGTTTTCGTTGAGCGGACGGTTCTCCACGGGACCTACGGTGTTCTTCCATTGGTAACGCGTGGCGAGGTCTGTGCCCTCCACGATGCATCCGCCGGGGAAGCGGAAGACGCCGGGATGCAGGTCTTCGAGCGCTTTGGCCACGTCGGCACGCATGCCATTCTCATGACCCTTATAAGTGTTCACGGGGAAGAGGCTGATGTGTTCCACATCGGTGGTAACCTTGCTGTCGCCCCATACGCGGAGGTGTGCCTTGGCAAAGGTGCGACGTGGCTTGATGACGACGCTGTACTTCTTCCATTCCTTGCCGCTGATCTCTACGCCGGCGTTGCCCAGCTTCTGGTCTTCGTCCATCGTGGCGTTATCAACGAGATCAATCCACAGCTTGGAGCTGCCTCCGTCTGGCACGCGTGCCCAGAGGGAGAGACGGTACTCCTCGCCGCCCTTGACGCCGATGCCGAAGAAACCGTGGTTCTCAATCATCGTGTGCTTGTCGCGGTGGCCAGAGGGAGCCAGACGTACGTAGTGCGGGTTGCGCTCGAAGGGGCCGTCGTCCTGCAGTGACACCTTGCCGGAGATGTCCCAACCTGTGTAGGGATTGGGGAACTCGAAGGAGCGGTTGATGAGCAATTCTCCGTAGAGACCGCCGTCGGCAGCATAGTTGATATCTTCAAAGAAGATGCCATACATGGTGGGCTGGATGACTGCACCGGGCTTCTTGGCGTTGACGGTGATGACCTGGTCGGCAGCGGACGCCGTTGAAAGATGGAACATTGGGGCATTGAAACATTGCAAGATTCCAATGCCGCAGAACATGAGAATGTGTTTGGGGTTCATAGAGTTATGTTTTTTTAATTGTTATGTATGTACCTGAATGATGGGGTGTCAACGTACGATTCGCTTTTCGCCGTTGATGATGTATGTGCCGCCCGAACGGACTGCGCTGGCTGGCACACGGCGGCCTGAGAGGTCAAAGATCTCAGTGCCCTCCGACGACGGAGCTGTCGGGCGCTGGATGGCTGTGGGGATGCCCTCCTTGGTCCAGAAGTACTGCTCCTGCGCGGGATTGCTGGCAGTGCCTTTCACGCGTAGCCAGGGCGTGCCGGCCGGGATGGTGGTGGCATCCTGAATCTTGAAGAAGCCCAAAGCGCCGTTCTCCTTGGTGCCAAAGGTGTAGAAGTACTCCTGTGTGTCCTCGTTGCAGCTGAGCAGGCTATCTACAGCACAACCTTTCAGATAGGTGGCAGAGACGGTCGCTGTGCTCAGGGTGCTGGGACGGAAGGATACCTTGGAACCTGCAGGTGCGCGATAGACGATAGCGGTACGTGCAGGAATGGTGGCACGGGCGGCGATGGCTTTGTAGCGCAGTGTGTCAGCAGCGGCATCCACGCTCTGGACGCTATAGGCTCTGACACCCTCGGGAATCCGAACGGGGTAGGGGGCGTAGAGGACATCCCAACCGCTGACAGGAACCTGACGCTCAATGGTATAGCGCGTGAGAGGGTCGTAGCTCAGGTGGGGTGGCTGGTTGTAGCAGACATTCTGGGCGATGAGCTGTGCGCGGTAGGCGAAGTCGTCCATGAGGTGTGGCAGACGGTAGTCGGTGGGAACGTCGGTGGCATTGATGATGAGGCGGTAGTCACTGTCGGACTGATCCCAGGTGACAATCTCCTCGCGCCAGTCGCCGAGCAGGTCGCCGGAGACGCAGGGGTTCTGCTTAGAGTAGTTGTTGATGTTACCGATGACGTAATTGCCGCCATTCACCTGAATGCGCCAGAAGGCTTTGTTGTCGGTGTTCCAGTATTCAAGAACACTCTTGCCGTAGAAGTCATCGGCAAGGTCACCATTCCAGAAGACGCGGAAGCTGAGACCGGCACCGCCGCCGTGTGAGATATTCGACGCGATGATGTTGCCGCTGGTGTCATAGAGATTGGCATCGGCGCTGAACTGCCAGTAGGCATCCTCTGCCTCGGGATTGAAATGCGCCATGATGCCACGTCCGGTGTCGCCGCCTGCTGTCTGGTGCAACAGGAGCTCGCCTGTCTTGGCATCGCGCAGATCCATGCCGTAGGGTTTTTCTTCATGCACCATGAAGAGTTCCTGTCCGGGGCGTGAAGGGATGAAATCGCTGAGGTGCATGGCGTCGCCGTGGCCGAGGCCGGTGCGATAGAGTGTGGTGCCGTCGGGCTTCAGGCCACCAGAGCCATAGTGTATCTCCTGCTTGCCGTCGCCCGTGACATCGCCCACGCAGATCCAGTGGCAGCCTTCGCCATAGACGGTTGTGGTGAGGTTCTTGACGGTGCCGTTGCCGTAGGTGACGGTGCCGCTGTTGGGGCTGGTACCACGATGTAGCCAGCGCAGCGTGAGGTTCTCGCCGTCCCAGTCATAAGCACCAATCTTGCAGCCGTTGTAGTAGCCCCGGGCAAAGATGGCCGAGGGGTTCTGGTTCTCGCCATCGAGCCATGCGATAGCAGCGAGATAACGCTCCGAGCGGTTCTGCTGGCTGTCGCCCCAGAAGGCGGAGGTCTCGTCGGCAAAGGCGGTGTGGTATCTGATGGTCTGCAGTTCGGCACCCGTCATGCCATCAAAGACGGTGAGGTACTCGCCGCCCGATTCCTGCTTGCCCTTGCCGCCCTTGTAGTTGGCTTTGGGATCGTCACCGGGCAGAAGGATATAGTTGCCCTGCCCATCGATGGCGCCGGGGGCTGTCTTCACCATGAACTCACCGTAGCCGTCGCCGTCCATATCCCACGCGATGAAGTGTGTCGTGTGGGCTGAATTGAACATGTTGTGGCCGGTGTGGAGCATCCACAGGCGGGTGCCGTCCTGCTTGTAGCAGGCGTAGAAGGCGGGCGAGGTGACGCCGCTGCTGGCGGCGTCCTTCTCGTTGGAAGGTGCCCATTTCAGGATGATGTCATACTCGCCGTCGCCGTCCATGTCACAGAACGAGGCATCGTTGGGCGTGTAGGTGGCTCCTGCTGAGGTGGGGTCGGTGGGGGCTCCGCCCTGCAGGGTGATGTACTTCGTCTGGTTGCCCCAGGGCTTCGTCTCTTGGGTTTCGATGACTTCGCCTTCGGCATTCAGCACTTCGAGACGATAGGTGCTGTTTGTGGAGCCTGAGCTGTCAAGGAAGTTCGTGCGTTCGGTGATGGGGTTGGTGCCGATGAGTTTGTTGTTGCGGTAGAGGCGGAAGCGGATGTTGGCAGCCTTGTCAGTAGTGCGGTAGCGCCAGCTGACGAGTACGCCGTTGCTCACTTTCACCGCCATGAGTCCTCGGTTCAGCGGCGTGGCGTCTGGCTTCGGTGGAAGGTAGCTGACCACAAAACGGATGCTGACGCTGAAGACGGCCTCGCCGTTCTTGAGTGCCGTGAGTGTGACGAACTTGTCCTTGTAGGTGATGGTGGCGGTGAAGCCTTCGGCCGCCGTCACGGCGAGGTCTGTAGGGTCGGCATAGAGCTTCTCGGGCCATGTGATGGTCTCGCCGTTCTTTAAGGCACTGATGGCTTCCAAAAGATTACCGGCCGAGCACGACGCAGCGGTGAAATAGTGCGAGGCATCGTAAATGGGCTCGTCAGTCTCGCCGCTGATGGTGACATTGCTGAAAGCGATGCTCTTCGGGTTCTCGACATCCTGGCCGTTGAAGTTATAGACATAAAGATAGACGTAGAATGTCTGGCCGCTTTTCACCAGTTGGTCCGAGATCGTGTAGCGGTGGTGGCTCTTGCCTGTGCTGTTGTTCTTTCCAACCTTGTTGCGCAGGGGTGACACCGCTGTTTCCAGCGCCGTTTCTGCGCCTGAGCCATTCTTGAAATAGACATCGAAGTTGCCGCCGTCAGTGCCACATTTTGCAGCATCGAACTCTATGACGGTTGGCTTGAACGTGTGGCCTGTCAGTGTTTTCACGCGGAAGGACACCAGATGACCGGCGGTCTTCTGCTCCACGCGCGTAGAGGGTGTCAGCAGCACCAGAGCCGGATCGTAGGTCACGGGTGTGTAGCCCGCGTCGGCATCCGAAGCCAGCTTCACACCGGTGGGTGTCAGATGTGCACCCTTCAGGAACGAGGGTGTGACCAATGCGTCGGCGTCGGCTGTCATGTTACAGATGGTCAAATCGTCTTGGCTGCTCATGGGCCACACTACATCCACGTGGTCGGCCAGCAGGGCTTGTGTCCCAAGTGCTGTCAGCAGCACAAACATAGAAAAGAACTTTTTTATCATGGTTCGTATAAATTAAATAAGAACGCGCGCGCGTCGTTATTCAATGGTCATCTTGTCGATGTCAGGCATCCAAGTGTGGGCGTTGGACAGCCAGATGCTGTTGAGCCCCTTGCGGAGCGGCACGTTGACGGAGATGGTGGCCGGACGGTCCCAGTCGCGGGAGTGTGTCTGAAGGGTGACGACCTTCTCTCCGTTCACAAGGAGATCCATGTCGCGGTCCTCAGCACAGAAGAAGGTGAAGGTGATACGGCGTGTGCCGGCCTTCTGAACATAGACATCGTTCCACTGCAGTTGGTTCTCGGGGCGTCCGCCAAGCCAGCAGGCAGCGTAGCCTCCCGAATACTTCTTATTGGCATTGTAGATGCCACTCTTCTCAGCCTGATTATTGCGAATCTCCTGATAGGTGGGGATATATGCCGTCTCGGCCTCATAGACTTTGCGCTCCTTTCGTTGCTGACCTTTGACACGATAGATTTTGGTGCTGTGGGCGGGCACTTTCACGGAAATGGGGTTCTGGTCATAGAGGTCATCCGTCTGTGCGATGCAGTCGTAGTACTGCACGGCACCGTCGAGGTCGATGGAGTGGGGGGCCAGAGTCACTGTCTGCTCATCATCACTGGGGTTGTAGATGGCTATGGCGCGTTCCTTGCCCCGTAGTCTCTTGATGTCCTTGACCATGATGAAGCATTCTCCCTGTTTCTCGGCGATATAAGCCTGCAGGTGCAGCGGATCCTGATTCAGGGCGATGAGGTCCTTGTTGCACATCAGCTTCAGCGACTCGGGACGTATCTTGGCCATATCGCAGCCGATGAGCAGGGGAGAGGCCATGATGCACCACATGCCGAAGTGCGTCTCGTCCTCGATTTGTGTCATGGAGCGGCCCACCTCCAGCATATCCATGTCGTTGTAGTGTCCATCGTGGCAGTAGGCACTCATGTAGAGATTCTCGGCCAGGATGCCCTTGACGCTCTTCCAAGCATCGTAAATGTCGCCCGTTGTGCGCCAGGAGTCAGCTACCTCGGAGCTCCATGTGCCGGGGTAAGCCCAGCGGCACATGTTATACACGATGCCGGGCTTGCCGCAGTTCTTGATGGCATTGGAGATCTTGGTGTATTGTTGCTGTTCGTCGAGGTGCATGTGAGCACCACCGCAGTAATCCACCTTGATGAAGTCGAAGTCCCAGTCGCGGAAGTAGAGTTTGCAGTCTTCCTCCTCGTGGCCTGCGAAGCCCACGCCGATGCCCCAGGTATGGCGGTTGCCGCTGCCGCAGGTGTTATCGCCGGCATCGCTGTAGATACCGGCTTTCAGACCTAAGCTGTGGATATAGTCCACGAGCGAACGCATGCCGCTGGGGAACAGCTTCATGTTCAGACGCAGTTTGCCGTCCTCGCCGCGACCGTCCCAGTAGCCGTCGTCGATGTTCACGAACTGGTAGCCGGCCTGCTGCAATCCCGTGTTGTGCATCGCATCGGCCTGCTGCTTGATTAAATCCTCGTTGATGTTCAGGGCGAACGTGTTCCATGAACTCCAGCCCATAGTCGGCGTGCGCTGTGCCAGTGCGGCGGTGGTCGCTAACAAGAGCACGAAAAGTGCATTTCTTCGCATAAGGAAAATGAATATATGTGCGTTTGGTGGCGTAAAGGTAGTGTTTTTTGCGCTTTCCAGTACTACTTTTAGTCTTTCGTACTCTATTTTTTATAATTATTTGTCATTTCGCACCTTCCTTTTCCCACTTTTTCATTACCTTTGCGCAAAATTCGTCATTCCTCACTCGTCATTCGTCACTCAAAATGAATATCGCCATCTTCGTGTCCGGCAGCGGCACCAACTGTGAGAACATCATACAGTATTTCCATGGCTCTGCGGCCTACCACATGGTCCTCGTTGTCAGCAACCGTGCCGACGCCCAGGCTTTGGAACGTGCCAGACGTCTGGGCGTGCCTTCTGCCGTTGTTCCGAAGACCGAGTTAAACCGCCCCGAGGTTATCCTCCCCCTGCTGCACCAGCACCAGATAGACTTCATTGTCCTCGCCGGTTTCCTGCCCTTAGTGCCCGACTTCCTCATCGAAGCCTACCCCCGCCGCATCGTCAACATCCATCCTGCCCTGCTGCCCAAGTACGGCGGCAAAGGCATGTGGGGACACCACGTCCACGAAGCTGTTAAGGCTGCTGGCGAAACTGAAACTGGCATTACTATCCACTATGTGTCTCCCGTGTGCGATGGCGGAGAGATTATCGCCCAGTACTCCACAGCCCTCACCCCCGAGGACACCCCCGATACCATCGCCGAAAAAGTCCATCTGCTGGAAATGAAGCACTTCCCCGCTGTCCTTGAACAGCTGTGGAGTAGTGCCTCATAACCCATCCTCTTCTTTCGTATTCCCAATTATTCCTTTACGGTTTTTCTGTTCATCTTGGATGATGATGCCATGGCTGTTTTCTGTGGCAGATGTTCCTTTGATGGTTTACGCCTGCTTGGCCACAGGCTGCTATAAACAAGATGAACCCTCCCCACTTTTCCCCTATAAACGATTCAACATTTAGGAAATGTTAAATGCACAGCCTCGTTCTTGCATATTTGATTTATTCTCCTTTCCTTTGCACCGTCGGAATCGTATTGACACCTGACAAACGATATAAATCATCTCCCAAAACACAGTTTTCAATATGAAAAGAGTAAAGCGAATCCTGCTCATTTCAGCATTTGCCTTTGGCCTCGGCCTTACACTGTCTTCTATGGCATCGTGTGACACTCCGAAGTCAATCGCATGGAGCTATTACTATTGCGCTAAGGACACGTTGGAGGCTGGTGATCCATACGCGGCAAAGCACTTTCTGAAAAGCTGCAAGAAAACAGCTGATCCAACCTTGGCCAACAAAGTAGATTCATTAGCGGAAGTTATCGAGCGAACGATTCAAACCAAGAAAATAAAAGAATAACAACGAAAGAGAAACGTTATGATCAAACTCAGTCAAAAGGAAGAAGAAGTGATGGAGCACATCTGGCAGCTGGGCGAATGTACGCCGCGCGACGTGCTCATGCGCTATCCCGAGCCGCAACCGCTGCTCAACGGCATACAGAATGTGTTCCAGTCATTAGAGCGCAAAGGCTACCTCGACCATCGGCGCGAGGGACGTGGCTATGTCTATTGGCCCGTCGTGGAGAAGAAGGACTATGGCCACTCGCGCCTCGGCTCGCTCATAGACCGCTTCCTCGACGGCTCCGTCAAGGACCTCGTCACCTTCTTTGCCCGAGAGCAGAAGCTCAGCGCCGAGGAGTTAAGAGAGATTATCAACGAGATAGAGGGGTCGGGGGTGGGTCTCTTAATATGATCATTTACCTTATCAAACTCAACCTCATCCTTGCACTCCTGTGCTTGCTGTTTCAGGTGTTGATGCACCGCGACACCTTCTTCGGCGTGCGCCGTCTGATGCTGTGGGGCATCTATGCCACCGCCTTCCTGTTGCCATTGTGCGACGTGCAGGCACTCTTGACTGCCGATACTGCTGCCACGGACATGGCCGAAGCCTACGCCAGTTATGTGCTGCCCACCATTGAAGTCACCGCTATGCGTGTCTCCACGTTGGGCATTGAGCAGAGCGAGCCCGGCTGCGGCATGTGGTTCGTAGGCATGATGGCTCTCTGGGCGATTCTCTACTTCATTCCCGTCGTGTGGATGACGTTGAAACTGCTATGGCAGATTGCGTACATTATATATTTAAGGTGTACGTGCGAAAGAATGAAAAGTGAAAGAGTGAAAAGTGAAAAATACGAATTACCCAATACCACTGAGGACAAAGGTAACTCTTATTTTTCACTTGGAGGCGAAGCCGACATTTTTCACTTTTCATTCTATTACTTCCCTCGCCCCTGCAGCCCTTTCAGCTTCGGCCCGTGGATTTTCATCCATCCCGAGGGCATGGACGAGCAGACATTGCGCGAGGTACTCATCCACGAGCAGGCCCACGTGCGCGGCTGGCACACCCTTGACATCCTCTTCTCGCAGGTAGTCTGCATCCTCTTCTGGTGGAACCCCGCCGCCTGGCTCATGCGCCGCGAGGTACGCATGAACCTCGAGTTCATTGCAGATAAGACGGTCTGTGATGTCTTAGTGAAAAGTGAAAGAGTGAAAAGTGAAAGATACCAGTTTCCTGCATCTCATGAAACGGTGGAGAGTGATCCTTATTTTTCACTTGGAGGCAAAGCCGACATTTTTCATTTTTCACTTATCCGGGATTACCAATACCGCCTCCTCGGTTTCTCGCTTCAAAAGAACGTAGCTACGATTGCAAATAACTTCAATGTCTTACCCTTAAAACGTAGAATCATTATGATGAACTTACGCAGAACCCGCCGAACAGGAATGGTCAAGTACATCCTCTTCGTGCCCGTGGCAGCCGCTATGCTGCTACTCTCCAATATCGATTCGCTGGCTCGCACGATTGCCGACAAGGCTCCGTCACCCCTCGCCATGACCGAAGAACTGTCATCGGCAGTGCCTTCGGCGGTTTTCCCGCCGAAACCTTCTGCTCCGAAGCGCACGAAGGCCGACCCTGGCGAGACACCGAACATCACTAAACCCGACACATGCATCAAGCCCATCGATGATGAAACGCTCGTCGTGTTGAATGGACGGCAAATGAGCGTTGATGAGTTTAAATGCCAACCAAATCTCCGGGCTGACAATATCGAATCGGCAACAATACTCGGCAAAGAATCGGCCACAGCCGTCTATGGCGCAAAAGGCCACAAAGGCGCTATCATAATTGACACCAAAGACAGCGGCGATGACAAGGTATATGAGACCTGCGAACAACTGCCTGAGTACCCTGGCGGGCAGCTTTCCTTATTGGAATTCATGATGAAGAATATCAGGTATCCCAAAGCTGCACAAGAATATGGTGTACAAGGCAAGGTGATTGTCTCTTTCATCGTTGAGAAGGACGGTACGCTCACAGAGGTCAAGGCCGCCAAAATCGTAGGCGCGAAGACGGGACAGGAACTACCCGAAATGAGCGTCGTTGCCTACAAGCCTGACCAGTCACCCGAAGAAACAAAAAAGGCCGAGGAAGCCAAGCGCTACAACGAAGGCCTCGCAGCCCTCAAGGCCGAGGCCGAGCGCGCCGTCAAAGCCCTTCCCAAACGCTGGACGCCAGGCAAGGACAAAGGCAAGCCCGTCCGCGTCAGCTTCCATCTGCCCGTAACATTCCGGCTTCAATAGAGCCCCGAGAATGAAGCGAGCACGCTCGAGCTAATAAATATAGTTAGTAAACGACAAAAGACCTATAGGCACACTCAGCCCCGCTGTGTCGTGAGACGCGGCGGGGCTTTTCCCTTGATGCAAACACTTTGCAAAGTCGTTTCAGACCGATATATAGAAGAATAAGCCTATCTTTGCACACGCTAAACAAAGCGAAGAATGATGAAAACACACTCTTACTTATTATTAAGCCTGCTGCTGACTGGTTGCAGCTCTTCCGAGGAACCACGTGAACACCTGCTGCAAGGGGCGTGGGTGCTGTCGAAAGTGGAATATCCGATGGGCGGCGTAGAAACCTTCCCCGTTCAGGACATGAGGCCGCTGCGCATCTACGAGGGTGACAGCATGATGCTCCAATGTAGCCTCACGCGGACAGCATCGGCGATGGTCGTTCATCAGCCGTACCTTCAAAGCAATATCACCCTTATCAACAAAGGCGGTGGCGAATATCTCTATTTAGAAGATGACGACCCACGGCCGCTGACCGTGATAGATGATACGACGATGACTATTCAGCGCAGCGGCATCCTCTTCACATGGCATCGTGCTGACGAGATAGCCGATGAGTGGGGTGAAGAGATAAGCGCCATCATTCTCAGCAATAGCCAGGAAGAAGAAACGCACCGCTTTGTGCTCTCAGCCAAGGAACGGACGCAGGCCAATGTCATTCATGTGCTCATCTATTCCACCATCTTTAGTGTTCTCCTGATTCTGTTGATTGCACACATCGCCTTGAACAATCGCATGGAGAAGCTTCGTCTGCAACTGCAGCTACAGCAGATTCGCGAAGAGCACGACGAATGCCCACAACCCATTCGCAATGCTATCGAGCGGATAGAGAACGAGTATTTCAGTTCCCAAGACTACCAGACACTACAGCGTCGCATCGCCACGGGGCTGAGGCTGAAAGAGGATGACTGGAGCAGTATTGAGGAACAGATGAAGAAAGTCTATCCCGGCTTCACCAGTCAGCTGCGCATGCTCTATCCGATGTCGGAACTGGAATACCAAACATCGCTGCTCATCAAGCTGCGCATCGCACCCACGGACATCGCTGCTGTGCTCTCTCGCGACGTAAGCACCATCAGCACCGTCCGCAGCCGACTTTACAAGAAAGTATTCGGGCGGAAAGGCGGTGCCCGCGAATGGGATGACTTCATCCTCTCCATGGGAGCATGAAGGAGAATGAAGAATGAAAAATGAAGAATGTGCTTGCAAATAGTTTGCATCACGAATGCCAAACAGATGCAAACAGAGATTCTTGCCCATGCGCCGGAAACTCCGTACCTTTGCCGGCGATAAACGATGAAAGTGCGAGGCAACACTTCGCACCATGTTAAACTTCTAAAAACAAAAGATTATGAAAAAGATGTTTCTGACAATGGCAATGGTGCTGGCGTGCGTGACACAGCTTTCAGCACAAACCAACAAGATCTCTGACAAAGAGATTGTAGGCGTATGGGTGATGGAATCGATGCAATGGGAGGGCGAGAAGAAAGTCGTATGCGGCAAGGCCAGCGGCTACACGCAGTTCAAGTTCTACGGAGCAGACGGCGAATATGCCTGCGCCGAGATTGCACTCACGAAGGAAGGCAAGTGTGTCGTGATGCCTCATGAGTATGGCACTTATTCCCTCAAGGACGGTTGGTATTCAGAGATGGGACGCCCTGCCATCAAGGATGCCATCACGTGGATTGACAAGACCACGACCAAAGGCACATGGATGAAGCGCCACGACATTTGGAAGAAGCAGACGGCCATGCCCGAGAAGCTGACACGCTACATCGTCGAGTGTTGCAAGATGAAGAACAGGCCCGAAGAAATGGAGAAGCTCTTGAAGCAGAACTTCTTCAAGTAGCCTCTTCAAGCTAATGTTGTTTAATTGATTTCCTAAAGCAGTTTTTAAATAGTAGTTAATTAGTTGAAGTCCTATAGGCACACCGAGCCCCGCTGCGTTGTGAGATGCGGCGGGGCTTCTTTATGCGCACACCGCACTGCTTACTCTTTTCTATTCCCGCTTGTCTGTTAAATAGTGTTATTGCTTATTATTTTACATGTACTATGTATTGCAAGGTACTTAGATTTAGCATACCTTTGCCCTCGCTTAAGTAAAGAAGTATTGTTAAACCCTAAAAGAATGACTGATTATGGCACAAGGAAGATTAGCACGTACACCTTATAATAAATGGATTGCTGGCGTATGCGGCGGCATAGCTGAATATTTTGGATGGAATGCAGATTTACTGCGTCTTATTTGGGTTCTTCTGACAGTCAGCACTGCCTTCTGTGGCGGTATTATTTATCTGATTCTATGGCTTATCATGCCGCAGGAGTGAATCCGCAAATTGTAAATTGTAAATCTTCAAATTGTAAATCGAGATGATGGATGTATCAAATGCCAAATCCCAGATGCGCAAGGGGATGCTCGAATATTGCATCCTTCTGCTCTTGAAGCGGCAGCCGGCTTATGCCTCCGATATCATTCAGCAACTGAAAGAAGCTGAGTTGTTGGTGGTCGAAGGCACATTGTATCCGCTGCTGACGCGCCTGAAGAAGGACGGTCAGCTCGCCTATGAATGGCAGGAGAGCACGCAAGGCCCGCCACGCAAGTACTACGAACTCACTCCGCTCGGGCTCCAGTTTCTCGATGAACTGGACAAGGCTTGGGGCGAAATCTCTAACACCGTAAATTACTTGAAGAAATGAAAAAGAATATTACCATCAACCTTTGCGGACGCCTCTTTGCCATCGACGAGGATGCCTACGAGATGCTGTCCACCTACGAGCAGTCGCTCCGCAACTATTTCCGTTCTCGTGAGGGTGGCGAGGAAATCGCCGAGGATTTGGAAGCACGCATCGCAGAGCTCTTCGATGACCTGAAAGCGCAGGGTGTTGAAGCCGTGACCATCGAACACGTCACGGAGATTATACATCGGATAGGGAAGCCGGAAGAAATGGAGGAAGTGGACCCCCATTCAGCCCCCGAGGGGGCTACGGATGCTTCGTCCTCAGCCAGCAACGGAACAGAAGCCTCTTCCGGGACTGTAGGAGGGACAAGCAAGGCCACTAAGCGCCTCTATCGTAACCCTTCCGACAGGAAGGTGTTGGGTGTGCTGTCGGGCTTAGCTGCATACTTTGGCGGTGATGTGCTGTGGTGGCGTCTGGGTTACGTGGGGCTCTTGATGTTGATATGGATGATGCCTTGGGTTATGCCCCTCTCGATCATTCGCTTTGTGTTTGTTAGAAATAGCTTTGTCTATGAGGATGGCGCAATTCTCAATTCTCTTCTGCTTGTCTTCTGCTACATCGTCTTTGCTGTCCTCATGCCTGTGGCAGAGACACCCGAAGACCGCCTAAGGATGAAGGGAAAGGAGGTGAATCCGCAGAACCTGGCGGAGGAGATAAGTTCCTCACACAGCCCCTCTCCCCACTCCACCCGTGGAGGGGAGGACCCCTTATCCTCTGAAACTACATCTTGTAATCCCACCCCCACAAGTGGAGACGAGGCTCTTCCCCGCACGGGGGGAGTGGGGAGCGGGGCTTGGGGTAAAGGCCACCGTGGTCCCTCTGGCTGCATTAGTGGTACAATTGGCTGTATCGGCGGTTTCTTCATAGCCCTTTGGACGGTCATCACGACCTTGTTCCGCTGGTGCATCTATGCTTTTGGCGCGTTCCTTGCCGTGATGTGCCTGATTGGTATCTTCATGCTTTTTGTGGTTGCGTTCAATCCTGTTGACAAAGTCTTTAGTAGCAGTTGGATATCCTCACCCGAGTTTGCGGAGATATTGCCCACATTGAAGGTGCCTTTTGTCATCTTCCTCATATCTTCCATTGTCGTGCTCTCCATCACAGCATACGCCATCATTCACAGCCTCTTGAACGAGTTCAGGCAGATGTCTTCCATGCCTTATCGTCAGCGTATCGCTTTGCTTGTGATGTGGATAATGGGGATTCTTGTGGCAGGCGCAGCATTAGGTTCCCGTTGGATTACCATGCTTGACGCTGCGAATAAATATAATAAGCGGGTATGTAATGAATATGACGAAAGAAGTCGGATTGAGAACACACACGACGGCATCTACTATCAGCCCCACGAGTGGGAGTTTCTCTCGCAACAGGGATGGCGCGTAGTGCGTGCCGAGGGATGTAACGACCGCTATACTGCGCATGGCGAGTACTACGGAGAGGATCGATGGACACGTTATATTGACACTTATGGTGGAAAACAGTTGTTCACCATCGAGCACACAGACACCTTGCAGCCTGGCACATATCGGCTGACGGCTTGTGTCCGCGCTGATGGGCAAGGAGCTTATTTGTATGCCATTATAGACGATAATGACAATGCAGCATATTTATGTGAGATTCCTGCCAACGGCAACGAAGGTGGCGATGTATGGCGGGAGGCCGTCCTGCAGAAAGCTGCTGCTGAAAAGGCTGCCGAGGAGCGGGGCGGCGCCATGGCAGGTCCCATCTATGAGCGCATGTGCGCCCTTGCTGAGGCCAACGATGGCAGGGGGTACGGTTGGAATCGCGACACGTTGCCCGAAATCAGGATTAGCAAGCGCCCTGCCCGCCTACGCTATGGCGTCACCACCAACCCGGTCATCACGCATCAGACCTGGCTTGGCAAATGGTTCTCCGCTACTGACTTCGAGCTCATTCGCGTGGAGTAGCTATTGTAATAATGCTGCAAAATCCGACAGCAATGCCCCAACGCGTACAACTTGCGTGTTGGGGCTATCTCTTTAACTCTGTTTAGACGTTTTTGGCCGTTTACAGTTGTTCTTTGTCATTTAATGCCCTTGAAATTTGGAGATTACAAAATAACTCCCTTCCCTTTGAAGCCAAATTTGCAATTCAACTGAAAATTAGTCCAAACAATGAACAAGTCGTTCAGAATTAGGAAGTACGTTGCTATAGTACAAATTAAATAGTAGCTGGGAGGTTTATATGGCTGTTACGCTATAGTTTTTTCTATATGAAAGGCTATAAAATACTAAATATCGTACAGAAATGGAAGAATTTCTTCTTTTTCCGTACGATAATCCTTATCTTTGCCGCCAAATTAGAGCACATGACACAGATAGAAGAACTAAATGCACTGAGACAATTGGGAAATGTCCCTATAGACGTGGCAGTTCTCAAGGATGTCTTTCATGAGTATCTTTCGCCGGTCAAGAAGGTGCAGGCATTGGAGCAGGCAGGAAAGCTCATAAAGCTGAAGCGTGGTCTGTTTGTCGTATCGCCTCAGATAAGTGGTAAGATGCTCTCGCTCGAACTGATAGCCAACCATCTCTATGGCCCCTCCTACGTCTCGCTTCACTATGCGCTTCGGCATTACGGCTTGATACCTGAGCGTGTTTTCTTGGTGACCTCTGTGACCACCCGTCATACACGTCGTTTTGAGAACTCGCTTGCCAACTTTTCCTATCGTGGCGTTTCTAAAGACTATTTCCCAATAGGTGTTAGAAGTGAGGAGGCAGATGGCATAGCCTATCTGATAGCCACTCCGGAGAAGGCGATTTGTGATATGCTGATGCAAGAACGCTATGTGCCTGACCAATCGGTGGCGAGTCTGGAAGTGTTCTTTGAAGAAGATATGCGAATCGAGATAGAAGACCTGCGCAGTATGAACCGCGACATCATACGTGCTTGTATGGAAGTCGGGAATAAGAAGAATATATTGGCAAACTTATTAAAGTTGATGGAAAGATGACTGTTTTTGATGAAATGTTAGAAACGCTGCATCCTCAGACCCCTGAAGAAAAGACGAATGCCAAGCATGAGGTCATGCAGCAGATAGCCTTGGCTGGTTTATGGCGAGGCGGCTTCTTTGAGCATGCTGCTTTCTACGGCGACACGTGCCTGCGCATCTTTCACAGCCTGCCGCGTTTCTCCGAGGACATGGATTTCACCCTGACAGCTAAGGATGATAGCGTTCACCTCGAAGATTTCTTTCCGCAGATTATCGAGGCTTTCAAGCTGACGGGGCGTGAAGTAGAAATCAAGAAGAAGGACAAGAAAACCTTTGGTAAGGTGGAATCTGCATTCCTCAAGGACAACACAGATGTCTATGACATTGCTTTTCAGACAGAGAAGACTGTGAAGGTGAAAATAGAGCTTGACACGAATCCGCCATTGGGCTTCGAGACGGAGCAGAAGATGCTTTTCAAGCCTTTTTCGTTTATGACGCGGTGTGTCACCTTGCCCTACCTATATGCAGGTAAGATGCACGCGTTGGCGTTCCGCAATTGGAAGACTCGCGTGAAGGGGCGCGACTGGTATGACTTCGAGTGGTATGTGGCCAATAAGATTCCATTGGACTTCGAGCACTTGCAAAGGCGTATCTATGAGTTTAATGGAATCCAAATGTCAAAGGATGATTTCATGGAGGCGTTGAGGCAGCGTCTTGCTACTGTTGATATGGCCTTGGTGAAGGAGGATGTCCTCCGTTTCCTCAGAACGGATCCCCGCGAGCTTGACATCTGGTCCAACGACTACTTCCTGCGTCTGGCGGACATGATTGTCTTCAAATAGCAGATTCTCACCGAACGTTTTTCTCCGTCGGGTGTATATCATTATGAGAGCGCCTCAGAAATGGTATAACATTCAATAGAAAACTATCACGATGAGAAAGACAATCGTTATCATACTGGCATTGGTCAGTCACTGCATCGCAAACGCACAGCAGGCGGAAACCATAGAATCCATCACTGCCAACAGCCACGAACCGGAGTGGTATGCGGCTCAGGCTGAGGCCTGGCAGAAAAGAGTGAATGAAAACCCGCAGGACCAGTGGGCATGGAGGAATCTGTTCAGGGCCACCTGTTACTACGAACAGTTCACTGGCGGATGGGGTGAGAATCAGGATGAATCAAGGACGGCCGACGTCATCCGCCGAATGGAGGCTGCGCTGCCTGACAGCTTTGTGCTGAATCTCTGCAAGGGACGCTTCTGCCTGACGACCGACGAGGCAGCCAAGCGGGGCGACAACATACTCCGCGCCATAGAGCTGATGCCGGAGAACATCTGCCCTGAAGACCTTGAATTTCTGGCCGTACGCTTATGGATCAACGACCCCGAGAACCCGCGTGTCAAGGAGCTCTACACCAAGTCGTATCAGAGCCGGTATTTCCCTTCCCGCCACATGCACTTCAACCATAACATGCTCCAGAGCATGCAGCCGAACGCACTCTACTTTTCCAATGGCGATCTCGACACAGAGCCCATGAAGATGTTGCAGGAGGCACTGGGCGAGCGCACGGACGTGATCATCATTAACCTCAGCTTCCTGCACGCCACGACTTTCATGGACGCGCTATATAAGAAGTTGAACATCACGCCGCTGACCTTGAACGTGCAGGACTACGGCGACAAGTACGGCGAGAAGTGGCTCCAGTACTACGAGGCCGACATCATCATGTATCTCATCAAGGAGAGCAAGCGTCCGGCTTACTTCTCGCCCACGAACCCCAAAGTGTCAATCCTCGACACGGACAGCATCTTCAACGAAGGTCTGGTGCTGAAGTACAGTCCTAAGCCCTACAACAACTTCGACGTGGCCATGCACAATGTGAAGGAGGTGTACAATCTGGAGTACCTGGCTGAGCCGGACCTTGTCTATGACTCGTGGGAGACGAGCGCGATGGTTGACTTGAACCACGTGACGCTCCTGGCGCACCTGATAGCTAAGTTCAGGAAGAAAGGCGATGAGGATCAGGCCATGCGTCTGTACAAGATCCTTAGCAAGTGCATGGAGCGCTGTGTGCCCAGACAGAGCGACTCCTACTCCCAAGAGTATCCCATGGAGGACAGGAAGGCTTATTACGAGAAATTGCTGAAGAAACAACTTCAATGATCATCTCCCATCTGTTCAAACCCCTCGCTGCACTCACGGACGACGAACTGATGCAGCGCGTGGGCAGCCATGACGATGACAGGGCTTACGGCGAGCTCTATCATCGTCATGCCCGCCGCCTCATGGGCTTCTTCTACAGGCAGACGGGCAGCGATGAGCCCCTGGCTGCCGACCTGACGCAGGACGCTTTCATGAGGGTGTGGACGGCGCGCAATAAGTTTCAAGTTTCAGGTTCCAGGTCTCAGGTTTCAAGTTTCCGCACATGGCTCCTCACCATCGCCTATAACCTCCTCAAGAACCACTATCGGCACAGCGAACACGAGAAGGACTACGAGTCGTTCGCCATACAGACTCAGGAAGAGGCCCGCGACAGCAACATCATAGACCAACTCGACCAACAGGCCTTCGACCAGGCCCTTGGCCAGCTGTTGGAGGCGATGTCGCCAGAGCGCCGGCTGCTGTTCTCGCTCCGCTTCGAAGAAGAACTCACCGTGCCGCAGATAGCACAGGTGATGTCGTTGCCGGAAGGCACCGTGAAGTCACGACTCTATACACTAACCCAACTTCTGAAACAAAAACTCAACCATCATGATACAGTTTGAAGACCAACTCCGAGCATCAGCCCGCCGCCTGGCTCAACAGGAAAACCAGCGCTTACATGTCCCGCAGAACCCGCTGCAGCAGAAGCGCACCTACTGGGGCTGGGTAGCCGCGCCCGCCGCTGCCGTCATAGGCCTCGTCATGGGCATGTCCCTGCATCTCTTCCTGGGCAATGCTCCCGGCGATTCCCTTGCCCGGTCCACAGACACCATCCGCATCTTCCAACCTGTGCACGACACGCTCTATCTCACGCAGGTTGTGGAAAAGGAACGCTTGGTGCAGAAGCCCGCTCCAGCTTCGGCGGTGGTCGGAATAGCTGCACCGTTGCCCGACACGTCCGCAGCCATTGCAGAAACAGCATCCGCCGACTCATCAGCGGACGAATGTACCTCCATCCAATGCGACGGCATCAACTACGCCATCCTCGCCTCCAACTGACGTGAGAAAGCCTGCTTCCGGAGGAAGAGAGAGGGGGAGCATCGGGCAGAAGATGAGAAAGACATGTACGGAAGATAAGGGTGTTTAGATGAATCCATCATGATGGCTTCATCAATCCATCATGATGGCTCAATCAATCCATCATGATGGATTCATCAAAAGAGGCGGATGTTTGACTAATTCTGCTTCATCCAGATGAGTTTGGTGGTGTCATAGCTTTTGGCTGCGGGTAGGCAAGTTTGCTTCGGAATGACGTGTGGGGCATTTCACGGGTGCACTTCAGGGGGGGGGGCTGTGGTAGAATAACAAAGTTATGTTAAATAATTACAAAACAGGAAGGGGCATGGAAATAAATCACTCATAATCTTTGCGGAAGAGATGCTTTATGTAAATTTGCGGCGCAATTCCGAATTTGCATAAACAATGGACAACACGTTTATAATATGGCTCAGATATTCTTTAAAACACCTTCTCCACAAGATTACACATTAAAGTATAAAGAAATCGGCAAGCAAGGGGAGTCTTACTTGCCGATAATATGGTCATGGATGTTGATGGAGACATCATTTGCTGTGCAAAGCGACATAACCGTCGAACGCAGTCTTATGAATTTTTATCTGTCCATTGGATTATCTGTTTAGTGATTACACATTCATCTCTTAGAAGACAGCGGCAATGCGGCGAATCTTTTTGAGCTTCTCCATAAACGGGGCATCGTGCTCGGCCATCAGCATGTCGTATTCGTTTTGCATAGCCAATAGGGGGGCAGCATCCACACCGAGGGCAGCTTCCATCATCATGGCCAATTCGTGATTGAGTGACCGTTTGCCATTCAACACTTCGTTGAAAGCGGAATAGGAGATGCCTATTTCTTTAGCAAGTCCGCGCTGTGAAATACCACGGTATTCCAATTCGTCTTTCAGCACCTCGCCTGGGTGGGTGGGCTGAAAGGGTTTCAAATTGTTTGCTATCATCTGCGGGTTAACTCCTTCTAGTGTCTTCATATCTTGTCCTCCTTCTATTTATAATGGTTTGACAGCTCTGTGATGTTACAAATTGTGGCAATTTGTTCGCCTGCTTCCATGTCTTCGGTGAACTCTATGCGGTATTGGTCATTAATACGGACGGAGGATGTGCCCTCCTTCAGCCAGATGAGCCGGGTGCTGCAGGCTGCCACTCGTGAGCCCGCATATCCACGCAGCCATTGGCTTTGATGCGGACGCCCTCGGACATGAGGAGCATGGCTTGCTGATGCCAGCCGGGCACGGTGCGACCGATGCTGTTGACAACGCGGTGGCAGGGCAGGCCGAGGGCCAGCGGAGCATCGTGCATCGCACGTCCCACCAGGCGCGAGTGGTTGGGCCAGCCTATGAGCTCGGCAATGCGCCCGTAGGACAGCACACGCCCGGGCGGTATCTGACGCACAACGTCATACACCTCCGCATAGAACCTATCAGTGTCGGGCGCCTTCATCCTTTGTGGGTCATCTTTTTCGTGTGAGTAGCTTATTTAAGCCATGAAGAGCTCTTTGATGTCTAATGCGAGGAACTCATCAACAGGCATACCACCAGAACCGACTATCAGAGAGAGCTGAGGGTGGAAGTGCTCACGGAACAGCCCCATACCTTTGTTGGATGTTCGCCGTCCGCTCTTCACTTCAATGGCGCAGAGTTTATGTCTGTCCGATAAGTGTTGATTTTCCCACCTGACGCAGTCCTGCCAACACCTGAATGAATCTTCTGCGTTCATTCAGTCGGCTCATAACTTCCTGATATTGTTTTCTTTGGTACATACTTTTACAAAATGTTCAATGCACAGAACAAAAATGTTCATTCGAGAGGGCAAAGGTAAACATAATAGCTGATAAACAAGCTCTTTCATGAATGTTTTTTCATGTTTTACCACATTTTTCATGCATTCTGGCCTGAATCATCGGCTCTATGCATGATTCCCGTAGCAGTTTTATCATTTTTGTGCGGTGTGCGCATGAAATTTGTTAAGAAATATTTATTTCATCTGGCTATCATCGCAAATAAATGAAGGAAAGTAATCGCTAATAAAGTCCTATAGGCGCTACGCCCCGCTGCGTTGTGAGATGCGGCGTGGCTGCTGCTGAAAAGGCTGCCGAGGAGCGGGGCGGCGCCATGGCAGGTCCCATCTATGAGCGCATGTGCGCCCTTGCTGAGGCCAACGAGGGCAGGGGTTACGGTTGGAATCGCGACACGCTGCCCGAAATCAGGATTAGCAAGCGCCCTGCCCGCCTACGCTATGGCGTCACCACCAACCCGGCCATCACGCATCAGACCTGGCTTGGCAAATGGTTCTCCGCTACTGACTTCGAGCTCATTCGCGTGAAGTAGCTATTGTAATAATGCTGCAAAATCCGACAACAATGCCCCAACGCGTACAACTTGCGTGTTGGGGCTATCTCTTTAACTCTGTTTAGACGTTTTTGGCCGTTTACAGTTGTTCTTTGTCATTTAATTCCTTTGAAATTTGGAGATTAGGAGATAAAGCTTTACCTTTGTGGCCAAATTTGCAATTCAACTGAAAATTTGTCCAAGCAATGAATAAGTCATTTATCAACAGACGTTTGTCTTCGTCCATTTCGGAAGCCTTTCGCTATTTGCCCGTAGTTACCTTGACAGGTCCGCGCCAGTCAGGTAAGACCACTTTGTGTAGAGAGCTGTTCCCAGAACTGCCCTACGCCAATCTGGAGGATGCCGCTGTGATGGACGAAGTGCAGGCCGACACAAAGGCCTTCTTGGGCAAATATCCGCAGGGAGTCATCATCGACGAAGCTCAGAACTATCCCGAATTGTTCTCCTATCTGCAGGTGTTGGTGGATGAAGACCGTTTTCATGGGCGCAGCGACCGTCATTTCATCGTCACGGGCAGCAACAATTTCTCGCTCATCGAGAAAGTGACACAATCCATGGCAGGTCGCACAGCTGTGATGACGCTGTTGCCGCTTTCCACTCAGGAAATCATTAGTCATGTGCCACAGGCAAGCACCTCACAGCTTATCCTGAATGGAGGCTATCCTGCTGTCTGGACTGCCGATGATGGGGCACGTCCGCTGCTGCTTTCCAACTACTACACCACCTACATTGAACGCGATGTGCGACGGCTCATCAATGTGCGCGACCTGCGTGCATTCCAAACTTTCATTCGCCTGTGTGCAGGGCGTGTGGGACAAGAATTCAACGCATCGTCCATCTCCAATGAAATCGGTGTGGCGGTGAATACGATACGTAGCTGGTTGAGCATACTCAACGCCTCCTACGTCGTCCACCTTCTGCAGCCCTACTATGCCAACATCAGCAAGCGTCTGACCAAGACCCCAAAGCTGTATTTCTATGATACGGGCCTTGCCGCCTTCCTGCTCGGCATCACCACCACCGAACAGCTCGACGTGCATCCTTTGCGCGGCAATCTCTTCGAGAACATGATTGTCAACGACTTCATGAAGCACGGCACCAACGCGGGTCGTGAGGAAATGCTGTCGTTCTACAGGGATAAGAGCCAGCGCGAGGTCGATATCATGTGCACACTCATCGACAAGGTGGAAGCCTACGAAATCAAATCCTCACAGACCTTCCAGACGGACTTCTTCAACAACCTCAACTATGTCCGTCCCCTCCTTGCCGACCGCATCATCCGCACCACCGTCATCTACGACGGCGATCAAGAGAACCCGCAGACAGACAACGGCTTCCTCAACTTCCGCCACCTCTTCGACTGATGTGACCTGTCACTTTTATCTGGTGACAGGTGCGCTCTTTTCCAAGTTAAAAAATGATTTTTTGTCTGTTCCCTGCCCGCAATCCTCTCTATTCAGGCAATCGTCTGGCAAATGTCTGGGAAATGTCCGGGAAATAATTTGCAGGGAATAATTGGGGAGGGCTTCAGAATCAAGGAGGAGCTTTTGGAGGCTATATATATAATAATGTGTTGTTTCTTTTTTGACTTTTGCGCTACTCAGTCGTATCACGAATAAAAGCACTCAGAAACGATGACCAAGATAGACAACACCATCATCACCAGATGCCAGAAGGGCGACAAGGACGCATTCCGGTCGTTGGTCGAGACGTGCCAGGGGATGGTGTTCTCTGTGGCGCTGAAGATGCTGGCCGACGAGGAAGAGGCGAAGGACATCGTGCAGGAGACCTTCCTGCGTGTGTGGCTGAATATCAGCAGGTACGATTCACGACGCAGTTTCAGCACCTGGCTCTATGCCATCGTCTCCCGCCTCTGTCTCGACCATCTGAAAAGCCGTGCCCACATCGTTGCCATTCCTGAGGACGAAAGTGTGCTGCGACGATATGCCTCTGCCGACGGACAGCTGGAACTGGAGAACCGTGAGTGGGTAGCCATTGTGCGCCTATTGGCCGAAGGGCTTAGCCCCAAGCAAAGACTTGTGTTTACGCTGAGTAAGTTGGAAGGTCTATCATCAGAAGAAGTGGAGGAAGTTACGGGACTTACGGCTAAACAGGTAAAGAGCAATCTCTACGTGGCACGACAAACCATACGTGAACGCTTAATGAACATGGGATATGAATAAGATTGACGATATACTCAACAGCCTGCAAAGGCAGCAGCCCGTAATCACAGATGGGCTGGCGTTGACGGACAGCATCATGGCGAGACTGGACTCTCACGCCGCACTCCCGGACTCTCCAGAGTCTTTTATGCTCTCTGCCGTGCGCATTGTTCTCACCATGGCAGCAGCCTGGCTCATCGGGCTGTTCATCTATCAGCAATTCACGGACGAACGAGCACTGCAGGGCTCGGCGTCATACGTTGCCGAACTGCCACAGGGCCAAGCCCTGAAGGACGCCTATTTGCGCTCCATGCAGAAGGAAAGGCAGCAAACCCTAAGTTACACCTTTGTAAAGAAGTACATCAATGAAAAACGTTAGTTCGTATCTGATGCTGCTCGTAGCAGCAGCTCTATGCCTCTCGTGCCAAGATCAACATGTGAGGCTGCATACCATCATCAACGAGGACGGCACGTGCATCCGTGCGGTCAGCTATAGCAATGTGATGACGCAAGCGCAGCGCGACTCTGCTTGGGGCGAAGGCAACATCCAGTGGTCCCAGCCCATGCCCGAATGTCTGAACATCAACGCTTTCCACGACTCGCACACCGACATCGGTAAGGGCGACACCGTGACTACCACCTTCCGCCACCTGTTCAACAACGTGGAGGAAATGGCGGAGCAGATGCCCCTCATGCTCAATGGCAGCAAGTTGAAGAGTCGCGCCCAGCTGCAACGCCGCTTCCGCTGGTTCTACACGGAATATGACTTCACGGAGACGATTGCGGGTCTAGCCGACTCCTTCCCGCTTCCATTCGCTGATGCGCAGCTCGTCAGCTACTGGTTCACAGGCGAGCCCAACCTGATAGAAGGGCTTACCGGTGCTGAGGCTGCAGAGCGCCTGAGCGAGATGGAAACGAAGGTCACCAAATGGCTCAACGACAACTTCTGCAAGATTGGGCTTGAGTTCATCGCCTGCCGTTACGACTCCATTCCCGCTCCTCCTGTCAGCCGAGAGCGTTTCGTGGAGTTACAGGACTCTTTGGCAAACTACTTGATGAAAGACGGCGCAGATATTCTGCTTAGTAATACTGAATCGACCGCCTTGATGCGCAACTTCTTTCACTCCGATGCCTATGCTCCCTTCTTTGACGATGAAACGCCTGTGGGCAAGGAGATGAACGAAGAGCTGGCTCAGCGCCTGGCCATCTTTGCCCTCGTCGTGCCTTACACGCTCCAAATGCCAGGCACAGTCACCGATGCAGGCACTGGCACACTCTGTTCCGACGGCATCATTCACTATCCTTTCACGGGCGAGCGTCTCATTCCCCATGACTACGTCATCCACGCCACCTCACGCGTCAGCCATCCCTGGGCTTACGCCGTCGCCCTGCTCATCCTCCTCCTTGCTATCGGCAGCTTTTTCTATCGCAGAAAAAGATGAATGTTCATGAAGAGTGTGGGCAAAGAAGAGATAAAACGCCTTTTCTTGCCGGTATCGGCAAAAATACGTACCTTTGCATCAGAAAAAGGAAGAAAAGTTTGCCGATAACGTAAAAAAAGATGGAGCATATTTCAGTTTCACAGTTTGCCGAGAAGTATAGCATTTCAGAGCGCACAGCCGTCTGCTGATGTTCAAGGAATGTCTGGCTAACGACATCGTTCCTTTTATCATTACCGACGAGCTGAAAATGTTCTACTATCGTGGCTTGCGCGAGTGGGGGCACACAAATGGCTATCTAATGGATACTTGCCTGACAGCACAAGATCAATACAAATCACTTCTCGACTATTTCAAAATAGAGTATTAGTGAACATGGGCATGTCAACGTTAGCATTAAACAATGTTAACGGCGCATAACATTGCGTGGCATCCAACGTTTTATGGATGTATGGCACCTGCTGAGTTTACATCCGTCGCACAAGCGCTGCGCCCGAGGCTACTGGCCTTGGGGCGTAACTTTTTCGGCGACGGAGATGCGGCAGAGGACGCCGTGCAAGAGGCGATGATGAGGCTGTGGACGGCGTGGCAGCAGTTACCGACAGAGACCGACGCGGAGCGATTGGCAGTGCGTCTGACCAAACACGCCTGCATCGACATTCAGAGGCGACAGCACACCGACGTGATGCTGCCTCTGGAGGCGACGCAAAAAGTGGAGGTCGTAAGCAGTCGGACAGCGTCGGAGGCGCTGCACGAGCGTGAGCTGCGTGAGGCCGTGGCGAGAGCGGTAAGCCTGCTGCGGCCATCCGAGCGACGACTATGGACCATGTTTGCCGAGGCGCAGATGGAAACGGTACAGATAGCAGCCGCCACCGGCATCCACCCACGTACCGTAAGCGCTACCATCAGCACAGCACGACATAAGATTATGAACGAATTGAAGAAAGGAGGTTTCCTATGAAAAACAAATTCTCTTTGGAGCAATATCTGACGGGCCACCAGCCCTTGCAGCCGGAGCGGACAGCCTTGCCCACGGACGCAGAACTGGAGGCCGCTGAAGCGGAGTATGACCGCTGCGTGAGCGAACAGAATGAACTCAGCCGTCATCGCGCCGGCACTCCCCTCCATTACGGGAGGGGTTGGGGGTGGGTCCTTTCCGTTGCCGCTGCTGTCCTCATCGCTTTCCTACTGTGGCCGGAGGGTGACAGCCTTGAACAAACAAAAGTTGAGACCCAGCGTGAAGCGGTCATCGTACAGGCAGAGGTGCCCAAGGCAGAGGTGCCTCAGGAGGAAACGGTCCGGCATGAGACTAAGGATGAGGTCGATGCGCAGAGAGCTTCATCTATGCCTGCAAAGCCACTTGTTGTCACGCTAAACCATCAGCCTAGAGCGCCACTGCCCGTGGAGGCAAAACCGACAGATGAGGCCGCAGGCGAAGTTGAGGAAAACAAGGAGTTGAACCACATGGCAGAACTCTGTGCCGCGGAAAGAGAAATGGAGGAGAGCGTACACAGGCGACAAGCGGCATACGAGGAAGATATGGCTCGACGCAGTCTGAAACTGCTGATCAGCATCATGACACAGGAAGAGGAACTTCCCGTCGGCGGAGTGAAAACAGAAAAAAGCTAAAACCACTAACAAATGATATTTTATGAAAGCAATCTTTATTTTCCTGTCACTGTGGGCCGTGAGCCTAACAGTTGGAGCTCAAAACAGAGAGGTGGAACAGGCCATGAGAGAATGGCTCGCCACGCCTGGCGTCACCACCTCAGAGAGCATCGTACGCGAGCGCGACTTGAGTCAGCCGGGCAACCCGATGAAGTCGATGTGCGAGGTATGGGAGTTTACATGTGATGTAAGCTTATTGAGCCGCATCGAACAGCTGTCAGCACTGATGAAGGCCAACTCCACATCAGACAATTGCTACTATGTGAAGACCCACACACCGGGGCACACGGACTGGCACGATATCCTTGTCGGTGATGACCCCAGTAGGATCGTGGAGCTTGGACGCAGCGAACGCAGCCACTACACGCTCGTGAACTTCCTTGACACGCTCGATGCCACGAAGAGCCACCGCTACGCCTACGCCTTGGAGTGGCAGGAGCAGAACACACCTTTCAAACTGAAGGAACAGAATGGGAAGCTGATAAAGATACCCGTCACAGAGAAGGTGTACAAGGGTAAGGTCGTAATGACATACGCTCGTGTACCCCAGGCCAACGCTGGAAAAACCGGCAGTGTGAGCTACAACGCACAAATCAAATACAACAATTTGCAGCAAACAATGAAAGAACGGCTTGGGGTCCTGGAAGAACTAATGAAAAATAGGTATGACGAAAACGACATCACCGATCTCCTGAGGGCATGGAAAGAATGGATAAACGGCGTTCTCGACGACAAAGATGAATAATTCTATCAAACCAATAAGCGAAAGATGAAAACAATGAAACGATTTGCCATTCTGCTCATCTGCTGTTTCGTTTGCGCAGCAATGATGGCACAAAGCAGTGATAAGCGAATACGCTACGACAAGGAGTCCGACCTCAAAGGCATCACGATGGAACCCCGTTTAATCTCTATGAATGAGAATTACAATCCAATGGACTATGGGACGTGGCCCTACTACGAAGCTCCTGGCACCATCAGCATACGAGATGGCATTCAGATGGCTCGTTATGCCTGCTGGTTTACCAAGAAGGCAACATATATGTTCTCTATCAGCCGCCTGCACTGGGACACGATGTATTTCATGGTGAACTCAACAGGGTACATCCGCGACAGCAAGACTGGAAAGAAATACTATGTCAAGGAGCACAAAGGCGCACCATTGGATGTCACTTACTGGATCAAAGGCCATGCCGGCGACTACATCTACTCGGTTTCCATCTTCCCGCCATTGCCAAAGACTTGCACTCACATCGACATTGGACAGGATGCGCATCCCGAAACGGTGCCTGGCACCACGGGCTGGTCAAAGGAGGAGACACTCACGAACATCCCAGTGAGTGAGCTACAGGCACACCAAGCCCTCATTACTGGCAGAAGAGAACCATGAGGCAACGTAAGCATTGAACTTAGAGTTCTTATTCAACCAATTAAATGACAATTATATACTAAATAAAAAACAATGAAAAGATTCGGTTTACTGCTGATTTGCCTCTCTGCATGTGCAGTAGTTATGGCCCAAGGTAGAAATACTCGTCTGCACTACGACAAGGAAAAAGATCTCAATGGCATCGCCATGGAACCTTGCTTGCTCTCTATGCATGAGAATTACGACCCGATGGACTACTGGACATGGCCAGCCTATTCCACACCGTGTGTCGCCGCCGTCGCTCCAAAGGGTGAAGATGTAGTATCGCGGACGGCTATCTGGTGTACCAAGAAAGCAACTTATATGTTCAGCATCACTGAACATTGGAAAAACAGGATTTTTACATCGACCTCGACAGAGTTTATCCGTGACAGCAAAACGGGGAAGAAATATTATATTAAGGAACATAAGGGAGCTCCACTCGATGTTTCATATTGGATAAAAGGACATGAGGGCGAATATATCTATATGGTCGGAATCTATCCACCGCTGCCCAAAAGCTGTACCCACATCGACATCGGACAAGATTCCGATCCAGCCCCAGTTCCTGGTGCCACAAGCTGGGTGAAAAATCCAGTCATTAAAAATATTCCTGTTAGCGAACTACAGGCAAATCAGTATTTGATAACAGGTGAGGCTAAAACGCTGAAAGAAGCCCTCAACAAACCTACATACACAGGCTCATTTGTAGTCGGGAAAGACACGATTACCGTGCAAAATGCGCATTATGAACCTTAGTTAGCATATTCAATAATATTGAAGGAAAGTAAACGCTAAAAAGTCTATAGACTCTTTCTACCGAAAGGTAGATTTTCTTCATTCGCTCCGCCCGCCTGTGACAGGTAGGCGGAGCAAACCGCGAAGCCCCCCTTCCCGTTAATTCTTCGTAAATCTTCAACTCCAATAAAATGAAAACGCACCTTTGTGCGTTATAATGGAAGTAAAAAAACGAACAATGAAAAAGACAATCATCACTATCCTGCTCGCCCTCATCGCGATGGCGGGACAGGCACAAATCCACTATAGCATTGAGGGTAACATCGGGCATCCCGACTATACGGGTACGCTGTATCTCAGGGGCAGACATGGGACTATCGTCGATTCCTTGCAGGCCGTGCGGGGCGAAATCTTGCCACACGAGGGGACGTTGCCTGAGGTGACGAAGTGTGACCTGCGCGGCAACAAAACAAGGTGGACAGACATTACGCCCCTGTTCATAGAGGAAGGTAGCATCCACATTGAAGGAAAGTCGCCGTATAGCGGCCATTACTTTGTGTCGGGCACACCGCTAAACGATGAAATGAAGGCTTTAGAGCAGCGCATCATTGTAGATTTCTTTGAGTGGAGTGATTGGAAAGACCCTGACGAGCCATACCAACGGCTTGAAGAGATCCTGACCGAAGCGGTGAGCCGACATACGGACGACGAGCTTGGCCTGTACGTCGTTGAGGAGTATCATATGAGCCTTGCCGATCGGAACCGCATCCTCGAATGTATCGGAATGCTGAGCGAGCGGTTTCAATCCATGGAAGAGATACGGAAGATGCGAGCTACCTACGAGACTCGGAACGAGACACGCGAGGGCGAAATGTTCAAGGACTTCGCCGTGGAATATGAGGGAATAACAACCCGTCTCAGCGACTATGTTGGCCGTGGACAGTACGTGCTTGCCGACTTCTGGGCATCGTGGTGTGGCCCGTGCCGAATGGAAATCCCCAATCTCATTGCCGCCTACGAGAAGTACAAAGAACGTGGCCTACAGGTGGTCGGCATCGTAGTATGGGACGAACCCAAAGCGACGCTGAAAGCTATCGCTGAAGAGCAGGTTCCCTATCCGCAGATTATTAACTCGCAGAAAATAGCCACCGACCTCTACGGCATCATCGCAATCCCGGAAATCATCCTCTTCGCCCCCGACGGCACAATTCTCGCCCGTGGGTTGCGCGGAGAAGAGATAGAGAAGAATTTGGCCGAAATCTTTAAAGACAAATAGAACAATGAATAAGAAATCCATCATCACCATCCTGCTCGCCCTCGTCACATTGGCGGGACAGGCGCAAGTGAAATCAGGTCTTGACCTCTGTCTGAGGAACGAGACGACAGGTGAATGGCTCATCGGACTGTTTGATGACTACGCCATCTACGACTGCGAGTATTGGGATTATGCAGAGGTGAGAAAGGGACGTTTGCTGCTGACCAAGGACGGACGATGCAAGGAAATACGGCTGAAGAAGAACGTCATCACCATTGATGGAATGAAACATAAGACATCGGTGCTGACCACGAAGTTCCTGCCTGATTACCCAACAAAGGACGAAACGCCTTTTGACGACCGAATCGCAGATGATGAGGCGGAATCCACCATCCGAATCGTCACCCGCAGCGGTAAACCAGGTACGGAATTCACCTGTCACTTCAATACCTGTTTTGCAGATGACAACGAAGATGAACCTCGCGAAAACACGACAGATAGCCTCGGTAGGCTGGAGTTTCATTTGCAACTGTATATGCAGAGTGTCATTACAGTTATGTGCTACGATCCATCTTCCTCGAAATGGCTCACGATAGAATTCACATTGTATCCCAAGCAGACGGCCTTACTCTATGTGGATGACGTTGAAGGACGCTTCTATGTGATGGGTGCTGGTGCCCGTTTCACGAATGAACTGCTGGCACATCCCTTCTCCGGGAACACGCCAATGGACAATGAATGGCGTGCGTTGGAAACGACAGAACATGGCGCCCACACCATCGGATTCGAGAACTATGTGGCGTTTACGGAACGCCGTACATCCTATCTCATGGCTCATCTGGACAGCGTCATTGTTGCCCACCCCCAGTTGTCAAGGCGATGGAAAGACTATAGACATGAGCTCTGCAGGTACGGGCAAGCATTTGATGTGTTTTGTGATTACAGCAACAATCTGTCATCGTCTCTGAGCAAAACTTTTATGGATGTGGCAGAGAAGCACGACTGGTTCCATCCTTTGGTCCCGATTAATTGCTCCGCTTTTGCCTTACCGGTTTTCATGCGCGTCAGTTGCGTCATGCCTATTCCCGAACGGTACGCCTATCAAAGCGGTGATCCCCTTCGTCAGCGGTTAGATGCTTTGGATTCTGTAGCTTTGTCACCCATCAACCGAGAATTGTATGCCACACACTATTTTCTTGAATGGATTGATGCACTGAGTTCACCCCTGTCTTCCGCACAAATGGAATATATCCCGCAATTCGTACATTCGTCGTACCTGCTCAATCGCATCCAGAAGAAGAACATGGAATATATTGCATACGTGGAAGCCGCAAAGACATCACGTGATATGAGCCCTCTGGCTGGTACGCCCGCATCTCTTCGGGTTGCCGAAAGCGAATTGGAGGGGCTGACCGATGGGCGTGAAATTTTCGAGCGCATCATTGCTCCTTTCCGTGGACGCATTGTCTATGTTGATGTCTGGGGAACGTGGTGCGGGCCTTGCAAACGGCAGATGGAATACGTGCCCGCCGTGAAGGAAGCCTTGGCGGACAAGCCCGTCGTCTATCTCTATTTCTGTAACCAAAGCAGCGAAGAGGCATGGCTCATCAATCGCGAGCACTACCATCTCAATGCAGACAATTGCATCCACTACAACCTGCCCGAGGCGCAGGAGGATGCCATTGAAAAATTCCTAGGTGTACACGAATACCCATCCTACCGTCTCTTCGACCGTCAGGGTCGTATCGTTCCGCCTGGCTATGCACCCTATCCAAGTGATTTGGAGGAACTGAAAGTGGCTGTGGAGAAAGCTCTAAGTATAGAATAAATCGAGAGAAACAAAGAACCGCAAAATAAAAGTGAGGCAATCGCGAAAAGGAACGGGAAAATGCGCATTATGAACCTTAGTTAGCATGTTCAATAATATAGAAGGAAAGTAAACGCTAAAAAGTCTATAGACTCTTTCTACCGAAAGGTAGATTATCTTACGTTCTGTGACTTTTGGCGCGACTCGGCCATTAGAGATCAAGCTCTCATGGCTCTCGCTGCTTCAAAAGTTCAACCCGCTCCGCTATGTCGCGAGACACGGCGGAGCTTCTTACTATCGTGACGTGTTTACGCAAAAGAGGTCAGCCGAACGGCTGACCTCTTTATCTGTTCCGTGACCTGTTGTCACTTCGTGTAGTACCTTACTCTGCCTTGAAGCTGTCGAGGGTGGCGGGGTCGAAGGCCTTGATGTAGGCGGCCTTGCCGGCAACGTTCTCCTCGGTCATGGCGACATAGACGACGGCGCTCTTCTCGAAGAGCTCGGGGGCCTTGGCGGCATCACGGATGATGAGCAGCGACATCACAATCTCGCAGGTCATGTCGTAGAGACGGCGCGACAGGAAGTCGATGGCATCCTGGTTGTCGAGGGCCTTGACGGCTTCGAGGGCTTCCTCGTAAACGGGAATCAAAGCCTTGACTCTGTCAAGGAGTTGAGCGTTGAGAGTTGAGAGTTGAGAGATCTCTTCAATCATGTCCTTGATGTTCTGGAGCATGGTGCCGTTGATGATGTAGCGGATGGCGGCAACGACCTGCAGCTGGGTGGTACCCTCGTAGATGCTGAAGATGCGGGCGTCGCGGTAGAGGCGCTGGCACTTGTACTCCATGATGAAGCCGCTGCCGCCGTGGATGCTGATGGCATCGTAGGCGTTCTGGTTGGCATACTCGGAGTTCATGCCTTTTGCCAGCGGTGTGAAGGCGTCGGCCAGACGCTGGTACTTCTTCAGTTCCTGCTTCTCCTCGGGTGTCAGGGCGCGCTCGCGGGCGATGTCCTCGAGACACTTGTAGATATCTACGTAGGCTGCTGTCTGGTAGAGCATGGCGCGGCCGGCATCGAGCTTGGCTTTCATGCGGCTGAGCATGTCATAGACGGCGGGGAAGTTGATGATGGTCTGTCCGAACTGGGCGCGCTCGCGGGCATAGGCGATGGCCTCGTTGTAGGCTTCCTGCGAGAGGCCCACGCTCTGTGCGGCGATGCCGAGGCGGGCGCCGTTCATGAGGGACATGACATATTTGATAAGACCCAGGCGCGTGGAGCCGCAGAGCTCTGCCTTGGCGTTCTTATAGGTGAGCTCGCAGGTGGGCGAGCCGTGGATGCCGAGCTTGTGCTCGATGTGGCGCACGTTGACGCCGCCCTGGCGCTTGTCGTAGATGAACATGGAGAGGCCGCGGCCGTCCTTGGTGCCTTCCTCGGAGCGGGCCAGCACGAGGTGGATGTCGCTGTCGCCATTGGTGATGAAGCGCTTCACGCCGTTCAGGCGCCAGCACTGCTCCTTCTCATCGAAGGTGGCCTTGAGCATCACGCGCTGCAGGTCGCTACCGGCATCGGGCTCGGTGAGGTCCATGGACATGCCTTCGCCGGCGCAGACGCGGGGGATGTACTTCTGACGCTGCTCCTCGGAGCCGAACTCATAGAGCGTGTCGATGCAGCTCTGCAGGCTCCAGATGTTCTGGAAACCGGCATCGGCAGCGCTGATGAGCTCGCTGAGCATGGAGAAGATGATGTTGGGCAGGTTCAGACCGCCGTAGCGACGGGGCATGGAGACGCCCCAAAGGCCTGCCTTGCGCGTGGCATCGATGTTCTCAACGGTCTTGCTGGCGTAGATCATACGTCCGTTCTCGAGATGCGGCCCTTCGAGGTCCACGCTTTCGGAGTTGGGAGCGATGATGTTGGCAGCCACGTCGCCCGTGATGTCGAGAATCTGCTTGTAGTTCTCGATGGCGTCGCCCAGGTCAACGGGAGCGTAGTCGAATTCTTTCGCGTCTGCGAATCCCTTTTCTTTCAGCTCAACGATACGAGCCATCAGGGGATGATTGAGATGAAACGCAATTTCAGGATGATCGCTATAATAGTTTGCCATAATTATTTCTTGTATTTAAGATTCTTATATTCCCCATAGCAGGCCAAAGCACAGACCACCGCCAAAATGCCCCGACATATTTTCGTAATCAATGATTCTGCAAAATAGACATCGGATGCAAAAACCACTGTCAGAATAATCCAGAGGACAAAGGGGAAATCTTTCTTCATTACTTTGAGTTCTGCTTGTAATACTTAATGAGCTTGGGAACCACTTCTTCCACAGTTCCGACAATCACATAGTCGGCGATGCGGTTGATGGGAGCATCGGGGTCGCTGTTGATGCTGATGATGATGCCGGAGTCCTGCATACCGGCGATGTGCTGAATCTGACCGCTGATGCCACAGGCAATATACACTTTGGGGTGTACGGTCACACCTGTCTGACCAATCTGACGGTCGTGATCCAACCATCCAGCATCCACAGCAGCGCGCGAGCCGCCCACTTCGCCGTGGAGCACCTTAGCCAGCTGGAACAGCATATCGAAGTTCTCCTTGCAGCCCATGCCATAGCCGCCTGCCACCACGATGGGAGCGCCCTTGAGGTTGTGCTTGGCAGCTTCCACATGGTGGTCGAGGACCTTCACGACGAATGCCTCGGGGCTGACATACTTGCCGACTTCGGGATAGACGACCTCGTTTCGTGCCACGGGGTTTTCCCCCGTGGGCTCATAGATGGCCTTCTGCATCACACCGCTGCGGACAGTAGCCATCTGCGGACGATGGTCGGGGTTCACGATCGTTGCCACGATGTTACCACCGAAGGCAGGACGAATCTGATAGAGCAGGTTCTCATAGACTTTGTCATTCTTCTTGTCCTCATACGGACCAATCTCCAGCTCCGTGCAGTCGGCGGTGAGGCCGCTGGTGAGCGAAGAGCTGACGCGCGGACCCAGGTCGCGGCCGATGACCGTAGCGCCCATGAGACAGATCTGCGGCTCCTCCTCCTTGAAGAGGTTCACGAGGATGTCCGTGTGGGGAGCGCTGGTGTAGGGGAACAGCTCGGGGGCGTCGAAGACGAAGAGCTTGTCCACGCCGTAAGGCAGGATCTGGTCTTCCACCTTGCCCTTGATGTCAGTGCCGGCCACCACGGCGTGCAGCTCCACACCCAGCGTATTGGCGAGCTTGCGACCCTTGGTCAGCAGCTCCTGAGATACTTCCTGTACGTGGGTCTCTTCTATCTCGCAATAGACAAAGACAGACCCACCCCCGTGCCCCTCCCTTGTATGGAGGGGAGTATTTACTTTTGCGGATTGATTATCTTGCATAGTTGTACTCATTAATTTATAATTCTTGAAAGGTGACCACTCCCTCCCTACAAGGGAGGGTGAGGGGTGGGTCTTCTATCCGATGATCTTCTCTTCAAGTAATTCTTTGATCATTCCCTCGATGTCTGCGTCAGAAGCCGTCAAAGTCTTCGACTCCTTAGCTTGGAACACGATGTTCTTGATGGCCTTCACCTTGGTGGGCGAGCCGCTAAGACCGCACTGTGCGGGGTCGCCGTTCACATCGGCAACGCTCCACTGGTTCAGCGTGAGATAGGGACGTTCTGCATACAGAGCCCCCCTTTCGTCCCCCGAGGGGGACACAACCGACCCTGTAGCATTAGAAGCCCCCTCGGGGGCCGTAGAGGGGGCCACCCTCTCCAAGGGGCAGGTAGCATATTTGTACTTCATCACCAGCTTGGCATTCTGTGGGCGACAGGGAGCGGCGCTGCCGTTGACGGTAATCACTACAGGCAGGGGAGCCTCCACGGTTTCCACGCCGCCGTCGATGACGCGCTTGATAGTAGCCTTACCATCCTTCACGCTGAGAACCTCCTCGGCGTAGGTCACCTGATTCAGGCCCAGCTTCTGAGCCACCTGCGGGCCCACCTGAGCTGTGTCGCCGTCGATAGCCTGACGGCCGCCGATGACGATATCGACATCGCCAATCTTCTTGATGGCAGTGGCGAGGGCGTAGCTGGTGGCCAGCGTGTCAGCACCTGCGAAGAGGCGGTCTGTGAGCAGCCAACCCGTGTCAGCACCGCGATAGAGGCCCTGACGGATAATCTCGCCCGCACGGGGAGGGCCCATCGTCAGCACGCCCACCGTGGAGCCGGGGTTCTGCTCTTTCAGACGTAGCGCCTGTTCCAGCGCGTTCAAGTCTTCGGGATTAAAAATTGCGGGCAGTGCGGAGCGGTTGACCGTACCTTCGGTCGTCATCGCGTCCTTGCCCACATTACGGGTGTCTGGCACTTGCTTGGCCAGCACAACGATTTTCAATGCCATATTATTCTTTCGTTTAGCGTTTAGTCGTTTAGCGATTGAGCGTTTTCTTGTAAAAAACGGTGCAAAAGTAGTGTTTTCTCCCCGTATTTCAAAACAATGATACAAAAAACAGCCTTTATATGCACACATTGGCCTTTTTTGTGCAATTTGTTGCCGCGCTCTACGACAATAGTGAGGTACAAGCTTATTTTTTGCGTTTCTTCTTACCCTTGGCTTTCTCCTGTTTTTTGTGCTCTGGCATGGGCAATGGACGGACAACAGTGTTTTGCAGGTGGCGTGGCGTGAAACTGGTTGCCGGCTGTTGTACCGTTAGCTGCAGGGGAGCGCTCTCATTGCCGCAGCGGTCGATAGCAGTGACCGCGAAATGGAAGCCAATGGCGGCGAGGCGATTGTAGCGGAAGTGAGGCTCAGGGAGCAAGGATGCTATCAGGTTTTCGGCTCGTGAGACATCAACGGGCCAATCGCGTGAGGCATATACATTGTAGCGAACGCCGCCGGGGAGATTGTCAGTGGAAGGCTGCCAAGCGAGAATGTCCGGGTTGGAAGCCGCATGATGGCTGCTTTCGTCATTGCGATGGAGCGGGGTAGGGGTCGACGGTGATACGTTGTCGAGCCAAGAGCAGGCCGGCGGCAGGGCAGGGAAGGCGTAGAAGTCATCACGGAGGTAGTCGTAAATCCCTTTTACGTTGTCTGTGAGGAATTTACTGCGGAAGTAACACTGCCCGGCGAGATGCTCGCTACGCAGGTAGTGGAGTTGGCGCTGGATGACGCCGAGCGACCAGTCCTTCTCCTGAGGATGCATGAAATAGATGCCGAGCCCGGGCGCTACGAAGCGTCCGAAGGACTGCTCCTGCCAGTCGGCGGCGAAAGGGTAGAAGTGGTTGCCATCGAAGTACATCATGGGAAACAAAATGTCATGGATGCCTGTGCGCAACCACCCTTCAGCATCCTGATGAACGGCATCACGGGCGTTCCAGCCGCGTGAGGGGAAGCGGCTGACGTCGGCGTATTTACCCACGGGTGAGCTGCTGATGCGAATCCATGGCTTCAGGGCATGGACATCCTCATAGATGCGACGCACGATGGACGTGATGTTGTCACGCCGCCAATAGGCTTTGCTGACGCCCTTGGGGGCGTATTTTCTGAAAGTTGTTTTATCGTTGAAAGAGGCAGCGTTCTCCGGGTAGCGGATGTAGTCGAAGTGTATGCCGTCGATATCATAGCGGCTTGCAATTTCATGACAGATGCGTTGCAGGTAGTCTGCGGTGCCGGGGAGACCTGGGTCAAGATAATACATGTCAGCATGCTTGCGACATAGTTCCGGGTGGGTCTTGAGTACACTCTTGCTGCCCATCTGTTTGGCAACGGTCTGCTTGAAGCAGGGGATTGTGACGACCCAAGCATGCAGCTCCATGCCGCGGCGATGTGCCTCGTCGATGGCAAAACGGAGGGGGTCGTAACCCGGATCACGACCGTAAGTGCCCGTCAGCGCAACATCCCATGGTTCAATGGCTGATGGATAGATGACGCTACCGCGCACACGGGTTTGCAGCAGCACGGTGTTGAAATTTGCAGCCTTCAGCTGATCCAGAAGCGTGCGAAGTTCCTCTTGCTGACGCTCACGCGCGGCTGCACTCACCGCTTTCGTCTTTGGCCAGTCGAGACCATTGAGGGTGGTGACCCAGACGGCGCGTAGCTCGCGTTTGGGACTCGAAGGGCTCATGGAACTCACGGGACTGATAGACCCTATTATTAATAATAAATATAGGAACGCGTAGCGCGCGCGCGAAAGAAGTGAGAAGAACCTGCTCATGTGTGATGTGATTTCGTGCGACAAAGGTAATCATAATTTATGATTTTGGACATCATTTAGGCTTTTTTTTTGCCCTGAATTGACAAATCGCAAGTATTTTCACGTTTTTGCTAAACTTTCTTTCGAAAATATGCGTTGGATTGTGATAAAATGATTATCTTTGCGCCCGTATTCAGAGATAACTCTATTATCCATCAACCAAACAAAAAACATTTATGGACGCAAAAAAAGTCTTAGAAGACCTGAAGCGCCGCTTCCCGGGAGAGCCTGAGTACCATCAGGCAGTGGAAGAAGTGCTCGGCACGATTGAAGAAGAGTACAACAAACACCCAGAGTTCGATAAGGTGAACCTAATCGAGCGCCTCTGCATCCCTGATCGTGTGTATCAGTTCCGTGTTACGTGGACTGACGACAAGGGCAATGTGCAGACGAACATGGGCTACCGCATTCAGCACAACAATGCCATTGGTCCGTACAAGGGAGGAATCCGTTTCCATAAGAGCGTGAACTTGGGTATCTTGAAGTTCCTGGCTTTCGAGCAGACTTTCAAAAACTCCCTAACGACACTGCCTATGGGTGGTGGCAAGGGCGGTTCGGACTTCAGCCCGCGTGGTAAGAGCAATGCTGAGGTCATGCGCTTCTGTCAGGCTTTCATGCTGGAGCTGACACGCCACATTGGTCCCGATGTGGATGTCCCCGCTGGTGACATCGGTGTGGGTGGCCGTGAAGTTGGTTACATGTTTGGAATGTATAAGAAGCTCACCCGCGAGTTCAGCGGTGTGCTGACTGGTAAGGGCTTGGAGTTTGGCGGTTCGCTGATTCGTCCTGAGGCTACGGGCTATGGTAATGTCTATTTCCTCCGTGCTATGCTACGCACGAGGGGCGAGAGCATCGAAGGTAAGAAGGTGCTTGTATCTGGTGCCGGTAATGTTGCTCAGTACTGCGCAGAGAAGATTCTGCAGTTGGGCGGTAAGGTGATGACCATGAGCGACAGCGATGGTTACATCTACGATCCCGATGGCATCGATCGTGCAAAGCTTGACTACATCATGGAGCTGAAAAATGTATATCGTGGCCGTATCCGTGAGTATGTGGAGCAGTATCCGACTGCCAAGTATGTCGGTGATGGCGCAAAGCCCTGGTTTGAGAAGGCTGACATCGCTTGCCCCTGTGCTACGCAGAACGAGCTCAATGAAGAGGCAGCAAAGGCTTTGGTTGCCAATGGTTGCATCGCAGTGGCCGAGGGTGCTAATATGCCCTCTACTCCCGGTGCCATCAAGGTATTCCAAGATGCTAAGATTCTCTATTCTCCGGGTAAGGCCAGCAACGCTGGTGGCGTGAGCGTCAGCGGTCTGGAGATGTCCCAGAACTCAGAGCGCCTGAGCTGGAGTTCCGAGGAGGTCGATGCCAAGCTGCTCTGGATCATGGAGAACATCCACGAAAACTGTGTGAAGTACGGTACAGAACCCGATGGCTATATCAACTATGTGAAGGGCGCCAATGTGGCAGGCTTCATGAAGGTGGCCAAGGCTATGATGGCACAAGGAATTGTATAAGACCTTAAGGGTTATAAGTGATATGAAGGGGGCGGCCACTGGCCACCCCCTTTATTCGTGTCTGTAGGAACTAGGAAACGAACAGTTATAGTAGCTATAGCAGTTATAGTAGCTATAGTGGTTATAGAAGTTAAAGTAGCTCTAGTAGTTGTAGTGGCAATAGTAGCTATAGTTGTTATTGAGGCTATAGTGAAATTAGTGGTACTGATAATTCTGCGCCGCTTGAGTAGTCTATAGTCTCTGCCAACAAAAAAGCCCTCCCGGGAAGGGAGGGCTTCTATGTTAGCGTCTTTATCTTACTTACTTAGCGATACAGATGCTCACGCGGTTCTTGTCGTTCTCGCTGTAAGGCTGAACGGTGTCACCCTTAGCGTCAACGGTGATGCGAGCTGCGTCGATGCCAGCGTCGGTGAGAGCCTTGGCAACGTTCTCGGCACGGCCCTTAGAGTAGAACATGTTGATGCGGGGGTTACCTGTGCCTGCGTCAGCATAACCTGTAACAGCAACCTTGGTCTCGGGATTAGCCTTGAGGAAGTTGATGAGGTTGGTAATCTTACCCTGTTCGCCTTCGGGGATAACGGTCTCGCGGATAGAGTAGAAGATCTCAGTCTGCATTTCCTTCTTGATGACGGGAGCGGGCTTCGGCTTCGGAGTCTCCTTAACAACAACGGGAGCGGGAGCGGGCTCTTCCACAACAACGGGAACAGCAACGGGGATAACTTTCTCAACCTTGCCAAGGCCAATCTTCAGGCCGAGGAGGGCGTTGAAGTACCAGTCAGCATTGACCTTGTCATCGCCGGTGTTCTCATCGATGCCAGATTTGCTGTTGTACTTTTCAACAGTACCGTTGGCCATGCACTCGAGGTTGATGCTCACGCGCTTGCTGACTCTGAAGTCGAGGTCGAAACCTGCGCGGCCTACGGGAACAATGCTTGTGCCGTCCCACAGTTTACGGAGTGTGTAGTTACCTGCGTTCTGGATGTCGTTAGCTTCGTTGTTGTTGAAACCGATGTTAGCGGCAGCACCGACAATCAGGTTCAGACCAAAAACGCGCTTGGGGTTGTAACCAGCGATAGCGTTGACGATGTTGAACTTCACATCGAGACCGGGAGCAACGTAGTTCCACTTGTAGTTGGTGTTGTCTTCGAAGCCACCTTTGCTCTGCCATGCATTCACGGCCAGACGCAGTGCCCAAGAGGGTGTGAACTGATAGCCGACAGAAAGCTGAGCATTCGGAGAAATCAGCTTGCCGAAGTCGGCCTCGCCAAGGGTGTACTGTGCACCGCCCTGCAGCTGCAGGAACCAGTGGTGATTGAACTCTACGCGCTCAGTCTCCTGTGCGCTGGCAGTCAGGCCTGATACCATCAGAGCTGCTGCGAGAAGGATTTTTCCAATCTTCATGTTAGTTTAATAAATTTGGATTAAAATTATATTTTTGCTGTTTCTATACATAGAAGACGGTGCAAAGGTAGTTATAAATTCTCTCGTGAGCAAAATATTCTTTAAGAAAATTGCAAAATAACTTTATTTTTCGTCTTTTTTTGCTGCTATGACAACTCCTTCTTTCTTCATACCGTCAATTTTGACAGTAATTGGTTGCTCAAAGTGAACGACTCTAACATGCTGAGTTTCTTCAATGGCAGGAAACTCATTGAGCATTTCCTGACGGTAGATGCCATCCCCCAAATAGTCGTTGATGGTAAAATAACCTACGCCGAAGGAGGTTAGGTTCTGGAAGAAATGCGTTCCTTGGCTGGGATCGACCCGGTAGTTTTGAAGGCCTGCTTCCACGATGACTTTTGCTGCTGAAATAGCAGGCCATTTCACGGGGATGCCAAGCCAGGGGTCGCTGCTGCCCCAACGTCCCGGTCCTACAAGGATATAATTGCGTCCTTCGTTTAGGAAGTGCTGGTTGATTTGTTGTATCTCCTCGGCGATGGCAGGATTATTGGACGCGCTCCAGCTTTCGGTCTTGATATAGACAATGTCTTGCAGGTCGTTGAAGATGCCGTGGCCGATGGCGTTGTGAGAACGCAACAGGCAATCTGCATCCGGGATGATGGTGAGGTCTTCGTCCAAATTCATCTTGTTGTCAACCATCGGACGTATTTGCAATAGGTAGAGTTCACCAGTGCGGTCGGCATGTATGTTGGCGGCCAGCTCGATTTCGACGGGGCGTCGCATCTCGTCGTGGCCGTAGCGCATTACTTTATGTAACAGCTCAGGTAGTGGGAAAACGCCCTGCTGGAGGACACCGCAGAAGGTGATTACCTTACGGCCACCCTCGTATATGCCGTCTCGTATAACCTGGTCATAAGGGTCATAGGTGGAGGCAATGTATTGGAGTGTGCCGTCGGGTTCTGCGGCATTGACGCGCAGTTTCAAGAGGTTGAATCCATCGTCCTTTTGGAATGCTGCAGGCGGATTGGCCAGGTCGAGAGCATAGAAGCGGGTCTGTGTCTCTTTCAAGGCTATCTCCATCTCAGAGGTCTGTAGAATTTGCTGGGGGTGTGATGGACATACGCGAAGGCATTGACCGCCATCCACAATATATTTGCCCAGACCAAGTGCGAGGTTCACGGTGCCCTCCTCTGCAAGCTCGTCGCCAATAGGATAGTAGTTGACGGAACGTGCGACACCCGAAAGGGTCGGGTAGAAACGGTCGCCGTGCCGCTCGCCGGCAACTTCCTGTAAGATAACGGCCATCTTCTCTTGGTCGATGACATTAGAGGTGGCGGTCATGTAAGCTTTCGAGTCGCGGTAATAGACACTTGCGTACACGGCTTTGATGGCATCTGACAGCATGTGCAGGCGTTCATATTTATCATCCACGTGTGGAATCATGTAGGTGGAGTAGATCCCTGCAAATGGTTGGTAATGAGAATCTTCAAGCAGGGAGCTGGAGCGAATGGCGATGGGGGTATCTACCACGTCAAGGAAGGCCATCAGGTCGCCGATGAGGCGTGCAGGCAGGCGTGCATGTAAGAAATAGGTGAGAATCTCTTCATCGGGGATGTCGGATAGCGCCACCTGATAGAGCTCGTTGGTGTCCATGAACTCATCGAAGATGTCGGTGCAGAGCACCACCGTCTTAGGAATCATCACCTCGGCATTGGGATAGTCGTTCAGGTCGGCGTGGCGCTTGATGATATGGTCGATGAAGGCGATACCACGTCCTTTACCGCCTAACGAGCCGTCGCCGATGCGGGCGAAGTTGCTGTAGCGGTCGAAGCGCTCGCGCTGGAACACGGCCACCACGCCTTGGTTCTTCATGCGGCGGTAGCTGACGATGGCATCGAAGATAATCTGCCGGTGCAGGTCCACATCCTGCACGGAATCCCATGTGATGCGCTTCAGGAAGTCGGCGATGGGGAATAAGGCACGCGAGCTGAGCCAACGCGAGACGTTGTTGTGCTGCACGTGGTAGAGTAGCGACTCCTTGGGCAGTAGGAAGATGTTGTCCTGCAGGTCCTTGAGGTTGCGCAGACGGGCCACCTCCTGCATCGTCTTGGGGTCGCGGAAAATAAAGTCTCCGAAGCCGAAGTAGTGGTTGATGAGCTTGCGCAGATCTACAGCCATCTTCTTGGAGTTCTTATCGACGAAACGCACCTTTTGGTCTTCCAAGAGCTGTGCCTTCTCCGGCTCACTGGATTCCATGATGAGGGGGATGTAGGGGTCTCTGGCGCGGATGTTCTTAAGAAGCTCGATGCCAGCCATTTCGTCAAGGGTGCCTTTATGCGGGAATCGGCAGTCGGAGATGACACCCAACGTATTGTCAGAGTAACGGTCGTAGAGTGACCATGCTTCCTCATAGCTGCGTGCGAGCACTATCTTCGGCCGGCCACGCATGCGTAACGTCTCCAGTTGTGAGTTTAAGGCTTCTGTTGCAAAGGCCAGACTCTGCTGCAGCACGAATTGGTAGAGGTTCGGGAGAATACTGGAATAGAAACGCACATTGTCCTCTACGAGCATAATCATCTGTACGCCAGCAGCCAGGTCGTGTTCCAAGTTCATCTTGTCCTCAATGAGCTTGATGATGGAGAGAAGCAGCTCTGTGTTGCCCAGCCAGCAGAATACGTATTCGAAAGCCGAGAGGTCCTCGTCGGCCATCCGCTTGCTAATGCCGTGGCTGAAGGGCGTGAGCACTACGCAAGGAATCTGGCGGTTGGATTCCTTGATGCCGCGGGCGATGTCGAAGATGTCGTTGTTGTCCGTGCCAGGCATCACGATGACGAGGTCGAAGGTGAGGCGCTTCATCTGGAGTAGGGCCTCTTCCTCCGAGGCAACCTGCACAAAACGCGGTGGATAGCGTAGTCCAAGCTTGGCGTATTCATCAAAAATCTTTTCGTCAACGCGACCATCGTCTTCCAGCATGAAAGCATCATAAGGGTTAGCGATGAGCAGCACATTGAAGATGCGACGTGCCATCAAATCGACAAAAGAGGTATCGTGAAGGGTTAATAAGTCTCGTTTCATGAGCTTTTTCTAATTTTTCGGTGCAAAATTAGTGAAAAGATTCAACTTTTGTGTATCTTTGCGCGGAAAAAACAAAGAATAGCGCAATTATGAAACCTTTTTTGGATGAAAACTTCTTGTTGCAGACGCTAACAGCACAGGAACTCTACCATCGTCATGCGGCACCTCAGCCTATTATAGACTATCATTGTCATCTTGATCCTGCGATGGTGGCCTCCGACCACCGCTTCCGCAGTATTACGGAGCTGTGGCTTGGCGGCGATCATTATAAATGGCGCGCTCTCCGTGCCAATGGTGTGCCAGAACGTCTTGTTACAGGTTCTGACACTTCAGATTGGGAGAAGTTCCAGGCGTGGGCCGCGACAGTTCCCTACACACTTCGCAACCCCCTCTATCATTGGACTCATCTGGAACTGAAGACGGCCTTTGGCATTGACAAGTTGTTGAACCCGGAGACTGCTCGCGAAATTTATGATGCTTGCAACGACCGTCTGCAGAATGATTCCGCTTTCACTGCCCGTGGATTCATGCGCCACTATCATGTGGAAACCGTATGTACCACCGATGATCCCGTTGATGATCTTCGCCATCATCGTGCCTATGCAGCAGAACAAGCGAACAGTGAATCTACAAAAATGTTGCCGACCTGGCGCCCTGACAAGGCGATGGCTGTTGAAGATCCCGTAGCCTTCAAGGCATACGTGGAACGGCTGGGGGCTGCAGCAGACATTGATATCCGCAGTTTCTCGGATTTCGTGGATGCTCTACAGCGTCGTCATGATTTCTTCCATGACGCAGGTTGCCGTTTGAGCGATCATGGTCTTGATGTGTTTTATGCAGAGCCTTACACCGATGCGGAAATTGCCCATATCTTCAATAAGGTTTATAGTGGAACATCGCTTACTGATGTCGAGCTACATCAGTTCAAGAGCGCTATGCTTTACCTCTTTGCTGTTCAGGACTATAATTCCGGATGGGTTCAACAATACCATTATGGTCCACTCCGCAACAACAGCAGTCGGCTGATGAGAGTCTTCGGTGCTGATGCCGGTTGCGACAGTATCGGCGACTTGAATACGGCACAGTCCATGTCTCGTTTCCTGGACCGTTTGGACAATGAGGGCCATCTTGCCAAGACCATCCTTTACAACCTCAATCCTGCTGACAACGAGATGGTAGCAACGATGATTGGTAACTTCCAAGATGGCAGCATTGCTGGTAAGATTCAGTGGGGCTCCGGTTGGTGGTTCCTGGATCAGAAAGATGGGATGGAGCGTCAGATGAACACCCTCTCGCTGCAAGGCCTCCTCAGCCGCTTTGTCGGAATGCTCACCGACTCCCGCTCGTTTGTCAGCTATCCTCGTCACGAGTACTTCCGTCGCACCCTTTGCAACCTCATCGGCAATGACGTGGAGCAAGGCCTTCTGCCATTCAACGGCTATGAGGAGCAGCGTGTGCGGCAGATGGTCGAAGATATCTGTTATTACAATGCTAAACGATATTTTGACTTTTGATCATGGAAAACCGTAAAACTTCTTGGCGTTGGTGGATCTGCAGCCTCCTCTTTGTTGCCACCACCGTGAACTATCTTGACCGCCAGGTCCTCTCGCTGACGTGGAAGGACTTCATCGCGCCTGAATTCCATTGGAATGACAACGACTATGGTAACATCACAGCCGTATTCTCCATCTTCTATGCTTTTATCTCATTGTTTGCGGGCCGCTTCATTGATTGGCTGGGAACGAAGAGGGGTTATATCTGGGCCATCGTAATTTGGTCCTTTGGTGCCTGTCTTCATGCTGCGTGCGGTTGGGCCACATTAAAGCTGACAGGTGTTGTTGATACCAATGCCCTCTATGCTGTGGAGAAAGGTTCTGAGTTGGCGCTCTTGGTATCCTCTACGAGTGTCTGGCTCTTCCTGGCGTGCCGTATTATTCTGGCGACGGGTGAGTCTGGCAACTTCCCTGCAGCCATCAAGGTGACAGCAGAGTACTTTCCTAAGAAGGATCGTGCTTATGCCACCTCCATCTTTAATGCCGGAGCTTCTGTGGGCGCTCTTGTAGCACCTCTTACAATCCCTCTTCTGGCGGAGCATTTCGGCTGGGAGATGGCGTTCATTATCATTGGCGGCATCGGCTTCATTTGGGCAGGTTTATGGCAGACGTTCTATACGTCGCCCTCCAAGAGCCGGTTCGTTAATGCTGCCGAACTGGCTTATATCAATCAGCCTGATGAGGCATCGCGTGTCAGCTCTTCCAATGAAGCGGCAGAGCCGTCGCTCTCACTCGTTCAGTGTTTCCGTTATCGTCAGACATGGGCTTTCATCGTAGGTAAGCTGATGACCGATGGCGTGTGGTGGTTCTTCCTCTTCTGGGCGCCTGCCTATTTCTCGGAACTCGGTTATCCGTCCTCTTCTGGTATGGGCCAAGCTCTGATATTCGTGCTCTATCTTATAGTAACACTGCTCAGCATCCTTGGTGGCTATCTGCCTAAACTCTTTGTGGAGCGTAGGGGCATGAATCCTTATGCCGGACGTATGCGGGCAATGCTGATCTTCGCTTTCCTCCCAATCTTTGCGATGTTTGCGCAGCCATTGGCGGATTTTTCTCCCTGGTGGCCATGCTTAATCATAGGCCTGGCGGGCGCTGGTCATCAGGCGTGGTCTGCCAATCTTTATTCCACGATTGGCGATATGTTCCCAAAGTCCGCCATTGCCACCATCACGGGCATAGGTACAATGTTCGGCGGACTCTGTTGCTTTGCCATCAACAAAGGTTCGGGAATGCTCTTTACTTATGCCGAAGCTCAGGGCGAGGCTTTCCGCTTCTTTGGTGCCACAGGTAAGCCAGCAGGTTACATGATGGTTTTCTGCTACTGCGCTGTAGCATACCTCCTTGCATGGGTTATGATGAAAGCTCTTGTGCCTCGCTACAAAAAGATTTATGAATAGAATAGTTGTAAAACGTATTTAGAATAATTGTAAATGGAAAAGACCTGGCGTTGGTTTGGCAAGAAAGATAAGATCACACTTGCTATGCTTCGACAAATTGGTGTCGAGGGGATTGTGACAGCATTACACGATGTACCTCTCGGCGAGATATGGACGCGTGAGGCAATTCGTGATCTTCGTGAGTATATCGAGAGTTATGGCCTCCGTTGGAGTGTCGTGGAGAGTTTGCCCGTTACCGAGACGATTAAATACGGCGGTCCCGACCGCGATGAGCAAATCGAGATTTATAAGCAGAGCCTGCGCAATCTGTCTGCCGAAGGCATCCATACAGTTTGCTACAATTTCATGCCCGTGCTGGACTGGGCACGTACAGACCTCTTGCATCCCAATGCTGATGGCTCCTCGAACCTCTATTTCTCATATTCGGAGTTTGCCTTCTTTGATATATATATATTAAAAAGGAAAGGCGCGCGCGAAGACTGGGCTGCTTTCACCTTCCCTGAAGGAGTAGGTGAGGGTAGGGATATTCTGGCAGAGGTGGATGCTCTGGCCAAGGAGATGACGCCCGAGCGCGAACATGAACTGGTTGAGAATATTGTCATCAAGACACAAGGCTTCGTCAGCGGTAACTTCCGTGAGGATGACGAGGCGCCTTTGGAGAAGTTCCGCCAGTTCCTGGATCTCTATGCAGGAATAGATAAGGCTCAGCTGCAAGCCAATTTGAAGTACTTCCTGGAGGCTATCATGCCCGTGTGTGAGGAGTGCGGAATGAAGATGTGTGTTCACCCCGACGACCCGCCCATTCCCATTCTTGGCCTGCCTCGTATTGTTCGTACGGCCGAAGATATCCGTTGGTTCCTCAATGCAGTGCCGAATGTGCATAATGGTTTGACCTTCTGTGCTGGAAGTCTTTCAGCTGGAGCTTATAATGATGTGGTGGCGATGGCACGCGAGTTTGCTCCTCGCACTCATTTCGTGCACCTCCGCTCTTGTCACATCTTCCCTAATGGTGACTTCACTGAAGCCAGTCATCTGGGCGGTCGTGCAGATCTCATTGAGCTTTGCCGAATCTTTGAGATGGAGAATCCTTCGCTGCCCTTCCGCGTGGATCATGGCCGAACGATGCTGGGTGACGAATCCCGTGGCTACAATGCCGGTTACAGCTTTTTAGGCCGTATGTTTGCAATGGCTCAGATGCAGGGCGTATTGGCCACGTTGGAACATGAGAAGACACTCTCTCCGCTCCCCCTTGAATGGTAAGATATCTTATCTGCCAAAAAGTAAAAACCGATTATAATAACCCGCAAATAATAGATAAGAATATGAATAGTCAATTAGGTTCCTTGTTTAATATCAAAGACAATGTAGTCGTAATCACAGGTGGCACAGGTGTCCTCGGACGTGCTATTGCGAAGTATCTTGCTGCCGAAGGTGCAAAAGTAGTTATATTAGGTCGCAAGCAGGAGGTCGGCGAGGCCGTCGTCAACGAGATCCTCAAGGCTGGCGGCGAAGCTATGTTCCTCGTTACCAATGTCCTTGATCAGGCTGTTGTCCAGAAGAACTGCGATGACATATTGGCACGTTATGGCCGTATTGATGCACTTTTGAACGCTGCAGGCGGCAATATGCCAGGTGCCACTATTGCCCCTGACAAGACGTTCTTTGATTTGGATGCTGCGCAGTTCCAGACGGTCCTTGACCTGAATCTCACTGGCACCGTGATACCCACACAGGTATTCCTGAAACCGATGGTGAAGCAGGGTAAGGGTGCTATTGTCAACTTCTCGTCGATGGCTGCTTTCCGTCCCATGACCCGTGTCTGTGGCTACGCCGCAGCAAAGGCTGGAATCAGTAATTTTACGGCTTACATGGCCACCGAGTGTGCGAAGAAGTTCGGTGAGGGTATTCGCGTGAATGCCATAGCCCCGGGTTTCTTTATTACAGAGCAGAACCGATCGCTGTTGACGAATCCCGACGGCAGCTACACACAGCGCGGTCAGGATGTGATTCGTCAGACTCCGTTCGGTCGTATGGGTGACCCCGAGGAACTTTGCGGAACCATTCACTATCTCATCTCCGACGCGGCCCGCTTTGTTACCGGTACCGTTGCTGTCGTTGACGGCGGCTTCAATGCCTTCGCGATGTAAAGCCCCCTTTTAAATAGTCCTCGTTAAGGGGCGGCTTGTTGGCGCAGGGATAGTGCGCATGAGACTACTCTATTTCAATCCGGAGAATGATCTGGCATTGGCGGCGAATGACCCTCATTACACGCCGCCGGCTTCTGCGTTGCAGATGGCTGCAGACCTCGAGCGCCTGCCGCTGCAGTATGCAGAAGCTGGCGATGTAGTCTTGCTGCGTGATGGGTCATTCATCGACGCTTCTGCTGCCCCGATGTCTCGTTTCGACCCGATGGCTTTGCAGGCGCTATTCCCTTGGGGGTGGTCGCCCTTGGTCGTGCGGGAGTTACGTGAGGCCGGAGTATCCGATGATTTCTTGCCTACGCGTGAGCAACTGGCGGACTATCGCTCGTTTGCCTCGCGACAGACAGCGGTGCGACTGTTGGCCCGGCTCAGGGATTCCTGGCCAGAGGCGTGGCACGAAGAGAACCTCGTGGGCGAGAGCTTCTGGTGTTCCACCGCGGACGAGGTGGCTGCTGTACAAAGCGTCTATGGTCGCGTGATGCTGAAAGCGCCGTGGAGTGGTAGCGGGCGTGGCGTTCATCCCACAGCACAGCTGCTGACAGAGAAGGATTGGGCCTGGATTCGCCGCACCCTGAAACGACAGGGTGGAGTGGAGGTTGAGCCCATATATAATAAGGTACAGGATTTTGCGATGGAGTTCTGGGCTGAGCAGGGGAAGGTTCGCTATGAGGGCCTTTCGCTTTTTTCCACTACAGATGGCGGTGTGTATAGCGGCAACCTTGTTGCATCTGAGACCGAGAAGGAACGTCGTTTGGCCCGGTATGTCTCATCGGAACGTCTGCGGACATTGCGCGACCGCCTCTTAGTGTTGCTCGACGATGTAGGTTTGCCTGCTTGGTACACAGGACCTTTCGGCATTGACATGATGATTTGCCAGGCTCCCTTCCCGGAGTCCTCCTCCCTAACGAGGGAGGGGCTATGGGAGGAACCACGGCCCGGAGGAGCGGCTATTCATCCTCTTGTTGAACTCAATCTTCGCATGACGATGGGCTGGCTTTCTATTCAGCTGTCGCGGCAACGGCCAGAAGGGGAGTGCAGCACGTTCCGAATCCTGCAACAGGAAGGGCGATATCGCTATGAATTGCGTGTATTGACAGATTAGAATGTACAAAAAGAAGGGTTCTTTATGTTAAAAAGTCATATTTTGTTAAGTCTAAGTTTGCAGTTTCAGAAGAAAGCCATACCTTTGCAGCATCAACAAATCTGATTCTCGTGGATTCTTTCTTCAGAACACATGCCTATCTCGTGGAGCACACCGACTTACCCGTCCGACGTGCTCTCATGGACGAAATCAATTGGCATCAGCCGCTTATCGGTATCAAAGGCACCCGCGGTGTGGGTAAGACCTCCTTCCTCCTTCAATATGCAAAGGAGAATTTTGATATACGGACACGTAAGTGTTTGTACGTCAACATGAACAACTTCTATTTTCAGGGTAAAGGGTTATCCGACTTTGCGCGTGAATTCCGTGCCATGGGTGGCGAGGTGTTGCTTGTTGATCAAGTTTTCAAGCAACCAGACTGGAGCAAGGAACTGCGTCGTTGCCACGATGAGAACCCGGGCCTTCGCATTGTTTTTACGGGTTCAAGTGTGATGAGATTGAAAGAGGAGAACCCCGAACTGAATGGCCTCGTCAGCAGCTACAATCTGCGTGGCTTTTCGTTCAGAGAGTTCTTGAATTTAAAGACCGCGGCCGACTTCCCCGCTTACACCCTTGAAGACATTGTGAATCGTCATGAAGAGATTGCAGATACGATTCTGGAACAGGTGAACCCCCTCAATTTCTTCCAGAGCTATCTCCATCATGGCTTCTATCCTTTCTTCCTTGAGCAGCGTAACTTCTCTGAGAATCTGCTGAAGACCATGAACATGATGCTAGAGGTAGATATCCTGCTCATTAAGCAGATAGAACTGAAATATCTCCCGAAACTCAAGAAACTCTTCTATCTGCTGGCCGTGGAGCGTCCCTCAGCGCCCAACGTCAGCCAGCTTGCTGATGAGATAGAGACTTCGCGCGCTACGGTGATGAACTATATCAAATACCTCTCCGATGCGCGTCTCATCAACCTCATCTATAACCCCGGTGAGGCCTTCCCCAAGAAGCCTGCGCGCATTATGATGCACAACAGCAGCCTCATGTACGCCATCTACCCCAATCACATGGAGTCTATAGATGTCTATGAGACTTTCTTTCAGAATGCGCTTTGGGCTTACCACGATGTCCGTCTCGGCGACCGTCTCTCTTCGTTCCTTGTCGATGGACGCCGTTTCCGTGTGTGCGACGCACCGCCCCGTCGCCAGCAACCCGACATCTGTTATGCGCGCGCCGAACTGCGTCGGGGCGAAGCCAACAACATCCCCCTTTGGCTCTTCGGCTTCCTCTATTAATAATCGCGCGTAATACAGGGCTTCTTTTCATCAAGAATGGCATCAAAACAGTTGTTTTGGTGTCGTTAACTCTTTTTTTGACATCTTTACTTTGCACTATCACCATTTTTAGGTATCTTTGCGCCCGATTCCGAGTTCAAATGTCAACCGCCCAAGATTGACCGTTAAAAGCAAAACGACAAACTCCAATAATAAACGCTAAATAAGCAATTATGGCAAAAGAAAAGAAATTTATCACCTGTGATGGTAACGAGGCTGCGGCTCACGTGAGCTATATGTTCTCCGAGGTAGCTGCTATCTACCCCATCACCCCGTCTTCGCCCATGGCGGAGCACGTTGATGAGTGGGCTGCCCGCGGCCGCAAGAACCTGTGGGGTCAGACCGTCAGTGTTCAGGAAATGCAGTCCGAGGCTGGTGCTGCCGGTGCCGTTCACGGCTCGCTGCAGGCTGGTGCGTTGACCACCACCTTCACCGCTTCTCAGGGTCTGCTCCTGATGATTCCCAATATGTACAAGATTGCCGGTGAGCTCATCCCCTGCGTGTTCGATGTCAGCGCCCGTACACTGGCCAGCCACTCCCTCTGTATCTTCGGTGACCACCAGGATGTGATGGCTTGCCGTCAGACTGGTTTCGCCATGCTCTGCGAGGGCGGTGTGCAGGAGGTCATGGACCTCACCGCTGTGGCTCACCTCGCTTCTCTGGAGACCTGCGTGCCCTTCGTGAACTTCTTCGACGGCTTCCGCACCTCCCACGAGTACCACAAGATTGAGCTCATGGACCAGGAGGACATCCGTCCTCTCGTGAAGGAAGAGTACATCCAGCGTTTCCGCGACCGCGCTATGTCGCCCGAGCGCCCCATCACACGCGGTACGGCCGAGAACCCCGAGACGTTCTTCACTCACCGCGAGGCCTGCAACCCCTACTATGATAGCGTTCCCGAAGTGGTTGAGAAGTACCTCGGCGAGATCTCCAAGATCACCGGCCGCGAGTACCACCTCTTCAGCTACTACGGCGCCGAGGATGCCGACCGCATGATCATCCTTATGGGTTCTGCCACTGACGCAGCCCGCGAGGCTATCGACTACCTGAACGCCAACGGCCAGAAGGTGGGCATGATCAGCGTTCACCTCTATCGTCCCTTCAGCGTGAAGCACCTGCTCGCTTCTGTTCCCAAGAGCGTGAAGCGCATCGCTGTGCTCGACCGCACAAAGGAGCCCGGCGCCAACGGCGAGCCTCTGTACCTCGACGTGAAGGACGCTTACTACGATGTCGAGGATCGTCCGCTCATCGTCGGCGGCCGCTACGGTCTCGGTTCTCACGACACCACGCCCGCTCAGATCATCAGCGTGTTCAACAACCTCGCCCTGCCCGAGCCCAAGAACCACTTCACCATCGGTATCGTGGACGATGTCACCTTCACCAGCCTGCCCGCTGTGGAGGAAATCGCCCTCGGCGGTGCTGGCATGTTCCAGGCTAAGTTCTACGGCCTCGGTGCCGACGGTACCGTGGGTGCCAACAAGAACAGTGTGAAGATCATCGGCGACAACACCGACAAGTACTGCCAGGCTTACTTCAGCTACGACTCCAAGAAGTCCGGCGGCTTCACCTGCTCACACCTGCGCTTCGGCGACACGCCCATCCGCTCCACATACCTCGTGACCACGCCTAACTTCGTGGCTTGCCACGTCCAGGCTTATCTCCACATGTACGATGTCACACGCGGCCTGCAGGACGGCGGCACATTCCTCCTCAACACCATCTTCGAGGGCGAGGAACTGGCCAAGTTCATGCCTAACAAGGTGAAGCGCTACTTCGCACAGCACAACATCACCGTCTATACCATCAACGCCACCAAGATTGCTCAGGAAATCGGTCTCGGCAACCGCACGAACACCATCCTGCAGTCGGCCTTCTTCCGCATCACAGGCGTCATCCCCGTGGAGCTCGCCGTGGAGCAGATGAAGAAGTTCATCGTCAAGAGCTACGGCTCCAAGGGCGAGGATGTGGTGAACAAGAACTACGCTGCCGTGGATCGCGGCAACGAGTACAAGCCCTTCGCTGTGGATCCCGCATGGGCTAACCTCGCCGACGACGCTGAGAAGCAGGACGACGCTCCCGCCTTCGTCAAGGAAGTGGTTCGTCCCATCAACGCTCAGGCCGGCGACTTGCTGCCCGTCAGTGCCTTCGCCAAGTTCAACACCGTTGATGGTTCTTGGCAGGTTGGCACTGCCGCCTACGAGAAGCGCGGCGTGGAAGCCTTCGTGCCCGTCTGGGACAAGGAGAACTGTATCGAGTGTAACCAGTGTGCCTACGTTTGTCCTCACGCTGCCATCCGTCCGTTCGTCCTCACCGACGAGGAACTGGCACAGTTCGAGGGCCTCGACAGCCGCGAGATGAAGGCTCCCGCCGCCATGAAGGGAATGCACTTCGTCATCGAGCCCAGCGTGCTCGACTGTCTCGGTTGCGGCAACTGCGCCGACGTCTGCCCGGGTCGCACCGCACAGGCTGCCAAGCTTGGCGTGGAGCCCGCTTCGCTGAAGGCCCTGAAGATGGTGCCCTTCAACCCCGACAAGGCCGAGATGAAGAAGATGGCTGCCGACTGGGACAAGCTCGTGAAGGTGCCCAGCAAGCAGGATCTCGTAGATATCAAGAGCAACGTCAAGAACAGCCAGCTCGCACAGCCCCTCTTCGAGTTCAGCGGTGCCTGCTCCGGTTGCGGCGAGACTCCTTACGTCAAGCTCATCAGCCAGCTCTTCGGCGACCGTCAGATGGTGGCCAACGCTACGGGCTGCTCCTCCATCTACTCCGCTTCCATTCCTTCCACACCTTATACGAAGAACGAGAAGGGCCAGGGTCCCTGCTTCAACAACTCCCTGTTCGAGGACTTCTGCGAGTTCGGTCTCGGCATGGCTCTCGGCAACAAGAAGATGAAGGAGCGTGTGGCCAAGCTGCTCACCGAGGCTTGCGAGGCTCCCCAGGCCAGCGAGGAGTACAAGGCTCTCGCTGCCGAGTGGATTGCTAACTGCGAGGATGCCGACAAGACCAAGGAGATTGCTCCCAAGCTGCGTGAACTCATCCGCGCTGCTGCCGCTGCCGGCTGCCCCGTCAACAAGGAACTGCAGACCCTCGACCACTATCTCGTCAAGCGCAGTCAGTGGATTATCGGCGGCGACGGTGCCTCCTACGACATCGGCTACGGCGGTCTCGACCACGTCATCGCCACGGGTGAAGATGTCAACATCCTCGTCCTCGACACCGAGGTCTATTCCAACACCGGCGGTCAGGCTTCCAAGGCAACGCCGCTCGGCGCCATCGCTCAGTTCGCTGCCCAGGGCAAGCGCATCCGCAAGAAGGACCTCGGCATGATTGCCACCACCTACGGCTACGTCTATGTTGCTCAGATCGCCATGGGCGCTGACCACGCACAGACCCTCAAGGCCATCCGCGAGGCTGAGGCTTGGCACGGTCCCAGCATCATCATCGCTTACGCTCCCTGTATCAACCACGGTTTGAAGGCTGGCATGGGCAAGAGCCAGGCCGAGGAGCGCAAGGCCGTAGAGTGCGGCTACTGGCACCTCTGGCGCTTCAACCCCGCCCTCATCGAAGAAGGCAAGAACCCCTTCAGCCTCGACTCCAAGGAGCCCGACTGGAGCAAGTTCCACGACTTCCTCCTCGGCGAGGTCCGCTACCTCTCTGTCAAGAAGGCTTATCCCAACGAGGCCGAGGAACTCTTCGCCGAAGCCCAGAAGATGGCCCAGATCCGCTACAAGTCCTACGTCCGCAAGACGCAGGAGAACTGGGAGGACTAAGCTCACGTGTGGTCAGGAGTTCCGCTCCTGACACACTCTTCAATAATCAAGCGGCGCATCCATATCGGATGCGCCGCTTCCTTTGTATTTATTCTCTCATATATAGACAACCAAACTCGCTTTCTTGTCAATTTTGATGTTTATACACATCAAAACACATCAAAATTTCACTAAACATTTGCGTATTCTATAGATATATCATACCTTTGCAGCGGAGATTTGAACATTTTGTCAATGACTTTTGAACATTTCGTAATGAACTTTTGAACATTTCGTTATCGACTTATAAACATTATGAAATATAAGCGGCTTCAATTCACCGAAGTCCTGGGACGTATGAACGAACCCCGGCACTTCATACAAGTTCTGGCTGGTCCTCGACAAGTTGGGAAGTCAACACTGATGGACCAAGTGTTAGCAGAATGCACATTACCACATTATCTATTTAATGCCGATGGTGTTGATGAAGACGATACAGACTGGATACGCCGTATTTGGGAGGCTACCAGGCTCCAGATGGACTCGGGACATCAAGCGGAAGCAGTGCTGGTTATCGATGAGATACAAAAAATTAAGCGATGGAGTGAGATTGTCAAACGCGAGTGGGATAATGACACCAGAAGTCATCGCCAGCTCAAGCTCTTTTTGCTCGGTTCATCCAGACTGATGCTTCGAGACGGGCTAAAGGAATCACTTGCAGGTCGCTTTGAACTCATTCGCTTGGGACATTGGACGTGGCAGGAAATGTCGGATGCTTTTGGATGGACACTTGACGATTGGATTTATTATGGAGGCTTTCCAGGCACCGCAAGCCTCCTGGGCGATATGCGACGCTGGAAAAAATACGTCAAAGAATCCTTGGTGGCTCCTGCTATCGAGAAAGATGTCATATTGACTTCCAATATCTACAAACCAGCTTTGATGAAACAGCTGTTTGACCTCGGCTGTAGCTACTCCGCAGAATTGCTGTCATTGACCAAAGCTGTAGGACAGTTGCAGGATGCTGGCAATGTAACCACACTCTCATCCTATCTTGACATACTGAAGGAGTGTAATCTGTTAGCCGGCCTACAGAAGTATGCGAATGATGAAGCTCGCCGCTACCGATCAGTTCCCAAATTTCAGGTCTATAACAATGCGCTGTTAACAGCATACAAAGGGACATCATTCGATAAAGATCGGATTGACCCACAGATATGGGGGCGCTGGGTGGAGTCTGCTGTCGGAGCCTATGTGTTAGGGAGTGAAGAGGAAGAAGGTTATAAAGTCTATTATTGGCGGGAACGCGATGACGAAGTGGATTACGTCATTTTACGGCAAGGAGAAGTCGTAGCTCTGGAAGTGAAAAGTGGTCGAAGAGGCATGAATAGCGGGTTACCTGCTTTTTCCGAGCATTTCCATCCCAAACGAGCTATTGTCATCGGAACGGATGGCATCCCATTCGATGTGTTCTTCAGAATGCGAATTGAAGAGCTGTTTTCATAAGGCTCTATATTTAACAAGTTCCCGTTCAAGATATTCTTTGCTTTTCATTTTGTCTTTCGCTGAGCATGGTGCTCCATCATCTCCCGAACTGTCCTGAGGCAGCACGGTAGCGTGTCTGTGCGCCACGTCCCACACGAATGAGGCGACCTTCGCTGACGAGGCGGCGGAGGAGGGCAGAGATGCGACTGCGGGTAAGCGTCTGACCGAAGGCATAGGAGACATCCATGTGGGTGATGGTGCTCTGTTGGGCAAAGAGGGCCGTCAGGCGTTCTTCCATATCATCATCCTCAATGTGAAAGGCTTGGCCGTAGGGCACTTGATTAACCTTTATGCTGCGAACCTTGCCTAATAGCTCGCTATTGGGGCGGAAGAGCAAGTCATCTACCCGAACATCGCGACCGTGGTAATAGCCATTCTTCACTTCGATGCCTCCCTTCAACGAAAGACGGAAGGTGCCAATATATGGTAGGGTGACGGCATTGCCTTTCTCCAGCTCATGCACCATCACCTCCTGTATGACACTTAGTGCTGAAGTCAATTCGCCTCTGGGCACCGTTGACGGCAGTCGGAATTCACTGCTCTGGAAATCCACCACATCCACTATGCTGCGATGCTCCACCTGTGGTCGCAGGCTGCGCAACCATCGTTCGTCAACCACCGCACCTTCGTTCGAAGGTGCCTCATTGTTGTCTGCCTCATTGTTGTCTGCCTCATTGTTGTCAGCCTCATTATTTTCAGCCGCATTCTTATCAGCCGCTTCCTCTTCAGCAGTTTTCTTTAATGCGGCTTTCTTTTTAGCAGTTCTCTTTTCAGCCGCTTCCTTTAGTGCTGCTTCTTCGCTAGCCAGAAGCCCGCGCTTAGCGATTGTAAATCTGATTTCCATCATGTATGCCTATTATTGTTTACGCTCTTGTTCCTTACTGTAATGTGCTGCAAAGATAGGCCTTATTTTTCAAAATCCCAAGCCTTTTGCCCGAAAAAGCATAGTTTTAACATTGAATTGTCATGACGATTCAATTGAACTATCGTGACAATTCAATTGAACGGTCACGACAATTCAAACATAAATATATGGTTTTTCTGCACAACTTCTACCTTTTATGATGTATTACACTATATTTTGTTTCTCCGTTTCTCATGTCAACTGGAAATTATATACGGCATCGGGAGGCCGCTGCTGAATCGTCAGCGGTTCTCCCGAATCCTTTTTTCGTCTGTTTGTTTGAAAGAGAGAGAGGACTGAGCGCAGCTTGCCGATGTGCAATCATCCGAAGCCCCTCTCAACCGCTCTTGCGGCAAGGCTATTTAAGAATCGGCATTGCCCATTCAGGGATGTCGTCGGTATATTGCTTGAAGAGCTGGCCGTCGGTCATGCGAAATAGCAGACGGGCATCGGCATCATCTATGGAGTTGTCGTAGATGTAGATGCGCTCGGCCCCTCCATCCATTCGTGTTTGAGAATCTTCGTCAAGCGGCGCACCCACACGGATGCGCCGCTTGTTTGGTAGTAACCCATTAGATTTTAGCATCATTATTTTGTCATACAAGCAGATTTCATTACCTTTGTGAACTGAATCCTAAGAAATATGACGTTACATGTGATTCTTATGCAAAGCAACTTTTACTATAAACACATGAGATTCATACTCTTATTATTGTTTGTCTTTGTTAATCTGGCTGTCTGTGCACAAGAGAGCCAGTATGACACGATGAAAAGAACAATGAATGAGTATTCTCTGCCATTGGTGAATATGATAGTGGACGTTGCCGAGTTAAGGACTTCTGTTTTCGTTCCGGGAGAGATTGAGATTTCTGATTATCAGCAAAGGACTCCCTCGTCATCTAATACGGTAAGATTCCTTTGTCAATATAGAATACGCGGAGGGTCAGCAACGCAATTCGAAAAGAAATCATTCTCGGTGAAACTATGTGATGCAACTGGCGAAGACTTGGATGCCAATCTTTTTGATATCAGAGAAGAGAACAGTTGGATTCTGGACGCTATGGCCATTGACAGAATAAGAATGAGGAATCGTGTCTGCTTTGATGTCTGGAACGAGATGAGCACAACACCTTATGAAACGAAATATAATAACAGGAATGGAACAAAGGGCCTGTTTGTTGAACTATTCATCAACGGAGACTATCATGGCTTGTATTGCATGAGCGACAAAATAGACAGAAAGCTGTTAGGCCTGAAGAAATTCAACGTAGGTGATAATGGAGTACATGTTCGAGGACTTCTCTATAAAGGTGTCAGCTGGAGACGCGGCTATGATCTGCGTTCTTACGATGAGGCTGACATGAACGCGGACACGTGGAATGCCTGGGAACTTCAATATCCAGAAGATTATCCCTCTATCAACACGTGGAAACCACTGATGGACTTAATAGATTTCTGCTCAGATGCGACCCCACATGCGACTTTCCAAAGCGCGTATCAAGATTATTTCTACACCGATAACCTTTGTGATTATGCGCTGCTCACCACGGTGTTGAATGTAGGAGATATCGGATACAAGAACACCTATCTCTCGGTAGTAGATATCAACCAAAGTCACAAGTATCTGCTTACTCCGTGGGATATGGATATGTCATTGGGTGGCAATTGGAACGGAGAGTATGACCCGTCACTTGCCAGAATCGACCGCTATGACGCGACAGCTCCTTATAACAGGTTATCACGTCAGAATATCGATGATTTTAGGGCTTTGGAAATCAGTAAGTGGAAGGAATATTATACCACTCTATTTTCGTGTGAAAACATGAACCAGCGCTTGGACGACTATGCCGAACAATTCACGGTTTCAGGCGCTTGGGAGAGGGAATATCTTAAATGGGATGGCAACCCAGTGCCTCTCAAAAAATCTATTTATGATGAACTGGAGTATGTGAAGGACTGGTACAGGCAGAATTTCGAGAGCCTTTGCGCTCAGTTTGGCGTTGCCCTCCCTGTCGGTATCACTCATACCGCATCAGAATCCTCAAATAAGACAATCTTCACCATAGACGGCATACGTCATAAAGTTACGCGTAAGGGGCTTAACATCATAGATGGGAAGAAAGTATTGATTAAATAGTTTGCTCTACTCATATAGTCGCATAAGTCATTCCATGGTCACGGAATAATGATTCAATGACCATGGAATGATTATTCTAAGGCCATGGAATAATCATAACATTAAGGGCTATCGCCTAAAGACATTAAGGAGTTTCGGCTTATCCATTTGTTTTTTCACCTTGAACTACGATGCAAGAATAGCACAGATCCAGCCTCTATTCTCTATTATAAGACGGTTATGATTTAACGTGCCTTTGACCGCGCTTGGCAAGCACTTTTATTTCTCGTTTATCTTGTTGTATGGCCATTCTGGCCCTTCGACAACATTTTTCGACTCAAAAAGTAGTAAATAATCCTCAGACGCGAGCTTCGGAACCAGAAAAATGGAGATTATTGCCCTTTTTAAAGCTTTTTAATCCCATCTTGTCTGTTTTCTATGCGAATTTTAGTACTTTCGCAGCGGATTTGAGGCCAAATAGCCCTTTTCCAAGACATATTGGTTAAGATTTAGCGTTCGCTATCTCATTCAACATCCGAAAATGTAGGAGTTTAAGGATGAACTTGTGTTCAAGTTGAATAGATATGTTGAATGCTTGCGCGTAAGCGTGGGCATCAATTATCTACAGAACACAGGCCTCTCCTACAGCCTTCGGATTAGATAAGAAGATTGTTCACGCTTCTTCTATGATTCAAAGAAATAGTATTACCCCTTAAATATTTTTATTATGGAATGGTTTTGGATTATTTTAATTATTGCTGTATTACTTGGAATTGGTTTTGCATTAAACGCAGCTGATGAAAAGGAAACACAGGAGCGTAAAGATGTCCTTGATGCAAAAATGGAGAAACTCCCCAATCAGCAAAGTTTTAAGAAAATCATAGGGCAAAAGAATCGATATATCTTTGTCCTTGATAATATCGGTCGAAAGATATATTACATCGACACTACAAAAACTGATGAAGTGTTCTTTGAGCAGATTATCAGCGTAGAAATTCTTGAAGACAACACTTTGTTATCTTCAAAATCTACGACTCGCACTGTTGGTGGTGCTTTATTAGGCGGGGCTCTTGCTGGAGGGGCAGGTCTGGTTGTCGGTGGATTATCAGGTGATTCTAAACAAAAGAAAAAAGTCTCTAAAATTACAGTTAAAATAAAACTTAGGGATTACTCAAATCCATCATTATTGATACCCTGTTTTGTTGCAAAAGAGTTAACACCATATGATGAAATAAAGACAAATGATAATCTGTATGGTGTTTTCTACAAACAAGAACTTCAAAATGCACAAAAGATTGCAGATTATGTGAGTATTATTATTGACGAGGTTGATAGGCAAGAAAAACAATCTCAGGTTGGTCGTCCGACCTCAGCGGAAGGGCTGTCTGTTGCTGATGAATTAAAAAAACTTGCGTCTTTGAAAGAACAAGGCATCTTATCAGAAGAAGAATTTCAGGTACAAAAGGAAAAATTACTCAAATAGACACTGATTTGTATTTACAACTAAATAGAATTGATTATGGATTTTGTTGCTATTGATTTTGAAAAGTTGAATGACAGTCATTTGAGTGTGTGCGAGGTTGGTCTCGTGGTCTTCAAGAATGGCAAAGAAGTTGAGCATTACCATTCTTATATCAATCCTGTTGGAGGACTTGAACGTAATGATTGGGCAAGAAAGAACTTATTTCACATTTCAGACAAGATGCTTTTAGAGGCTCCGTCATATGATAAGGTTTTCCATGATATGCAGTATTTGATTCAGGACAAAATTCTTGTAGCCCATTCAAAAGGTGCAGACCTAAACTATATTTATCGTCTTGAAGAGCATTTCAATTTGCCAAAACTATATTCAAAATGGGTAGATACAAGAGATATCGCTCGTTCTGTTGGTGCAGACGAAAGCCTGCCTGGTTTATATTTGCAGTGCTTTGAAACAATCTTACCAGAACATCATAAAGCATTAGAAGATGCTCGCGCTTGTGGACAGATTTTTGAATTTATAAGTTCTCAGTTCGATGTTCGCCATTTTATTCATGAAGAAGAGTATTTGCCAAGTAACGAAAAGGGTTACTGCGATGGCTTCACTTCACGGCATACACAATTTGGTACGGCAAACGTAGCTGTAGAAGGTTTGGTGTTTAATCATAACCAAATAACTTCCTGCTCATACTTTAAGGGAAAGACTGTGGTTCTATCAGGGATGAGCAATAATGATAAAAATAGGATTAAAAGTATTTTAGACAGTATTGGTGCAAAATGTACTTCTTCACTTTCCAAGAAAACGAATGTATTTATTACAAGCCGTGTAGTTGGACCAAGTAAAAAACCACAAGCGATACAGCTTCAAAAAGAGACAGGTTTGTTAGTCATTACTGATGAATACTTTTGGAAATTAGTCCGCTAAATGTGATAATGTATATAAATATAAGTCTATTGATTTATTAGTCATCTCCAACGCGTCCTCCCGAATCATTTACTATCTGTTTATGATGTAAATGAGAGAGCGGACAGGGTGCAGATTGCCGATGTGCAATCATCCGAAGCCCCTCTTCGCCGCCCCTGCGGCATGGCTATCTAAGAATCGGCATTGCCCATTCAGGGATGTCGTCGGTATATTGCTTGAAGAGCTGGCCGCTGGTCATGCGAAATAGCAGACGGGCATCGGCATCGTCAACGGAGTTGTCGTAGATGTAGGTGCGGTCGGCAAGAGTGGCACAGCGCTTGCAGTTGACAATCGATTTCTGATAACGGGAAATGATTTTAGGGATAGGAACATCGTGACCGCCTTTCATCACACGCCGGGCGATGCGCGATGAGTTGATGGAAGGATGGTTCGTGGAAACGAAGAACAGGCGAATGAAGTAACCAGCCTCGCGGGCACGACGGATGAAATCAACCTTGCCCTCAGAAGAGAGAACGGTCTCGAAGATAAGACTCTTACCATCGCGCAGACATTGTTCACGCTGTTCTTCGCAGTATCGAGCCGCTTGCATGACAGCATCGGGTGAATTCCAGTCACCGAAGCGTTCCTGTGCTACATTGTCAGGATTGATATAGACCGCCCCCTCCAACCATTCATGTTTGAGGATCTTCGAAGTGATAGTGGTCTTGCCTGAGCCGTTGGGGCCGGCAATGACAATAAGGACGGGGCGATGCTCAGTTCTATTCATGTCAGAAAGCGGCGGCTGCCTGTTTGATTTCCTCAAAGAATTGTGTGGTAGCTTCGCGGTTTGTACGTGAGGCTTCCTCTGCGGCCTCATGCATCAACTGGGCAAGCACCTCGTCAGAAGGCTCTACCATGCTTGTTAACCTATAATTGTCAATTGTCTGTGGTGCCATATCTCTACATTTTTCTTGTTTCCGTGTGCAAAACTACAACTTTTCTTTCACATACTGTCCCGTTTCCCCGTTAAAGAAGCAAAAAGCGGGCGAAAAGGTTAATTATGCATTATGCATTGCTCGCTTTTGAAAGATCGGCCACGACGCACAACGATGAAAGAAAAGGTCGCCACCGGCATCACGCAGGCAACGACCTAAAAATGAAAAAAAGATTAACAATAATCGTGTGGATGAATCCTATGCCTCACGCTGTTCCTGCTGCTCTTTCTTCGTGAGTTTGTACTCAACGATGAAGGAGGTGAGAAGGCCGATGCCCATCCCTGCAGCTATAATGAGCCAGAAGTAGATGTTGTGCTTAGGAGCAAGGCCCAGCAGGGCATTGACGAATGCACCGAGCCCCATGCCGATGAGGATACAGGCCCAGCGGAGACTGCTGTACTTGTCGTGCTTCTCGGCTTGTTCTTCAATGAGCAGTTTGGCAGTATCTGCGTCAGTGCCTTGCTGAATGAGAGCCAGGCGGAGCTCTGTGTCGCGGTTCTTCTTCTTGATGCTGGTGATGAACACCATTACAATGGAGACAATGGGAATAGAGAGGGAGAGAACTACCGCAAAAATAGGTATCAAATCTGAAGTTTCAAACATAGTGGTTATAAGTTTAGAGTTTAATGTTTAGGGGTTAGAGTTTGTTGAGCGCGCTGTTGTGTACGGCCTTGAGGCCTTACAACAATAAGACCTCTCGACCTTATAATTATTACACATTCTCGGGTGAAAAGGTGTTGATGGCATAGCCTGTAGAGAAGAGCAGGCCGAGCGTAGGCCACAGCATCACAAGGAAGCTCTGCGGCGTCCAGACGTTCTCTTTTAAATAAAGGTATGCGCACGCAAGCCAGGCAATCAGCACCAACGGCAGCCCGAAGCTGAAGACGGCAACGCGTGCCCAGCGGCGCAGCCGAGCACGTCGTGCCTGACGGTGCACTTCGGCGATGATGAGTCGGTCGAGGTCGGCGAGGAGTTCGCGACGGTCGATAGTCTCACGTATGAGATTATCGATGGAATTGTCAGTCATTGCGTTCATGATTCATGAGGGCTTTAAGTCGTTCGCGTATTCTATGCAGTTTTACAAGCACGTTGCTTTGCGTTAGGCCTGTGCGGCGGGCGATGTCAGCAGTTTTGCAACCGTCGTAGTAGTGGAGGCGCAGCAGCTGTTGGTCGGCTTCCGTAAGGGCGGTGATGGCGGCTTCCATCTGCTGGAGGCGTGCTTCATGCTCTTCGGAGTATGAGCTTTCAGCAGGGATACCACTGAGCACACTGTCAGGGAGGTCATTGAGGGAACTGGCGTGCCGTCGGCGTTCCTTGTCAAGGAGCTTGAGAGCCGTGTGTGCTGCTATAGCCGTGAGCCAAGGCCCCAACGCCGTACCGCGCCAGGTATCAAGATTCTCGTAGGCACGTACGAAAGTCTGCTGTGTCACCTCCGCCGCCCCTTCCTCACTACGCATCACGCCCAAAGCCTTCGAGAACACTATCCCCGAATAGCGGTGGACAATCTCCGCGAAGGCCTTTTGGTTACCGCATTGCGTAACTTGATATGCGAGTTCTCTGTCTGTCATCATATTTAAGACACCGAAGTCTCCTCATTATTACACTATCGTACCATCTTTTTCTCGGTTTCGACCACAAAGTTATGGAAACGGCATGAAAAAGCTACAAGATGCGATTTTTAATATCCCATACGCGAGGTGTCAACACCTTTTGTTTTCTTCTCCTTGTATTTACCAATGCGATAGATGGCGGTCAGCGTGGCATTGGGGACTTCTGACCATACACGCAGGGAGAAATCTTGATTGGCAAGGTTGGAGTGTGTGTCGGTATGACTATTGGTAACGTTGTTCCCGCCGGCGATGACACTCCATTTCCCGTTATCCGAAGTCCAGCGCAGTGAGGCATTGAGGCGGAAGAACGGGGCGATGTCGTAAACGCCTTGAATAGCTCCCGACTGAAAGAATGGATTGAGCATCAACATGATATTATATCGGCGTGAGAGTTTGGCGGCAATCTGTCCTCCAAGGATGAGTGACAAGTGACGACGATTGAAAGGAAGGTCGAAGAAGTTGTTGCTTTTATCATGCTTGTAGAGTCCTGTGACGTTGACGGTTCCGTTCAACCACCAACCTGCATTGAAGCGTACCGAGGCATAGATGCCCGCAAGGTCAGAATAGTTGAAATTGGTCTCCTTCATGATAACTGCCAAGCGGTCGGTGGGCTGGTAGGGCATTTGCACGAAATAATCGGGCTGAAGACTGACAAAGGTCCCAAAGGTGTAACGCTGCCGTAGTTGCCACATCAGGTCGAACTTATAAACTGACGATGGCTTCAAATCTGGGTTGCCCCATATCTCGCTGTAGGCCGACGAATAGAAGATGCTGCTCATCGTGCTCCAATAGGTGGGATATACGGTCTCGGAACTGAGCGAGAAGTTGAGTAGGTTCTTCTCGTTGATGTTCCACATCGCATTGAGTGAAGGGTATATGTGCCAGTCGTTCCACTTCGTGGCATGATAATTCTCTGCAGCTACCGATGCTTCCAGGCTGAATGCCGTGCTGAACTGCTTGCTAAATCCTGCATAGATGTTTAAGATTCGCTCTTCGTAATTGGCGTGGCTTGTGGCATCGGGCAGCTTGTTCCCATTCTCATCCAGCGTTGTTTGATAACTGTCATTGGACGTGAATTGTGCTTCCACGCCATAGTTCAGTTCCCAATCTTTGGGCAGCTCGTGTGTCTGGTCGGCGGTGAGGAGCCACTTGCTGATGCGTTGTCGGCTGTCGGCTGTCAGGTTGCGTGTTTCATCGTAAAGCTTGCTATCCAAATACTGTGTGCGTGGGTGCTGATAGTTGGTGTATGATGCACTAAGTTGCAAACCGAACGGAGCCGAATAACTGGCGTCCACATTATGCAGGTAGTTATGGAGCTTTGATTTCTGCACAGCAGTCTCAACCCCAGTACTGGTATTGGTGGCATCGGATGAAAGCCACTTTCCCGTATAGGCAAGGTTTAGCTGGCTGTTCTTGGCAATGGTATAGTCCATCCCTAAGCGGTAGTTGTGGCTGATGTTGCTGCTCGTGCGTTCGGTCTTGTCTGAATAATCGACCCGCTGATCGCCCAAAGGATGATACGCCTGATGTTCTGTCTTACCATAAGCGTCCCCGTACCCAAAGGCGTATGAGGCATCTAAGCCAAAGTTGCCATGTTGATATATCAGATTGCCTTTAGCCCGTCCGTAGCCATATTTGTTCTGACGATAGAAGCCTTCTAACTGTCCTAACAGCTGATGAGTCCCAGCATAGTCTTTAGTTATCACGTTGATGGCCATTCCGCGTACATGATATTTGGCCGGAGCCGATGGCAGCAACTCGGCTTTGGCCAGTTGTGTCGCCGGCATCTGCTTCAGTCGTTCCATGACTTGTTCTGCGCTCATTGTTGTCGGCTTGCCATTGATGATGAGCGTCACGGAGCGACCTGTGAAAGTCAATCCGTCGCCGTTATCCATCACACCCGGGATGCGTGTCAGGGCATCGTAGGCATTATCGGCAGGCAGGATTTCCAAAAGTTGCGGGATGCTATATGTCAAATGGCCCTTCTCGGCCTTAACAATGATACGTTCGCCATTCACCTGTATGCCTTTGATTGTATAGGTGTCTGGTTGCATCTGAATATCGCCCACGCTATCCTTCGGTGCATTTATATACCTTGTAATATATCCCATGCTCGATACTTTCAGCATTCCTTCCTTTTTGTTGGTCTCTATACAGAAAGTTCCGTCGTCCTTTGTCACGGTTCCTGCAATGAAGGTCGAGTCGGCACGGTTAAGTAGCATGACGTTTGCCGTTGCCATCGGCTGAAACAGTTCGTCGATAACCCGTCCACTGATGCCCTGTGCGCTTGTGGTCGTCACCATCAAGCACATCATTGAAAACAGAATCAGTCTTTTCATTTGAATATGATGTTTTAATCATTATAGCATACACACTTCCTTAGGAATCGTTCAGGCTTTAATATTCGCGAGTGCAAAGGTACTGTCATTTATGCCTGACAAACGAATTATCTTCCTGACATTTGTCTGACATTTGCAGAACTGCCGATGAAACCAGCAAAATCTGTAACCGTCTGGACGTTTCTGATTTCTCATATTTCTTATTTTGATATTTTCAAACCGAGTTTGGCAGAAGGTGTCCTGCCTTTATAAAAGTCCTGTGCCTCTTCATTCTGATATGCGGGCTCGTCTTGTTCCTGCATCCAGCCCACGCTTCGAAATGTCTTCTTGTTCCAAGTTCTGTTATCCACCTCATCCAAAGTCATGTTGAGAGAGGGCACAAGATTGCATGATTCTGAGACTTGCGCTGTGGTTATCCATTCCACAACGACGAATACGCCAGTCTGGGGGAATGGTATAGGACGAGTAAGGCTGATGCCATCCTTGCCGAGTTTCTGACCGGAAGGGAGTATAATGCCACCATCAATGAGGGACTCATCTTTTGGAGCACCAGTCTTGGCATCTGTCTGTCGAAGATCAAAGCGGAGAGTGGCATAGATGGGATTCTTGATTTCCGTGAAAACCAGATAATGGGTGGAGTAATCGAGACTTGCCAATATGGAATGAATGTATGGTGTTTCTGTCCAAGTACTATCGTAGGGAATGAACAAGGCCATCTCAAATCCATTGGCTCCTTTGTGTTTGGTCTGCGTTTTCGCTTTCATCGATCCCACTTCTGTGGTCTTTATTCGTTTGGGAATCCTTGCGCTAATGGCGACTTCATCAAGATTGATACTTATCGGAGCAAGAAAGATTGTTTGCGAGTCGGCTGTTATCTTAGAGATGCTCTTTGTCTCGTAGCAGATATGAGACAACCGCATCTGTGCTGCTTCGTTTGGAATGGCAATCATCCCTTTTTCGTCCGTATAGCCACCAGTGTCATTCCCGAAATAGACACTCACAAACGGTATTGGCTCATTGGTGATGCTGTCCTTGACAATTACCGTCTGTGCCATTCCAAATGTCGCTGCTAACATAATTGTCAGCAGGAGCAGGAATCGTCTGTTGTGTATCTGTCGTTTCATTTTACTATGATTTTCGTCATTCCGAGCCACAAAGTTACAGAAAGTCCCACGAAAAAGACCCCAGACATGACCGAAAATCGGATGCCGGGGGTGAAACTCTGAAACTAGTTTCAGCGAATTTTTGTAAAAATGCTATTTATGTGCTCCGAAAGAGATGTTTTTGCGAATTTTGGAAAGCATCTGCGGGGTGATGCAGAGGAACGAGGCGAGGTCTTGCAAGGCAAGATGCTCAACAATACCGGGACAACGCTGCAGCAGCAACTCATAGCGCTCGCGGGCTGTGGCGCGGTGGAGGTCGAGGTAGCAGGCGCGGGCCTGACTGAGTAGATGCTCAGCTATGATACTGCGCAACTCCATCTTTTCAGCGTCTTGACGGAAAAAGTCCATCAGCTGTTCGCCGCTCACCCTGAGTATGCGGGTGGGCACCATTGCCTCGATCGTAGTCTGAGCAGGACGACCGTCGAGGCAGTTGGGATAGTCGCCCGCAAACTCACCCTCGAACGAGAACCAAGTGATATGCTCCCTATCGTCGCTGATGCCGTGAGTCACGTACTTGAAGCACCCCTCGGTGACGAAGCCGAACCACCGCGCCGGGTTGCCCTCGCGCTCGAACTGCTCGCCCTTGCGGTATTCCACCGCCTCACCCTCACGCTCGCATAATTCCCGCATCACATGAAGGTCTAAACTGTTATTGCTGAATTTCTGTTCCATGCTGGCGCAAAAATACTACCTCAATCTTTCTCATATCTGTTGGACTCTGCACCTTCACCGATGCCACGCCCTTGAGCATCTTGCAAGCCTGCTTCACTTTTGAGACAAGGTTTTCATCGGGGACTTGTAAAACTATAGTAGCCATATTTGTTCGCTTTTTATCTGTTTCCGAGTGCAAAGTTACAACTTTATACCGTCATATTTCCCCATTAAATAAGCAAAAAGCGGGGAGCAGATTATTCCATATAATCATCAAAGACTTCGTTGAGGAAGCGATTGAAGGGGTACATTGTGCGGAACATCGATTCCAACTGGTCCATGGCATCGGGCAGGAAGAGGAAATCGTCAGAGAGCGGATGCCAGACGGTGTAGAGCCGCGGCTTGATATACTCGGGATAGGCGAAATCCTTGGGGAATCCCTTTGGCATTGTCTTCACGGGGTCTTCACCGATTACGGGGTAGAGGGCTTTGAAGTCTGGTGCTTCTACAATGCTGCGGAAATCATCGATGTCGCTGATGATGGTCTCGCGTATGTGTTTCAACATCGGAGCTGGCGGGCACCACGAGCCTCCTGCCACAAGCGTGTTGCCCGGTTCGACGTGCAGATAATAGCCGCCGCGATAGCTTTTGCGGCCATGGCTGCAGATGAAGGCTCCGAAATGGCGCTTGTAAGGTGACTTGTCGTTGGAGAAGCGAATGTCACGGGCAAAACGATAGATGCAGGACTTGGGGGTCTGATAGGCCACGCTGGCATCAAAGGCCGCAATGCGGAAGATGAGCTGTCGGGTTATCTCCTCAAATGTCGCCCGGGCACCCTTGTATTCCGCCTGATGGGCGTGGAACCAATCGCGGTCGTTGTGCTCGGCTATCTGCTTCAGGAAGGTATAGATGTTTTGCATAGGATGATTCTTCTTCGTACTTGAAATTCTTCTTACTTGATTTTTCCTCTCTCACAGCTTCTCGCCGCATTGCGAGCAGAACTTGTCGCCTTTGCGGACTTTGGCATCGCAGCGGGGGCAGCGGCCGTTGCGCACGGGTTCGTTGGTGGTGTCGATGAAGCTGGCGGTGACGATGCCGCCGGGGACAGCGATGAGGGTGTATCCCAGGAGCATGATGAAGCTGCTGAGGAAGCGGCCGACGGTGGTGACGGGCGTGATGTCGCCGTAGCCTACGGTGCTGAGGGTGGTGATGGCCCAGTAGATGCTGGTGCCGATGTCCTTGAAGGCGCTGTCGGGCTCTCCGCTCTCGATGATGAACATGAGGGTGCCGAGACAGATGACGAGCACGAGGACGAAGAGGAAATAGACGGCTATCTTGTGGAGGCTGCGGCCGATGGCCTTGAGCAGCATCTCGCCTTCGTTGAGGAAGGAGAAGAGGCGGAAGATGCGGAAGATGCGGAAGAAACGGATGCTACGCAGGATGAGCATGTAGCGCGCGCCGGGGAGGAAGTAGGTGAGATAGGGTGGCAGCACGGCCAGCAGGTCGATGATGCCCCATCCGCTGAGGGCATAGCCGCGGCGGTTCTCGGCGCAGTAGAGGCGGGCGAGGTACTCGATGGTGAAGACGACGGTGAGCAGCGCCTCGAGGGCTCCGAGCGTGATCTTCAGCCAGAGGGGTAGGACGGGGATGCTCTCGACGAAGAGGATGATGAGGCTGACGGCGATGGCGATGGTCAGCACGATGTCGAAGCGGCGCCCGGCGGGCGTCTCATCATCGAAGATGACCGAGCGGAGGTATTCTTTCTGCAGCCAAAGGGGACATTTCATTTTTTGTCGTGGATAAAGGTTAAATCGGTTGCAAAGATATGCAATCTTATTGAATCGTCAAGCATTTATGCGAGATTTCCTGCAAAATTCTTGCGTATATCAAGAATGATTCATTACTTTGCAATGAGGTTTTACCTTATTAAGAAGTATTTTTGCTATAGAAAAGCATTGAAAACACGAGTAAACAGCATGAAAAAGAAAGAGAAAGAAGTTTCCAAGAAATACAACAGCTCCTTTGCCCGCAGGCTGTCGCGCTGGGTGATGTTGGTTTTGTTCGTAATGATGAGCGCCTTGGGCTATCTCACCTATGAAACAATCAGGTCGATGATTGTGTATTTCTCTGCCAACACTTTCCACACCACGATGCAGGCCTCAGCACAGCTCATCAGCAACGCTATGCAGGATGTCAGCGATATTGTCCGCAACAACGTCTATGATGTGGAGCAGAGTCTGGGCAATGCCGATGCGTACGTCCAGACGATACGCCGCATCAGAGCGCTGAACCCCAATGTGCGGGATTGGCACATCTATTACGCAGACGAACTGCGCAACGAGGAGTGGGCGCGCGAGATTGTCTGCGCCGACTCGGCCGGATGGTCGAAGCCCTTCTACGACAGCTACGACGGCAAGACACCCTTGGTGGCCTATCTCCATCCCGTTCGCGCTCGCGATGGTAGTGCGGTGGACGGCAGTGTGGTAGCCTACTTCATCGCTGACATCTCGCTGGAGTTCATGGCGCAGGCGACAGAGGAGATGGACAGTGCCTTCCAGCGGAACTTGGCTCTCTTGAGTTCTCTTACGACATCGGCTTTTTGCAGCTACGTCATTCATCGCGACGGCACTTTCATGACGCACACCGAGCGTGGACGTATCCTGAAGGGCAATCTCTATGATCACATCAAAGACTATGACGAGGCAGGGAAAGCTCGCGAGGCCATCGATCAGATGAAGAAGGGTGGATACAGCGATAATGAAGCCGAGCGTTTGCTGCGCGTGGATCGAGTCAAGACCTTCCTATTCTATGTCCCCATCGAGAATTGCGACTGGGTGCTGGCCATGTGTGTGCCAGCCTTTACGCTCGACTTGTTTGGGATGATAGCAGGTGTCATGATGCTGATGGTGATTGTGCTGTTGCTGATTGTCACGTTCTTCGTCTGCCATCTTACCATCCAGCGTGCAGCCAAACCCCTGAAGCAGCTGACGGCCGCAGCTGACGAGGTCGCCGGCGGACAGTTCGATGCGCCACTGCCCGCCATCAAGAGCCGCGATGAAGTTCATCTACTGCGCGACTCATTTGAGAATATGCAGCATTCGCTGACCGCTTACGTCGAGGAACTCAAGAGTGCCACTGCAGCCAAAGCCTCTATGGAGAGCGAGCTGAAGATTGCCCATGACATCCAGATGTCGATGCTTCCCAAGACCTATCCCGCCTTCCCCGAGCGCAACGACCTGGACATCTACGGCTATGTGGTTCCTGCGAAGGCTGTTGGCGGTGACCTCTTTGACTTCTTCATTCACGACGAGAAGCTCCTCTTCTGCATCGGCGACGTTTCCGGAAAGGGCGTGCCGGCCTCCTTGTTCATGGCCGTCACGCGTTTCCTCTTCCGCAACATCGCCATTTACACACAGGAGCCCAGCCATATTGCCAAGGCGCTGAACGAAGCGCTGAGCAGCAACAACGACACCGAAATGTTCGTCACCGTCTTCCTGGGTGTTCTTGACCTTGCCACGGGCAAGCTCAGCTACTCCAATGCCGGCCACAATCCTCCGCTGCTGATTGGTGGCAGCGGTGTCACGCCGCTGCACTGCGACGCCAACATCCCCGTAGGTGTCCTGCCCGGCTTCGGCTTCACCACTCAGGAAGCCCAGCTTCAGCAGGGCGACGCTATCTTCCTTTATACCGACGGCCTCAACGAGGCCGAGGACACGCGTCTGCAACAGTTTGGCATTGAGCGCGTTCTGCAGGTTGCCGGTGCCACCTCCAACCAACCCCAGCAGCTCATCGAGGCCATGACCTCCTCGGTGAGGCAGTTCATCGGTGACGCAGAGCAGAGCGACGACCTTACCATGCTGGCGGTGAAGTACCAGAAGGCCAACTAACTCCCAAGCGCCCGCGAAGGAACTTTTATCTCACTTTTCACTCAAGCATCTTTCACTTTCATATACTCATTCTCTCATGAACATCCTATCTGAAGAATTCTATCTATATGTCATCTTAGCCCTGGCCGTAATCGTGATGCTCACGTTCCTCCTCCCTTGCTATGGTTTCCTGCGCAAGAGCTGGAAGGGGTTGGGCATGGGCTGTCTGCTTCAGCCCGTAGCCATCATCTTGGGTTTTCTGCTGGTGATGTTGTTTTCTTTCTTGTACAATAATTATCAGATTAAGCAGAACCGCAAGGAGGCGATGGTCACCGTCCATGAGGCATACTTCGAGAATCCCGACAGCGTCTGGCACACGTGGTATCTGAAACCCGACGAGGAGTGCTACCACGAGCACCGCTTCTCGGAAATCGATGAATATGGTGATACTCTACACCGTAACATAGCTACGAGCTATGATATTGTGCGCCTTGACTCCACGAGCATCGGCGTTGAGGACCGCATCGTGGTTCGTTTCGACCTTAAGAACCACACAGCCATAGCCACGAGCCTCAATGACACCGTAGAGATCCTCCAGATAGACTGGCCCAAAGTAGAAGCTTACCTACAAAAATAATAAAAAAACTTTCCGCACGACAATGAAACCTACGAACCTAAGACCTCAAGAAGAGGCAATGCGATGCCTCCTGTGCATAGATTCGCCCTGTAGTAAAATCTGTAAGAACGGCGACCCCGCCCGTGCCATCCGTGCCATCCGCTTTGGCAACGAGCAGCTGGCCGGACAGTGGCTGGCCCCGTGCACCGATGCCGAACTCGCAGCCGCAGAACAGGCCTGCATCCACTACGACCGTCCCATCCGTCTGCGGGAGCTGCGCAAACAGGTGCCGGCTGCAGCCCCTTCGCCTCAGCCCAAGGCCGTGTCTTTGGCCATCGACTTTTGTGGCATTCATTGCGAGAACCCCTTCTTCCTTGCCTCGTCAGCCGTCTGCACCAACTACGAGATGGTGGCACGTGCTTTTGACATGGGGTGGGGTGGTGTCTTCTACAAGACCATCTGCATGGAGGACATCCGAGAGGTCTCGCCGCGCTTCGATGCCTTCCAGGATAGCGGCACGAGCGATTTCTCTGCCTTCCGCAACATGGAGCAGCTCAGCGAGAATCCTCACGAAGTGGATTTTGATATCATGCGCCGCCTGAAGCAGAACTACCCCACGAAGGTCGTCGTAGCCAGCATCATGGGCAAGTACGAGGAACAATGGATTCAGCTGGCTAAGATGGCCGAGGAGGCTGGCTGCGACGCCGTGGAACTGAACTTCTCGTGCCCCCAGATGCGACTCACAGGCATGGGCAGCGACGTCGGTCAGGACACCGAGCTCGTGCTCTTCTACACTGAGTATGTGAAGCAGAGCGTCAGGATCCCCGTCATTCCCAAGATGACACCCAATATCACACGCATCGAACGTCCTGCGATGGCAGCCTTCTTAGCCGGTGCCGATGGCATTTCAGCCATCAATACCATCAAGAGCGTTACCATGAACAGCCGTGCAGAGGTTTCAGGTCGCAAGATTATCTCCGGACTCTCCGGTCGTGCCGTTAAGCCCATCGCCCAGCGTCATATCCTGGAGCTGGCAAAGAGTCCCATCCTCAAGGGTTTCCGCGGTAAGAAATTGGAACTGAGCGGCATTGGAGGCATCGAGAACTGGCGTGATGCGCTGGAATACATCCAGCTGGGCTGCCGCAATGTGCAGGTTTGCACGGCCGTCATGCAGTACGGCTATCGTATCATTGACGACCTCATCCTGGGTCTCGGCAACTACCTCGCCGAGCGCGGCCTCTCGTCCCTCGAAGCCCTTGTCGGCGAGGAAGTTCCCAACTTCGTCACCCCCTCTGACCTCGACCGCGACACCATCGTCTATCCCCAGATCGACCGCGAGCGCTGCATCGGCTGTGGCCGCTGCTACACCTCCTGCATGGACGGTGGTCACCAGGCCATCGCCTTTGACCTTACCACGCGCCAGCCTCGCATCGTTGGCACCAAATGTGTTGGCTGTCACCTCTGCCGCCTCGTCTGTCCCACTGGTGCCATCGGTGTCACCAAGCGTATTCCCAAGAAAAAATAAGAGCAAGAGGGCTACTTGCGGTTGCGGGCAGCGTCGAGGAAACGAATCATTTTCTGTAGGTTCTCCTCGCTGTACATGTTGAAGCCGTGACCGCCCTCGGGTACGAAGCAGGCATCGGTGGTGACGCCGGCCGCATTCAGTCGCTCATAGAACATCTTGCCTTGGCAGCAGGGAACAACATTGTCCTTCTCGCCATGGAAGATGATGATGGGCGGGTCGTTGGCGTCGATGTATGTATGGGCGCTGAGGCTGAGGTATTTATCCGGCTCCTGAGAGAGGTTGGCATCCAAGAGGATGTCCTCGGGGCTGCGGTCGCCCATTGTCATGTGTTCATCACAGTCCATGGCTGTCAGGTCAATGGGGCCCGACCAGTCGCAGGCCGCGTTGACGGTGCTGCTCTTTTTGGTGTACTTGCCCAGTGAGCCTTCGAGGTCGATGTCCACGGTGCCGACCTGCGCGCGTTTGGTGCCGCTGGTCGTAGCTGTCGTTGAGGCGAGATGACCACCCGAGGAGAAGCCGCTGGTGGCGATGAACTTGGGATCGAAGTGATAGCGCTTGGCTTCGCCGCGAATGAAGCGTACGACGGCCTTGATGTCATGAAGCTGTGCCGGCCAATGGGCATCGCCGCTCGAGCGATGGTTAGGGCAGACCACAGCATAACCTGCATTGAGCAGCGCCTTGACAATGGTGCCAAGGTCGGCAGCGCCTTTGCCGTTGTTATTGAACCAAGCGCTCCCATATATGTGAATTACAACGGGATATGCTTTCTTCTGCTGCTTGGGAAGATAGATGTCGCAGGTGTGGTAGCCTTTGTCGTCGCCGACGTAGTTGACATCCTTCCACACCTGGGATGTCTCCAATGATGACTGCACCTGGACACCGCCAAAGCCGCCGGCGGGCTGTGCGTTGGCCATTGTCGCAAGGAAAAGGGGGAGAACTGCGATGACGTTAAGCAGTTTTAGATTCATTCTTTTCATAAATGTGTGCGTTTTGTATGTTTTTCGAGCACAAAGGTAGGGAATGATGCGCAATTATGCAAAAAAAGCATGAAAAACTGATAAATATTGATGGCTTTTCGTATTATTCTTCGTAACTTTGCAGACGGAAAAAGTGATAACATTATTATATTATGAGTAGAAAAGTATTTGTTTTGATATTTACTATGTTGTGCTGGTGGGGCTCTGCCAGTGCGCAACAGGAATCTCAGCGCTGGCAGCGTGCAGAGGCTGCTGTGGCAGCAGGACAGTATCAGGCGGCATTTGATATGCTGGCAGACATCGAACGTGGCATAGCTGCTTCGAAAACGGATGAGAAGGCTGCGGCAGAAGAGCGCTACAAGGTAGCCCGAGCACGAATGACCATGTACATGAAGATGCGCCGTGGCGAACGTGTCAAAGAACAGCTTGAACACATGGAGCGCCACGCAAATGCATCGCAAAACGAGAAGGTGAAGAGCGACCTGCTCTACAACAAAGCTGTTTACTACTACACCTTCGGACAGACAGCGCAGGGCAATGCCGTCTTCAAGGAGATGGCCGCCAAGCTGATGGCCGAGAAGGAGTACGACAAGGTTGACGACGTCTATCAGATGCTGATAGAGAGTGGCCGCAATTCGGGTAGTGCCACCATGACGGCGCAGGCCTACAGCGGTTATATTGTCTGGAAGGACTCCATGAATGAACTCAAGGCAGCCGACGAGCGTTTGGCGCTGGAACAGAAGATTGCCGAGTGCCAGGCTTCCATCGACGAGAAGGACAATGATTTGGCGGCACGCGGACGTTACATCGCATCGCTCTGCGTGCTCTCAGCGGTGTTGGCTGCAGCGCTGGTGGTGGTAGCTCTGGTGCTGTTGCGCCTTGTGGTGCTGACGCGTAAGCAGAAGAAGACCATTCGCCGCGCCAACGAGAACAATGCTTTGAAGGCAAAGTTCATCAGCAATATCTCGGCACAACTGACGCCTACGCTGAAAAAGCTGGACAGCGGACAGCCCGAGGTGCGGGCACTGCAGCGTTTTGCAGCACATATCCAGACGCTGTCGCAGCTGGAGACCACCATTGAGGAGAGGGTGGAGTTGGAAGATACCGTGCTGCCGCCGTTCTGCGAGGAACTTGTGAATAAGATTCGCGACAAGGTACAGACGGGCGTAGTCCTGGCAATGGATGTGCCTAATATGAGCGCTATGATCAATAAAGATTATGTGGGACGTGTTCTGCTCCATCTGCTACAGAATGCAGCTAAGTACACGCCAGCCAATGGACATATCCGTCTGGAATTCAAGAAGCGTGGCGCCCACAAGCATCAGTTCCTGGTCTCCAACACGGGCTCCTTCATCCCCGAGGAGCAGCGCGAGGATGTCTTCAAAGCCTTCCTGACAGTGCGCGATCTCACGCAAGGCGACGGCCTCGGCCTGCCCATCTGCCAGCTGATGGCTACGAAGATGAACGGCGAGATAGACATCGACCCCGAGTTCACCAAGGGCACCCGCTTTGTGCTGAGTCTGACGGTGTAAATGAAACCCTTCCTGCTTTCGAGAGCCCGACAAGGCTTGCTCCTCCTGCTGCTGTGGCAAGGGGCGTTGGCATGTGCACAGAAGGCTACATCGCCCATTTTTACACAGGACACCATCAGCGATGCCCTGATGACGCGGATGCGGAAAGGCAATACATGGAAGACCTCTACACCCGTCAGCTTACGCCAGGAACTGCGCTATCTGCGAATGTCATACAAGGATGCCAACGGGCAGACAAGACAAGGCGAGATGGTGGTCAACCGCCAGATTGCCGACCGCGTGCTGCGCATCTTCCGCAAACTCTATGAGGCGGGCTATCGCATCGAGAAGATGAAACTGATGGACGACTATCAGGGCAATGATGAGGCGTCGATGCAGGACAACAACACGTCGTGCTTCAACTTCCGCTACATCACCAATTCCACCACAGCTATTTCCAAACACGGCTACGGCCTGGCCATCGACCTGAATCCCTTGTACAATCCTTATGTGAAGGGGCGCAACGTGGCGCCTGTTGCAGGCAAACCGTATGCCTTCCGCCGTGACAGTCGTAAGGATATTCCCTATAAGATCGACCGCAAGGACTTGGCCTACAGATTGTTCACGGCCGAGGGATTCCGCTGGGGCGGCGACTGGAAGTCACAGAAAGACTATCAGCATTTTGAATTCTCAATTCCCAAGTAGGCCAACGCCTGCTCGGGCCAGTAGTTCATGACCAGCTCGTCGGGGAAGTCAGTCTCGGCGAGCAGGGGCAGGGCATAGCGATAGTCGGCGATGGAGAAGGAGATGTGTGCATCGCTGCCCAGAACCACGGGTACATCATACTTGCGGCAAAGGCGCAGGATTTCCAGATTGTTGGGGCGCGCCACCTCTTTGTGCCGCGAAGGGATCATGCTGGAGGAGTTGATCTCCAGCAAGGTGTGTGTGTCGCGGGCTGCTAGCACGATCGGCTCAAAGCGGAGCTCGGCAGTGCCATCGCCTGGATGGCTGATGATGTGCGTCCAGGGATTGTGGATGGCCGCGAGCATCCCTTCGGTGTTCTGGGCGGCCGTTCCACCCTCCCAGCACAGCGAATGCATCCCTGCAATGCGGATGTCACAGCAGCGATAGTGATGTTCATCGAGGTCTAAGCGGCCTGTGGTGTTCAGAATGTTCAACTCCACACCCAGAAGCAGACGAACGCCATACATTTCGCGCGGCACCACATGGAGGTTGCGGAAATAGATGGGGTCACAGGTGCCGGGGATGCCGGGCGCATGCTCCGTGATGCCGAGGACTTGAATGCCTTTCTCGGCTGCTGCATGTGCCATTTCCTGCAGAGTGGAGTAGGCGTGGCCTGAGGCGATGGTGTGGGTATGGGGATCGAAGAGTGTTTTCATTTCTCAATATGGCTGCTTGCCTTTTCCAATCGGGTTAGGTCGTCCTCTTCGCCTACAATCCACAGGACATCGCCGACATGGAAGGGCGTCTGGACGTTGGGCGAGACGAGGCGTTCGCTGTCCTCTTTCTCCATGCCTACGACGAGGCAGTGGAAGTCCTGACGGATGCCGCTGTCTTGAATGGTCTTCCCTCTGAACGGCGAGTCGAAACCAATGACGAGGCGACGGAGCTTCATCTCTGTCTTTACGATGTCTTCCGAGGAATACTGGCGTGCTTGTTCCTCCAGTGCCAGACCGAAGGCGGAGAGTGCTTTGTCGGAACCGATGACCTGCAGGCGGTCGCCGGGGAGGATGGCGGTCGAGCCTGAGGGGATGTTAATGCGGTGGTTGCCGCGGACAACAGACACTATGTGCACACCGAAGCGGCGACCCAGGTTCAGCTTTGCCAGCGAGTCACCCGCCCAAGGCACACCAATGGGGATGGTGAAGTCGGAGAGGTGTACGTCGCGTTCCATCAGGCGGCCCTCAAACTTCAGACGTGTGGAGCGGGCATCGGCCTGGCGCTCACGCAGGTTGAGGTTCTCGGTGAAGGTCTTTTCCAGTTGGATGCTCTGCTGCTTCAGCGAGTGGCTGCTGATGATGAAGATGATGACGGCCGCAACGACTAAAATACCGAGTGCACCACCCCAATGCAGCGTGTTACCCACGACATAGGCCACCAGCGCGATGCCCAGCGCGATGCGCAGTGTCTGTACGGCAATGAGCGGAGCGCGGTTCACACGGTTGCTGTTCCACAGCAACTGAAATTCCTGGCTGTGGTTCTTTTTCATCATCAAAGCGCGCACAAAGGGCGACACGAACAGCAATGTCAGCGCTGCCATGCAGATGTCGTTCCAGGGGGCAGGCAAAAGGCCTTCAAACATCGGCTCGGCGAATTGGTACATCAGTGTGAGAATGGCGATGCTCAGGACGCCGAAGATGAGCACGACTTTCGCGATCTGTGACAGATAGGCCTTCCAGTGGTTCTCCTGACCCATGACATTCGGTTCGCCGCCGGCATAGTGATCCAGCAGACGCTTCCAGCGTTTGGGGACATGGCGGTCAACAAGGTTATAGGCGGGCACGGCCAGACGTATCATATAAGGTGTGGTGAAGGTGGTGAATACCGACACGGCCACCACGATGGGGTAGAGGAAGTCGCTGGTCACGTTCAGCGAGGTGCCCAGAGTGGCAAGGATAAAGGCAAACTCTCCGATTTGCGTCAGCGAGAAGCTGCACTGCATCGCCGTCTTCAGCGGTTGGCCTGCCAGCAGGAAACCGCCTGTGCTGAACACCGTCTGACCTATCATGATGGCAAGGATGATGCATAGAATAGGCACAATGTAGTGTCCTATCAACGCCACATCTACCATCATGCCCACAGACACGAAGAAGATGGCACCGAAGAGGTCTTTCACCGGTGCCACGAGATGTTCGATGTGCTCGGCTTCTACGGTCTCTGCCAGAATGCTGCCCATGATGAAAGCACCGAAGGCGGGCGAGAAGCCCACCGAGGAGGCTAACACGACCATGCCGAAACACAGGCCCAAGGCCACAATGAGCATGGTCTCGTTGCTCATCAATGGCTTTACCTTCTTTAGGAACAGCGGAATCATGTATATGCCAACCACAAACCACAGCACCAGGAAGAACACCAGCTTCAGGATGCTGGTGGCCATCTGAACGCCTTGGAACTGCTGGCTCACGGCCAGCGTCGAGAGCATCACCATCAACACAATGGCCAGGATGTCCTCGATGATGAGCACGCTGAGCACCAGACTGGCAAAACGCTGCTGGCGCAGCCCCATGTCCTCGAATGCCTTGAAGATGATGGTCGTGGAGGACATCGCCAGCATGCCACCCAAGAAGATGCTGTCCATCTGGCTCCAACCGAAGGCCTTGCCCGTGAAGAAACCCACAACCATCATGGAGGTGATGATGGTGCAGGCCGCGATGATGGGCGCCGAGCCCATCTTCATGATCTTCTTGAAGGAGAACTCAAGTCCCAATGCGAAGAGGAGGAAGATGACACCGATATCACTCCAAAGATGGACACCTTCGAGGTCGCTCACGCTGGGCATATAGGGCATATTCGGCGAGGCCAGGAAGCCTGCTACGATATATCCCAGAACCAGCGGTTGCTTGAGTTTCTTGAAGATGAGTGTCATCACCCCCGCGCATATCAGGATGAGCGCAAGGTCGGTTATGAGTGCTGCCATAGGGCTGTGTGACTTATTTTTCGAATGTTAGGGTTATCTGTTGGTCGATGTCCTTGTAGTGAGCACGCGTGGCAGCATCGCCGCCGGCAGCACGCACGCGCTGCTGAATCTGTTGCAGGGCCATGGTCACATAAGCGTGGGCTTCTTCCTTCGTCGATGAGCTCCATGACTGAATCAGGCGCTGCACGGCCTGTGCCTGAACATAACGGCGCCAGCGGTTGAGTTTCTGGCCGGAGGCTGTCTCGCGGAAGAGCATGCGTACCAGGTCGTTGACATAGTTCTCGGGCTGATAGGTGTTCTTGGCGCTGCTGAAGGTGACGATGCGGCCGAAGGTGGTGGCGGAGCACAGCACAGACAACGACAAATCAGCCAGGGACCTGGCATGGAGCTGGCCATCACGTGTGAGGCGGTTGATGTAGGAGACTTCCGTAATCCATGTCGGCTCTGTCAGCACCTGCTCGTCGAGCCACTTCATGGCGCGCTGCATACGTTCCTTCTCTTCCGGAACATACACGGGCCCCGTCTGCTCTACGCTCTTGTAATCGTGGTAGAGTCCGGCAATGTTGCGGCTGACATGGCCTACGTAGCGGCGCATCTGGCCCACTACGCTCACGAACATCTGTTCCAGGTTCTGGTCGAGGTCGCCTTCTTCACGAACCCACTGGGGCAGCTGCGTGATGATGCGCTTCAGGTTCTTGATGCCATAGTCGCTTGCACGCATGGCATCGTCGCCCAGGTCCTCGGTCTGTGCGCGCGGGTCGTTGTCGTTGCCCTCGCCGCCAAACCAGTAGCGACGGCTCTTGGTCAGCTTGTCAATGGTCATCTTGTTTAGAATCAGACGCTCGGCATCGGCAGCAGCGAGACGGCCCTTCTCGCCGGCGTCCTCCGCAATCTCGGGGAAGTATCTATAGCCCCATTCAATGGCCCATTTATCATAGGTGTTGATGCGGGGGAAGATGCCGGGGGTGCTGATGTTGTCCTCGGGCTGTGCCACGTAGTTGAAGCGTGCATAGTCCATGATGCTGGCAGTGTGACCGTTGGTCTCCACCCATGCCTTGTTGCGCAAGCTATCTACGGGAGTGGCGCTGCTGGCACCCATATTGTGGCGCAGACCCAGCGTGTGTCCAACCTCGTGGCTGCTGACAAAGCGGATGAGTTCGCCCATCAGTTCATCGTCGAACTTCATGCTGTGTGTGCGAGGGTCGATGGTGCCGGCCTGCGTCATATACCAGTCATGGCAGAGCTGCATCACATTGTGGTACCAGCCTATATGTGTCTCAATGATCTCACCCGAACGGGGGTCGCTTACATGCGGACCGTAAGCATTTGAGATGGGGGAGGCGAGGTAGCGGATGACCGAGAAACGGGCATCCTCGAGGCTCATGCCCAGCGAGTCGGCGTTCTCAGGCCATTCCTCAGCGCGGATGGCATTCTTCCAACCCGCCTGCTCGAAGGCTGTCTGCCAGTCGTTGACACCGGCGATGAGGTATTTGCGCCACTGCTTCGGCGTAGCGGGGTCAATGTAATAGACGATAGGCTTCTTGGGCTCTATCAATTCGCCGCGCTGTAGGCGTTCTGCGTCCTCAGCATTCTTCGGTTCCAGACGCCAGCGCGTGATCATATAGCGACGGCGCACCTGATGCTGGTCATCGTTATATTCGCGGTGGCTTTCAATGAAATAGCCTACGCGGTTGTCGAAGTAACGTGGGCGCATCGGCTCCTTGGGCAGCAGGACAAACGAGGTGTTCAGACGGAAGGTCATCAAGCCCGTCAGCCGGCCGGCAACACTGGCTTGGTTGGCGGCCACGGCGCCATACGTCTTCACCATCTGCACCTCGGTGTTGATGGGGTATGTCCGTACGCTCTCGATATAACTCTGCTCGCTCTTGAAGCCGGCGGCATTATAGCGCTTCGCGTTCTCGCCGAGGCCTGTAATCACGTTCTCGCCGCGCAGGAAGTCTGTCATCCTGACACTATATGTCGTGTGCTTCTTCACACGCTGCGGAATGCCTTTGATGCTGTCGCCCGGGATGGTGTCGCGCACTGTCTTGGTGCCGACGCTGTCGAGCTTGAAGGAGGCGATGATGGGATCTTCCGTTGAGGCCACCAGTGCGCGGTGAATCTGGTCGGTGCTGTCAGCCGATGCATCGTAGGCCATGGCACGAAGCATCAGACGGTTGTTCGCCTTCTCCCAGTAGAGGACATGACTGCTGACGAGCTCACCACCATACACACCTAACTCCACAGGCGTAGAGATGAAGCGTGTTGTGGAGAGAAATGGCCATCCAAGCAGCGAATCGGGAATCTGGAAGAACCAGTCGTCTTTATGGTGCTGAACGTTGAAGAGACCGGGCATTGCTGCGGGACGCACCTCCCTGCGGGGTGCCGGACGTTGTGGTTGTGCCTGGGCTCCCTTCTTGCTCTTCTTGTCCTTGGACTGTTGTGTGCTCTGTTCGGTCTGTGCTTTGTTCTTCTTCTTGAAGATACCTGCATTGGCTGTTGTAGGCGTAAGCAACGCTGCTGCCAATGCAATGAATAATAGGCGTTTCATAATCGAATTATAAGCGTTTGTGAATGTTTGGGATAGACGAAGTATATGTTTAGGCTTTCGCCTGATGCACCGTCACCTGCGGGAAGGGGAATCCGATGCCGGCGGCGTTGAAGGCATTGTAGATCTTCTCGCGGTTGTCAAACAGTACGTCCCAGTATGTCTCGTTGGGTGTCCAGCAGCGAATGGTCATATCAACGGAGCTGTTGTTCAGTTCGCTCAGCGCTACCATGGGTGCGGGGTCTTTCGCCACGCGCTCGTCGGCCTTCAGGATGTCGAGCACCACTTGACGGGCTTTCTCCACATCCTCGCCGTACTCGATGCCGATGACCCATTCTACCCTGCGCGAGGGTGTCAGCGTGTAGTTGGTGATTGTTCCGCTGCTCATGGCTCCGTTGGGGACATAGATGAGCTTGCCGTCGGCTGTCAGCAGGATGGTGTGGAAGATCTGGATGGCCTGAACTGTGCCGGCAGTGTTTTGTGCCTCCACCCAGTCGCCGACCTTGTAGGGCTTCAGGAAGAGGATGATGATACCACCCGCGAAGTTCTGGAGGTTGCCGCTCAACGCCATACCGATGGCAACACCGAACGAGGCGAGCAGGGCTGCAAAGCTGGTGGTGTTGACGCCCAGTGCGCTCACCACGGTGATGATCAGGAGCACCTGTAACAGGATGCCAACAAAGCTCTTGACAAATGTCTGTACGCTGATTTCAATCTTGCGACGCTCCAGGAAGCGTGCTAATAGGTAGTTGAGCAACTTAATCAGGTAGTGTCCGATGACATAGACGATGACAGCAACGAGAATGTGCTTGCCGGCATCCAACGACCAGTCGATGAGCTGGCTGATGACTTGATCCCAACGCACGTTGCCCTCTGCAATGTTCTTTGTGATTTCCTTGACTTGCGGTACTACAGACGCGCTGTCTGCCGCTAATTCTACACTCTGTAATAAATGTATCATAATGTGATGATTTGGTTTCGGGCGGCAAAGGTACGGAAAAATTCAGTTCGTTAAGTAGAAATCGTGGATTTTTGTTTGCTTGGATGGGGAAATATTTACATCTTTGCAGACGAAAACGCAGGTGTGATGAAGCGAATTGTCGTCCTTGGCTTGTTTATCGTGTTGTTGTCCCGGGTTGCGGCACAGCAGCAAGCGCCGTTGCGCCTGCTCACCTGGAACTTGGAAAACCTGTTTGACACAGAGGATGACGTGGGCTTTGCTGACGAGGAGTTCTTGCCCGAGGGTCCGAGACATTGGACAAAGCACCGTTACTGGGAGAAGATGACGGAGGTGGCCCGTGTCGTAGCAGCTGTGGCTGAAGAGGGCGGATTGCCGTCGCTGATAGGGCTGTGTGAAGTGGAGAACGACAGCGTCCTCAGGGCGCTGACAAAACGAAGTGTGATGCGCCATTTAGGTTATGATTATGTGATGACACATAGCGAGGATGCCCGTGGCATCGATGTGGCTTTGCTCTATCAGCCTGCACGCTTTCGTCTGCTGGAGCATCATGATATTCGTGTCCCCAGTCAGGCACATGGTCTTCACGCCACACGTGATATCCTTTATGCTAAGGGCTTGGTTTTGACCAGTCAGGGTGGCGTTGACACCTTGCATGTCATGGTTGTGCACTTGCCCAGCCGCACGAGTGGGCAACAGGGTGACCGCAATCGCCGCTTGGCGGCAGACGTCTTGTGGCACACGGTTGACAGCATTGTAGGCAACAGAGCAGGAACAGCTGCAGAACCTCGCATCGTGGCGATGGGTGATTTCAATGCCGACAGCCACGACCGTATTTTCAAACGTGCTCCGTTGCGACTGACGGATGACTCACACGCGGCTGGGACTTATTGTTTTCAAGGCTTCTGGGAGTGGCTGGATCACATCCTGGTGTCGGCGTCCGTGGAGCCGGTGAGCGATGCGCGGCCACTGGAGTATCCATGGCTGTTGGAAGGAAACAAGAGTTACGGCGGACAGATGCCGCGTCGCACTTTCAGGGGAACCATCTACCATGGGGGTATTAGTGATCATCTGCCAGTGTTGCTGGATTTGCAGCTTTAGGACAGCTGATGGACAAGCGACGAATGCATGATGTTAGCGGGCGGACGCTCGTTGAGCAGCTCTTCGCGCATGAAATCCATGTAAGGTGCCATGTGACTGAAAATCTTGCGGTAGGCATCGCAGAGGTAGTTGAGGTGGCTGTTGCCGTCGGCCGTGGTGAGGAAGCGGTCCTTGGGGCAACCGCCATTGCAGACGAAGTTCCATTCGCAGGCGTGGCACTCGGGTGGCAGGGCATTGTGCTTAGCCTCGCCGAAGGCTTGTTGGCGAGCGCTGTACATCATGGCCGTGAGGCTGTCGTGGTGAATGTTTCCTAAAAGATATTCAGGAAAGACGAAGTGGTCGCAGCTATATACATCACCATTGTGCTCGATGACGGCGGCATGGCCACATGTCTCGGCCATGGAGCAGATGCCAGGGGCCAGTCCCATCCAACGAGCCAGCGCGGCATCAAAGAGCTGGACATAGACTTCGCCTACATCCTGACGCGCCCATTCGTCAAAGAGCCTGCACACGAAGTCGGCGTACTGCCGGGGCGAGACGGAGAAGCTGGCTAAGGGGGCGGGGGAGGTGTCGGCGACAGATGCCAAATGGCGACCGTCGGGGTGGGGGAGGAGGCGCTCCACAATGGGTGTGAACTGAATGTAGCGGGCGCCGATGGACTTGTAGAAATGATAGACCTCGAGCGGATAGCTGGCATTCAAGCTGTTGACCACGCCCATCACATTCCACTCCACTCCGTGTTTCTGTAGAAGTCTGATGCCGCGCATCACCTTGTGGAAGGAGGGCTGTCCACCGCGTGCACGGCGGTATTTGTCGTGCAGCTCCTGGGGACCGTCGATGGAGATGCCGATGAGCCAGTTGTGCTCGCGGAAGAATGAGCACCATTCGTCGGTGAGGAGTGTGCCATTGGTCTGCAGGCAGTTGTCAATTAATCGCCCGCCGGCATAACGGCGTTGCAGTTGCAGCACCTTGCGATAGAAGCTGAGGGGACGCATGAGAGGCTCGCCGCCATGCCAGGTGAAGAGCACCTGTGGCTGTGTCTGGGCCTCGATGTACTGCCTGATGAAGGTCTCCAGTGTCTCGTCGCTCATGAGAAAGCGGCGTTGTGCATCTTCGGTTTCGTAGAGGAGGCTCTTCTCTAAATAATAACAGTACGCGCACGCAAGGTTGCACAGACTGCCGACAGGTTTCGGCATGACATAGAGCGGACGGGCGAAAGGCGTGAGCATCGTCATTGTTGTGGGGCGGCTGATTGTGGAGGCAAAAATACGTATTCTTCAGCAGATGGACAAAGAAAATGATGAAAACCCGCGCTGGAAGAGGGAGATTTCTGTAAATCTTGTTAAAACTCTCAAGCCTTCGTATGATTGTGGCGCCCCAAGGTGTGCTCGCTAAAGAAATCTTTTCTATATTTGTGGCCGCTGAGAGAATCTACAGACCTTTAAATACCTTCGTACTATGCTCAAAAGATTTCTTTCCTTGCTGTTGGTGGCGACTTGCTGTCTGATGTCGCAAGCCGAGGTGAACCCTCGTCCTTTCACGATTCCGGCCATCCATGAGTGGAAGGGCGGCACTGGAACCTTGACCCTGACGCCGCAAAGCCGAATCCTCTATGCCGACGTGCGTTTGCGTGCGGTTGCTGAGGCTCTGGCCCGAGACCTCAAGACCACGGGCATAACTCTTCCTGTCGTTGAGGGGAAGAAAGCGGCGGTAGCTGATATCCTGTTTATTTATAAGCCATTAAAGAAACTCGGGGATGAGGGCTACACCATTGACATCGCCCAAAATGTTCGCATAGAAGCCACGGAGCGTGGTGCTAATCACGCCGTGCAAACCTTGTTGCAGATGGGGCGAACGCTTCCCAAGGGGCACATCTCAGACCGCCCGGACTATCCTCTGCGCGGCATGGTGTTGGATTGTGGACGCAAGTACATCCCTATGGACTACCTGAGGAGGCTGGTGCGCACAATGGCCTACTACAAGATGAATACGCTTGAGGTGCACCTCAACGACCAGGGATTTCCGGCTTTCTTCTACGATGATTGGAATCAGGTTTACTCTGCCTTCCGCCTGGAGAGCGAGGTCTTCCCTGGGCTCACGGCAGAGGATGGCAGCTACACCAAGGATGAGTTTCGCCAGTTCATTCTCGACGCAGCTGCACAGGGCGTTGAGATTATTCCGGAAATCGACGCTCCTGCCCATAGCCTTGCCTTCTCCCGCTATCGCCCCAGCCTGGGCAGCAAGGAGTTCGGGATGGATCATCTGGAGCTCACGAATCCCGAAGTAATCCCGTTCATTGACAGCCTGTATGCTGAATATCTGGGTGGCCCGAACCCCGTCTTCGCCTGCCCGCGCGTCCATATCGGTACGGATGAATACAGCAACAAAAAGCAGGAGATTGTGGAACTGTTTCGCGGGTTCACGGATCATCTGATTCACACCGTTGAGAGCTACGGAAAGCAAGCTGTGTTGTGGGGCGCTCTGACCCATGCAAAAGGCGAAACACCCGTGAAAGTGGACAATGTGCTGATGCTTGCCTGGTACAACGGCTATGCCCAGCCTGACTCCATGCACGCTCTTGGCTATCAGCTTGTTTGCATCCCTGACGGGAGTACCTATATCGTGCCTGCTGCAGGCTACTACTATGACTACCTCAACATCCCGCACCTGTATAAGAATTTCACCCCTGCGAACATTGCCGGCGTACGTTTCAAGGAAGGCGATCCGCAGATTAAGGGCGGTATGTTTGCGGTGTGGAATGACATCGTTGGGAATGGTATCGCTGTTGCTGATATTCACCATCGTATTATGCCGGCCTTGCAAGTGATAGCAGAAAAGACATGGGCCTTAGATACGGTGCGCACTTGTGAGGAATGGCGACGGCTGGCTGCCCATGTCGGCGAAGCGCCAGGAATCAATGACCTCGGACGCTATCCCAAGGGGCTTGTCGTTGAGTCGGCAGAAGTTGCGCCGGCTTCTACACGTACGATTCAGCACATAGGCTGGCCGTACCGCGTTAGTTTTGATATCACAGCTGTAGAGGAGGCGCGCGGAACGGCGCTCTTCCGCAATCGTGATACGGAATTCTATTTGTCTGATCCTGTGACAGGGCGCATCGGCTTTGCCCGCGATGGCTATCTCTTCAGCTTCAAGCATTCGTTACGCCCTGGCGTAAAAGAACAGATCACCATCGAAGGCACAAACCGTGAAACCAAGCTCTACGTTAATGGGGAACTCCGTGAAACGCTCGCTCCTCAATTGCGCACCTTTCCCAAGGATAAGAGCTTCAAAGTCATCCGAACATTGCGCTTCCCCTTGGAACGGACTGACGCAACGCTGCGGAGCCGTGTCACGAATCTGAAGGTGGAGTCTTTAGAATGAAACCTTGCTATTTGAAGACGAAATAGACGGCAAGAACGAGGCATACGAAGGCCGCAAGATGGTTCCAGTGGAGGCTCTGGCCTTGGAACAGGAAACCAATGATGACAGTGAAGATGGTCAGGGAAATAACTTCCTGAATGACCTTTAGTTGTACCAAGGTAAAGGGACCGCCGTTGCCAATGAAGCCGATGCGGTTGGCGGGTACTGCAAAGCAGTATTCGATGAAGGCGATGCTCCACGAGAAGACGATGACACCAATGAGGGGCCATGAGGAACTGACACCGGCTTCCTGCAACCGCAGGTGGCCATACCAGGCAAAGGTCATGAAGACGTTGCTGGCGAGAAGAAGGAGGATGGTTTGAAGGGCTGACACGATGAAGTGAAAAGTGAAAAGTGAAAAGTGAAAGAGTGAAAAATAAGAATGATGAATGATGAATGACGAATGACGCATGAAGGGCTGAATGCCCTGTCTAAATTAGCCCAAAGGGCGGATGTGAGAGCATCAAACCCTGGGAATTATAAATGGTAATTATAAAAATCGGGCGCAAAGTTAGTGCTTTTTCAGGAAAAGGTGGTATCTTTGCAGCGATAAAAGCAAAAAACACGTGGTTTTTTATCAATGGAATGAGCAGCAGATTGTGGAGCAACTTCGCGATGTGAACCGTCGCGAGAAGGCTTTCGTGCAGCTGGTGGAGCACTTCAAGGAGCAGCTCTACTGGCAGATACGTAGGATGGTTCTATCCCACGACGATGCCGATGATGTGCTGCAGAACACGTTCATCAAAGCTTGGACGGGGCTTGATGGTTTCCGTGGTGATGCGAAACTATCGACATGGCTGTTCCGCATCGCTAACAACGAGACGCTCAACTTCCTGGAACGCAAGCGCCAGGCACTAAGCATCGATGATGAGGCGGCTGCAGGCGTGGCAGCACGTCTGGAAAGCGACCCTTATTTCGATGGCGACGAGACAGCACGTCAGCTGCAGGAAGCCATAGCCACACTGCCCGACAAGCAGCGGCAGGTGTTCAACCTGAAGTACTATGAAGAGATGAAATACGAGGACATGAGCGAGCTATTGGGCACAAGTGTAGGGGCGCTGAAGGCATCCTATCACCACGCAGTGAAAAAAATATCCGATTTTTTCCATGCACACGATTAAACCTTTTGTGCGCAGCGTAGTCATAACATCGTAAAAACAAGAAAACCATGATACAGGAAGAGAACATTATCAAGCAGCATGACAGCGGAAGCAACCCTTTCCGCACGCCAGAAGGCTACTTTGAGAACTTCACAGACCGGCTGATGGCACGCCTCGCAGAGGAGGCACCAGTGCAGCAGGAGGCGGTGAAGGCTCGTGTCGTTGCTATCCCGCTGTGGCGTAGGGCTATGCGCTATGCGGCGGCAGTGGCTGTGGCAGCACTTTGTGTAGGTGGCGGAACATTGCTTTACAACCGCCTGCAGGCTCCCGATCAACTGCTCACGAACGATGCCGTGGAATACGCTTGGGACGACGAGGAACTGGACGAAGTCCTTGACTATGAAATGGTGGACAACAGCCAGATCGTCTATTACTTAACAGAAGCTTACTAAAAATAATCAAGTTATGAAAAAGATATTGTTGTTAGCTCTTATAGCTGTTGTGCCATTCATCGCCTGGTCGCAGGCTTCCGAGCGTGGCGAACGGCGCTTTGATCCTGTGAAGTTCCAGAAGATGGTTGAGGAGTCGCTCACCAAGGCGGCGGCGCTGACGCCCGAGGAGGCCAAAGCCTTTTTCCCGATTTACAATGAGATGCGCCAGAAGCAACGCCAGATGGGACGACAAATCCATGAGCTGAAGAAGACACCAGGCAATGATGAACAGTCCTACGCCCAGACGATAGCGAAAATCAATCAGCTGAAGGTGGATATGGCCAAGCTGGAACAGGACTACTATAAGCGCTTCACGAAAGCTGTGCCTGCGGAGAAGGTCTTCAAGGTGATGAAGGCCGAAGATGACTTCCACCGTCGAATGGTACAAGGACAGCGTGGAAGAGGTCAGGAAAGGAAGGGAGGGCCGCGTCCACCGCGTGGCGAACGTCCGCAATAAGCATTATTCTTCTTTCAACAGGTCTTCGAGGAAGTGATCCAACTCCTCGTCGAGACCTTTTAGCAATTCCGTGTCCAACATGATGGCATCGTCATCGACGATGTAAATGTCGGACATGGTTTCGCCGTCTTCACCCATCATCACAAATGAGAAGGGATGCAGGATGCTCATGTGCTCTACCTCGTTGCGCATGGTGTTAATGCAGTGCTTGATAGCAGTGGCAGCATTCTCATACAAATCTTCCTCAGTGGGTTCAAGCCATTGGTCCACAACGATGCGCATGAGTTCCTTCATGTCATCGTCAAAGATGCGTAGCTCACCGCTTTCAGGCTTCACCTGCATGTGAAGGTCTGTCAACACGGGTTCTGCGCTGGACGGGAACTTCTCGGCCACCTTCCGGATGGCACGTTGGATTTGCTGAATGGTTTGCTGAGTTGCTTTCATTGTGCGGGTGTTTGTTCTTGAAAAAAGGCCGGAACAGGAGTCCGACCTTTTTTGTGATTCCTTGTCTTGAGGAACGAGATAGAGTTAGTTAGTTATATGCGTTATTTAATGGCAGCCTTTCGCACTACTTTATCGACTTTGAGGATGTAACATCCGCGGGGTAGGTTGAGGCTGACGGTGGTGTCATCGCTGTCAATCTTGAAGGAGGCGACGCGCACACCAGCAAGGTTGTAGATTTCGAGGCTCTTGCCGCTGGCATTTGTCACGCGCACCTGTGTGCCGTTGACGGTGATGGTGACGGGCGTCAGGTCTGTGTCGCCATCTTGCAGCTCGAACTCTGGGGCTTCAGGGTTCAGGGATGAATCCATGAAGGCAGACGGTTCCTCGATGGCTTCGGCCTCTGCCTCGGCAGCCATAGTGGCCGTTGTGAGGGTGGCAGAAAGGAGCAAAAAGAGGTAATATTTCTTCATGTAAAACCTGTTTTCGGGGTTATTCGAGGGCAAATGTAGGCGTTTTCTGCGGTTCGTGCAAATTTTTTTAAGGAAAAACACAATATTTCTGCAATTATAGTGTTATTTGCAGTCCTTCGTAGGCCAGGATGCTGTTCTCGAAGACGGCTTTCGCTTCTTGAAGCAGGATGTTCTCGTTTTCATAGCGTGCGGAGAAATGTCCGAGCACTAATTGCTGCACTTCAGCATCGCGTGCAACGGTGGCTGCTTGGCGGGCTGTGGAGTGTCCGTAGCGCTCAGCAAGTTCGTGCTCTGCATCGGCATAGGTGGCTTCATGGTAGAGCAGATTGATGCCTCGGATTTGTTCGGCCAGTTCCGGGACGGGCATTGTGTCGGAACAGTAGGCGTAGGATCGCACAGGGTCGGGTGGGGTGGTGAGGCGGCTGTGGGGGACGGTGTCTCCCCCGGCCGTTGTCCAGTCTGCGCCCTTTTTGATGCGGTTGATGGCCCATGTCGGGATTCCGTAGAAGTCAATCATCTCGCGACGGATATGTGGCAGCCCTTGTTTCTCCTTGATAAGATATCCGCAGCAGGGCAGACGGTGGCGCAATGGCAGCGACCACACTTCCATCGAACGGTCTTCGAAAATGATTTGATGGCGAGTCGTATCTATGGCGCTGAAATGGATTTCATAGTCCATGTCGGCTAAGAAATGTGCTTTCATGAATTCCACGAAAGTCTGGAGCTGCGAGGGACCATGGATGAAGAGCGGTGCCGTTCGCCCCAGTAAGCCCATTGTGGAAAGGAAGCCAGGAAGGCCAAAGACATGATCGCCGTGGGCGTGAGTGAGGAAGATGTGAGAGATTCTTTGCCAGCTCAGTCCCGTCTGGCGCCAAGCCATTTGCGCCCCCTCGCCACAATCCAGCAGCAGGAGCTTGTCGCGTACGTCCACGACCTGACATGAGGGCAGGTGCTTGCGTGTGGGCAGTGCTGAACCGCAGCCAATGATGTGAACATCAAACCTCTGTGCCATCTTTCAAGGTCTTTGCAACCGACGTCTTCTTCAGCTCTTCAACGTCTGAATCTTCCGCTGCTCAAACTTCTCCCCTCTTTCTTTCTTGGACGACGCATCTCTGGTGAAACCTAAATATTCCTCCAGCCCCGCTCGCCTGAGTTTGCATGCCGGACATTCGCCACAACCGTCTCCAGGGATGCCGTTGTAGCAAGTGAGTGTCTCATGTCGTATCAGCTCCAACACGCCCAGCCTGTCGGCTTTTGCCCACGTCTGTGCTTTGTCAATCCACATCAGCGGCGTGTGAACCACGAACTGTTCGTCCATCCCCAGGTTCAGGCTGACATTGAGCGCCTTGATGAAAGCATCTCTGCAATCAGGGTAGCCGCTGTAGTCTGTCTGCGATACGCCCGTTACGAGGTGGTTGATTCCTCGTTCGCGTGCGAAAACTGCTGCCACGGAGATGAAGAACAGGTTGCGTCCAGGCACGAAGGTGTTGGGAGGCCCCTCGGCGGGCTTCTCCTGATCCATTTCAATGCTGCTGTCCGTGAGTGAGTTATGGGATAGCTGGCTGATGAAGGAAACATCCATTTGGTGCCATTCTACATCACCTCCGCCACAGTTTAGTCCGTTCTTGCGGGCCACCTCGCCGGCTTTAGCTGCGATTTTCTCTGCCATCTTCACTTCCAGGACATGCTTCTGACCATAAGTGAATGTCAGCGCTGTCACCTTCTGGAAGTGCTTCAGCGCCCAGAAGAGGCAGGTCGTAGAGTCTTGTCCGCCGCTGAAAATGACGAGGGCGGTCTCCTTATTCATGGGTCTCATATTACGCTGTAATTGACGTCGTTGTCATAAACATCGATGCCTTCAGTGCGCTTCAGCCATGCCACGATGCGAACGGTGAGGGGTAGTATAACCACTTCACATAATGTCTTGACAACCACTTGGCTAACCATCATTAGTGCGAGGTTCTCTTCAGGTACGATGCCTCCTAAGGCGATGGGGAAGAAGATGAGCGAATCCGAGAGCTCGCCAACGATTGTTGATGCGATGGCGCGCAGGGAGAAGCGATGCCCCTTGTCGTGAATCTTCATCCTGCTCATGACATAGGCGTTGAGGAAGGAGCCGATGAGGAAGGCCGCAAAGGATGCCAGGGCGACGCGCGGAGCCAGCCCGAAGAGGGCGTGGAAGCCTTCTTGGTTGGTCCAATAGGGAGCACCCGGAATCAGATCTGCCAACCACGCCAGAAACACAAAGGCGAAGTTCATCACGAAGCCTGTCCAGATGATGAGCTTGGCCCGTCGGTAGCCCCACACCTCTGTGATGCAGTCATTGACGACATAGGAGATGGGGAATACGAGGGCACCAGCTGTCAGGTTAAGAGGGCCAAATTGTACTTGCTTGGTAGCGAGGAGGTTTGCCAGAATGAGGCACACGCAAAACGTGACGCCCAGTAACATGAACGTCACGCTGACTGGTTCTTGCTTTTTCAAAGTCTTGTTCTTAATAGGCGAAAAGTGGATAATCCTTCATGATACCGTTGACTTCAGCACGCACGGCGGCGATGACGCTCTCGTCCTCGGGGGTGTTGAGTACGCGCTCGATGAGTTCGGCAATCTTCACCATGAGGTCTTCCTTGGCACCGCGTGTGGTGATGGCGGGTGTGCCGAGGCGGATGCCGCTGGTCTGGAAGGCGCTGCGGCTGTCGAAGGGCACCATGTTCTTGTTCACGGTGATGTCAGCGGCCACGAGGGCGTTCTCTGCCACCTTGCCGGTGAGGTCGGGGTATTTGCTGCGCAGATCCACGAGCATGGAGTGGTTGTCGGTGCCGCCGCTGACGATGTCGAAACCACGCTTGATGAGTTCGCCGGCGAGGTAGGCGGCGTTCTTCTTCACCTGTGCCTGATACTCACGGAACTCGGGGGTGAGCGCTTCTCCGAAGGCTACTGCCTTGGCAGCGATGACATGCTCCAGCGGGCCACCCTGTATGCCTGGGAAGACAGCGCTGTTGAGGAGTGCAGACATCATCTTCACCTGACCCTTGGGTGTTGTCTTGCCCCATGGATTCTCGAAGTCTTTGCCCATGAGGATGATGCCGCCACGGGGGCCGCGCAGGGTCTTGTGCGTCGTGGAGGTCACGATGTGAGCCCACTTCAGCGGGTTGTCCAGCAAGCCTGCAGCGATAAGACCTGCGGGGTGTGCCATGTCAACCATGAAGATAGCTCCGACCTTGTCGGCAATCTCGCGCATACGCTTGTAGTCCCATTCACGGCTGTAGGCAGAGCCGCCGCCGATGATGAGTTTGGGCTTGTGCTGCAGGGCCAGTTTTTCCATCTCGTCGTAGTCCACGCGGCCTGTTTCCTTGTTGAGGTTGTAGCCGACAGGACGGTAGATGATACCGCTGGTGTTCACGAGGGAGCCATGGCTGAGGTGACCACCGTGGTCGAGGTTCAGGCCCATGAAGGTGTCACCGGGATTCAGGCAGGCAAGGAAGACGGCGGCGTTAGCCTGAGCACCGGAGTGGGGCTGCACGTTGGCATATTCGGCGCCGAAGAGTTCGCAGATGCGGTCGATGGCCAGCTGCTCCACCTTATCCACCACCTGACAGCCGCCATAGTAGCGGTGGCCGGGGTAGCCTTCAGCATATTTATTGGTGAGGGGTGAGCCCATGGCCTCCATGACCTGTGGGCTGACGAAGTTTTCGGATGCGATGAGCTCAATGCCGCGCTCTTGTCGTGCTCTTTCCTCCTGGATGAGCTCGAAGATAGTGTTGTCTCGTTTCATTTATACTAGTTTTACTTGTTTGATGTCTTGTTCGTGGTTGCAGTAATGGCAACGGATGATGCCCTGTTGTTTGTCAACGACATGAAAGTGTGTGGACATGGGCTCGTTATTGGTGATGCATTTGGGGTTGTCACAGTGTACAATGCCGTGTAGCTCGTCGGGCAGCACAACAGGTCGTTTCTCTACGACCTCATAATCGCGAATGATGGTGAGCGTCACATTGGGTGCTACTACGGATAGCTGGTTCAGCTCCTCGTCAGTGAAGAAGCGGTCGGCAATCTTGATGATGCTCTTCGTCCCCATCTTATGGGACTTCAGGTTGAAGCCGATCGTCACCTTCGATGTCATCTGATCAAGATGCAGGAGGTTGATGACCTCAAAGAGCCGGTCGCAGGGGATATGGTCGATGACGGTGCCGTGGTCCAGAGCGGAAACAATCAGTTCTTGTCGTTTCATGGGAAATCTCCTGTCGGGGGAACCGACAGGCGCACTTATAGGGTTATGAGATAATGGTTTTGTCGTTTTGAATCTGCTCCAGTGTGATGCCAAGTGTGTCGCAGATGAGAGCTTGGCGGGCGAAGAGGCCGTTGCGAGCCTGCTGGAAATAGTAGGCGTGGGGGTCGTCATCGATGCTGTATTCAATCTCATTGACGCGGGGCAGGGGATGGAGAATGCGCATATTATCCTTTGCCTTGGACAGCATATCCAGCTTCAGCAGGTAGCGGTCCTTGACGCGTTCGTATTCCATGAGGTCTGTGAAACGCTCGCGTTGCACGCGTGTCATATATAATATGTCCGCGCCCGCGATGACGTCGGCGTCGAAATCCTGGTGCTCTACGTAGCGAATGCCATGCTGCTTGCAGTAATCCTTGTATGTCTGTGGCATCGCCAGTTCGTCGGGCGCAATGAAATGGAATGTCGGGTTGAAGTGTCGCATGGCCGTGAGTAGGCTGTGTACGGTGCGCCCATATTTCAGATCGCCTACGAGATAGATGTTCAGGTCGTCCAGTCTGCCTTGTGTCTGGTTGATGGTGTAGAGGTCCAGCATCGTCTGTGAGGGATGTTGGTTTGCACCGTCACCGGCATTGATGATGGGCACAGGCGCAATCTCGCTGGCATAGCGTGCAGCACCCTCCAGGTGGTGGCGCATCACGATGACGTCGGCGTAGTTGCTGACCATCATGATGGTGTCTTTGAGCGTTTCGCCTTTGGTGCCGCTGGTGACTTTCGGGTCGGCAAAGCCAATGACTCTGGCTCCGAGGCGGTTGGCGGCAGTTTCGAAACTCAGGCGTGTGCGCGTGCTGGGCTCAAAGAAGAGTGTGGCAACGACGCGGCCTTGCAGGAGAAGCCGATTGGGATGCTTCTCAAATTCCTGGGCCATGCGGATAAGGTATTCAATCTTCTCCCGTGAATGGTCAGCGATGGTGACGAGACTTCTATTCATAAAGCAGGGTTACGTAATCTCTCGGCAAATGTACTGCAAAAGATTGAAATGAGCACACTCGAAAGTGTGAATAGTTACAAAGATAGTAAAAAAAACACACTTTTCATCATTTCTTCGCGCTCATGTGAGAGAATTCCACTATATTTGCAACCCATTTCCACCTTTGGTGTCATGCGAAAGAAGTTCTTTATCACGATTTGGACCGTTTTCTTTGCGGTCATCTTGTTTGTGGTGATAGCCTTTTGGGCCATTGCCAAGGGATATATTGGCTATATGCCCGACTTGAATCAGCTGGAGAACCCTGTGAACAAGTTTGCGTCGCAGGTGCTCACGGCCGACGGCAAGTTGCTGGGCACATGGAGTTACCAGCGTGCCAACCGCATCTTTGTTGACTACGACGACATCGCCCCCTCGACCATTCAGGCGCTGGTAGCTACAGAGGATGTCCGCTTCTATGACCATTCCGGCATCGACTTCAAGGCGCTCATGCGCGCTGTCGTGAAGCGTGGCTTTATGCGCCAGAAGAATGCGGGTGGCGGCAGCACGATTACGCAGCAGCTGGCCAAGCAGCTCTATTCCGAGACGGCACACTCCACCACGGAGCGTCTCCTGCAGAAGCCCATCGAATGGGTCATCGCTGTACAGCTGGAGCGTTTCTATACAAAGGAGGAGATAGTGTCGATGTACCTGAATTACTTCGACTTCCTGCACAACGCCGTAGGCCTGAAGACCGCAGCCAAGACTTATTTTGGCAAGGAACCCAAAGATCTGACCGTCAACGAAAGCGCCCTGCTCATAGGTCTCTGCAAGAATCCGTCCTACTTCAATCCCGTACGCTTCCCCGACAGGGCTTTGAGCCGGCGCAATGTGGTGCTGGGTCAGATGCTGAAGGCCGGTTATCTTTCCCAGTCCGAGGTTGATTCGCTGTCCTCCAAGGACTTGGGGCTCAACTTCCATCGCGTAGATCACAAGGATGGGGAGGGCGCTTACGTCCGCGAGTATCTTCGCACGATTCTCATGGCTCATCAGCCCGACCCCAGCAAGTATGCTTCCTGGCAGCGCCAGAAGTACTACGAGGACAGCCTCGCATGGGCTGACGACCCGCTCTATGGCTGGTGCAACAAGAACCGCAAAAAGGACGGCAGCAACTATAACATATACACCGACGGTCTGAAGATCTACACCACTATAGACAGCCGCATGCAGCGCTATGCCGAGCAGGCGATGTTCAACCACGTTGCCAAGAATCTGCAGCCGCTTTTCGATGCCGAGCGCAAGGGTAAGCCCAATGCTCCCTATGCCGCTGGTATTCCGATGGAAAAAGTGAAGCAGAACCTGCAGCGCGCCATGCAGCAAAGCGAGCGCTATCTGATGATGAAGCACGCGGGTGCCTCAGCGCAGGAAATAGAGAAGGCTTTCAACACGCCCGTAGAGATGACTGTCTATAGCTCCCATGGCGACATTGACACTACGATGACGCCCATGGACAGCATCAAGTACTACAAGAGCTTCCTGCGCTCGGGCTTTGTTTGCATGGACACACGCAACGGGCAGGTGAAGGCTTATGTCGGCGGTCTCGACTACCGCCACTTCCAATATGACATGGCAGGCATGGGACGCCGTCAGGTGGGCTCTACCATTAAGCCCTATCTCTATGCGCTGGCGATGGAGAATGGCTGGACGCCGTGTGATGTAGCCCCCAACGTCCAGCAGACTTACCAGGTCGGCAACCAGACCTGGACACCCCGCAACGGCAGCCGCGCGCGCTATGGTGAGATGGTGACGCTGAAATGGGGCTTGGCGCAGTCCAACAACTGGATTTCCGCCTACCTGATGAGCCAGCTCAACCCGCGGGCTTTCGTACGCCTGCTGCATGAGTTCGGCATCCTCAATCAGGACATACATCCCTCCATGTCGTTGTGCTTAGGCCCCTGTGACATCTCTGTCTTGGAGATGGTGTCGGCCTACACAGCCTTTGCCAATCACGGCATCCGCACGGCGCCGCTGTTTGTGACGCGCATCGAGGACAGCGACGGCAATATCGTTGGAGAGTTTGTGCCTCGCATGAACGAAGTCATCAACGAGGAGAGTGCTGCCAAGATGATTGTCCTCATGCGTGGCGTTCTGGACGGCGGCACAGGTTCGCGTATGCGCTTCCGCTATAATGTGATGGCGCCGATGGGCGGCAAGACTGGAACGACCAACGACAACACCGACGGCTGGTTCATCGGCTACACACCGTCCCTCTCTTTCGGCGCGTGGGTCGGTGGCGACGAGCGCGACGTCCACTTCAACAGCATGGCCTATGGCCAGGGCGCTTCTGCCTCCCTGCCTATCTGCGCTGCCTTCATTAAGAATGTCTTGTCAGACAGCTCACTGGGCTATTCTGATACGGAACAATTCGACATGCCAGAGGGCTTCGACCCATGTGGCACATCGTTTGAGATGGGTGGTGATGATACAGAAGAAAACATGGGACTCGACAACTTGGATGCCGACGTTCCCCTGACACAATAGCGCGCAACTGCTATGCTCCGAGCTCAGCGAGCGCCGCTTGAACGTAGTCGCGCTGCCAGTCCTCGGGTTTCAGTACTTGACCGTCCATGCACAGCAAGTCGAGGTCAATTTTCACGATGCCCTCTTGGACATCTTCGGGCTTACGGCCCAATTCACGCTCAATGCCTTTGAGCAATGAGCGGACGAGGGTAGGGGGCACCGTTGTCTCGATGACAGCCAGCTGATTGGTGAACATCCGCTTGGAGTTCAAACCCACAGGAGCCGTCTGCACCAGCTCGCTAAAACGCTGTTCGCCACGGAAGGCGATGCCCAGCTTACGACGGGCAGATTGCAGCAACAAAGCGCCATATTCGGCATTCGTGCCTAACCCAATATAAATAACATGTTTGCTCATTTCGCTTGCGAAGGTACAACTTTTTCACCAACAGACCAAAAAAATTAGAAAAAAATATGAAAAAAAATTCATTCATAGGCATAATTCCTGCCAGATACGCCTCTACACGCTTCCCTGCGAAGCCTTTAGCGCGTCTTGGAGGCGTCACAGTCATCGAAAGAGTGTACAGGCAGGTGGAGGGTCAATTGGATGATGCCGTTGTCGCCACTGACGATGCCCGGATCTACGATGCGGTGGTTGCTTTTGGCGGCAAAGTTGTCATGACGGGAACGCATCATAAGAGTGGAACTGATCGTGTCCGTGAGGCCTATGAGATTTTGGGGCAGACCTTCGATGTGATTGTCAACATCCAGGGCGATGAACCTTTCATCCAGCCCTCGCAGCTGCAAGCCATCAAGGCGTGCTTCGACACCCCGGCCACGCAGATTGCCACGCTCGTGAAACCCTTTACGCCTGCCGACGGCCTCGCGGCGTTGCAGAACCCCAACAGCCCTAAGGTGGTGATTGATGGCCAAGGTCGTGCCCTCTATTTCAGCCGCAGCGTCATCCCCTATCTCCGTGGCGTGGAGCCTGCGGAGTGGCTGTCCCACCACACATTCTACAAGCATATCGGGCTTTACGCCTATCGTCCCCAGGTGCTGCGCGAGATTACGTCGCTGCCTCAGTCCACGCTGGAGGTTGCCGAGAGCCTCGAGCAGTTGCGCTGGCTTCAAGCCGGCTACCACATTCAGGTGGGCATCTCAGATGTCGAGACCATTGGCATCGACACCCCCGAAGACTTGCAAAGGGCTGAGGAATTCCTGAAGAAATTGAAAAATTGAAAGATTGAAACTGTCAATTGTTTTAAATGGCTACAACAAGAAAACCCAATAACCGCACCAAAAACGTGGCGGTACCCACAGAAGATGCCTTTGGCCGCCAGCAGCCTCAGAACCTGGAGATGGAGCGTGCCGTCATCGGTGCGCTGATGATTGAGCAGGATGCCTACTCGCAGGTGAGTGAGCTCCTGCGTCCCGAGAGTTTCTATGACCATCGCCATCAGGTCATCTTTGATGCCGTGCGCTCGCTGAGCGCCCAGCAGCGGCCCGTGGATATATTAACCGTTCAGGACTATCTCGAGTCGCAGAACACGCTGGAGGACGCCGGCGGCGTGGCCTACCTGCTGCAGCTGTCTTCCAGCGTCACCTCATCGGCTCACATCGAGTACCATGCCCGCATCATTGCCCAGAAATTCCTGGCTCGCGAGCTGATTACCTTTGCCAGCCAGGTCTCGCAGCAGGCCTTTGACACAACCATCGATGTTGACGACCTGATGCAGGAGGCCGAGGGCAAGCTCTTCTCCATCTCCCAGCAGAACCTCAAGAAGGACTACACGCAGATCAATCCCGTCATCCATGAAGCCTATGTGATGCTGCAGAAGGCCGCAGCCAGGCAGGATGGCCTCTCGGGCCTCTCCAGCGGTTTTGCCAAAATCGACAAGATCACCAGCGGCTGGCAGAACTCCGACCTCATCATCATCGCTGCCCGTCCGGCCATGGGTAAGACGGCTTTCGTGCTGTCTATGGCCAAGAAGATTGCCGTGGACGCGAAGGTGCCTTGTGCCATGTTCTCGTTGGAGATGAGCAATGTGCAGTTGGTGAACCGCCTGATTGTGAACGTCTGCGAACTGCCGGGCGAGAAGATCAAGAGCGGCCAGCTGCTGCCCTACGAATGGGGCCAGCTGGACAACCGCATCCGCCAGCTTTATGACGCACCCTTCTATATCGACGACACGCCCTCGCTCTCTGTCTTCGAATTGCGCACAAAGGCCCGTCGCCTTGTCCGTGAGCATGGCGTGAGAATCATCCTCATCGACTATCTTCAGCTGATGAACGCCTCGGGCATGAGCTTCGGTTCGCGCCAGGAGGAGGTCTCCAACATCAGTCGTTCGCTGAAGGGACTTGCCAAGGAGCTGAATATCCCCATCATCGCGCTGTCGCAGCTCAACCGTAGTGTGGAGAAGCGCGAGGGCGAGGAGGGCAAGCGCCCGCAGCTCAGCGACCTGCGTGAGTCCGGAGCTATCGAGCAGGATGCCGACATGGTTTGCTTCATTCATCGCCCCGAATACTACAAAATCTATCAGGACGAGAAGGGTCGCAACCTGCGCGGCATGGCAGAGTTCATCATTGCCAAGCATCGTAATGGCGCTGTCGATACCGTGCTGCTGCGCTTCCGTAATGAATACGCCCGCTTCCAGGACCCCGACGAGGATGTCTATATCCCGGCTCCCGGCGAGAGTGTCACCCTCGGCTCGTCTCTCAACGCAGAAGACACCGATGCTCCCAATGCACCTGCTCCCAATGCTCCGGCCCCTGAAGCGCCACCCGTGGTCAACGATGCCGACACACCCTTTGGCCCCCCTCCGCCAGCCGGTGATATGCCATTCTGAGCGTCAGGAATAAAATTCCTGAAGAAAAAACACGCTTGATTCAAATCTTTTTTGTACTTTTGCGCCCGCAAATCGCAAATTGTACATCGTACATCCCGTACATCGTACATCCGTACATCCTCAAATTGTACATCGTACATCCTCAAATTGTCCAATTGTAAATTGTCAAATAGATGAATATCTCCTACAAATGGCTTCGTGAGTACGTCGAGACAACCTTGTCGGCGCAGGAAGTCGCAGCAGCCCTCACTTCTGCAGGTCTCGAAGTAGATGGCGTGGAAGAAGTACAGACCATCAAGGGAGGCCTCCAGGGCCTCGTCGTGGGCGAGGTGCTCACCTGCGAAGCACATCCCAACAGCGACCACATGCACGTCTGCACCGTGAACATCGGCACGCCCGAGGTGCAGCAGATTGTCTGCGGCGCGCCCAATGTGGCTGCCGGACAGAAGGTCATCGTGGCCACCCTCGGCACTAAACTCTACGACGGCGACCAGGAGTTCGTCATCAAGAAGAGCAAGCTGCGCGGCATCGAGTCCAACGGCATGATCTGTGCTGAAGACGAGATTGGCGTAGGCACCGACCACAGCGGCATCATCGTGCTGCCCGCCGACGCTGTCGTGGGCACTCCCGCTGCCGAGTACTACGGTCTTGAGAGCGACTGGCTCATCGAAGTCGATATCACTGCCAACCGCGCTGATGCCTGCTCGCACTACGGCGTGGCCCGCGACCTCTACGCCTGGCTCATCCAGAACGGCTACCAGACCGCCCTCCACCGCCCCTCTGTCGAGGACTTCAAGGTCGATAACCACGACCTCGAGATTCCCATCCGCGTGGAGAACACCGAGGCTTGCCCCCGCTATGCTGCCGTGACCGTCACGGACTGCGAGGTCAAGGAGAGCCCGCAGTGGCTGAAGGACCACCTGACCACCATCGGCCTGCGCCCCATCAACAACATCGTCGATATCACCAACTACATCATGATGGCTTTCGGTCAGCCCCTGCACTGCTTCGATGCAGACATGATAGCCGGCGGCGAGGTCATCGTGAAGACCATGGCCGAGGGCACACCCTTCCAGACCCTCGACGGCATCGACCGCAAGCTCAGCGACCACGACCTGATGATCTGCAACACCCAGGAGCCCATGTGCATCGGCGGCGTCTATGGCGGCAAGGGCAGCGGCACCTACGAGACCACCCGCAACGTGCTCCTCGAGAGCGCCTACTTCAACCCCACATGGATTCGCAAGAGCGCCCGTCGCCACGGCCTGCAGACCGATGCCAGCTTCCGCTTCGAACGCGGCATCGACCCCAACGGCCAGATCTACGCCCTGAAGCTCGCTGCCAAGATGTGCCAGGAGCTCGCAGGCGGCAAGGTCAGCATGGAAATCGTAGATGTCTATCCCCAGCCCATGCAGGACTTCCCCGTGGATTTGAAGTATGACTACGTCGATAACCTCATCGGCAAGCACATCCCCGCCGAGACTGTCAAGAGCATCGTCACCTCCTTGGAGATGAAAATCGTCAGCGAGAGCGCCCAGGGGCTGCAGCTCCTCGTGCCCGCCTACCGCGTCGATGTGCAGCGCCCCTGTGACGTTGTCGAAGACATCCTCCGCATCTACGGATATAATAATGTGGAGATACCCCTCTCACTGAACTCCACCATCGCCATCAAGGGCGATGTCGATAAGAGCTTCAAGCTACAAAACATCGTCTCCGAGCAGCTCGTGGGAGCCGGCTTCAACGAGATTCTCAACAACTCGCTTACCAAGGCTGCCTACTACGACAACGAGCTGTGCTACAAGGCCGAGAACTGTGTGCGCCTGCTGAACCCGCTCTCGCAGGATCTTGCCGTGCTGCGCCAGACGTTGCTCTTCGGCGGCTTGGAGAGCATCAGCCGCAACGTCAACCGCCGTCGCGGCGACGTGCAGTTCTTCGAGTTCGGCAACTGCTACTACTTCCACGCCGAGAAGAAGTGCGCAGACATCATCCCCGGCGTCAGCTCCAGCCGCGACCCCGAAGTCATCAAGCATGTCCTCGATGCCTACAGCGAGGACTACCACCTCGGCCTGTGGATCACGGGCAAGCGTGTCAGCGGCTCGTGGGCACATCCCGACGAGGACCAGTCCTTCTACGTCCTCAAGGCACAGGTACTGAACATCCTCCAGCGCGTGGGCGTGCCCTTTGGCTCCCTCGTCTTCAAGGACGGCACCAACGACATCTTCTCCAAGAGCATCCTCATCGAGAACCGCGGCGGCAAGGTCATCGCGCAACTCGGCATCGTGGCCAAACGCCTGCAGGTGGCCTTCGACATCCCCACGGAAGTCTATTTCGCCGACATCGCCTGGCAGCAGGTCATGCGCCTCATCCGCAAGGAGAAGGTCAGCTACACCGACCTGCCAAAGTACCCCGCCGTCAGCCGCGACCTCGCACTCCTCGTGGACAAGAGCGTCGAGTTCGCACAGATTGAGGCCATCGCCTATCAGAGCGAGCGCAAGCTCCTGAAAGATGTCCGCCTCTTCGATGTCTATGAAGGCAAGAACCTGCCTGCCGGCAAGAAATCCTACGCTGTCAACTTCATCCTGCAGGATGAGTCCAAGACCCTCAACGACAAGGCCATCGACGCCATCATGCAGAAGCTGATTCAGAACCTGACCAAGCAACTCAATGCGGAGCTGCGTTGAAGACCCACCCCCAACCCCTCCCGTTAGGGAGGGGAGTGCCTCCGGATAGGGAGTGTCTCCAGATGGGGAGAGTCTCGGGATGGTATTTGACCTGATTTTAAATAATAATAAACATAAACTCTAAAAAGAATGACCCTATAAACCTTCTATGCGCCAGCCCTACTCCCCTCCCTAACGGGAGGGGTTGGGGGTGGGTCTGTCGGGGGTGGGTCTTTTACTATGGGAAGAGCATTTGAATACCGCAAGGCCGCCAAGCTGAAGCGCTGGGGCCACATGGCAAAAACATTCACCAAGTTAGGCAAGCAGATCGCCATCGCCGTGAAGGCTGGCGGTCCCGATCCCGACATGAACCCTACGCTGCGTGGTATCATCGCCACCTGCAAGCGCGAGAACATGCCGAAGGACAACATCGACCGCGCCATCAAGAACGCGATGGGCAAGGACCAGAGCGACTACAAGGGCATGACCTACGAGGGCTACGGCCCCCACGGCGTCGCCGTCTTCGTGGACACCCTCACCGACAACCCCACGCGCACCGTGGCCGACGTGCGCAGCGTCTTCAACAAGTTCGGCGGCAACCTCGGCACGATGGGTAGCCTCGCCTTCCTCTTCGACCACAAGTGCGTGTTCACCTTCAAGAAGAAGGACGGCATCGACATGGACGAGCTCATCCTCGACCTCATCGACTACGGTGTGGAGGACGAGTACGACGAGGACGAGGAAGAAGGCACGCTCACCATCTACGGCGACCCCAAGAGCTACGGCGCCATCCAGAAGCATCTGGAGGAGAGCGGCTTCGAGGACGTCGGCGGTGAGTTCACCTACATCCCCAACGACCTCAAGGATGTCACACCCGAACAGCGCGAGAGCATCGACAAGATGGTGGAGCGCCTCGAGGAGTTCGACGACGTCCAGACCGTCTATACCAACATGAAGCCCGAAGAGACATAATACGCCACCTTATTATATATAGGATTAGAGGCTATGTCAAAGACCGACATAGCCTCTTTTTGTTCGGGCTCTATCGCCCAACACACCATGGGGCATCTCCCTTCACACCCTGCTGCATCGCCCCTTGCACCATGCATCATCGGCCAACACACCATGGAGCATCATGTTTTCCCACATGTGGGAAATTGAGTAAGATCATGCTCTTACAGCCCTAAGACCATGCTCTTATGAAATTCACGCCCTTGAGTGCAAAAATCCGTGATTCTTTTGGTGGGTTCACGAAAGATGACTACATTTGCAGCGGAAAGCGGTTACAAATAGGATTTAAAATGGTAAAAACAAAAAAAGAGTACATCAGCCTTATGAGGGATCATGCTGAAGAACTGAAAAAGCGTTTTGGCATCACGTCCATGCTTCTTTTCGGTTCTGTCGCACGCGATGAGCACCACGAGGGGAGTGATGTTGATTTGTTTGTGACCATGCCCCCAAAATTCTATAATCACGTGGCTGCTGCGTTATATCTCGAAGAGTTGTTGGGTTGTTCTGTAGATCTAATCCAGGAGCATTCGAACATTCGTCCCTTCTTCCGTCAACAAATAGAAACCGATGGAGTCTCTGTCTTTTAAAAACCTGCAGATTATAGAAGATCTTCTGCAACAGATTAGGAAAGCGATCCTCGACCTTCAACAATGGAACAAGGATTTGCATAGTGCTGATGCATGGCTGTCCTCCGCAGAAGGTATGAAAACCCTTGCAGCCAATTGCATGTTGTTAGAAGCTATTGGCGAAGGTTTCAGAAATATTGATGAGCGGACGCATAAACAGCTTCTTCCCTTCCGTCCAGAGATTCCTTGGAGAGAGGTTATTGGAATGCGAAACCATATAGCTCATGGCTATTTTGATATCAACTCAGACCTCGTTTGGGATGTCATCCAAAATGACATCGCTCCATTATTGGAGGCTACTGAATATCTCATCGCTCATTTGTATGAGCTAATGCCTGTGGATGAGTAGAATATAACCTGGATTACAATTCTTATTCTCAACCCTTTTTTTCGTAGTATGGGAAATAATAGATGGTTTATCATCGTGCTATTGCTGTTTTGTACAGTCGATCTCTTCTCGAAAAATTGTGTTATGACGATTTGGAAAGGGGGGAATCAAACCGTTCGCTTTGCTTTCTGCGAGAAACCAAGAGTCACTTATGAAAGTAACACAATGGTCATTAAGACAGACAGAACCACTACAAGGTATCCATTAACTGAAGTTTCACTGATCACATTTGAAGAAGACTTGTCAGTTATAGAGGGAAGAATGATGCAGATAGATAATTTATTCGGTTCTACTATGGTTTACACAATGAGTGGGGCTTTGTTGCTATCCGCAGAAAAAGGCCGCAGCCTTTCCCTAGACAGACTCCCAAGCGGCAAGTACCTGATAGTGCAAGGTGGCGTGAAATTTATACTTGACATCCGATGAAATACGCCTCATTATTAGTTCTTATCCTTTTGTCTATACTGCCTTCGACGGGTTATACACAAAGTTTGAAGGTGTATCGTAAGTCCTTGGGGCCGCAATCCTATCAGACGGCTAAGATTCAAGGATTGACAGTTAAAGACGCCATTGGTGACGCTTATCATCAATTTGTATATGATGGAGCATCCGAGAATCTCTTTATTAATGACATTGACAGTATCTTATGTGTCATAGAAGAAGAGCAAATGAGCGATGTCACTCTTGGTGATTATATGCTTCTGTGCCTTTCCGATGAGAAATCGGGCTACCATATCTTTTCAAAACTAATAGCGGCTACAGGGCTGATAGATACATTGTCCTTGATTAAGGACGAATTGTATGAGAAACTGTATAGTGAAGGACAGATAGATGCAACACCACAGCACCGTTATTATGGATATACGCTATTTGCGGAGCAGGATTCGTTTTGGGAGAAAGAATTAAAAAAGGACGTCTCTTCTATTACCATTGAGGACATCCAGAACTATTTAATACAAAGTGGAAAATACTCATCTACATCAGTAAATAATGATTATCAGGATTCTGAGAACGTAGTATTCCAATTTGTAGCTTACCATGTGCTCCCTGTAAAGCTTTCACCGTACCAATTAGTGATACACGCAAATGAGTATGGATTTGACCTGCAACGGCCTGGACAATTATCCATACCTGTAATGGATTACTATTCGACCATGGACAATAGGCATATCCTGAAATTATATGAATCTGCGGAAAGCAATGGTGTTTTTTTGAATCGATTCCCTCAATTGGACAATAGCTGGACGGGAACAGGACATGAGATATCATGCGAGCCCGATTTTGCGGGCATTCGCGTACTGGAAAATCAAGTAGTTCAGGGGTTAGCAAACGGATTTCTATACCCCATTGATGGGTTGTTAACATACGATGAGTCTATAAAACAGCAATTGGGCTCTACTATGCTACGGTTTGACATTGCTTCCTTGCTACCAGAGTTGATGAATAATGGCATTCGTAGGAAGTGTTCCTTGGATGAAGAAGATCAAGTAGTTCATTTCCCTTCAACTCCTGTCTATCCTTATTTTGAAAACATGCAAACGAATGCTGATGCCAACGTCGTTTATCATAATTTCTATAAGAATGAAATTACTACGTATCAAGGGGATTTGTTAACCTGTACTGGAATGTATGATGTTACGATAGTACTTCCACCAGTTCCTGTAACGGGGCAATATCAATTGCGAATGGGGACGCATTTGACAAAGAAAGGGACAGTGTATCAGACCTATTTTGGTGATAATCATACATATTTGCCTGCTAAGGGAATTCCCATGGATAACAGAATTTGGCCAGATTACTCAGAACAAAGAGGATGGAGAGAAGACACATTTGATGAGGAACATGATCTTCAAGTTGAGAAATCTTTGCATAATCAAGGGTTGTATAAGGGACCGAAAAGTATTTCATGTAAAGAATATGGTTCCGCAAGGAACAATCCAAATTGCTTGAGGAGAATACTTACTCGGGAGCTAATGGAAGCAGACCATACTTATTATCTGAGATTGAGATGTGTTATAGAATTATTGGAAGATGAATTATGGTTGGATTATATTGAACTATGTCCCTTGAGTATTTATTCTGGCAATGAACTTGAAGATGTTTGGTGAAATCTGCATTCTATGTCAGGTCATTATGGACACAGTAAATATAAACACATTGCGGCTACAATCTTCTTCGACTGTAGCCGCTGTTATTTTTGTCCCACTTCTTTCGGGAAGGTTTGTAGGGATTTTCGCAAAACTTTCTTTCTAACTAGCTCCCAGATGTTATTGCGTTGGTGGTTGCATGTTCTGACTTCGTTGTAAATACTCACGCCGGAATTAAAAATGAGAGGGAAAAACGAAAAAAATGTAGATTGTAAATCGTTGAATCGTAAAAACTCATTACCTTTGCAGCAGAATAGCATTTAAAATAGTCTGACTATGAGTACCGCTGTCTTGACAAGTTTACTTGAATATCTTTATGGCACACTCTCGCCGAGCAATATGCGTTGGGTGGGCGAACACCTGATTGAATACGCCAAGAAGGAGGAAGAACCTCTTAAGCGCTACACCTACGAGGAGGTAAATGCAATGATTGATCAAGCCGAGGCAGAGATTGCTGAAGGAAAGGGTATCCCTCATGAGGAGATGATGCGACAATGGGAGGAAGAGATGGCCCGTGAGGAGCAAGAGTTAAAAATGGCTACTGCTGTATGAAAGTTATTTGGCAAACTCCTGCCATCGAGGGAAAACAACAAGTTGCCGATTATATCCGCGACCGCTTTGGGTATAAGCGTAAGAGGATGTTTATCCAACAAGTAAACGAAACTGTTAGGAAACTCATGCATAGTCCGAACATCGGTCCTATAGATTCGTTGTTCAGTGACCGTCCTTGCACTTATCGTAGTATCATCATCAATGGATTGAGCAAGATGGTGTATCGCATAGATGATGATGTTATCTATATCGTGGCTTTTTGGGATACACGCCAAGAACCTGAGGCACAGGCGGCTCAGGTGAATGGGTAACTGTTAATCCATTAACTTGAGGATGGCCGTGCAGCCTTCGAGGACGTCGCGCCAGGTGGCTTCGAAGTCATCGGTGTACCAGGGGTCGGCGACATCGCCGGGGCGACGGGTGAAGTCCAGGAGGAGGTGAATCTTCCCTTCGGCATCGCCGCCACAGATGCGGTGCATGTTGCGCAGGTTCCAGGAGTCCATGCCCACGATGAGGTCAAAGCGGTCATAGTCGGCGCGCGTCATCTGGCGGGCCGTCTTGCCCGCACAGCCGATGCCGTGCTCGGCGAGCTTGCGGCGGGCAGGGGGATAGACGGGGTTGCCAATCTCTTCCGTGGAGGTGGCTGCGGACTCGATGTAGAAGTCAGCCTCGCGACCGGCTTTCATGACGAGATCCTTCATCACGAACTCCGCCATCGGACTGCGGCAGATGTTGCCGTGGCAGACAAAGAGTATTCTTTTCATGTGTCTTGTTCCAAAATGTTCCAACAGATAGCGTGAACGATGTTCGCCAGCTCGAAAGCTGTTTGTTCAACTGCGATGCAAAGATAGCCCTTATTTGGCAAAGTACCAAGAAAAACCCTCTATACCATCCCCTCGCCCCTCATTTTTCAAGCCCTCAAGCCCTCAAGCACGAAGGTCAAGTCCTTCCGGCGATAAGGTCAAGTCCTTCCGGCGATAAGGTCAAGTCCTTCCGGCGATAAGGTCAAGTCCTTCCAGCCATAAGGTCAAGTCCTTCCGGCCATAAGGTCAAGTCCTTCCGGCGATAAGGTCAAGTCCTTCCGGCGATAAGACCTTGCTCTTCCGGCGATAAGACCTTGCTCTTCCGGCCATAAGACCAAGGTCTTCAAAAAACGAACCAAGCATCTCAGGGCGATGCACCAAGCATCTCAAGCCGATGCACCAAGGTGTGTTGACCGTGGGGGAAATAACTGTAATCTGTTGACATCTGTTTACATTGCCATCGCCGAGGTTGCCAGTCAGAGAGCTGTCCTCATATAACTCCGAGGGGTCAAAAACGAGGACAGATGTCAACAGATGTCAACAGATTACAGTTTTTTTTCGCGAGGGGGTATCTCTCGGCTGGGGGCGTTTTTTCTCTCATCGTAGGGGTGAGTTTTCATGTCAACAGATGTAAACAGTAAACAGTTTTTTTCGGCGAGGATTTTGCAGGATGAGGGCTGAGAAGAGAGAAGAAGAGATAGATATGTCTATGATATACTTATTATATATATTATTATATATCAATATATTATAAATAATTATTACACTTAAAAATCCCTCCACGGCTGGTTGTGGGGTCGAGAAAAAAAACTGTAATCTGTAATCTGTTTACATTTTCGGGGGATTCTGCATGTCCTGGGTGGTTGGCTGGTACTTCCTTTTTCTAGGGCTTTCATATCCCCCTTCTCCCTCCCGTTTGAGGTTAAGGTTATGGTCAGGGTTATGGTTAAAGTTAAGGTTAACGTTAAGGTTATGGTTATGGTTGAATTTTATTTTGAGCGCAGCGACCAGTTGTAAGACACTACTACTCCCTCGCCTTACCCTCTATAGAGACTACGCGCAGACACTATAGAGTGTACGCTTAGGGGACTATAGAGTCCCTCTCTGAACCCTGCAGGGCTGACTTCGCCGAAAATACTCACGCTTGGCATCGGTGGCGAGTAATCTTACAGATTCCTGTCAAGTACCTCGCTGACATCGGCGGCGTGGGGCTGCGGCTGCCAACGGCTCATGAGCTCGCAGACAACAACGCCGTCGGCGTTGGTGAGGGTGTGGAGGTAGCTGCCATCCTCGGTGTGCGACATGTTGCATGTGAGGAGGTCGTCGAGATAGGTCTCGTGGAGCCAGTGGACGGTGAGGGAGGAGAGGGCCTGAGTGGCAAGGACATCCTCGGGCATGGTCAGCAGGGCGATGCTGACGTAGCTGCGGTTGCTGACGTGGAAGTTGAAGTCGAGGTCGAGGCGTGTGGCCCGGTGCTCCATCTGCAAATCTACGCCCTGTGGCTTCGGGAACCGCACTTTCTTGTGGCTGGCGGTCATCAGCTCCGGCACGACCGTCAGACGGTCGGCCATGAAGTCCGTTGTCTCTAACCGTTTCGTGTCGAGGTTGAGGATGTTCCACTGGCTGGTGCCGGAGGCTATCAACGCTCCGTTGTCGGCGCGCACGATGCGGAAATCGCAGTAGATGCGCAACGACGTCAGCTCGCTGACCCACAGCTCCACGGTGAAGTCCTCCGACCAGAAGGTGACGGTGGGCTGCACGTCCATCTGCACCTCTGTGATGACCCACATGCGGCGCTGCTTGACGATGTCGAAGGCTGCAAGGCCGTGGATAGTCATTAGCCGGGCGAAGCTGTCCTGGAAGTACATCAGCAACGCGTTGGGTGTCAGACGATACAGCGGCGTGATGTCCGACGCCGTAGAGGTGTAGGTGTGTTGGAATTTACCTTTTTCTATCATAGTCTTTGAGGGATATTTGTATGAATACAGCTTAAAAGCGTGTGCAAAAGTAGCAAAAAACAATCAAAAATGAAGCCAGAAGCTCAATTATTTAACAAAAGTTGAATAAGGAATACTGCCTGACTTATATTCACAAGGCCTTTCATCAGCGATTTTTTAACCTGAAAGAACGAGAGAATCAGAAAAAATGACTACCTTTGCGGCAACAAAACCACTCAACGACATTCTCAGTATATGGAAAAGAAACAGATGAAGGCCATCTTCGTGAATGGCAGTCCGCGTAAGAACAAGAATACGGCTGACATGCTTCAGAGCGCCATGCGCGGGGCTCAGGAGATGGGAGCCGAATGTGAAATGGTCCACCTCTACGACATCGACTTCAAAGGCTGCAAGAGTTGCTTCGCCTGCAAGCTGAAGAATTCGAAGTGCAATGGCGTGTGCGCGCTGAAGGATGACCTGCGCCCAGTGCTGGAGCGCTGCCGCGAGGCTGACGTCATCGTGCTCGGCTCGCCTGTCTATTACAGCTATCCTACGGGCGAGCTGCGCTCGTTCATGGAGCGCCTCTGCTTCCCCGTCGGCACATACCTCTACGAGAACGGCAAGCACATTACGTTGCGCAACAAGGTCATCCCCACTGCCATGATCTTCACCATGAACTGCCCCGAAGACTACATGAAGCAGATTAACTATCCTACGCTCCTGGAGGAGAACACGAAGGTGATGGCCGACATCTTCGGCTATTCCGAGACGCTCTATGCCTGCAACACCTATCAGTTCAACGACTACTCGCGCTACGACTTCAACCTCTTCAGCGAAGAGGACAAGCGCCGCTATCGCGACGAGCATTACAACATCGACCTGCAGAACGCCTACGAACTGGGAAAGCGGTTGGTGGAGAAGGCCCATGAGGCGTAATGTAGTTTTATGGATTTGAAGACTTATTACCAAGAGCGAGCCGACGCGCTGCGGACCGAGGCTGTGGCCTTGCGTCGGCAGGCGCGTCGCTTCGTCGTGGCCGAGCTGGTGAGTTTCTTTGCTGCGGCAGCCTGTGCCGTGGCCTCTTTCCTGACGGCTTGGGGCTGGCCGCTGATAGCGGCAGCCGTCGTGGCGGCGTTGGCCTACCTTTGGACGCGCAGTCGCGACGCGCGCAGCTCAGCACGACTGGAGGAGTGCGAGGCTTGGCTCAGGGCCTACGAGGGCGAGTTGGCGGCGTTGGACGGCGATTTCTCCCACTTCGATGATGGCCGGCGCTATGCCGATGCTTCGCATCCCTTCACCACCGACCTCGATGTATTCGGCCCGCAGTCCCTCTTCCAACGCATGAACCGCACGGTCACGTCGGGCGGCAGCGTTCATCTGGCCGCCCTGCTTGCTGAGCGCCGTGTGCCCTCGGTCGCCGAGGTGCAGGCGCAGCGCGATGCCATCCGCGAGCTGGCCGAAGCAGAGACCCGCCGCATGACTTTCATGGCACAGGAGCAGGTAGATACTGCCTCCGTGCTGCGCGCCTTGGAGGACGTAGCTTCCATCCATATCCCCCGTTTTGCCGCTTCCATGCTGGCGCTGGTGCTCGCTGTGCTGCTCGTTGGCGGCTTCTATGCCTTGTTGATGGCCGCTATTCTCGGTCTTACCGGAGCCGGCAGCGTGATGGCATGGGCTGTGCTGGAGGTGCTGGTCGCCAGTCTGCTCTTTGCTCGTCCGCTGCTGCTGACGAAACGCGCCACAGAGGGCATCCTTCGCCAGCTGAAAGTCTATGAACGCCTGATGGCGCTGGTGCCCGAGACCTCCGAGGCCGCTCCCGCCTTCAGCTCCCTCACCTCCATCGTGGCCAGCATCGACCGTCGCAACGAGTTCTGGATCCTCATCTCCAACACGCTGTTCATGTCCGACCTCTTCATCGTCCGTCGGTTCTTGGATTGGAAGGAACGCTATATGCCGCGCCTCCCCGAGTGGATAGCCGCCGTCAGCCGTTACGACGCCCTCGTCTCCCTGGCCACCTTCCGCTTTAACCATCCCGAAGCCACCGAAGCCGTAGTCGTTGAGGCCACGGACATCGTCTTCGAGGCCGATGGGCTGTGGCATCCGTTCCTTGGCAAAGAGGCCGTTCGCAACGACTTCCTTCTCGCCGATGGTCACTACTACATCATCACGGGCGCCAACATGGCAGGCAAGAGCACCTTCCTGCGCTCGGTCGGCATCAACGTGCTGCTGGCACGCGTCGGCCTGCCCGTCTTTGCCGATCACCTGCGCTGTTCGCCCTTTGCGCTTTTCACGTCGATGCGCACCTCCGACGACCTCGCACACGGCATCTCCTATTTCAATGCCGAGCTGTTGCGTCTGCAACAGTTGCTGGAAGCCGTGAAAGCGCCCGCTGCTGCAGCCGCAGGCGCCTCATCCCACACCCTCATCATCCTCGACGAGATTCTGAAAGGCACCAACTCCCTGGACAAGCTCAACGGCTCCCGCCTATTTCTGGAGGCCGTCAGTGCGCTGCCCGTCACGGGCATTGTCGCCACCCACGACCTCGAGCTCTCCCGCATGGCCGAGGAGGATGCCACGCGCTTCCACAACTACTGCTTCGAGATACAACTCTCCGACCACATCACATACACTTACCGCATCACGCCCGGCGTGGCGCGTAACCAGAACGCCACTTACCTTCTGCGGCAACTGTTGAAAGGACTTTCTTGACAACGTCTTTTGCGAATAGGCCTCATTCTGAGCACTCTCTCCCCGAGGATTCATGCTTTATATTTTAGGGCACACATGCTTCAAACGGTTCAACAAAATGGACTTGCAGTCTTCACAGATTGGGACGGTGGTATTCTTTGTTGATAAAAAGCCGAAACGGAATGATTTTCTATTTCGCCAGTTCGTTTTTGCTGCAAATCGAAACGTGAATAAGGATTTTTCACTATCTTTGCAGCCGAAAATATCGAGGGGGCAGAGAAAGCTCCTCGTTCGTGAAGCAGAATGAAACGATTGTTGCCCATATTGATCGTATTCCTGACGGCCTTGATAGGCTGTAGGGGCGATGCTATGAACCACCACAACTGCTTCAATCTTTCAGCTTAACAGCCAGCACCGGGGCTATGTCGCCGCCTGGGTGCTGCTCGGGCAGCTGCACTTGCAGGCCGTTGGCATCAACGGTGTAGGGCACCTTGCCGTAGCCAAGCAACTTGACACTGCTGACCTTGGCCCCCTTCAGCGCAGACGCACCGGTGGCGAAGCTCTTGATGCAAGCGGCGCGCTCTTTGGGCCACTGCATGATGGTGGCATAGACGGTCTTGCCCTTGGCGTTGAAACGGATATCCTTCTCGGTATAGTTGATGTTCTCGTTGAAGCCCTGATCCTTCAGCGGGTTGGCTTGCTCAGCCAGCGGTCCTTCGCCGAAGGTGGTCCACGGGCGTGTACCTATGATGCTTTCTTTGTTGACGTCCATCCACGCCTTTAGGTCGGCGAGGATGGCCAGTTCCTTCTCGTCCAGCGTGCCGTCGCCCCGGATGGGTACGCTCAGCAGCAGGCAGCCGTTCTTGCTGACCACGTCCACCAGCATACGCACTACGCGACCGGCCGACTTATAGGCGCCACGGTTGTATATGCCGCGGTCGTAGTGCCACGACCCGATGCAGGTGCAGGTCTGCCAGGGCAGCGGCTGTGCGCGGTCGGGTATGCCGCGTTCCACGTCCCACAGCATCAGCTGCTTCTGTTCGTCGTTCAGCACCTTGCCCGTCGCCACGACCTGCTGGCGGCCATGGTGGCGGTTGGCGCTGTGGTTGTAGAAATGGGCGAGGATGTTCTGCCCCACCTGGTCATCGCAGCCATAGAAGGGCAGCACGGTGTCATCGAAGTAGAGGAGCTGAGGATTGTAGTCGTTGATGAGCTCCAGCACTCGGTTCTGCAGCTTACGCTTGAAGGCTTCCGATGGCAGCGCGGCACCGTTCTTCCAGTCCCACTGACCTTGTACGCTACCCGGGTTCTCCCAACCACGGCTGCGCTCATGGCGCTGGGCATAGAGTTCCTGCGGGTCGAGTCCTTTCCACCATTTCTCGGTGCCGTCGGGGTTGGGCTTGTATCCGTCCTCGCGCGTCAGGTTGCCGTCGAACTTCTGCGCTTCCTCGAACCACGTCCAGGCATGTGCGCCGTGTATGCTGACGCCTAAGGGCAACTTGTATTTCTTGCAAGCCTTGGCCCATTCGCCCACGATGTCGCGCTTAGGCCCTATGCGCACCGAGTTCCATTCCTGATAGGGCGAGTCCCAGAGGTCGAAGTTATCGTGGTGCTGCCCTAAGGTGAAGAAGAACTGCGCCCCCACGCTCTTGTACAGTTTCACCAGCGCCTCCGGATCCCAGTGCTCGGCCTTCCAGGCGTTGCAGAGGTCCTTCATGCCGAAGTCGGCAGGCGAGCCGAAGTGCTCCACGTGGTATTTGTACTGCCAACCGCCTTCCTGATACATGCCGCGGCCATACCAGTCGCCGCTCTCGGCCTGGCACTGCGGTCCCCAGTGTGCCCAGATGCCGAACTTGACATCGCGGAACCACTCGGGGCACTCCCATGCCTTCAAGCTCTCCCAGCTGGCTTCGAAGGGGCCACGCTCGACGGGCACGTCCGCGCGTGTCTGAGCCTGCAGAGGCAGGCTTATCGTCAGCGCCACCGCCACGGCCGTGCGCTTCATCGTTTTCAACGTTTTCTGAACCATGATTTCTACTGTCTAAAGGTTTTTCTGCTGCAAAGATAATCAGAAATGGGATACGTCCAAATGTTGAATCCTTCTTTTCTTCTTTTTTAATCCATTTGTGCCAAATGAAGTCGATAAAGTGGCATTATATCGACTTCCGGCCTTGCTGCCGAATATGCCAAAACGCTTGGCTCCGTTGAGGGCCAAGCGTTTTGTACGATGGTGGAGGGGAATGGCTATCTCACCACTTTCTGTCCCCCGACGATGTAGATGCCGCGAGGCAATCCATCGAGTGAAGCGCTGCCGCGACGGACAATGCGCCCATTGAGGTCATAGACATTGTTGTCAGTCGGCTGTCGTGAGCTTTCATCGGCCATGTCGGCGATGCCTGTGGGCAGGCCGTTGTTGTTGGTCTCGCCGTAAACGTTGGTCTTGTAGAACTTGACGCGATAGGGCCATTGCTCTTCGGTCTTGTCAATCCAGCCCGTGAAGTTATGCGTCCAGTAGATGGTAGGCGCAGCGCTGACGACGAGCCATACATATGAACAACCGGCAGGGCAGTCGAAGGCAATGGTGTGGTTGGCATCGGAGTATGTAGCGCGTGTGACGTCGCTGTAAATGCGTGTGCCATCGTTCTTGAAGGCAACGAATCCTATGCGCCATCCTGCGCGTGTGGTGTTATAAGCGGTATAGCCGTCAGCCCCGGCCTTACCCTCGAACTCGACGTAGAGTGTCGTGGCTCGTGATGGCGCGTTGATGCGTATGGCGTTGTTGCCGTAGTTCTCGATGCAGTCCTTCGCCTCGGGCCACCAGTAGCCGTCGTCGTCCTTGGTGAGTGCTGTCTGGCTGCGCCAGCTGGCCTTGCCTGCTCCTGCCGAGCGTATGGGGTCGAGGTCGAAGGTGGTCATGCGTGCGCCCCACTCCCACAGCTCGTCGCCGAGCTGGCTTACCTTTTGGGTCGTGGTGCCCGTCATGCGGGTGCGCATATACGTCTCGAAGGGATCTTCGGGATCCTTGCAGTCGTTCCACAGGCGCCCTACGGCATCCCAACCGTGCTTGTGTACGAAGAGGTCCTGGATGAAGAAGTTCTCATAGCGGAGGTACCCGGCCAGCGGATGGCGGTGCATGCCGTTGAGCGAGTTCCAGAGCCACTCGTTGTCGTTGAGGAGCTTGTTGGGATAGAAGACGTAGGCCATCCACTGTGCGCACATCTCCCAGAAGGGATTCTGTGTGGATTCGTGCCAGTTGTACATCCATCCATTCCAGTCGTTGTTGTCGCAGTGTACCTGGTACTGAAAGCAGTGGCCAATCTCGTGGGCCACGGTCTGTCCGCCGCGCGAAGTGTAAGCCCATCGCGAGAGCGAGAGCATACCGATCTGGTTGTCGATGCCGCTGCCTTCGGCTTTCCACTCGCTGGTAGAGAAGAGGCGGATGATCATCTTGTAGGTGTCGCTCTTGGACTTGCCCTGGTTGATGGTGATGAAGCCGAGCTTGTCGGCGTACATCTCGAAGATCTTGTCGGCCGTATCCAAGATGCCCGGTACGGCACTTGGCACTTCGTCGCCGTATTCCTTCTCCCAGAAGAGCACCCAGTGCTTCGACTGGTAGGAGCGCTTGTGGCTCCATTGGTTATTGTTGTCCTGCAACTTCGAGTCTGAACCGCAGGCGCTGCCGCTGCAATAGATCTTCTTATCGACCGCTTTGATGCGGTTGTTCAGGGTGTTGACGGCGGCCTTCAGCTGGTCGTCCGTCAGCGTATAGTCCACGACCTGCTCCTTGGCCGTAGCATTGGCTTCGTCGAGGAGGTTCCATGCGTTGGCCTTACGGGGCATATCCTTCCACCATTCCAGCACCTTGGTGGCGTAAGTGATGCGCTCCTGCAGTGCCGTATAGCGTGCCACGGAAGCCTCGGCAGTTGCAATGGCTGCTGTCAGTGCCTCGTGGGCTGCGTTCAGGGCTGCCTCGTCGTAGATGGTGTTGCCGCCGTCGTCAGTGCCTGTTCCTGTCAGTGCCTGACGTGCAACCTCTATGGCTAAGCTGAGGCCTTCGGATGCCGGTTGCTGCATGCCATTTGAGGAATAGCTTTCGGCATGTGTCAGTAGGCTCTGCAATTCTTTGGCGATGTCCGATGTGCCGATTTCACCGATGTATTGGAGATGGAAATCGTCCACGCAGAGGTAGTTGCCGGTGGGATTCTCGGTCGTCACGCCGATTTCCACCTCTCCATGCTCATCGACAATGGAGAAGGTGACGGCGTAGGTCTTCATGGCCGTGATGAGCGTCTTGGAGAATCCGGCATAGAGGTAGGCACCTTTCTGCGGCGAACCAGTGTTGGTTGTGCTGCCTTGTCCGGATTGCTGGATATGCAGCGCACCAGCCTGCAAACGATAGTTACCCTTGGGCAGTCCTTTCAGCACCTGCGAGAGGCTGGCCTCGGAGATCTTGCTGCCGCGGCTGGTCCATGCTTCCATGTAGTTGGTGCCTTCTTTCTTGGTGAAATAGCTGTTGGTCTGTATGCTCATGCCCAACACACTCCATCCTGCAGTACCATCGATCTCGAACGACGGGTTCTGGATATAGCGTTCGGTGCAGTCCACAGGAGCATTGGGTGATGCGTTCAACCAAGCGTATGTTTCAATGGCCGTCTTCAGCGCTTCGTCCGCCGCCAACACCTCGGCCAGCGATGTGTCGCTGCCGTCGTAGGCGGCCTGAGCGCGGTCGATGGCCGCTTTCAGGTCGCTGGCCTCGCGTCCGCTGCCGTCGCCGTACAGTGTGTTGGCGGTTGCGAGCGTCTTGCCGAGCTCGAGCTTGCTCTCGTCCATGCTCTTGACGAGGATCTGTACGTAGTCGATGAGCAGGTTGGCCGAGCTGCCCGACCCGGTGTTCTCAGCTGCCTTATATCCAATCTGTATCTTACCTTGGGTCTCTGCGGTCAGCGTGAAGGAGATGTGGTCCAGCGTCCACGTCTTGGACGGGTAGCCGCTGAGCGTGGAGGTGACGGCCTCTCCGTTCTGCGGGATCCATGCCAGGCACGAATGGCCCTTGGTGACGTTCTTGCCGTTGTAGGTGGGCACGTTGATGGTGTAGGTGCCGGCAGGCAGGGTGACCGCCTGACTGTAGGTCATCTCTACGCCCCAGCCCGTGGACAGTGCCAGTGCGCCGCCCTCGCTGCCTTGGTAGCCCTGGGCCGGCACTTCGCCGCCGTTGAATGTTCCGGCAAAGCCGTACTGGTAGATGCCCGTGATGGTGTAGTCGACGGTGAAGCCGGCCGTCCATCCCGTGATGACTTTGATTTCCTTGTCCACCTTCGTGGTCTGTCCGGCAGTATGGTGGAATCCGCTGTCGAAACCGTAGTTCTTCAGGTAGTCGGCGGTGACGTCGGTCTGTGCCGTAGCCGTAAGCGACGCTGCACCGAGCAGTAACGAAAGAATTTTTTTCATGTTGTATAGTTGTTTCATATAAGTTTCGTTTGGCTATTATCCTTTTAATTAACGTACATAAATGGTAAATGGTAAATGGTTAAATGGTAAATGCCTAAATATCCGTCTTCGCCGACAGGACGAAGGCGAAGTGGTGGGGCTGGTTGCCGTCGATGGTGTATTGAGGCAGGGTGCGCTTGCCCCATGTGTCGGTGCCGCCCACGCCATGGACGTTGAGGTCGATGTTGACGTTGACGAAACGGCCTCGCGGCACTTCGTGGGGATGGAGCGGTCCGAGGTCTTCGTCGCCGTAGTCCCAGGCGCTGACGCAGAGCGGCTGCAGTCCTTCGATGCGGACGGTGCGCCCAGGCTGTGAGAGTTCTATCCACCGCACGTCGCAGCGCTTGCCGTTGTCCTGCGGATGTATGTACTCGGTCTGGAAGTCGCTGAGCGGCATGGTGTACTCGCCGAGTAGTGCCGAGCGCTTGCGGTCGGGGTAGTTCTCCCACGGGCCGCGGCCGTAGTAGCGGACCTGCGTGAAGTCGGCGGGTAGGCGCATACGCATACCGAATTTGGGCATCACGGGGCGGTCCTGCGACGCAGGCTGGTAGTCCATCTCCACGAGTATGCTGTGCTCATCGAGCGCGGTGTAGTGCACCTCGACGTCCCGCACCTCCTTCCACATCGCCGTGCGGCGTGCAAAGCCGGCAGCACTTTGGTTGTCGTTCTCGGGTTTCCAAAAATAGGGCTCCAAGGGTGCCTGCAGCAATTCGCAGCCGCCGACAATCCACGACGTGAGGGCATTGCCGCTGACGGTGAAGCTCCTGCCCTTGACGCCGGCACCGGCGTGCTGGGTGAGGTCGGTCTTGGCGTGCTTCATCAGGTCGGCTTTGGCGGGGAAGGAGTAGGGTGTCAGCACAAACTGCTCGCGGGCTACGGCAAAGCCTTTGCGGGCCCACGGCATGTCGCGGCGGAGTCGGGCAGCGATGTTGAGCAGTGTCTCGCTGCCGTAGTGCAGGGTGTCGTAAGTGATGTCGTATTCGTTGATGTCGGTGAAGCAGTCGCGGTTGATGATGTGTACTGTACCATCGTCGCCGCGCTCGAAATGGAGGGGCTGATAGACATGCTGCACTTCGTAATAGTGGGGATGTGGCTTGCGGTCAGGTCCTACGATGCCGTTGATGAGGAAACGGCCGTCGTTGGGCTTTTCGCCGAAGTCGCCGCCGTAGGCCCAGAACTCATCAGGCTGCAGGGTCAGGGCTGCGGAGTAGCGCAGGGACGAGCCGTCGATGGGCTTTGCGAGTCCCTGGTCAGCCCAGTCCCAGATGGCGGCGCCGATGATGGTGGAGTCGGCATAGATGATGTCCCAGTACTCCTGGAGGTTGCCCATGGAGTTGCCCATGGCATGGCAGTACTCGCGCATCATGAATGGTCGGTCTGTGACGCGTTCGGCGACGCGCTTCATCTCGTCGGGGTAGAGGTAGCTGTCGTCGTAGATGGCGGAGCAACGGCGGTCGCTGTCGTAGAAGGGCGGGCGTGTGGGGTCGAGGCGTACGATAGTGTCGCGCATGGCTTCGGCATTGATGCCTGCGCCGGCCTCGTTGCCAAGACTCCATAGGACGATGCTGGGATGGTTGCGGTCACGCAGCACGAGCGAGGCGGCCCGATCCACATGTGCCTTTTGCCACGAGGGGTCGTCGCCCAGCTCCTTGTTGCCTATGCCATAGCCGTGGCTCTCGTTGCATGCTTCGTCCATGACGTAGAGTCCATAGCGGTCGCAGAGCTCGTAGATGAGTGCGGTGTGGGGATAGACGGTGGTGCGCAGGAAGTTGATGTTGGCCTGTTTCATCAGTCGGATGTCGAGCTCGCAGGTGGCATCATCGACATAGCGCCCCATGCGTGGGTGGTGGTCGTGGCGATTGACACCACGGAACTTGACATTCCGGCCGTTGATCTTAAACACCTCGCCAACGATGTCTATGCGTTTGACGCCGAGATGGTAGTCGAAGTGTTCGATGGTCTGTCCGTTGCGGTCGCGCAGTTCCACGGCGAAGGGATATAGGTCAGGTTTCTCGGCCGACCATAGGCGTGGCTGCCGGAGCTGGCAACGGAGCTGCACGTGTGTCGTGTCCTTGGCGGCGAGGCTTTGCAGGCGGCCTGTTACCTCCTGCCCGTCGATGATGAAGGCTACGGTCAGGTCCTTGGCCCGCTTGCGGCCTGTGTTGCAGAGCTCCACGTCGGCGCAGACGGAGGCCGCGCTGTAGTCGTCGTTGGGCGTAGCCGTGACATAGTAGTCGCTGATGTGGGTGAGCGGGCGCACCCAGAGCTGTACGGGTCGGAAGATGCCGCTGAAGCGCCACATGTCGATGTCCTCGAGATAGGAGCCGTCGCTCCATCGATAGACCTCCACAGCGAGGCGGTTCTGTCCTTCGCGAACATAACCTGTGATGTCGAACTCGGCAGGTGACATGGAGTTCTGGCTGTAGCCCACGCGCTGACCATTCACCCACACGTAGAAGGCCGACTTGACGCCGGCGAAGTGGAGGATGAGGTTCTGCGGCAGCTGCTCGCGCGTAATATTTATAAAGGTGACGTAAGAGCCCACAGGGTTGCGATGGTCGTAGGCATACCAATCCTGTGGCGGCTCGCCGGTCACGCTGGGCGCGTTACGCTGAAAAGGATACTTTGAATTGGTGTAGATGGGCTTGCCGAAGTTCTGCATCTGCCAGCATCCGGGCACGGTGATGCTGTCCCATTGACTGATATCGTAGTCTGTGCGGTAGAAGTCCACGGGCCGCTCCTCTGGGTTGCGGCTCCAATGGAAGCGCCACTGGCCGTCGAGCGAAACGATTTCCTTACACTCAGCCTGTCGCGACGGCAGTTGCAGCGTAGCGTGATAGGGCAGTTTGTTGATGCCCACCACCTCGGGGTTCTCCCAGTCGCGAGTCGTCGTCTGGGCAAGGGTTGGTGATGCCATAAGCGCCCAAAGGCATAACAGTAAGGATTTAGTGGATGTGAATGATGCAAGCTTTTTCATAAGACGTTAATATTTTGGTTGCAAAGGTACGTTTTTGGGCGTGGCTCCTATCGATTTCTGGTATCAAAGAATGGTAACGACGTAACATAATGACTGCTTGGCACGGCTAATGGGACATGAATCATGTTTTTTGTTACCATTTTACTTTGTTCCTTGCATAAAATAGCCTACTTTCGCACCAAAATAACGCAACACCTTGCCCCATGTGCAACATGAAGACGTGCATAAAACGATTTTTTAAGTTCTTTTTAACTGCCTTGCCACTGGCGACGTATGGTCAGGCGGATGGCGTGATACGTCAGGACCTGCCGACAAAGAACGTGATGGCGTGTAATGGAGTGAACCGCTTCCTGCGCGACAGCGAAGGCTACGTGTGGTACGCCACCGACGAGAATCTCTGCCGCGACAATGGCTATCAGGTCGATGTCTTCTGCTCCAACGAGCGGAATCCGCAACTGATGAAATCCAACTTCATCATCGATGTGGCAGAGGACGGCAACGGGCATATATGGATAGGAACGTCGCAAGGCGCATACGTTCTCGACAAGCACGACTACTCGATTCACTCCACGGCTGTCGCCGAGGCACAAGGCGTCCGTATCGAAGCCATCTATGCGCTGCACGACGGCACGGTGTGGCTCTCGACGGGCAACCATCTCCTGCACTTCGACGCCGACGAGCAGCTGCTGCAGAGAATAGACATCAGCCAACGCAGATTGGGGCCCAAGTTCATCAATGCGTTCATGGAGGATAGCCGCCACACGCTATGGCTTTTGCAGAGCGGAGCAGGCATCCTGTTCTACGACAGGGAACAACGTGATTTCGTGCCGGCTCCATGGCAGAGGGGCCTCGATCCGCAAGCAATGGTCGAGGACGTGGCGAATAAATGCTATTGGGTCGGTCTATGGGGACAAGGCATTGTCCGCTACCAGCCTGATGCCGCCAGCGCAGACGCGATGGTCACGGTGGCTCAGGATGGAACAGCGGCATCTGCGGACGGCAGCCATGCCAATAGAGGCAAGATACTCGACATCAAGGTCGATCCTCACGGAGGACTCCTGTGGGCTACGGCCATGGACGGTATGCATGCCTATCGCATCGACGGCGACGGCCGCCTGCAAGAGTGCGACGTGCCGCAGATACGTTCGCTGGCGCAATACAACTTAGGCAACATCATGGTCGATGGGCTCGACAACATCTGGGTTGGCGGCAGTCGCTACTTCATGCTGCTTCGAGGGCACGAAGGCATCGTACGGCACGACAGCCCCTGGCATGTCATGGGCAACAGCGCGCTTCTCGACGACAGCCAAAGGACACTCATGGCCGAGGCCGCGAGACACTTGAACGGCTTACGCATCAACGATGCCTGCAAAGATGCTGACGGCAGGATCTGTGTGGCAACGAACCATGGTCTGAAACGCGCGAAGGACTCCGACTGGAACATGGAGCAAGTCACCGACAGCACCGACGAGGTGCTGCGCGTCGTGGCAGATGCCGACGGCACGCTCTACTATCAGGGAAGGCAGGCGGGACTCTGCATGCTGCTGCAAGGTAAGCGTCAGGCACAACCGATGCTGAAGAATGGCGAGACGTGCTCGTGCCTCGCGCTGCTCGACAGGGAGGTGCTGTGGATAGGCACTACCATTGGACGTGTATATGCCTGCGAGACACGCAACAGCCATACACTGAAACCGGCACCGGCGCTGAGCAATGCCGGCGGCAACCGCATCATCGCCATCCGGCAGGATGCTCACGGACACGTGTGGTCGGTGACAAGGCACAGCCTTAGGGAATGGGACCTGAAGAGCGACAGCTACCGCATTCTGGAATGCCGGCATCCGAGAATCAGCATGGATTACTTCGATGCGCTGGTGGTGTGCGGCGACTCGGTGTGTGCCGTAGGACCCGAACAATACTGCATGATCCTGCCTAAGGACTTCGACGTCCCAAGGACGACGGCCGCACGACCCTTGGTATCGACGGTCATCGTCGATGGCGAGAGCCATTATATGGGAATGGGTCAGCGGACGCTCGAGATACCCAGCCACTCGCGTCTGGTAGAAATACGCCTGACGACACTCCAGCACCACCTCGCCCCACAAGTGCAGTTTGCCTATCGCCTCCACAAGACGGGGCTGCTAGGGGGCACCGACCGCGCTGAAGCCTGGGCAGAGCTACCGACGGGCACGAACTCCATCATGCTGAGCTCACCTGCCAAGGGGCGGTATATTATCGAGGTGAAGGCCACCGACGGGCAGGGCATTTGGGATGCACCTGCCGACATATTCGTCCTCCATCGTCTGCCGGCTTGGTGGGAGTCGGGCTGGGCGATAGCCGTCTATGTGCTGTGCCTGCTGGCGCTTGCCCTGCTGGCGGCCCGGCAATATTCCACCGCCGTGCGTCGCCGTCGCCTGAGACAGATGGAGGCACAGCTGTCGGAGATGAAATTCCGCTTCTTCACCAATATCAGCCATGAACTACGCACACCGCTCACGTTGATGCTCGTGCCCGTGGAACAGATGCTGACCAACGACACCCTGCCCGAGCGCGACCGTGAACGCCTGGAAACCATCAAGCGCAATGCACAGGAACTGCAACAGCTCATCGACCACATGCTCGATTTCCGACGCATGGAGCTCGGCGATGTACACCTCAACAAAAGAAACGGCGACATGAAGGCTCTCATGGCTATGGCTCAGGACTCCTTCCAGTCGCTGGCACAGCATAAGCACATCGACCTTCGCTTCCTACACGACGACGCCAACTTCTATGCCACCTTCGACCACGAGAAGATACGCCACGTGCTATGGAACCTGCTGAGCAATGCCATGAAATTCACCCCCGAAGGAGGGCGCGTCACGATGAGTCTGACCACCGATACGTCCTTGAACGAGCTCGTTGTACACGTCGCCGACACAGGCACAGGCCTTTCCGAGAGTGAGATACCGCACGTCTTCGACCGCTACTATCAGTCGGCCAACGCGTCGTCGCAAGGCGGAAGCGGCATTGGCCTCAATCTCGTCCGCGAGACGGTGCTGCTTCATGGCGGCAAGGTTGGCGTCAACAGCCAGGAAGGACACGGTGCCGACTTCTGGTTCACCATTCCTATCCATCCGCAGCCACAACCCGCCACTGACAAGGAGCACACCCGGGACGACTCCGTGGCGGCAGACAGTCCGCACGACAAAGGAGACGAAACGCTGACATCGATACTCCTCGTAGAAGACAATGTCGAACTGCGATCACTCATTGCCAATCAGCTCAGCGACGACGGCTACAAGGTGTTGCAGGCGGCCGACGGACAGCAGGCATGGGACGTGTTGCAGCAGAAGGACGACATCATGTTGATCGTCAGTGACGTGATGATGCCTATCATGGACGGCATGGAACTCTGCCGACGCGTGAAGACCGACGAGAACACCAGCCACCTGCCCGTCATCCTCCTCACGGCAAAGACAGGCGACGAATCGCGACTCGAAGGGTACAAGATGGGAGCCGACAGCTATCTCACCAAGCCTTTCAGCATGGCCGTGCTACAAAGCCGCATCAAACACCTCCTGGAACAACGGCAGAGCCAACAGCAACAGTTCCAGCACGACAACAGCTGCGATGCAGCACCGCTGACACATTCGCCATTCGACGAGGAATTCCTCGCACGCGCCATAAAAGCCGTGCAGAACCATTTGTCAGACAAAGCCTACGGTGTCAACCAGTTCAGCGATGACATGTGCGCCAGCCGGATGACACTCTACCGAAAGATACACGCCATCACCGGGCAGTCGCCTAGCGAATTTATCACCACCATACGCCTCAAGCATGCCGCCCATCTGCTGGAAACCTCCACGCTGAGCATTGCCCTCGTGTCGGAGCATACAGGTTTCTCATCCCCCAGTTTCTTTGCCAAGCAGTTTGCCAAGATGTTCGGCTGCCTGCCCAAAGACTACCGCGGGCATTCTCTATAATTTTATTCCCTTGTAATAACATGCTCGTCGGCGAGAAACTGACGCCAAAACTCAGCGGTATTGCCATGGTCGAAGGCGGCGCCACCGCACCAGGGCGCCACCATAAGCCAGAGTGCCTGGTCGCGCTGCATATTAGAGAAAGCGTTATTATTCCTTCGCAATCACACTCCGTCAACTTCTGCACACCACAACGTGGGGGATAGAGTGCCAGGAACGCACATGTAACCATATCGTAATGCATTTACCTTGGAGCGCAAAGGTTAATGGCGTACCTTTGCGGCGAAATTCAAAACGATATGGAAACAAATCAAAACCTTTTTATGATTCTATTGCAGCTGCTGGGCTCGCTGGGCTTGCTGATCTATGGTATGCGCATGATGAGCGAAGCGCTGCAAAAGATGGCGGGACCGCAACTGCGCCACATCCTGGCCAAGATGACCACCAACCGCCTGACGGGCATGCTCACGGGCACGCTGGTGACATGTGCCGTGCAGTCATCCTCGGCCACGACAGTGATGACCGTTTCCTTCGTGTCGGCGGGACTGCTGACGCTGTCGCAGGCCATCTCGGTCATCATGGGCGCCAACATCGGCACAACGCTGACGGCGTGGATTATGTCGTTGGGCTACAATGTCAATCTGACGAGTGTCGTCTATCCGTCGTTCCTGCTCGGCATTATTCTTATCTATAAGAAGCGCCACCGCTATGTCGGCGACTTCCTGTTCGGCGTAGCCTTCATGTTCCTGTCCCTGGTGATGCTGAGTGCTACGGGCAAGTCCATGGACCTGGAGCATAACGAGGCTGTCATCCAGTTCTTCGCCTCGTTCGACACGTCAAGCCACCTCACCATCCTTGCCTTCCTGGCCATCGGCACCCTGATCACCTGCATAGTGCAGTCGTCGGCGGCAGTCATGGCCATCACCATCCTGCTATGCTCTACGGGCGTGCTGCCTATATATTTAGGTATAGCCCTGGTGATGGGCGAGAACATCGGCACCACGGCCACGGCCAATCTGGTGGCGCTCGGTTCCAACACGCAGGCACGGCGAGCGGCGCTGGCACATCTGCTGTTCAACGTCTTCGGCGTGATTTGGGTGCTGGCGGCGTTCTATCCGTTTGTAGATATGGTGTGCAGTCTGGTGGGCTATGACCCTTCTGCTGGCAGCCAGACGGAGAAGCTGCCGGTGGTGCTGGCGATGTTCCACACGTGCTTCAACGTCCTCAACACTGCCATCCTGATATGGTTGGTGCCGCAGATGGAGCGTGTCGTGTGCTGGCTGCTGCCCATGAAGGAGAATGCTCCGGAGAAAGAGCAGTTCCACCTGCAGTATATCCAGTCGAACCTCGTGCAGACACCTGAGATTGCCGTGCTGCAGGCGCAGAAAGAGACGGCGGCCTTCGGCGAGCGTATCTACGAGATGTTCGGGATGGTGCGCACGCTGTTCTATGAGACTGACAACAAGGATTTCACAGAGCTGTTCAGGCAGATAGAACATGAAGAGGACAACACTGACCAGATGGAAATAGAGATTGCACGCTATCTGGAGCAGGTGAGCGATGACCACCTGAGCGACGAGACGAAACAGAAGATCCGACAGATGATGCGCGAGATCAGCGAGCTGGAGTCTATAGGCGATGCCTGCTACAAACTGGCACGCACGCTGGACCGCAAGCGCGACGGAGAGATAGCGTTCACGCAGCACCAGACGGACCAGATGCAGGCACTCATCCTTCTGTGCGACAAGGCGTTGACGCAGATGAACATCACCATGAGGGGCCATCGCAGCGACCATGATATCCGGGAGAGCTATCGCATAGAGAACGACATCAATGAGCTGCGTCAGCGCATGAAGACAGAGAACATACAGGCTGTCAACAACCACGAATATGAGTATGCCGTGGGCACCATCTATGTGGATATGGCTAACGACTTAGAGAAGATGGGTGATTATATTATTAACGTTGTTCAGGCTCGATTTGGAAAATAATTTGTACCTTTGCGCCCAGAATGGAAGCAAAACGGATTTTAGTCGTTGACGATGAGCAGGATTTGTGCGATATCTTGCTCTTCAACCTGCGTGCTGCAGGCTATGAGGCTGAAGCGGCATACTCGGCAGAAGAGGCACTGAAGAGGCTGGAAGCCGGCCCACCTCCTGCCCTTCCCCAAGGAAGGGGAGACGAGGATGAGTCAAACGGCAGTCCAACGCCCCCCGCCGGGGGGCTGCGGGGGGCTTTCCCTCCCTTTGACCTCCTGCTGCTGGATGTGATGATGCCCGGCATGTCGGGCTTCGAGCTAGCTCGGCTGCTGAAGGCAGACGAGCGCACGGCATCGATGCCGATTATCTTTCTGACAGCTAAGGATGCCGAGGAGGATGTGCTGCATGGTTTCGGACTGGGAGCTGACGACTACGTCTCGAAACCTTTCTCCCTGCGCGAAGTGTTGGCACGGGTGAAGGCTGTACTGAACAGGAAACCGAGCTCCGCACCCGCACCGAAGGCGGAACTGCAGTTTGAGGGGCTCGTTGTCAATGTCATCAATAAAACAATCTGCATCGACGGTCAGCCCGTCGCCGTCACCCGTACGGAGTTTGAACTGCTGAAGCTGCTGTTGGAATACCGCGGGCAAGTGTTCAGCCGGCAGCAGCTGCTCGACAGCGTATGGCCGAAGGATGTCATCGTCACGGAACGCACCGTTGATGTGAATGTTGCACGCCTGCGCAAGAAGCTGGGGCGCTACGGAGCCTGTCTCGTATCGCGGACGGGTTTCGGCTATATGTTCGATGTATCTAAACCCTTAACACTTTTCTCCTAAACCCTTAACACTTATCCCTAAAACCCTTAAGCCTTGAACCCTAAACCCAATCATAAGCTAACTGAAGGCCATAAGATGTGGCTGACCGTGATGTCTGTGTTTGCGGTCTATGCCACCATCTTCATCCTCTTTGAGGACTACGACCGCAAATTCCTCATGCCATTCGATGAGGTCAGCGACTGGCACCTGCTGCTCTTCTCACTGGCGGTGATGGCGGTCCTCGCCTTTCTGTTGTTCCGCTATGCCAGACGGATGGACGAGCGCATCAGTCGCGAACAGGCCGAGAAGGAGAATCGCATGCGCCGGGAGCTGACGCAGAATATTGCACACGAGCTGAAGACGCCCGTGGCCAGTATCCTCGGATACACAGAGACGATTCTCGACAATCCCGCCATCAGCGACGACATGAGTCGCCAGTTCATCGTACGCACTCATTCGCAAGCGCAACGCCTGACGGCGCTGTTGCAGGATATCTCCACGCTCAACAAGATGGACTACGCCCCCGACCTGCTGAAGATGGAGCGGGTGGATGTGTCAGCTCTCTTCGCCGACATCGTTCAGGAGACAGCACTCGCCATCGATGCACGGCAGATGACTTTGCGTAACTATCTGCCGCAGGACATCATCGTACAGGGCAACCCCTCGCTGCTATACAGCATATTCCGTAACCTCGTGGATAACGCCGTCAGCTATGCCGGACAGGGTTCTGTCGTTGAGGTCAGCGCCGTAGAGCAGCCCAGTCATTGGCGGTTCACCTTCAAGGACAACGGCATAGGCATACCCGCCGAGCATCTGCCCCGCATCTTCGAACGCTTCTATCGCATAGACAAAGGCCGCAGCCGCGACATGGGCGGCACCGGCCTCGGACTGGCCATCGTGAAGAATGCTGTGTTGCTACACGGTGGCAATATCGCTATCAGCAATGCTGAACCAAGCGGTCTTAAGTTCGAATTTACGCTCAGTAAGAAAGGTCAGGCGCACAAACAGACCGCCGGAGGCTTCGCTGAAAGACTTTAGTTATTCTATTTATAGGTGTAGCTTATGACCATGGACATGTAGCCTTTGGGCCATTTGGCACGGTCGATGTAGAACTTGGCTGTGCCGTAGGAGAGGAGGTAGAGGTCGGGCTTGACTTCGCGGAACTCATGTTGCATGTAGTTCTGCCCCTCGCTGTAGCTGAGACGGGCAATCTGCCAGCAGCCGTCGGCAATGTGCACTGTCATGCTGCCAAGTTTCACGACGTAGAAGGTCTTCTCGTTGGCGGTGTAGCTGCCAACATATTTCATGCCGGTGTCCTGCTTCTTCTTACGTTTTTTCTGCAAGTCCTTGACCTTCTCACGCACTTTCTTGTAGAACTTGTCATATACGTTGGCGCTGAGCATCTTGTCATGCTTGAGGAAAGAGGCCACCTGCTTGGGCTTCAGCTCCTGCTTCATCTCCACCATGCGGACATTCGACGCTGTCGTCTTCCCGTCGGCATAGTGAACGTCCTCTGCTATCGTGATGCCGAAATGCTTATGCTCCCTGAGGGCTGAAAGGATAGGCCCGTAGCCTGCCAGTCGGGCTGCAAAGGTGACGACGCGGCGGTGGGGAAACTTCTTCAAGTCGATGTCTTTCTCCAATTTGCACGTCACAGAATAGTCCAGTGTCTTGGTGCGTGCGCTGAGCGGCTTGGCATTGGCCAACACCTGCTGCAGCAGATATTCCTCGAAGGACATGCCGTTGGCCAGCACCACCGCCTCCGGCATGTCGAGCGTGTAGGCGATGTCTTCCTCATCCTGGGCATGAACGCTCAGGGTGAGGAACATCGTTAGCAGGATGAAGGCATACTTCATTGGTGAATCTCTCGGATTTATTCAGCTTTCTTGCGGCGATGGTGCCCGCCTCGGTGTTTCTTCTTCTTGCCGTCACTGGCGTTGGCGCTGTTGCCGCTGTTCTCAGCCTTCGGCGCATTACCTTGCCCGTTATCTTTGCTTTGTCCTTGTCCTTTACCTTGTTCTTTTTCTTTGCCGCGTCCGTTCCCTCGGCCATGACCGCCTCGGCCATGACCGCCTCGGCCATGACCACGCCCTTTGCTGCCGGTGCGCGATGCAGAGCCTCGACCGGTGTAGGCGGGTGCCTCGCCGAGTTCTGCCGGAACGGGCTCCTTGGGAACTTCTTTCTCGAGGAAGCGCTCGATGGCGGCGAAGAGGGGCTGGTCCTTCTCGCTGACGAGGGTGATGGCGCGACCGTCGCGGCCGGCACGGGCGGTGCGCCCGATGCGGTGGACGTAGTCTTCCTCGTCGTGGGGTACGTCGTAGTTGATGACGAGCTGTATGTCGTCGATGTCGATGCCGCGGGCCACGATGTCGGTGGCCACGAGGATATCTATCTGTCCGGCCTTGAAGCGGTACATGACATCGTCGCGCTGCTCCTGCAGCAGGTCGCTGTGCATGGCTTCGGCGTTGTAGCCTTTGCGCTTGAGGGCGATGGCCACGTCCTTGGTGTGGACTTTCTTACCCACGAAGATGATGACGCGCTCGGGCTTGCGCTCGTGGAACAGGTGCTCCACGATGCGGAGCTTCTGGGCTTCGTAGCAGACGTAGGCACTCTGACGGATGCCCTCGGCGGGCTTGTTGAGGGCTATCTTCACTTCGACGGGGTTGGTGAGGATGGTCTTGGCCAGCTCCACAATCTTGTCGGGCATGGTGGCTGAGAACATGATGGTCTGTCGCTCCTTGGGCAGGAAGGAGACAATCTGCATGATGTCCTCGGAGAAGCCCATGTCGAGCATACGGTCGGCCTCGTCGAGGATGAAGAAGCTGACGCGCGAGAGATCCACATTGCCCAGGGAGAGGTGGCTGATGAGGCGGCCGGGGGTGGCGATGACCACGTCGGCACCGAGCTGCAGGGCGCGCTTCTCCTGCTCGTAGCGGATGCCGTCGTTGCCGCCATAGACGCTGACGCTGGAGATGTCGTCGAGGTAGTAGGCGAAACCTTGCATGGCCTGGTCAATCTGCTGGGCCAGCTCGCGGGTGGGGGACATGATGATGCAGTTGATGGCATCGCGCGGAAAGCCGCCGTCGCGCAGCTGCGAGAGCACGGGCAGCAGGTAGGCGGCTGTCTTGCCGGTGCCCGTCTGGGCTACGCCGATGAGGTCGCGGCCTTCGAGCAGAGGCGGGATGGCCTGTTCCTGAATGGGCGTACACTCTGTGAAGTTCATGTCGTCGAGGGCGTCAAGGACATCGTAGTTGAGGTCGAGTTCTTCGAATTGCATAATTGTTGGCTAATAGGGCCTATAGGGCTAATAGGACTTATGGGACTAATAGGTTATTATCTGAGGGAACGCCGGTAGAGATAAATGGCGATGAAGGTGAAGATGATATTGGGGAACCAGGCCGCGAGGATAGGGGGCCAGCTGCTGTTGATGGCGAAGGTGGAACTGACGGTCTGGAACATGATGTAGGTGGCTGAGAGGGCGATGCCGAGACCGAGTGCGGTGCCCATGCCGCCCTTACGTTTGCGGAAGGAGAGGCAGAGGCCGATGGTCGATAGGATGAAGGCTGCGAAGGGCGCGGCAAAGCGCTTGTGGTACTCCACTTCGAAGACCTTGACGTTGCCGGAACCGCGTAGCTTCTGTCGCTCGATGTAGTCAAGCAGCTCGCTGTTGGTGAGCGTTTCCTGTTGGTTCTTGGTGGCCAGGAAGTCTTTGGGTTCCATGAAGATGACGCTATCGACAAAGTTCTTGCGTGTGATTTCTTCGCGCAAGCCTTGTAGTGTGCGGATTTTCACATCGTAGAGTTTCCAGTGGTAGCGCTCGTCGGCCAGCGTGTCATACTGGATGCGCTGGGCGGTGAGGTGGCTGACAAGACTCTTGTTCTGGAACTTGTCCAAGGAGAAGCGGTAGCCGCTCTTGACCTGCCCGTCGAAGTGGTCGATGTAAGCGATGACGCCGGTATCGACCTGCAACTGCACGTGCTCAGCCATCTGCGGCTTGCGGCGACTCTTGTAGAGCATCTCGAACTCCAAACGCTTCACGGAACCTGCAGGGATGACCTCCGAACCGAGGTAGAAACTGATGGCGGCCAGGATGGCTGAAGACAGCAAATAGGGCCGTAGCAGGCGTCCGAAGCTGATGCCGGTGCTCATCATGGCGATGATCTCGGAGTTCTCCGCCAGCTTCGAGGTGAAGAAGATGACGGCGATGAACACGAAGAGGGCCGAGAAAAGGTTGCTGTAGAAGGGGATGAAGTTGAGGTAGTAGTAGAAGAGACCGTCCAGCGGCGCATGGTTCATGGTGAACTTGTCCGAGTGCTCGGAAAAGTCGAAGACCACGGCGATGGAGATGATGAGGATGATGCTGAAGAAGTAGGTCCCCAGGAACTTGGTGATGATGTAACGGTCGAATCGGGAGAAGAGGTTGCGCTTAAAAGTAATAAAGAAAGAACGGAGCCTCCCCCCGCCCCCCCTTGTAGGGAGGGGAGCAGGATTGCGCGTAGGTTCTATATCTTTAGTCATACTTCTCAGTAATAGCGTAGTCCAGAGGACTGAAACTCCCCTCCCTCCACGGGAGGGGTTGGGGGTGGGTCTGCTGGGGCTGGGTCTTTATAATCTCTGTGACAACCTCGGAATCATTTGGTCTTTCCATGTGCGGAAGTCGCCTTCGATGATGTGGCGGCGTGCTTCGCGCACAAGCCACAGGTAGAAAGCGAGGTTGTGGATGCTTCCTATCTGCAGGGCCAGCAACTCCTGTGCCTTGTAGAGATGATGCAGGTAGGCACGGGTGTAGGTGGTATCGACATAGCTGGTGCCGTTGGGGTCGATGGGCGAGAAGTCATTGGCCCATTTGGCGTTGCGCATATTCAGCGTGCCCTCGCTGGTGAAGAGCATGGCGTTGCGCCCGTTGCGAGTCGGCATGACACAGTCGAACATATCCACGCCAAGGCTGATGGCCTCAAGAATGTTGACGGGCGTTCCAACGCCCATGAGGTAGCGGGGACGGTCCTTGGGTAGAATGCCGTTGACGAGTTCAATCATCTCGTACATCACCTCGGCAGGTTCGCCTACGGCGAGGCCGCCGATGGCGTTACCCTCAGCATTCTTGGAGGCAACGAACTCGGCGCTCTTTGTGCGCAGGTCGCGATAGGTGCAGCCCTGAACGATGGGGAAGAGGGCTTGGTGGTAGCCGTGTTTGGCTTCAGTCTCGTTGAAACGCTGGATGCAGCGGTCTAACCAATGATGTGTGAGCTCAAGGCTCTTTTTTGCGTAGTCATAGGGCGCTGTGCCCGGGGGACATTCGTCGAAGGCCATCATGATGTCGGCGCCAATGCTGCGCTCGATGTCGATGACTTTCTCCGGCGAGAAGAAATGCTTGCTGCCGTCGATGTGGCTGCGGAACTCGCAACCCTCCTCGCGCAACTTGCGGATGCCCGTGAGCGAGAAGACCTGGAAGCCGCCGCTATCGGTGAGCATGGGGCGGTCGAAACCGTTGAACTTGTGGAGACCGCCTGCAGCCTCAAGCGTTGTCGTGCCGGGGCGCAGGTAGAGGTGGTAGGTGTTACCCAGAATGATCTCGGCATTGATGTCCTCATAGAGGTCGCGCAGCTGCACACCCTTTACTGACCCCACAGTGCCGACAGGCATGAAAATCGGGGTGTGGATGTCGCCGTGGTCGGTGTGAATCAAACCGGCGCGGGCAGAGCTCTGAGGATCAGTATGCTGTAATCCGAAAAAGGCGGACCCACCCCCCGCCCTCACTGTGAGGGAGGGAGTGGTCACCTTTGCTATGGGGTCTTTCATATGATTCATTTGCAGTACATTCTACTCCCCGCCCTGCAAGGGAGGGGCAGGGAGGAGGGTCGCCTCTTCCAGCTTGAATTGTATGGGGTGATCCACTTTCTCCTTGAGGAGTGCGTAGTCGAGTACTTGCAGGACATTCTCCACATAGTGGAAGGTGAGGCCGGAGACATACATGGCATCAATGGACTCGATGTCCTTGCGGTTAGCCTCGCACAGCAGGATGTCTGTGATGCCGGCACGCTTGGCAGCGAGAATCTTCTCTTTGATGCCGCCCACGGGGAGCACCTTGCCGCGCAGCGTGATCTCGCCTGTCATGGCAATGCCGCGCCGTACCTTGCGTTGGGTGAGGGCGGAGACGAGTGAGGTGGCCATGGTGATGCCGGCGCTGGGGCCGTCCTTGGGCACAGCGCCCTCGGGGACGTGGATGTGCAGGTTGTAGTAATCAAAGATACGCATGTCAATGCCGATGTCCTCGGCGTGTGCCTTGATGAACTCCAGTGCGAGGACTGCCGACTCCTTCATTACGTCGCCCAGGTTGCCGGTGAGGGTGAGCTTCTGGCCCTTACCGCGGCTGAGGCTGGTTTCGATGAAGAGAATCTCGCCGCCGACACTGGTCCATGCCAGACCTGTGACGACGCCGGCGAAGCCGTTGCCCTGATAGATGTCACGCTGGTACTTGGGTTTGCCCAACAGCTGCTCAATGTCATCGGGTGTAACGTTGAGAACCGGCCATTCGCTCGTGCGCTCGTGGGCCAGAACCATCTTGCGGAAGAGGCGGTCCAGCTCCTTCTCCAAGCCGCGCACACCGCTCTCGCGGGTGTAATTCTCGATGAGGAACTCCAGAGCGCCTTTGTTCAGCTTGATGCTCTTGTCGCTCTTCAGACCGCAGCCTTCCTTGACGCGCGGAACGAGATGGCGCTTGGCAATCTGTATCTTTTCTTCGGTGATGTAGCCGTTCACCTCGATGAGCTCCATGCGGTCGAGCAAAGGACGGGGGATGGAGCCAATGGTGTTGGCGGTGGCGATGAACATGACATCTGAAAGATCCACATCCACTTCCAGGAAGTTGTCGTGGAAGGCTTTGTTCTGTTCGGGGTCGAGCACTTCCAATAAGGCACTGGCAGGGTCGCCGTTGTGTGTGTGTTCCGTGATCTTGTCGATTTCGTCGAGCACGAAGACGGGGTTGCTGGAGTCGGCTTTGATGAGGCTCTTGATGATGCGGCCGGGCATGGCACCGATGTAGGTGCGGCGGTGTCCGCGGATCTCGGCCTCGTCATGGAGACCGCCTAACGACGCACGCACATACTTGCGGCCCATGGCATCGGCGATGCTGCGGCAGAGCGAGGTCTTTCCTACACCCGGAGGACCATAGAGGCAGAGGATGGTCGGTCGGGCTGCATCATGGCTGTAGTAGCGCACGGCGATGTGCTCCAAGATGCGTTCCTTGACCTCCTTCATGCCATAGTGGTTTTTCTCCAGAATACGTTCTGCCTTGTGCAGGTCGTAATTGCACTTGGTGCGCTTGTTCCAAGGTAGCTGCACGAGGGTCTCCAGATAGGTGAGCTGAACCTGATAGTCAGGGCTCTGCGGGTTCATGCGCTCCAGCTTGTTGAGTTCGTCGTAGAAGGTCTCCTTGACGTCGTCCTTCCATTGGAGGTGTTCGGCTTTCTTGCGGAGCTTGGCGATGTCATCGGAGGCAGCGGTGCCCAGTTCTTCCTGGATGTTCTGCAGCTGGCGTTGCAGGAAGTAGTCGCGCTGCTGCTTGTCGATGTCCACCTGTGTCTTCTGGCGAATGTCGCTGCGAATGCGGGAGAACTGAATCTCGCGGGACACCTCGCGCAACAAGGCCATGGCACGCAACGTGGGGCTCATCTCACGCAACAGTTCGATGCGCGCTTTCACGTCGATGGGCATATTGGCGCATACGAAGTTGACAAAGAAGCGCATACTGGCAGCATTGGTGATGGCGCTCTGCATCTCGGCACCGTACTGCTCGTTGAGCTGCACATACTCGCGCAGCTGGCTGAGAAGGGTGTCGCAGAGCAAACGGTAGTTCTTGGATTTCATCTCCTCGTACTGCTCGTGCAGCGGGGAGACGTGTCCGATGAGTGTACCATCTACGGCATAAACCTCCAGCAACTTCACGGGTGAGAAGCCCTGCACAATGACAGTTGTGGTGTCATTGGGGTTCTCAAAGATGCGGATGACACGTGCCACGACGGCGATGTCGTAGAGGTCGTTGATCCCGGGGTTGTTCAGCTCGGGCACCAGCTGGCTGGCACAGACGATGAAGGAGCCCGTCTCATAGGCTTCCTTGCACACACGGATAGAACTGATGCGTCCTACTGCAATGGGCAGGATGACACCCGGGAAAAGAGCGATGTCGCGCAACGGCATCAAAGGCAAGTTCTCATCGAAGGAGACTTTGTAGATGGACTCTTCGTCGCCGTCGTATTCAGCGATGAAAGAGAAGGGATTCTGTGTATCTGAATTCATAATAGCCTTAAAAAGCGTGCAAAGGTAGTGATTTTTTCTGAAATAGCAGGCATAAAAGGCCTACAGAATCCTCATGCGAGGTAAAAATCGCGCGTAAGAGTGGTATAATCGGGGCTGCGATGGCCGTTTTCCATGAGAACCAGTTGCGTCGCCGTTATGAGTGCAGGGCTGTCTTTGCTGCCTTTTGTGAAACAGGCGAGCGTGCGCTTCGGAGCCTTTCGGGGGGAGGTTTGCACATCGCAGCGCGCAACAAGGAACAGTTCCTCGCGGAAACACAACAGACGGAAAGCGTCGAAGACCGTAGTGGGCAAGACAACGCAGAAACGGCCTCCCTCACAGAGCAACTGCGCGCTGATGGTGACGAGCTCCTGGAAGGGCAGGGAGGTGGTGTGGCGGGCAGCGGCTCGACCTGCATCAGGCGGCAGCAGCGTCTCCTCGAAGAAGGGCGGGTTGCAGGCGATGGCATCGAACGAAGCGGTGGCGTCTTGCAGTGCTTGCAGGGCCTGGCACTTGACAGACACGCGTTCTGCAAAGGGCGATGCCGCCACATTCTCTGCAGCCTGCTCGACCGAGGCCGTGTCAATGTCGATGCCGGTGACCTGTGCTTGGGGGTAGCGCTGTGCCAGCATCAGGGCTATCAATCCGCTGCCTGTGCCGATGTCCAGAATGTGCCGTGGCTGTATGAGTGGCGCCCAGGCTCCCAGCAGCACACCGTCTGTTCCGACCTTCATTGCACAGCGGCCGTGACGGATGGTGAACTGCTTGAATTGGAAGTAGCTATTACTCATGAATAGCAGCTTGTTATGGGATGAGAAATTGTAGTACTCCGCGTAGGATTCCAACACGTTTCTGCGTGTTGGAAATGGACTCCAAGGGGAAGCCCATGACGAAACTGCGGTAGTTGTTGCCCTGGTAGGCGACGGCTGCTGATTCGCCACCGGGACTATAGACCATCGAGCAGAAACTCTCGCTGGTGGGTGCGAGACAATCGACGGCGGGGACGCAGTAGCGCTGCTCATTCAGGTGGCGATAGATGTCAAAGTCGGTGTTGAGTCCATTGATGCCCGTGATGATGTCGGCATCGAGGGCTCCCGCGTACTCGTATTTCAAGATGGAACGCGTGAAGAGACGGTCGGCTTCGCTGGTCATGTCAGAGCCTACGAAGGCACCGCTCACCAGCAGACTGCCTCCGGCACGCACGAACTCGGCTACTGCCTGCGTTAGCTGTGGCGCGAAGACCTTGCTCTGCCGCGTACTGTAGCCATCTACTTTGTCAAGTCCGAAGATGATGTCGAAGAGGTCGATCTCGCGGGTGTCGAATGTGGCGCGTCCCACAGCGGTTTGTGCACAACTGCTCAGTGTGATATGACCATCGGTGGCAGCGATGATGTCGCGTGCGTGACGTGTGGCCCAATCCATGGTGTTGCCGGCGATGATTATCCCTTCGAGCTCACCGGTGCTGTAGCCCAATGCGCCTGGCCCTTCCATCCCTCGCATGGCAGGGTTGAAGCATTGCTGCTGACCGCAGTAGCCCGGCATCTGCCCCATCGGAACGCCCGGGTCGCCCTGCAGATCAAAGCCCTGGAGACTGTCGTTGTCCACGTTCTGTGGTGCTGCCAGGCGGTCGAAGGCGTCCACGAGCAGCACGTGGCGTGTGCCACGCAGAGGGATGTAGGCGCACACCTCGGTGGATGGCATACTCTGTCCGCCGCTGTTGCAGGCGGTGATGCGGAAGCGGTGCAGCGTCTCTGGAGTGGCGTTGCTGAGCGTGAAATGGGCATCGTGAACGAGTGTCCCGTTGTCGAAATCACCGTCATCTTCAGCGTGATAGACCACGAAGCCCGTGGGCATGGCTGTGGGCTCCAGGGGGTCTTCCACTGCCAACCAGCTCAGGTTGATCTCGCGTGTGTTAGGTACGACATAGGCGCCGGTTGCTGTTACGGGTAGGGGCTGCACCACCACATCGCGGCTGCCATGCAGTGTGTGTACAGCACGCAGGATTCCTTTGTAGGCGGCACGTGCGAGAGTGAACTTGAAGTTGGGGTCGTGGGCGTAACGCAGGTCTGTGAAATTCTGGTGCGAGAGCATTTCCAGAATCATCGAGGGCACGCCGGGCTCGCGAGACTCGCTGTAGTTGCGGTCCCACGTCTGGCGCCGCGTCCACTGTCCGTAAGTGGCAGTGAGGTCGGCATCGACTTGCGAGAGCACTTTGTCGCAGATGTCACGAGAGGTGAGTCTCGAGATGCCGCCTGCGTAGAGGCCATCGTTAAAATCGCGCGTGTAGATGCTCAGCGAACCTACGATGCCGTCGTTCTCAGCCACACCGGCGTCAGTGTGGAAAGCAAGGCTCATCTCAATCGGCACGTGGAGACCCGTGTCGGAGGGCAGGTAGATGGAACCTCCGGCCAGATAGTTGGTCATGAGCGAGCGTGCGTTGATGTCTTCGGCATAGTCGTTGGTGAAGTCCTTGTTGGCATATACCTCAGGTGTCATGCCTGCCCATTGTGCGGCGTAGCGTGCTCCTTCAAGGAAGCGAGGAAGACCGCTGGTGCTCTCGGCTCCGGCAGAGCCACGTGCGATATTGCCCATGCCACCTCCGAAACGTACTGCATCGGCGGTGATGACACCGTGATGGCTGCTGTGGTTGCTGAGCGTGACGCAGTTGTCCATGCTGTTGCCTGCAGCAAAATCAAAGGTCCCGAGATAGACCCACGTGCCGCCGCCCATCTGCTGATTGACGCGGAAATGGGTGCTCTGTCCCTTGTGGCGCACGGTGTAGGTGGCATCAGGGACGCTGTTGGGAAGAGTTGCGTAGGAGACATAGACGGCATAGCGCCCGTCGGCTGGAATCGTGGGCGTCCATTCAACAGTGCTGAGGCCCGTCTGGCGCTGCTGCGTGGTCACTTGGCGTGCCGTGCCGTCCATGAACGGGTTCTCGCCGTTGCGGTAAGTGGCTTTGAGGTGGGCGAAGCCGGCGCCTGCCGTGCTCCATGTATGGTTGCCGTTGGTCTCTGAGTAGATGCCCTGCTGTTCTGGCGTGTCGTTATCGACGACAGCCTCGTTCTTCTGCCAATCGCGCTCGCGCGGTGAGAAGACAATGGCGCCGGCGTTTTCCAGCATGGGGATGATGTAGGGAATGACGAAGGTCTGCGAGAGCAGGTCTTCGCACGTGGAGAATAGACGTGGTCTCTGCCACCGCCACTCTTTCTCGCGGATGGCATAGAAGATGCCATGGCTGGCCCACACGCTGATGTGACGACCATTGAGACCGTGGTCGGTCGGGTAGGGGCGTTGCAAGGGTGTTACCCATGCGTTGCCGCTGTAGCTGTCCTTCCATGTGCGGATGGGACCCGTGCCGTCCTTGGTGCCACCGCAGACGAGTTCCTCCAGCAGGATGCCTTTGATGTAGATTCGCAGACGATAGGAGCGGATGGCCGCAGGCAGGATGCTGCGTACTTCATTGTAGAGGGCTGCCACGCGTGCCTCGTCGTAGTGCTGTACGCCCAGCGTTTCGTTCATGAAGATGCGCAGTTCCCTCTCCTTGTCAATGAGTGCTACTGTCTCCACGCGGATATGTTCGCCGCGACTGGAGCAACTGAGCTCATAGTCCTGAAAATGAGCGGTAATGTCGGCCTGAATTTCTTTGCTGTTTTGAGCAAAACAAACGGCTTCTGTCATGAACAGAAGCCCTAAGAGTGTTGTGTGTCGTAGTCTCACGTGTAGGATAGAGTCTGTGTGTTAGATGGCAAAGTTCTCTGGGTATTTGCCTTGGAAGGGTTTGAAATACTGTTTAATCTCGCTCATCTGTGCTTCCACATTGCCGTCAGGGATGATGGCTTTGGTGCAGACGATGCGTTTCTGTCCGTAGTCGAGGCCGAAGAGCAGGATTGGGAGTTCGGCTTTGAGGGCGATGTAGTAGAAGCCATGCTTCCATTCCGTGGTGGGCTTGCGTGTGCCTTCAGGCGTAATGCAGAGACCAAAGGTGTCGCGCTGGCGGGCGATGGCTGCCAGCTGGTCCGTCATGCTGGTGTGCTTGCTACGCTGTACGGGTATGCCACCCATACTGCGGAAGATGGAGCCGAGAGGCCAAACGAACCACTCCTTCTTCATCAGGAATTCGCAACGGAAACCTTCGGCACGGCTATAGAGCTGCCCCATGAGGAAGTCCCAGTTGCTGGTGTGTGGTGCCAAGGCGATGATGTACTTCTGTGGCAGTGCCACGCTGACCTCGGTCTTCCAACCCATGAGTCGATAGAGTATAAAACGAAAGAATCGCTGCATCGTGGGTGAGGTTATGACAGATGATAGATGTGATCGATAATCTCGTTGGTGCTTACCGTCAGGTCATCCTGCAACTGGGTAAAGAAACGCTTCACCTGATGTTTATCAACATGGCTGAGCCGAGCCACGAAATCATCCTGCATCAGGATAATGCTTTGGGCCGTGTTCTCCACGTCTGCAACGGGGATGTTGGGGTTGCTCTGCTGGTAAGCCAACAATTCGCGCAGGAGGTCTGCGCATATTTCGTTCACAGTCTTTTTGAGAGTTCTTCTTTTAGCCATAGTCAATACTTCTTTAAATAATTCGGCGCTAAAGTAGTGATTTCCTTTGAGTCCTGCAAATAATGTGCAATTTATTCAGAACTTTTAACTACATTTTTATCTTAGCCACAAGTCAACAAGGAAATACACACCTAATCCCAAGCCCCAGCCTAACAGTACTTTGGGCATGATATGACGGGTGTACCATGCAATGCTGACGTCCTCAGCCTTCATCAATGTGAAACCGCCGACATTGCCGATTGGCAGCAGGCAGCCGGCCACGCAGCCGCTGTAGATAATCAGGTGCCAGTACTGCCCATTCTGCAGGAATGCCTGGGCATAGGCAGGGTCGAGGGCCGGAGAGAGGGCACCTGCGCTCTCGGCTACGGGGTAGATGTTGATGGCTGTGAGCACCAGCGCGATGTTGTCCAGCACGGCACTGAGCGCTCCCATAGCGACACTCATGATATATATATTATGAATCCATTCGTCGCACCAAGTGGAGATGCTCGTCATTACACCAGTCTCTATCAGCAATGCCACACACATGAAGATGCCGACGAAATACATCACCGTCTGCAGCGTCGTGAATTGGAACTGGCGCTCCTCAGCTACGTACAGCGGTTGGTCGGTTTTGATTCGACGGTGGTTCATCACCTCATGCATCACCCACAATACTCCCAGCACACACAGCGCTCCCAGAAACGGCGGCAGTAGCGTGATGCGGTGGAATGTTGGAATAAACCACAGGCCGCCCAAGCCCACGACCAGCATGACAATCTTTTGCCAAATGTGCAGTGCGCTGTCATCGCCACGATAATGTGTGGCAGGGCGGATAATGTCAATGTGCGAGGGCAGAACACGGGCGATGAGGGCTGTCGGGATGACCGTGGCCACCAATGCGGGCAGCAGCAGCGCTGCCGTGAAGTCGGTGGGCGTTACAGCCCCTTTTGTCCACACCACCAACGACGTCGGGTCTCCGATGACCGTAGTGGCACCACCGCAGTTGGCGGCAATCACGATGGCTGAACCTATCCACATTCTCCAGCGCGTTTGCTGAACAATGCGTCGCATAATCATCAGCATCAGCACAGTCGTGGTCAGGTTGTCCAGATTGATGCTCAGCAGCCATGTAAAACCCACCATCCCCCATAACAGCACGCGACTGTCCTTGGAGCGCACAGTATCAGTGATGAAGTCGAAGCAACCGTTGGCATTCAGCACGTTGACGATGCTCATCGTCGCCAGCAGGAACAGCACGATGCTGCACAGCGCCGCACTGTAGTGGATAAAGACGTGCGAGGCTATGAACTCCTTCGTCGTCTCAGCGTCGAACGCACCGCCCTGTGTGAAATCCATGAACTCCGGCCCATGGCTCTTCAATACAAAGTCGGTGCCCGTGCACATAAAGAGTATCCATCCCACCACAGCTGCGAACAGCGCAATCGTGGCTTTGTTGATATGCGTCAGATGTTCGTAGGCGATGAGAACATAGCCGAACAGAATCAAACAGAGAATAGCGATGGTCATACGACGTGATTTGAAAACGTTTTATGGGTGCAAAGATAATGAAAATATACGATTTGGCGTCTTTAATTCTCATTTTTTTAATGAGAAGGCGAACTTTTTGTGTTGCAAGCATTGTAAAACATGTTTTATTGACACACCATGCTGCATCGACTTGTGCACCATGGTGTGTTGAGCTGCACACCTTGCTGCATCGCCTTTCACACCTTGCTGCATCACGCGTGAAAGCTGATTGTTTGACTCGAAAGGAGATAAGCATTCAATCTTGCTTGGATTTCGCTTTTTCCCTTCTTTTCTTCGCCTTTGAATATATTTTTGAGATTTTTTGCGTGGCGTAAAGAAATAATCTCTATCTTTGCAGCAGAAAAGTATATTGATGCATGAGTCGAAAAGGGCGCAGGGCATCTTAATGATAATGAATAGCTACAATAAAGGATTCCTGTATTTTATCTGTGCCGTATCAGCAATGGGAGGACTGCTGTTTGGATACGACTGGGTAGTAATTGGCGGCGCAAAGCCGTTTTATGAACTTTACTTCGGTATTGGCGATTCGCCCGTGATGCAGGGCGTGGCTATGACAACGGCGCTGGTGGGCTGCCTGCTGGGAGCAATGGTGGCTGGAGCGGCGGCTGACAGGTATGGCCGCAAGCCGCTGCTGATGCTGTCGGCAGTGTTGTTTACGGCATCGGCTATTGCCACGGGACTGTTCAACGACTTCACCTTATTTAATATAGCGCGTTTCGTGGGTGGCGTGGGCATCGGCGTGGCCTCGGCCTTGGCACCGATGTATATTGCCGAGGTGAGTCCGGCGGAGATTCGCGGTCGCATGGTTAGCTGGAATCAGATGACGATCGTGCTGGGAATACTGTCGGCTCAGATTGTGAATATGCTGCTGGCACGCGATACCACCATTGCCGAGGCACAGACCTGGAATGTGGAGTGGGGCTGGCGATGGATGTTCTGGGCCGAGACGTTGCCGGCAGCGCTGTTTCTGTTGATGAGTTTCTTCATTCCTGAATCACCTGTTTATCTGCAGATGAAGTCTGCGCCCAGGACTATAGGCACTCACGCAGAGGCAGGGTTGGGCGAACTGTTCCATGGAAGATACGGAAGGGTGCTACTGTTGGGGTTGGTGATTGCTGTGTTTCAGCAGTGGTGCGGAACGAACGTGATTTTCAACTACGCTCAGGAGATATTCGTAGGTGCAGGCTTTGATGTTGACGGGATGTTCATTAACATCGTCATCACAGGCATTGCCAATGTGCTGTTCACTTTCGTGGCACTTTACGCCATTGAGAAGTGGGGGCGCCGCACGCTGATGCTTATTGGCGCCGGCGGGCTGGGCCTGATTTATCTGACGTTAGGCATGTGCTATTATATGGGAATGACAGGTTTCCTGATGGTGGCATTGGTCGTGGCAGCCATCTCTGTCTATGCGATGACACTGGGGCCCGTCACATGGACGCTGTTGGCGGAGATCTTCCCACACCGTGTCAGGGGCGTTGCCATGGCAACGTGCACGTTTGCCCTGTGGGTGGGGTGCTGCACGCTCACCTTCTCATTCCCCTCGATGAATGCAGCCTTAGGCAGCAGCGGTACATTCTGGATTTACAGTGCTATCTGTATGTGTGCCTTCGTGTTTCTGTTCCGCCGTTGTCCTGAAACAAAAGGCAAGAGCTTGGAAGAAATTGAGTGTGAACTGATAAAAAAATAATCATGGTTAAGGCTTGGAGAGAAGTAGTAACGATTCCCACGTATGAAGTGGGAGCACCCGAGAAGAACCCCATCTTCCTGGAGAAGAGAGTGTATCAAGGCTCAAGCGGTGTCGTCTATCCCTATCCCGTTATCGAATCAATGAGTGACGAGAAGAAAGATGTGGACTATCACGCCGTCTGGCTGGAGAATGAGTACATCAAGGTGATGGTGCTGCCCGAACTGGGTGGGCGTGTGCAGATGGCATACGACAAGATTCGTAAACGCCACTTCGTTTACTACAACCATGTGATCAAGCCCGCCCTTGTGGGGCTCGCGGGCCCTTGGATTTCTGGCGGCATCGAGTTCAACTGGCCTCAGCACCATCGCCCCAGCACCTATATGCCCGTTGATTCTACGATTGTGGAGAACGCCGATGGATCGGTCACCGTCTGTGTCAATGAGATGGAGCGTATGTTCCATCAGAAGGGTATGGCTGGCTTTACGCTGCGCCCGGGTTGTGCTTATCTGGAGATTCAAGGTCGCGTGAGCAATCGCACAAGCCTGCCACAGACTTTCCTCTGGTGGGCCAATCCTGCTGTGGAGGTGAACGATGAGTACCAGAGTGTGTTCCCGCCCGATGTGAACGCTGTCTTCGACCATGGTAAGCGTGCAGTGTCGAGTTTCCCGATAGCTACGGGTACATATTATAAGATGGACTATTCAGCTGGCGTTGACATCTCCAACTATAAGAACATCTTTGTACCTACCAGCTATATGGCTGTCAACTCGAAGTACGATTTCGAAGGTGGCTACGAAAACGACACCAAGGCAGGGATGCTACATGTGGCCAGTCATCACTACTCGCCAGGGAAGAAGCAGTGGACTTGGGGAAATGGTGACTTCGGCCGTGCATGGGACCGCAACCTGACTGACGAGGCGACCCCGGAGGAAGCCGCGAAGTGGGACGTGCAGCGCCGGGGATTTCGCCCTTATATAGAGTTGATGGCGGGCGTATATACTGAGAATCAGCCCGATTTCACATGGCTTATGCCGTATGAGGAGAAACAGTTTGTGCAATACTTCATGCCCTATCGCGAGATTGGCATTGTGAAACAGGCCACCAAGGACTTCATATTCAATATTGAAGAAGGTGGGCATCTCAAGGTGCTTGCCACTTCGAAGCAGGAAGTTCGTCTCGTGCTGCAGAACAAGTCGGGGCAGGTGTATATAGACAAGCGTGTTACGCTGTCGCCGGAGGCCGTGCTGCAAGAAGATGTCAATGTGCAGGGTGCCAAGCTTCACGAACTGGTATTTACGATTCTCTCACTGCAGACTTCCCATCCGTCGCCGCTGTTGATGTGGTGTGCCGAGGATGATGAAATCCGACCGATCCCCGATGCCGCAGAAGCGGCACTGTCGCCACAAGATACCAAGACCAACGACCAGCTTTATTTGACCGGTCTCCATCTGGAGCAGTACCGTCATGCAACATGGTCTGCACTTGACTACTACGAGGAGGCGCTGCGCCGCGATCCTAATGATGTCCGTTGCTTGAACCAGATGGGGCTGTGGTATCTGCGTCGCGGACGTTTCAGTAAGGCTGAGGAGTACCTGCGTCGTGCTGTAAGAATCTGGCAGAAGCGCAATCCGAACCCCTATGACGGCGAGGCTATCTTCAATCTTGCACTCGCCCTGAAATACCAGGGCCTTTCCCACGATGCTTACCAACTGTTTTGGAAGTCCACGTGGAATAAGGCGTGGGCTGATGCCGGCTATTTCGAGGCTGCGTGTGTCAGCGTGAGTGAGGCGCGCTATGACGATGCACTCGACGAGGTGGAACGTGCATTGCAGTTCAACGCCAACAACCACAAGGCACGTGCCTTGAAAGCTTCTGTCCTGCGAAAACTGGAACGTTATGACGAGGCTTTAGGATGGATTGCTGAATCGTATGATAAAGACCACTTTAACTATGGATGTATGTTTGAGGAGTCTTTACTCTCAGGTGACCAGGAGCCGCTGAGCCGCATGACTAGCCTGATGCATGGGAATGCTTACAATTACCACGAACTGGCCCTTGACTACGCCCAGGCGGGACTATGGAAGGAGTGTATAGAGGTGCTTAGCCTGGAGGGTGCACAGAACCACCCGATGACCTATTATTATATGGGCTATGCCCTGGCCATGATGGGCGAAACGGATGAGGCCAAGGCCTGCTTCGTGAAGGCTGAGGAAACAGATCCTTACTGTTGCTTCCCCAATCGTCTGGAGGATGTCCTTGCACTGGAGTGTGCAAAGAACTTGAATCCAGCAGGTGCCAAGGCTCCATATTACCTGGGCTGTCTGTTTTACGACAAGCGCCAGTATGATGTGGCCGTCGAGAACTGGGAGCGCTCCTCAGAACTTGATGCCACGTTCCCAAGCGTATGGCGCAACCTTGCTCTGGCGCGATTCAATAAGCAGAACAAGCAGCAGGATGCGCTGGCGATGATGGAAAAAGCTTTTGCCCTTGATGAGACGGACTCACGTATCCTCATGGAACTCGACCAACTCTACAAGCGGCTGCAGAAGCCTCATGCAGAACGTCTGGCCTTCCTACAGAGATACCCGGAACTGATAGCTCAGCGCGACGACCTCGTCTTGGAAGAAATCACGTTGCTGAACCAATTGGGCTGCTATGAAGAGGCTAAGAAGAAACTTGATGCTCACATCTTCCACCCGTGGGAAGGAGGTGAGGGTAAGGTGTCTGCGCAGTACCAGATATGTCGTGTAGAATTAGCGTTAAAAGCATTGGAATCCAAAGATTTTGAGGAGGCGGTAAGCCTGCTGCGTGAGTGCCTGGAATATCCCAGCCATCTCGGTGAAGGCAAACTCTATGGCGCTCAGGAGAACGACTTCTACTATCTGTTAGGCGTGGCCTATGAGGGCCTTGGTCAGCAGAATAAGGCTGTTGCGTGCTGGGAAGAGGCCACTAAGGGACCTCAGGAGCCTGCCGCTGCCATGTACTACAACGATGCCAAACCAGACAAGATTTTCTATCAGGGCATGGCACTATTGAAACTAGGGCGCACCGACGAGGCTCACGGACGTTTCTACAAGCTCATCAACTACGGCAAACAGCACATCTTCGAGAAGCAGGTTATGGACTACTTTGCCGTTTCGCTGCCTGATCTGCTGATTTGGGAAGACTCGCTCGACACGAAGAACCAGATTCACTGCAAGTATATGTTAGCCCTTGGCTACTACGGCATGGGCGAAAGACAAAAGGCTGAAAAGTTCCTGGAAGAAGTAGAGACGATGGATGGCAATCATCTTGGGATTATGCAGTTTCGTAACTTTATCCGCTGAAAAAATGTTTAAAAAGCCTTAAAACCTTGCGTGAATCGCTAAAGGTTTGTACCTTTGCAGTCGCATTTCGCAAGATTGCGATAGTAGCTCAGTTGGTAGAGCATTGGCTTCCCAAGCCGAGGGTCGCGGGTTCGAGTCCCGTCTATCGCTCGAAACCCATTAACAGATTAACATAGAAGTATGCTAAGTTGTTAATCTGTTAATTCATTCATCCGTTCATCCGCTCATCCATCAGTGAAACCCTTAGCAGAACGAATGCGTCCCGTTACGCTTGACGGGTATATCGGTCAACAACATCTTGTTGGCCGTGATGCTGTTTTGCGTCGCATGATTGAGAGCGGGCGCATCTCCAGCTTTATTCTGTGGGGCCCGCCGGGCGTAGGAAAAACAACGTTGGCGCAGATTATTGCACACACACTTGAGACGCCTTTCTACACGTTGTCGGCCGTAACCAGTGGCGTGAAGGAGGTTCGTGAGGTGATTGAGCGTGCCAAAGGGAATCGCTTCTTCCAACAGAACAGCCCAATCCTGTTTATCGACGAAATTCATCGCTTCTCGAAATCCCAGCAGGACTCACTGCTTGGTGCCGTGGAGCAGGGTGTGGTGACGCTCATTGGAGCCACTACTGAGAATCCGTCTTTCGAGGTGATTAGGCCGTTGTTGTCGCGCTGTGCCGTTTATGTCCTGAAATCGCTGGGCAAGGAGGACTTGCTGCAGTTGGTGGACCGCGCTATTCATGAGGATGTGGAACTGAAACAGAAGCAGATTAGCGTGAAGGAGACTGACGCACTGCTGCGTTACAGTGGTGGCGATGCTCGTAAGTTGCTGAACATATTGGAACTGGTGACGGATACGGGCAGTGAGGCTCGCCCCCTTGAAATCACGGACCAGCTGGTGGCTGACCGCCTGCAGCAGAATCCTTTGGCCTATGACAAAGGTGGCGAGATGCATTATGACATCATTTCGGCGTTCATCAAGAGCATCCGGGGCAGCGACCCTGATGGTGCCATCTATTGGCTTGCACGCATGATTGAAGGTGGCGAAGACCCGGCTTTCATCGCTCGTCGTCTGGTCATCTCGGCTTCAGAAGATATCGGACTGGCAAATCCCAACGCGTTGCTGCTGGCCAACGCTGCCTTCGACACGGTGATGAAGATAGGGTGGCCTGAGGGGCGCATTCCCTTGGCCGAAGCTACCATCTATCTGGCTACATCGCCCAAGAGCAATTCGGCATATATGGCTATCAATGATGCCATCGCGTTCGTGAAGCAAACGGGTAATCAACCTGTTCCCCTACACCTGCGCAATGCGCCTACGGAACTGATGGAAGAGCTGGGCTATGCCAAGGGCTACAAATATGCACACGACTACGAAGGCCATTTCGTGGATCAGCAGTTCTTGCCCGACGGCGTCACCCAACGTTTCTGGCATGCACAGCAGAATCCTGCCGAGAGTAAACTTCACGAGCGCATGATCCAGCTGTGGGGAGAAAGGTATAAGAGTTAGCTGAGTGTTGAGAGGGGGGGGACTATTTCAGGCACAGGTAGTAGCCGAGTTTATAGAATTGGAAGAGGGGTAGGAGGGGATGACTGCCCAGCAGGTTCTTGCGAATGGGACGACGCAGGAGTTTGAACAGCAGGCGCACGGCCCACGTCATTTTGGTTTCCTGAAGATGACGTGCCACTCTCACGATACCGTTGCCGTCCGATGGTATACTGCTTGATATCTTGTGGAGCGAGTGCATGGCAATCTCGGTCTTCTCTAAGAATTCGCTGTTTGTGTCTAATCCGTTGTGAATGAGAGGGTCTTCGATATGTAGGACAGCGATGCGGTGTCGCTCCAGTTCCAAACCGAACATAACATCTTCGTAGCCGTACTTGTCGCAGTGTTCATTGAAGCGAATCTGAAGAAATACATCGCGCCGAACGAGTAGGTTGAAGGTGGTGATGTGGTGGTGCGGAAATTCGCTGCGCTGGTCCGCCGAACGTTTCGTGTCGGCATCCATTTCATATTTGTAGCGAAGCATCTTCTCTGGCGAAGGCTTGGCATCAGGGTGGTACAGTCCTCCGCAGACAGCCGGGGCCATGGTTCCTGTGTGGAGGGCTATACTAAGGGAGAACGTGGGAGGTACTTCGGCATCGGCATCAATGAACCACAGCCATTCTCCATGGGAGGCATCGGCAAGATGGTTGCGGATGATGGCACGTCCTTGATTGACGGTCTCGTGCATCACGCTCACGTGGCTGAGTTGTTCCACTTCGGCAAACCATTCGGTATTGTTGGTAGAGGCGTCGTCGCCGATGATGATTTCAGCTTCAACACCTTCTTCCTGTGCCAAGCGATGGAGATCACACACTAATGCGCGCGCGTTATAATTATAGGTGGGGATGAGAATAGATAGTTTCATTCGATCATGATTTCATAGGCGGTGCTCCAAGTCTCACCGGGAGCCACGCATTCAATGAATTGACGGTTAGAGAAGTCGCTTGTGTAGCCTGTTGGGTCGCAGCAACCGTGCCATGGTTCGATACACATGAAGGGCGCACGGCCGTTGTTGGGAGACCACAGTGCCGTGATGGGCATAGAGTGGCGCATGGTGACGAGCGGACGTCCGTCCTTGTCGTGCAATGTGATGCGATTGAGGCGGCCTGTGGCTTCCAGAATGGTGTCACACAGGAAGGTATCATTAGTCAGTGGAAGCAGACCGTCTGCCGGAATCTCCACGTCGAAGGTTGTGGCATCGGCATAGCCGCCAGGGGCAATCTTGGTACTGACGAGTGGACTGTCGGCGTTGAAGGAGAGGAAGCCATGGACTTCGTCATCGGGATTGTAATGGGGGTACATGAACGCGGGATGAGCGCCAATTTGGAAGGGCATAACGCGTGTGTCGAGGTTCGTGACGCTCCAGGAAACTGTCAGAACGTTACGCAGAAGTGTGTAGTCGATGCGCAACTCGAAGTTGAAGGGCCAAAGACGGAGGCTCTCCTCGTTGGATCGAACGCTGAACGCCAAGTGGCGGTCTTCGTCCACAATCTTCGTGAAGAGCATATCCCGAGCGAAACCGTGTTGGAAAATTTCGTAACTTTTATCGCCGAAATGCGCCGTGTTCTCCCACAAGCGACCTACGATGGGAAAGAGTATGGGCGCACGACGTCCCCAGTAAGTCGGGTCGCCCTGCCAGAGATATTCGGTGGGCGCAGCTACACGTCGGATGCTTTGCAGTTCTGCACCTATTGGTGCAATCTCAATCTCGATGATTCCATTGGACAAATATTCCATCGTTTCATTTTTTATGATTACACTCATGTTTCAATGCTGCAAAGATAGTGATTTCTGATGTTCGAACATCATTCTTAGCCTTTTTTTTACAGAAAAAGGGTCATTTGTAGATGAAGTATCCCTTTTTTTGAGTAATTTTGCGCCGTAAAACAGGCAATGAGCACGCTTAGCAAGAAAGACGAACTGCTTTTACGCATTCGCGATCACGGGAAGTTATCTACAGCTGAACAGCTGCGGCTGACTTTGTTGTTGTCGTTTCCTGCCATCGTGGCACAACTCTCCACCATCCTCATGTTTTATATCGACGATGCGATGGTGGGCTCGTTGGGTGCACAGGCTTCGGCCAGCATTGGCATCATTGCCACGACGACGTGGCTGTTCTGGAGCATCATCTCATGTGTGGCTACAGGGTTCTCGGTGCAGGTGGCTCATCTCGTGGGCGCCAATAACCTGTCCCGCGCCCGTGATGTCTTTCGACAGAGCCTGTTGGCGGCCATCGTGGTGTCAGCTATCACGATGACGGTGGGAGTGCTCATCTCCGGCTCATTGCCGTTATGGTTAGGTGGCGGCGAGGATATTGCTGTCGATGCCTCGATCTACTTCTTCATTTTTATTTTGGGCACTCCGATGGCGATGATCAATATGCTGTCGAGTTCCATGCTTCGCTGCGCGGGAAACATCAAAGTTCCATCGGTGGCCAATGTGGTGATGTGCGTGTTGGACGTAGTCTTCAACTTCTTCCTGATACTGCCGTCCCGCTCTGTGTCTTTCACATTCCTCTCTTTCAATGTTTACTTGTCCATCCCTGGTGCTGGTTTGGGCGTGGCTGGTGCCGCACTTGGTACGGTGACGGCAGAGGTGCTCTGTGCAAGCTATTTGTTCTGGTATGCCTCCACACGCTGTCCTGAGTTGCGGCTGAAGGGTTCCCCCGGTTCTTATATGCCAGAGAGCGCCATTCTACGTAAAGCTGTCGATATTGCAGGCCCCGTCTTCCTTCAGCGTGCTTTGATGAATGCCGCACAGATTGTTACTACGATTATCGTGGCTCCACTCGGTGCTATTGCTATTGCTGCCAACACCCTGGGAATCACAGCAGAAAGCTTATGCTATATGCCAGGCTATGGCATTGGCGAGGCGGCTACGACGTTGGTGGGGCAGAGCTATGGCGCCAAGCGTTACCGGCTTACCGAACGTTTCGCGTGGATGACCACGCTGTTGGGGATGGGTGTGATGACGCTGATGGGATTGATTATGTACATTGCGGCACCGCTGATGATGGCTTCCTTGACACCAGACGAGATGGTGCGCCAGTTGGGTGTAGAATGCTTGCGCATAGAGGCTTGGGCTGAACCCGGCTTTGCAGCCAGCATCGTGGCCATGAGCTGTTTCATCGGTGTCGGCGACACAAAGAGACCTGCATTCATGAACCTCTTCTCCATGTGGTTCGTGCGTGTCACGCTGGCTGCGCTGCTGGCGCCCAAATACGGGTTGCACGGCGTTTGGATGGGAATGGCCATCGAGCTGACGTTCCGTGGCGTAATTTTCCTGGTAAGGCTGAAATGGGAGAACTGGATGAAGATAAAACCTCAGTCTCTCCCCCAAGAAACTGTCTCGCAGAGGGCGATAAATGAATGATAATAAACTATTATATCCTGTTATTCTTATGGAAGAAAAACAACTGTTAAAAGAATCGACTACACATCCTGTAAGTAAGGGAGAATGTACGCTCATTAAAGACCAATCGTTCGGTGGCGAACGCCCCTTGTTTGCCATCCATGATACACGACTTGAAAACGTAACCATCACGGAGGGTGAGAGTGGCATCAAATGCTGCCAACGCATCGAGGCAGACCGTTGCCGCTTCATCGGGAAATACCCATGGTGGCACGTTGATGGTTCGCTCATCACCAACTGTTACTTTGAGGTGGGCTCGCGTTCGGCCATCTGGTACAGTAATGATATGGTGATGCGCGACTGCATCATCGACGGGCCGAAATTCTTCCGCGAGATGCGTGGGCTGACGCTGGAGAACGTGAACATCACAGATGCCGACGAGACTTTCTGGCGTGTCAGCGACTTAAAGGTCCGCAATGTGAAATTGCATGACGGCACCTATCCATTCATGTTCTGTGAGAATGTGGATGTTGATGGCCTTGAGAGTGATTCCAAGTATGTCTTCCAGTATGTCCGCAATGCCGTTGTCCGCAACGCGAAGATTGTCACGAAAGATGCCTTCTGGGAAACGGAGAATGTGACCATCTATGACTCGTTGCTCGATGGCGAGTATCTGGGATGGCATTCCAAGAACCTGCGCCTTGTGCGTTGTCATATCGCTGGCGAACAGCCGCTTTGCTACATTGATGGCGTCACGTTGGAGGACTGCACCTTCGATGCCGCCAGCGACCGTGCCTTTGAGGATTGCACGGATATCCATGCTGAAATTCGTGGTGGCATCACTAACATCAAGAATCCCATTAGCGGAAGCATCGTGGCCGACAGCATCGGCTCTGTTACCATTGACGAGAATGTCAAGCAACCTGCTAATTGCCAAATCACTACTCGCTCCTAACATGCCATTAAGGATGCCGCTGTAACAACGGCATAACCACTTCATGATCTACGATTTCAACAAAGAAATAGAGCGCCGCGGCACCAATTGTGTGAAATGGGACGAGGCCGAAGAAGGTGTGCTGCCCCTGTGGGTTGCCGATATGGATTTCGAGACAGCCCCCTGTGTGCAGGAGGCCATTCTCCAGCGTGCGCAGCATGGCGTTTATGGTTACAACCTTGTTCCAGAGAGCTTCTATGATGCCATCATCTGGTGGAATAGCCATCGTCACGGCTGGACACCACGCCGCGAATGGATGCTCTACACAAGTGGAGTTGTGCCCGCCATCTCTGCCATTATCAAAGGACTCTGTAGGCCAGGAGATGGCGTGCTTTTCTTTACACCTGCCTATAACTGTTTCTTTTCCAGCGTCCGCAACAACGGCTGTCGGCTGGTGGGGTTTCCTTTAACGTGGGCTTCAACTGATGAATATTATACGATTGATTTTGAATCGCTTGAACAGACGATTATTCGTGAAAAACCGCGTCTTCTCCTTTTGTGCAACCCCCATAATCCGACAGGGCGTGTATGGACATTCGAGGAGTTGGAAACGCTCGCTCAGCTATGTTGCCGCCATGATGTCATTGTCCTGTCCGATGAGATTCACTGCGAGTTTGTAGATCCAGAACTGGGCCGTCGCTACCAGCCTTTTGCGCCTATTGCTGAAAAGTCCGGCTGCTCATGGGTTATCGCCAATGCACCGAACAAGGCCTTTAACATTGCAGGCTTGCAGACGGCTTACATAGTGGCGTCAGACGACGGTTTTCGCACTCGTATTGACAGAGCCATCAATGACAATGAAGTTTGCGACATCAACTGTTTCAGTTTCGTTGCACTTCAGGCGGCCTATACGCCAGAAGGCGAAGAATGGCTCGACCAACTTGTAGCGTATATCTATGCGAACTACCGCTTCTTCCGGGAAACCATGAAGGCTGCACGTCCGGAGCTACCCATTGCGCGTCTTGAGGGGACTTATCTAGCTTGGGTGGATGTCAGTTCATGGGCGTGTCAGCCACCCTATGATGGCAGTAGTGAACGCCTTGCTGCGGAGCTTCGCCAACAGCGGAAGGTGTGGATAAATGGCGGCGAAATGTATGGTCAGGGTGGCTTCCTCCGTGTGAATCTTGCCACCCAGCGCTCGCGCCTGGCCGAAGCTCTCCGTCGTATTCTCTCCGCATAGTGTTAAATATTTTAAAAAGTCGGTCTTTTCTCTATTTCGCGCGCGGGTACATCATTTAATAGTGTTACCTTTGTGGCAAATATGCTAAGCTGACCTTGCAAAAAGACCGGAATGATTCAAACAATATCCCATGATGCTGTTGTCAAATCAATTGACAGTGAGCGTGTTCGCGTGACGATTGTGCAGTCGTCGGCATGTGCGGGCTGTGCAGCAAAGAAAATGTGCAATAGTGCCGAGGCCAAAGAGAAGGACGTGGAAGTCTTCACGTCCCAGGCTTCATCGTATAGGGTGGGGGAGAATGTGCTGCTCGAAGGGCGGTTGTCCGACGGGCGACGTGCCGCGTTAATAGCTTATGGTCTTCCCTTGTTTGCGCTGTTGCCGACTCTGTTTATTGCAAAGGCACTAACGGGAAGCGATACGTACAGTGCTCTGTTAGCGCTGTCTGTGGTTGCTCTGTATTATCTCGTTGTATTCCTCTTCTTCAGGGGAAAGCTTCAGCAAAGTTTTTCTTTCAAGATAGCCCACAAGATCGGTGGATCTAATGATTCTCATGAGTCCTGTGGGCCTGATGACTCTAGCAAGTTATTATCATCTCAAAAATTATAAACATCAAACTAAAATTATGAATGTAATCCTGATTGCAGTGATTGTTCTTGGCAGCATCGGACTGGTGGCAGCGCTCATCCTGTTCCTTGCCGGCAAGAAATTCGCTGTGCATGAAGACGAGCGCATCGGCCAGGTGCAGGAAGTGTTGCCTGGTGCCAACTGCGGCGGTTGCGGTTTCCCGGGCTGTGGCGGTTTTGCCGGCGCTTGTGTGAAGGCGGCCGACAAAGGTTCGCTCGAAGGACTGCTCTGCCCCGTGGGCGGTCAGCCCGTCATGGAGCAGGTGGCTGACATCCTTGGCATGAAGGTTGAGGCTGCTGCGCCTAAGGTGGCTGTCGTGCGTTGCAACGGTACCTGTGAGAGCCGTCCGCGTATCGCGGAGTTCGACGGCGCTCAGAGTTGTAAAGTGCAGCAGATGCTGGGCTCCGGTGAGACCGCGTGTGCCTATGGCTGTCTGGGCTGTGGCGACTGCGTAGCTGCCTGCCAGTTCGACGCCATCCGCATGAATCCCGAGACGGGTCTGCCCGAAGTCGATGAAGAGAAGTGTACCGCTTGCGGTGCCTGCTCCAAGGCTTGTCCGCGCGGCGTCATCGAGATCCGCCTGAAGGGCCTGAAGAACCGTCGCGTTGTGGTACTCTGCAACAACAAGGACAAGGGCGCACAGACGCGCAAGGCTTGCAGCGTAGGTTGTATCGCTTGCCAGAAGTGCGTGAAAGTCTGCAAGTTCGAGGCCATCACCGTGGACGCTAATCTCGCCTACATCGATGCTGAGAAGTGCAAGCTCTGCCGCAAGTGCGAGGATGAATGTCCGCAGAACGCCATCCACGCCTTCAACTTCCCGCCGAGGAAGCCAAAGGCTGAGGCTCCTGCAGAAGAGAAACCTGCAGCTCCTGCTGCTGCAAAGCCCGCAGCTCCGGCCGCTGAGAAGCCTGCTGCTCCTGCCGCTGAGAAGCCTGCAGCAAAGGAAACCACGGTGCCCGTCGGTTCTCCGACGGAGAATGTTGAACCCGCTAAAGAACAAGAAAAAGCATGAAGACATTTAATATTGGCGGTGTTCATCCCGCAGAGAATAAACTCTCAGCTGCTTCGCCTATCCGCGTTGCAGCCATCCCCAAGCAAGCTGTCTTCTCGATGTTCCAGCATATCGGCGCTCCTGCCGTACCCGTTGTCAAGAAGGGCGACGAGGTGAAGGTCGGCACGCTACTGGGTGAGGCCGGCAAGGGCCTTTCGGTTCCCGTCTTTTCCAGCGTCAGCGGTAAGGTCAACAAGGTCGATGCCGTGCTCGATTCGAGCGGCACACGCCGCATGGCCGTCGTCGTGGATGTCGAAGGCGACGAATGGGAAGAGAGCATCGACCGCTCAGACACACTCGTAACCATGAAGGACCTCGGCAACATCACCGCCGAGGAAGTCGTCAACCGCATCAAAGCCGCCGGCATCGTAGGTATGGGTGGTGCCACCTTCCCCACAGGCGTGAAGCTCATGCCCCCTCCGGGAACGAAGGCCGAGGCTATCATCGTCAACGCTGTTGAGTGCGAGCCTTACCTCACTGCCGACCATCGCTTGATGCTCGAGAAACCTGAACAGATCCTCGTGGGCATACAGCTTATCAAGCACGCTGTGAACTGCCCGAAGGCATACATCGGCATCGAGATGAACAAGCCCGATGCCATCAAGCTCCTCACCGACCTCTTGAAAGAGAAAGCCGCTCAGTACCCTGGCATCGAGGTCGTTCCCCTGAAAGTGAAGTACCCGCAGGGCGGCGAGAAACAGCTCATTGATGCTGTCATCGGTCGTCAGGTGCCTGCACCTCCTGCCTTGCCTATTAACGTGGGTGCCATCGTGCAGAACGTCGGCACGGTCTATGCCATCTACGAGGCTGTCACGAAGCGTAAGCCGCTGATTGAGCGTATTATCACCGTCACAGGTAAGAGCGTGAAGAATCCCTCTAACTTCCTGGCCCGCATCGGCACACCCATGCAGCAGCTCATCGACGAGGCTGGCGGTCTGCCCGAGGACACGGGTAAGATTATTGGCGGCGGCCCCATGATGGGACGTGCGCTGATGTCGCTCGAAGTGCCTGTCACCAAGGGCTCCAGCGGTCTGCTGCTGATGACCGAGAAGGAGAGCCGTCGCGGCGAGGTCAGCCCCTGCATCCGTTGCGCTAAGTGCGTCAGCGCCTGCCCGATGGGTCTGGAGCCTTACCTCCTCGCTTCCTACACCCGTCTGAAGAACTGGGACGGCTGCGAGAAGAACGACGTCACCTCCTGCATCGAATGTGGCTCTTGCGCCTTCACCTGCCCCTCCAACCGTCCGCTCCTCGACAACATCCGCGTTGCCAAGCAGACCGTCATGGGCATCATCAAGGCAAGGCACATGGAATCAATAACAAAGAAATAAAAGAGAATAAGAGAAAAGAGAAAAATGAAACCAGTTATATCTTTATCCCCCCACGTTCACGGCGGCGACTCGGTGCAGAAGAATATGTACGGCGTGTGCATCGCGCTCATTCCTGCACTCGTGGCCTCGCTCTATTTCTTCGGACTGGGGGCTGCCATCGTCCTGGCGACGTCTGTGGCAGCCTGCGTGTGCTTCGAGTGGGCCATCACACGCTTCATCCTTGGTCGCAAGCAGCTGACTATCTGCGACGGCTCCGCCATCCTGACCGGTCTGTTGCTAGGCTTCAACCTGCCCTCCAACCTTCCCATTTGGATTATCCTTATCGGTGCGCTCGTGGCCATCGGCGTCGGCAAGATGACGTTTGGCGGTCTTGGCACCAATCCTTTCAACCCCGCCCTTGTGGGTCGTGTGTTCTTGTTGATTTCCTTCCCCGTGCAGATGACCACCTGGCCCGTCAGTGGTCAGATGGGCTATGTGGATGTGGAGACAGGCGCCACGCCCCTTTTCCTCATGAAGGAAGCCATCAAGAGCGGCGATGCCAGCATCCTCAGCCAGCTGCCCTCGTCCCTCGACATGCTTATCGGCCAGACGGGCGGTTCTCTCGGTGAGGTCAGCGCCCTCTGTCTGCTCATCGGCTGCATCTTCATGCTCTGCCGCAGGATCATCACCTGGCATATCCCCGTCTCGATTCTCGCTACCGTGTGGTTGCTCGCTGGCCTCTTCCATCTCATCGATCCCAGCTATGCTGATCCTACACAGGTCATCCTCTCCGGCGGTCTGATGCTCGGTGCCTGCTTCATGGCTACGGACTATGTCACCTCGCCCATGACCGCCAAGGGGCAGCTCATCTATGGCGTTGCCATCGGTGTGCTGACGGTGCTCATCCGCGACTTCGGCAGCTATCCCGAGGGCATGAGCTTCGCCATTCTCATCATGAACGGCTTCACACCGCTTATCAACACATATGTCAAACCTAAACGCTTCGGGGAGGTCAAGAAATGAAAAAGTTACCATCTACACTTCCCAATATGCTCTGTGTGCTGACCCTCATCTCGGTCATCGCCGCAGGTGCTCTGGCCTACGTGAATGAAGTAACGGCAGGCCCCATTGAAGAGAACAAAGCCCGTGTGCTGGCCGAGGGTATCAACTCGGTGCTGGGCGTTTCCGATGCCAAGGTGGAATCAACCACCGAAGCCGAGGACGCCAACGGCAACCCCGTCATCCTCTACGCCACCGATAAAGGCGTGGCCGTGCAGGCCATCGATCCCAACGGCTTCGGCGGCAAGCTGAAAGTCCTTGTCGGCTTCGACGAGGTTGGAGCCATCAAGGGCTACACCGTCCTCGAACATGCTGAGACCCCGGGCCTCGGCGCCAAGGCCGGCTTCTGGTTCCAGAAAGGCGAGAAGGGCGACATCATCGGCAAGAACCCCGGCGAGAAGGAGCTGACCGTCAGCAAGGACGGCGGCGACGTGGACGCCATCACCGCTTCCACCATCACCTCCCGTGCCTTCCTCCGTGCCGTCAACGTAGCCTTCCACGCCTATGCTGCCGGCGCTGCCAATGCCGATGGCCAGACGGGTGCTTCACCACAACAACAACCTAAGAATTAAAAATGAAAAGTGAAAAATGAAAAATAAAAGCATCTCTTGCAACTCGTAACCAGCTCAAAGGTAATCCTTATTTTCCACTTTTCACTCCTTCACTTTTCACGTATAAAATATGAAATATTTTTCTATTCTTTGGAACGGCATCCTCAAGGAGAACCCCACCTTCGTACTTCTCCTTGGTATGTGCCCCACGCTGGGAACCACTTCCAGCGCCATCAACGGTATGTCGATGGGTCTGGCCACGATGGCTGTGCTCATCTTCTCCAACCTGATTATCTCTTGCATCAAGAGCCTGATTCCCGACATGGTGCGCATCCCCTCGTACATTGTGGTGATAGCCTCGTTGGTGACAGCGCTGCAGATGATTATGCAGGCCTTCACCCCTGAGGTCTATAAGACCCTCGGCCTGTTCATCCCCCTCATCGTGGTGAACTGCATCATCCTCGGTCGTGCTGAGGCTTTCGCTGCCAAGCACGGTCCCATCGAGAGCCTCTTCGACGGCATCGGCATCGGCCTTGGCTTCACCATCGCCCTGACGCTCCTCGGCAGCATCCGCGAGCTCCTCGGCACCGGTAAGCTCTTCGACACCGTCATCTACTCGGAGAACTACGGCATGCTCCTCTTCGTCCTCGCCCCCGGTGCCTTCATCGCCCTTGGCTATCTGATTGCCATCGTCAAGAAGACGGCGAAGATATAGACCCCCTCCTCACTCCCCCTTGCAGGGGGAGGGTGGTCACCAGTCAAGATTTATAATCATATAAAAATAATTAAAAGAATGACCCTAACAACCCTCCAGTAGTCATTGCATTCTACTCCCCTCCCTACAAGGGAGGGGCAGGGGGGTGGGTCTGATATTATGGCTTACTTACTAATCTTTTTCTCAGCCATCTTCGTCAACAACATTGTGTTCTCGCAGTTCCTCGGAATCTGCCCGTTCCTCGGTGTGTCGAAGAAAGTGGACACCGCACTCGGCATGTCCGCTGCTGTTGCTTTCGTGCTTACCATTGCCACGATTGTCACCTATCTCATCCAGGGCCTCCTGGTGAGCTACCATCTCGAATACCTGCAGACCATCGCCTTTATCCTCGTCATCGCCGCCCTCGTGCAGATGGTGGAGATTATCTTGAAGAAGGTGTCGCCGGCCTTGTACCAGGCACTCGGCGTCTTCCTGCCCCTTATTACGACCAACTGCTGTATCCTCGGTGTAGCCATCCTCGTGGCACAGGGTACCTACAACGCACAAGGTCTCGAGCCCAATCTGCTCACAGGTGTTGTCTATGCCGTCAGCACGGCTCTCGGCTTTGGTCTCGCCCTCACCATCTTTGCTGCCATCCGCGAGCAGCTGGCCATGATGGATATCCCCAAGGGGATGCAGGGCATGCCCATCGCCCTCGTCGTGGCAGGTCTCCTCGCCATGGCCTTCATGGGCTTCGGCGGTGTCGATAACGGCCTCGCCAAGGTGTTCGGACTTTAATCAACAACTATTTGAAAACCTCTAAAACTAACCTATTATTATGGAAAAAATCAAAGGCCTTATTGATGCCCCGTTCACACCGATGAACGCCGACGGCAGCATCAACCTGTCTATCATCCCCGAGTACGCCAACCTGCTCTATCGCAATGGCCTAAAGGGTGTATTTATCAATGGCTCAAGCGGTGAGGGCTATATGCTCACCGAGGACGAGCGCAAGGCGATTGCCGAGGCTTGGATGGCTGCTGTGAAGGGCTTCGAGGACTTCAAGGTCATCGTCCACGTGGGCAGCACCTGCGTCCGCAGTTCCAAGAATCTTGCCGAGCACGCCCAAGCCATTGGTGCCTTCGGCATCGGCGCTATGGCGCCTCCCTTCCCCAAGGTGGGTCGCATCGAGGAACTGGTGAAGTACTGCGAGGAGATTGCCTGCGGTGCGCCGAAGCTTCCCTTCTACTTCTATCACATCCCCGCCTTCAACGGCGCCTTCCTCTCGATGCTCGACTTCCTGCAGGCTGTCGATGGGCGCATTCCCAACTTCGCCGGTATCAAGTACACCTTCGAGAGCCTCTATGAGTACAACCGCTGCCGTCGCTACAAGGACGGAAAGTTCGACATGCTCCACGGTCAGGACGAGACCATCCTCCCGTGCCTCGCCATGGGCGGTGCTCAGGGTGGCATCGGCGGCACCACGAACTACAACGGCCGTTGCCTCGTGGGCATCATCGATGCTTGGAAGGCCGGTGATCTGGAGAAGGCTCGCGAGCTGCAGAACTACGCTCAGGATGTCATCGATGTCATCTGCCACTTCCGTGGTAATATCGTTGGCGGCAAGCGCATTATGAAGCTCATCGGCCTCGACCTTGGTCCCAACCGCACGCCCTTCCAGAACATCACCCCCGAAGAGGAGGTCCGCCTGAAAGCCGAACTCGACGCCATCGATTTCTTCAATCATTGCAATAAGTAAAGACTCACCCCCAACCCCTCCCTAGGCAGGGAGGGGAGTAGTAACCTTATAAACAGAAATCCTTATGAAGAGATTGTTGTTTTTTCTCTTGGCTTTTATTTCTACCCTAAGCCTCTCTTTCGCACAAGATACTACTCCCCTCCCTACAAGGGAGGGGCAGGGGGGAGGGTCTGCCCATCGCTTCAACAACGCATCCTTCTTGCCTGTTCCGGCGCTTGATGCGTTTGGCGGGCAGGGCGTGAGTGGCGCTTTTGCGGGTTTTATTCCCAAGGACTTTTCAGTGCCTCACGACCGCGTTTTGGTGGCCGGAGGCTGCAACTTCCCTGATGTACCTGCAGCCGAAGGTGGCCAAAAGGTCTTCTATACTGATATTTATGCGATTGCGCTCGATGGAAAGGAAAAATGGTGGCGTGCCGGTTCGCTGCCTTGTGCCCTTGCCTACGGAGCCAGTGTCACGACCCCTGAAGGTCTTGTCTGCCTTGGCGGTACAGCTGATGGTCAGAAGAGCGAGGACTTTGCAGTTCTCTTGACGCTTGGAACGAGCGGCGAGGCCATCAGTCGGGATCTTCCCCCTCTGCCCAGCGCCCTCGACAACTTCGCTGCCGCCTACGGCGATGGCTTTATCTATGTCGCTGGAGGTCTGCATAATGGCCTTCCAAACCGCAAGGCCTTCCGCCTGAAATGGCCGTTGCCCGCCTCGTGGTTTGAATCCCAGACGGGTGCTGCTTGGGAGGAGCTCCCCGATGTGCCCGGTCCAGCCCGTGTGCAACCCGCTGCAGCCGTGCAGAAGGGTGCCCTTGCCAGCAACTTCTACCTCCTTGGCGGCTTCGATCCCCGCTATCGTAAGGCCGTCAGCAATGGCGTCTATTATGATACGAGGAAGGGAGAGTGGATGGCTACATCGTTGATAAAGCCCCTCTCTAACTCCCCCCGTGGGGGGGAGGACTCCGTATCCTCTGGAGAAATGGATGATGGCATAGGCTTTGCGGCTCTCCCCCCCACGGGGGGGGCGGGGAGCGGGGCTTTGGTCGGCGCCTCCGCCCTGCCTTCCGGCGCAGCTCATATCCTTTGCTTCGGCGGTGTCAACAAAGAGATTTTCGAGGCGGCCTTGGAGCGCAACGCCCTCATCGCTGACACGACGACCACTGCCGAGCAGCTGGAGACCCTCCGTGCCGAGGCTTATGCTTATATGACGCAAGACCCTGCTTGGTATCAGTTCCGTCGCAGCATTCTCGTCTATCACACCATCACCGACTCCTGGGCCGAGGTTTTCGATTCACCCCTCATCGCACGTGCCGGTGCTGCCCTTGTTCCGTTGGCCTCGCCCTCCGGTTCACTCAGCGCCCTTGTCATCGGCGGCGAGGAGAAACCCGGTGTGCGCTCTGCGGATGCCACGCGCGTCGATATCACCTACACCGCCCACTTCGGTTGGCTGAACTGGGTGGTGCTCATCCTGTACCTCTTGGGAATGGTCTATCTCGGCTACTACTTCATGAAGCGTGCCGGCAACTCCGGCGATGACTTCTTCAAGGGTGGCGGCCGCATCCCGTGGTGGGCTGCCGGCATCAGCATCTTTGCCACGATGCTCAGCGCCATCACCTACATGAGCATCCCCGCCAAGGCCTACGCCACCGACTGGACCTACTACCCGATGCAGATCTGCATCCTCTTGGTGTCGTTCCCCGTCATCAGGTACTACCTGCCTTTCTTCCGTCGTCTGAACGTCACCACGGCTTATGAGTATCTCGAGCGCCGCTTCAACAGCGCCACCCGCTTGATGGCCAGCATCCTGTTCATCGTCTTCATGGTAGCGCGCACGGCTCTCGTGCTCTTCCTGCCGTCGTTGGCGATGACCGCTGTCACGGGCATTAATATATATATATGTATAGCGCTGATGGCCCTCATCACCATCCTCTACTGCACGATGGGCGGTGTCGAGGCTGTCGTCTGGGGCGATGTCATCCAGGGCATCATCCTCGTGGGCGGTGCCATCCTGGCGGCCGTCTATCTCATTGTCAACACGGGCGACAACGGCGCCTCTGACTTCTGGCAGATTGCCACCGACCACGACAAGTTCCGCCTCTTCCTCTTCGATGCCGAGAACCCGTTTGACTTCGTCAACGCCACGTGGTGGGTGGTCATCCTCGGCGGTCTCGCTAACAACCTCATCAGCTACACCAGCGACCAGACCGTCATCCAGCGCTATCTGACCACCAGCGACGAGAAGAGCGCCGCACGCGGCATCCTCACCAATGGCCTCATGTCCGTTGTCGTGACCATCGCCTTCTTCACCATCGGCACAGGTCTCTACACCTTCTTCAAGACACATCCTGCCGAGCTGGACATCACCATGGCTAAGGGCGACGCCATCTTCCCCTTCTTCATGATGTCGCAGCTTCCCTCCGGTCTCGCCGGTCTCCTCATAGCCGCCGTCTTCGCCGCTACGATGTCCACTATCGCCTCCAACATCAACTCCATCTCCACGGCCTTCACGGTGGATCTCTGGGGCAAGATGAAGAAGCAAACGCCCAAGGGCGGTGAGGTGAAGGTGGCCCGCATCGCCGGCATCTGCGCCGGCATGATAGGCATGGCCATTGCCTGGCTGATGGCTACCGTTGACATCCAGTCGCTGCTCGACTACTTCAACACCATCCTCGGTCTCCTCAGCGGTGCCATCGGCGGTCTGTTCATGATGGGTATCTTCTTCCCGCGCATCGGTTCGAAGGCTGCCATCATCGGTTTCCTCTGCGGCACAGCCACGGTGCTCTACATGAATTTCTTCACGCAGGCCAACTTCCTCCTCTTCGGCTTCGTCTCGATGCTCGTCAGCGTCCTCGTCGCCCTCCTCCTCAGCATCGTCATGCCGCAGCGGGAGGAGCAGAAGGGGCTGACATGGAAGACGCTGCCGCAGGAATAGAATACTTACTTGAATAGAATCTTTCACACGAATGTCCATGAATGGGTACATATAATTATTCATGAATAATTTATTCGATATTCTCAATAATGACAAATCCTAAGTCATATCAACATATCGTTTATCGTATCATCGGTGCAGCCATGTCTGTACAAGACGAGTTGAACTGGGGGGGATGGCCGAAGCTTACTACTATGGATTAGACGAAAGCTCATAAAATATTCATGACCATTATATGTCCCCATTCGTGGCCATTACATGTGAGAAAATAGAATAAATCTTAAACGTTATCATTATTCAATACATTTATGATAGACTTCAAGAAATTAGCAGAGCAGTATCGCTCTGAATTATTGGACCGCACCATTCCCTTCTGGCTCAACAAAAGCCAGGACACCGAGTTTGGTGGCTATTTCACCTGTCTCGACCGCGTCGGCAATGTCTATGACACCGACAAATTCGTGTGGATGCAGGGCCGCGAGGTGTGGATGTTCTCCAAGCTCTACAACACCGTGGAGCCCCGCAAGGAGTGGCTCGATGCCGCCATTCAGGGTGCTGAGTTCCTGAAGAAGCACGGCCACGACGGCAACCTCAACTGGTACTTCGCCCTCGACCGTGAAGGCCACGCCCTCGTGGAACCCTACAACATCTTCTCCTACACCTTCGCTGTCATCGCCTTCGGTCAGCTCTCCATCGCGCTGAAGACAGCCGCCAAGAGTGGCCTCTCTGCGGTGAGTGCGTGCGGCGATTCCATCGCCGCAGATTCCCTTTCTGCCGAATACGCTGACATCGCCAAGCGCACCTTCGACATCGTGCTCTCCAAGACCGACAACCCCAAGGGACGTTGGTCGAAGGCCGCTCCCGGTGCCCGTGCCCTGAAGACCTTCGACCTGCCGATGATCCTCTGCAACGTAGCCCTCGAGATAGAGTCCCTGCTGGAGCCCGCCTTCCTGCAGAAAGCCATCGACGACTGCCTGCACGAAGTCATGGACGTCTTCTACCGTCCCGAGCTCGGCTTGATTGTTGAGGCGCTGGGCAAGGACGGCAACCTCGTCGATTGCTTCGACGGTCGCAAGCTGAACCCCGGCCACGCCATCGAAGCCATGTGGTTCGTCATGGACCTCGGCAAGCGTCTCGGCCGTCCCGAACTCATCAAGCAGGCTGTGGAAATCACCCTTCAGGAAGTGGAGTACGGTTGGGACAAGGAGTACGACGGCATCTTCTACTTCATGGACCGCCTCGGCCATCCGCGCCACGAGCTCGAATGGGACCAGAAGTTGTGGTGGGTACATTTCGAGACCCTCATCTCCCTCATCAAGGGCTATCAGCTCACGGGCGACCAGCGTTGCCTCGACTGGTTCCAGCGCGTTCACGACTACGCCTGGAAACACTTCCGCGACGACGACTACCCCGAGTGGTATGGCTACCTCAACCGTCAGGGCGAAGTACTGCTGCCCCTCAAGGGCGGCAAGTGGAAGGGCTGCTTCCACGTGCCCCGTGGCCTCCTCAACGTCTGGAAGATTCTCGAAGACCTCGCCAACAGATCCTAAAACTCACACATAATGGCCCGTCGGTGACCCCGGCGGGCCCATGCCATGACGCAGGAACGACTTTGGAACCGCAACTACTGTCGCGTGATGGCGGCGAATTTCGCTCTGTTCTTCGCCTTCTATCTGCTGACACCCCTGTTGCCGCTGTATCTCGTGGAGCGCTTCGATGCCACGAAGGATGTGGTGGGACTCGTGCTGAGCGGCTACACGCTGACGGCCCTGTTGGCGCGCCCTTTCAGCGGCTATCTGGTGGACAGCTTCCCCCGCAAGCGGGTGCTGATGGTGTGCTTCTTCCTCTTCTTCCTCTTTTTCGGCGGCTATCTGGGAGCCTCGTCGCTGCTGCTCTTCACCATCGTGAGGACATTGCACGGTGCCCCCTTCGGAGCGTTGACCGTTGCCAATTCCACGGTAGCCATCGATGTGCTGCCGTCGTCGCGGCGCAATGAGGGCATCGGCTACTACGGCCTTTCCAACAACCTGGCGATGGCCACAGCCCCCATGGCTGCCATCTATCTCTATCGGCTGACGGGCGATTTCCAGCTGCTGTTCTGGCTGGCGTTGCTCATTGCCGGCTTAGGCATGGTTGTTGACAGCCAGGTGAAGCTCCAGTCGAAACCGCTCGCCGCAGCTCCCTCTTCTCAGCTCGCCTCCCGTGCTGAGGGGCAGGCCCCGTCCTGTAGTGCTCCACGCCGCGGGCTCATCCGCCTCGACCGTTTCTTCCTCGTCCGCGGCTGGCTGTTGGCCGTCAACATGGTCTTCTTCGGCTTCTGTTTCGGCGTGGTGAGCAACTACCTCGCCATCTACAGCAAGGAGGTGATGGGCATCACCGGCGGCACAGGCACCTGGTTCCTGCTTCTCTCCGTGGGCCTTGTCGCCTCCCGCCTGCAGGGTGCCCGTGCGCTGCGCGAGGGCAAGCTGCTGCAGAATGCCACGGAGGGCGTCATCATCTCCTCGGTGGCCTACACGCTCTTCGTCCTCTTCCCCAACGAGTTCGGCTACTATGGCTCGGCGCTCCTGCTCGGCCTCGGCAACGGTCATCTGTGGCCGGCCTTCCAGAACATGATTATCTCCATGGCTCATCACAACGAGCGCGGTACCGCCAACTCCACGCTGCTCATCTCGTGGGATGTCGGCATCGGCCTTGGCGTGCTCTGCGGCGGTGTCATCAGCGAGCTCGCCGGCTACACCCCTGCCTTTTGGGTTGTGGCCATCTCCCAGCTTGTGGGAGCCGTCCTCTTCCTTGTGGCTACGCGCGCCTTCTACCAAAAACATCAATTATAACTACTATGAACCAAGTCCGCATCACCGCTGTGCACCAAACCGTCTATGACGACCTGATGGCGCAGTATGAGAACCCCATCGAGCACGCCTGCGATGTCTGCATCGGACAGCGGTGGGTCTCCGTCAACGGTCAGCGTCCCTCGGGCCTGTGCCCTTCCGCCTGGGATGTGATGCGGCCCTTCGTGGAGTCCCTGGCTCGTGGCCAGGGCAACTTCTTCGACGGCTGGATGCAGAACCCCATGAGCGCCATGATTAGCTGCAACGACGGTTTCCGCCCCGTCAGCTTCTATCTTGAAGCCCTTTAGCACAATCCTGAAATCCTTTAACACCATACATTAACACAAAAAACTTACTTGCTATGAAAATCGGAATTCCTAAGGAGATTAAGAACAATGAGAATCGTGTCGGCATGACTCCCGCCGGCGTGGCAGAGTGCGTGCGCCACGGACACGACGTGGTCGTACAGCACACCGCAGGCGAAGGCAGCGGCTTCCCCGACGAAGCGTATCTGAAGGCTGGCGCCAAGGTGCTTCCTACCATCGAAGATGTCTATGCACAGGCCGAGATGATTGTGAAGGTGAAGGAACCCATCGAGCCCGAGTACCCGCTGGTGCGCCCCGGTCAGCTGCTCTTCACCTACTTCCATTTCGCCTGCGACCGTCCCCTCACCGATGCCATGCTCGCCAGCCGAGCCGTCTGTCTGGCTTACGAAACCGTGCAACAGACCAATGGCGCGCTGCCGTTGCTGCTGCCCATGAGCGAGGTGGCCGGACGCATGGCAGCCCTCAACGGAGCCTACTATCTTCAGAAGACGAAGGGCGGCTCGGGAAAGCTCATCAGCGGTGTGCCCGGCGTGAAGCCAGCCCGCGTGCTGGTGCTCGGAGGCGGCATCGTGGGCGAGGCTGCAGCCCGCATGGCCGCAGGCCTCGGGGCCGATGTCACCATCGCCGACATCTCGCTGCCCCGCCTGCGTCAGCTCTCGATGGAGCTTCCGGTCAATGTGCGCACCCTCTACTCCAGCGACCACAACATCCGTCAGGAGCTGCCCACCACGGACATCGTCATCGGGGCCGTCCTCATTCCGGGTGCCAAGGCTCCCCACCTCATCACACGCGACATGCTCCCTCTGATGCAGCGTGGCACCGTCCTCATGGACGTGGCCATCGACCAGGGCGGCTGCCTCGAGACCTCACGCCCCACCACACACAGCGAACCCGTCTATGACATCGACGGCATCGTCCACTACTGCGTGGCCAACATCCCCGGTGCTGTGCCCAACACCTCCACCATCGCCCTCACCAATGCTACCCTACGCTACGCCCTTGCCCTTGCCGACAAAGGCTGGCAGCAGGCATGCCGCGATGACGAAAGCCTCCGCCGTGGTCTCAACATCGTCGATGGCCGCATCACCTACAAGGCCGTTGCCGATGCCTTCAACCTGCCCTACAGCCCTATAGAGCTGTAAGGGCGGCAGGCCATCCCCTTTTCTTTGCTTCTGAATGAACGATCCGCAAACAAGAGGCTGTGTTAAAACATAACACAGCCTCTTCCTTGTTTTTTCACAACGAATTAAACTAATTTCCGAATTATCGAGGTGCCTCGCAAGCGAGGCCCTTCCCCGCTGCCCGCAGGCCCCCTCCCTCACGGGAGGGGTGCCCTTTGGGCGGGGTGGGTCTTTTACCCTTCGTTGCCTTCATCCTCCTCGCTCCAGTCCACGCTGGTCTCGCCCTTCTTCTGGGCCTTCTTGGTGGCAGCCTGCACCTTGCGGGTGGTGGTGTACTCGAAGTCGAAGTCGTCGCGCTTGAAGTCCAGGCCGGGGCCGAGTTCGTAGTTCACGTTCACGGCCTTGATGTTGGCCTCGGTGAAAGCCTCCATGGCGGTGATGGGGTTGCCCTCGGCGTCGGTGCCAGGCAGCGCGCCCTCGCAGGTGATGGAGGGGGTGAAGCGGCCCAGGTCGCCCAGCTCGATGGCGTTACCCTCGGTGATAGCCTCCTTCACGCAGTGGCACATGTCCGTGATGATGCCCACGATGGTGCCCTTGCTGTAGATGCTGTTGTGGTTCGCCATGTGCGCGGCCAGGGCGTTAATGTCCAGCACGCCGTTCAGTTGCAGACTCGCGTACGCCTTCTCGGGCTCGTCGGGATGGATGGGATTCTTGCGCATGGCAAGAGAGTACTTAAGTGTGTTCTTCATAAAAATAAAAGATTTAAAGTTAATAAAAGTGGTTAATTTCGGTCTGTCATCCTGAAACCTGAATCTTGAATCTTGAAACCTGAAACTTGAATCTTGAAACTTGAAACTTGAATCTTGAATCCAGACCCTGTGTTTTTCGTGAGTCCTTCGGTCGATATTCGGCCCCCGCTGGCGCCTTTGTGAGAGCTTTCACATCTCCCTCGTTTCTCGCTACAAAGGTAGTGAAAATCTGCGAACTACGCAAATATTTCGCCCACTTTTTCATGCAGTTTTTGCATCTTTTTTACCCCTTCGATTGTCCTTCCTTTTCGCCTCTCTTTTTCGCCGTTTTTCACCGCAAATCCTCCTTTTCAGAAGGACTTGTCCTTATGGCGATAAGGACTTGACCTTATGGCCGGAAGGACTTGACCTTATGAAGGGAGGCCCCCAAGCCCCCTAAAGGGGAGTGTTTTTTGGGGGAAGAGGGGAAAGGGGAGGAGAGAGGCTGGGTGCCTCTACACTCCCCTTTAGGGGGCTTGGGGGCTTGGGGGCTTTAGGAGGGGGAGAAATGAGGAAATGAAGAAAGTAGGAAAGTAGACATTAAGGTGTTTTGGGGGGGCGCAAACGGACATCTTGGAGCAGCTGGCTCACATTGAGATACGGCAGACGGAAATCAGAGGCACGAGACGGACATTAGGGAAGTGGAAGATGGACATTATATGTAGGGGTTAAATTTTATAATAATATTACATTATTATATATATATTATATATTATACGATAAATTATATACTAATTATATTACTTCCTCTTTCTTTCCCTGGTCTAAAACACCTTAATGTCTACTTTCCTACTTTCCTACTTTACTACTTTGTGTGTCAAGATGAGATTTTTCATCGAAAATGATGTGGGTTGAGGAGATTTTCGTAAATTTGCGGCGGAAACAAGTTTCTCATTGCATGGACCGCGAAACCTATGAGCGTAATAAGGCTTTTGCCGGCGAACTGAAGCCCTCGATGCAGCGCCGCTGTGTGGATCATGACTACACGGGGCGCATGATGTACATGATTACCATGACCACCGAGGGCCGCCGTGCCCTCTTTGGTCGTGTAGTGGGGCGCAGCGATGCCGCGCCCGACAGCCCTGATGCGCCAAGGACAGAGCTCAGCGAACTCGGGCAGCGGGTGGCCGATGAATGGTGGGGCATCCCCGAGTACTACCCCCAGGTGGAAGTCCTCGCACTACAGATGATGCCTGACCACCTGCATGGCATTCTCTTTGTCAAAGAACAGATGGAAAAGGACCTCAGCCGCATCATTCGCGGATTTAAGACTGGCTGCAACCGCCATTTCCGCGCCCTTTATCCCGCCGCCTCGGCAAGCTCTGCCCCCTCTGTTGTTCCCTCTGTTGCTTCTTCCCTCGTTCCGTCTGTTGCGACTCAGTCGCAACCAACCAAACCCGATGACCGTACCCACGGTCTTCTCTTTGCCCGTGGCTTCAATGACAAGCTCCTCTTGCGAGAAGGCCAGCTGCAGCGCTGGCTCGATTATCTCGCCGACAACCCCCGCCGCCTGCTGCTGAAGCGCGCCCGCCCCGACCTCCTCCGCGTGCGCCTCGATGTCGATGTCTGCGGCCGCACGTGTTCCGCCGTCGGCAACCTCGCCCTGCTCTCCGCCCCCGAGAAGCTGCGCGTGCGCATCTCCCGCAGCATAGACCCCGCCCTGCTCGAACAGGAGAAGGCGCGCCTGCTGGCAGCGGCCCGCGCCGGTGCCGTCCTCGTCTCTCCCGCCATCAGCCCCGGCGAGAAAGCCATCACCCGCGCCGCCTTCGACGAAGGCCTGCCCCTCATCGTCCTCCTCGACAACGGCCTCGCCCCCCTGCAGAAGCCATCGGGCGAGCGCTTCCGCGCCTGCGCCGAGGGCCGCCTGCTGCTCCTCTCACCCTTTCCCCACCGCAACCACAAAGTCACCATCACGCGACAGGTATGCGAGGCGCTGAACGGGCTGGCATGGGAGATTAGTGGGGGGAGGTAAAAAGAGAGGGCAAGAGCCCTCAAATCACACTTTTTTCCACATTTTCCCCATTTCCCTTCCTTCCTTTTAAGATTTCTTGCTATCTTTGCAGCGGAAATAATGAAAAAAGGTATCATCTATGCCCACGATAACGCGAAAGATAGAGCTGACGCTTTGCACTGACGGCCTCTCCGACGAAGAGCGGAAGGCGCAGTGGGGACTGCTGTACCATATCAACGACAATCTGTACAAAGCGGCTAACAATATCTCGTCGAAGCTGTATTTGGATGAGCATGTCTCGTCGATGGTGCGGCTGAAGCATGCCGAGTACCTGTCGCTACAGAAAGAACTGGCTAAGGCCGAGCGGCAAAAGATGCCCGATGTTGATGTGATAGAAGAGTTGCGGGAGCGTTTGTCGGCGGCAGAGCAGGAGATGTCGGACCAGGAACTGGCTATCTGCAAGTATGCGACTGAGATGTCAACGAATACTTTGGCGTACAGGTTTGCGACAGAGATTGAAACGAACATTTTCGGTCAGATTCTGGCTCGTCTGGAAAACAATGCCCAGGCTGTATTCCTTACTGATGCACCCGATGTAAAACGTGGCGAGCGCGCCATCCGCAATTACAAGAAAGGCATGCCGATTCCATTTCCATGGAACAACAGCATCAAAATCGAATGTGAAGGTGGTGAGTTCTACCTCCGTTGGTACAGTGGGCTACGTTTCCACTTCAACTTCGGCAAAGACCGCAGCGGCAACAGACTGATAGTGCAGCGCTGCCTGAAGCTGGATAAAGAGTACGATGGCGAGTACAAGCTGTGCAACTCGTCCATACAGATGGTGAAGCGCGACGGCTCGACGAAGTTCTTCCTGCTCATGGTGGTTAACATCCCGCAGGAGTACGTGGAGCTGAACAAACATATCGTGGTGGGTGTGGACTTGGGCATCAATGTTCCTGCCTACGTGGCCACGAACATCACGCCAGAGCGTAAGGCCATCGGCGACCGAGAGCATTTCCTGAACACCCGCATGGCGTTCCAACGCCGCTACAAATCGCTGCAACGATTGAAGACTACAGCGGGCGGCAAGGGACGCACGAAGAAGCTTGAACCGCTGGAGCGGCTGCGGCAGGCCGAGCACAACTGGGTGCACACGCAGAACCACCTGTTCAGCCGCGAGGTGGTGAACTTCGCCTTGCAGACACACGCCGCCACCATCCACCTGGAGGATCTCTCGGGCTTCGGCAAGGACAGCGACGGCAACGCCGACGAGCGGAAGGAGTTCGTGCTGCGCAACTGGTCGTACTATGAGTTGCAGAACATGATTACCTACAAGGCTGCTAAATATGGCATCAGGGTGGAGAAGATTCGCCCCGCGTTCACCAGCCGCACCTGCTCCTGCTGTGGGCACGAAGGTTTCCGTGAGGGCGTCACATTCATCTGCGAGAATCCTGAATGTCAGCAGTTCGGCGAGAAGGTTCATGCCGACTACAACGCCGCAAGAAATATAGCTAACAGTAAAGACATCATAAAGAAAAATGAATAGGATTCGTCCTATGGGGCAGTTGGTTGCCCTTAGCCTGAGGCATTTATTGCACTCGGGAAGTACCATTTCCAATTAAACAACAGCGCATTACTGATGATGTGCTGTCAGACAATACAAAATGGATGGTACATCCAACGAACTCGCGAATGCGATACTTTACTTTTGGCTGTCAGACAATACAAAATGGATGGTACATCCAACAGCCGCCAGTTCTCTGACGAGGTGAGTTGGGCTGTCAGACAATACAAAATGGATGGTACATCCAACACCTGAAGGAGTTGCAACGCTCCATCGGTAGCTGTCAGACAATACAAAATGGATGGTACATCCAACCGATAGTGGAATTCTCCTTGGCATAATACTGCTGTCAGACAATAAAAAATAATGAAACTCTGAACAAATCTAAGCCCTGATGAAAAGGTTTGCAATATATAATTACGGCTACGTTGATGACAAACATGAGGGAACTCTCTTAGCCTATGCCGAGCCTTCTCGCCCCCCCGTTCCAGCAGCGGAGCGCCAATCTTATTTGAGCCCTCTCTTCGGTAAGGAGGGGGATGAATTTGCATTGAGAGGTCTTAAAAAGGGAGATCCTGATTACCCTTGCGTGGTGTTGTTGAACCAAGATGGCATCGTAATGCTTCATCTAGAGCATCCAAAGGTCTTGGATGTGTGGGAGAAAGATACGACTCGACCCAGTAAATTCCCAAAGATTGACAAGAAGCCAGTGGCTTCCAACCCATTTTGCTATGTTTTCATAGACTGCCGTGAGGGGCATAACAAGATAGCCATTGAACTCAACAGTAGTGCTTGGCGAAAGACCGATGGGGTGAAGACATTGCTCCAAACTAATATGAACATGTTGTTCAACAACCAAGATTTGGGGTTTAATATCATCATCAAACCAGAGACGTATTCCTTTGATTTTTTGGAACAGGGACGCTGGCACATGTACAAGAACAACCGAACGGTGAAGTGGATGACGATTCACTGGAATCGCGGATTGATAGACCCTAAAGTGGAAGCCATAGTCAAGCATAGCCATTTTTTCAAGTCGATATTCGGCCTTTTCAGTTCAATGGAGGGTGACGTCACGCTGAAGAATCCTAATGTGTCAAGCCTTCTCCGCAAGAAGGCGAAACTGGCAGAATTATTCACCATGCTCATAGGTAGTGAACAGAGTGACGCTTTCGGCGTGAAATGGATGCTCTCCAACCATCGGTCCTATGAATGGGGCGAGGACATCCGAATAGACTTCCCAATGGAAGATGAAATACTTGACAGCGTCTTTGGCAAGGATATGCTTTTCCCGATCCCGAAGGTGGCTAAGTGGTTTAATCGAGTAGAAAAAGATATTGAAGAAGAGAGAAATGCTACGAATACTCAACGAAGAAGAAAGAAAGAGAATCCGTGAGGCGTTTGAGCAGAACCCTTTGTATGCAGCCTGTGCTGCCGTATTCCGCAAACGTCGTGCCCATCTGAATGGTTTGGAGATTCAGGTGGAAGATGTGTTTTGTGCCACCGCTCTTTTGCTTGACACTTTCTATAATACAGAGGAGGAACTGACACAGGAATCCATTGATACTCTATGGGACGACCTTTGCAATAACATTCGCGATGCCAAGTTTGATGCCTCGGAACATGACAAACGCCAAGTGGTGCACACCATATTTGCAATTGTACGCAAAGCGCTATGCCATCATTGGGAAACGTATTTACGTGAAACTCTCTTTGATATGCTCGGTGTGACTATTGACAACGAGATGGAGGAGGCCGACAAGAAGGAAATGGATAGGTTCATCTCTCAACTGATAGACAAAAGTGAATCGCTAAAAGATTGGGTTAACATAGAGTACGACGGAAATTTGTCCGATCAGATAGAGGCATGCTTAGTTAAGCCCAAGCCAGCCAAGCCTAAATCCCCTGCTAAGCAGCAGAAGAAGCCATCAGCACCACCCAAGGGAAAACACAAGGCTTTCCCATTCATCAGTAAGGATGTAGCTGATGAGTATCGCATGGCACAGGTCGCGGACGTGTACGCTTTCATGAAAAAATCGAAGGCAGAAGGCGGACCAATGTTAATTGAAGCAGACCAGAGGGCCTTCATCAAGAACTTCACGACAGGGAACACTACTGCAACAATTCTTTGGTTAGGTTCAAAGCGAGAGCTCCATTTCATTGTTAGCGAATGGAAGAATCGCCAGTATATTAAATTCAATAGTGATGATGATATTTGGGTCATCACATCCGGAGTATTCCTTAATGGCAAAGGGGTGAAGAAGGACGGGAAAACAACTCCTTTCGATTCAGACGATTTAGGCAGCACGCACAATCCCGAGAACATCACACAGGACTTGGAGGATATTGTGGAAATGCTGAATCCGGAGAAGCCAAGCAAGAACTACGTGAGGTTCGTCCAAAAAGAGGAAGAGAGGATAGGCTATCCGCATAAGGCTAAGGAAAGGAAATCATCTCAGGTAGAGGATGAAGACCCCTATGGATTTGATGAGTTTTGGAAAGAACAAAACGGAAGATAATCAATGAAAAACGGTAGGTCTGTTTTTTCTTGAGTCCTATAGTTATGTGTAAAAACCGCTGATTTCAAACATCTTATCGTTATAATGTCTTAGCAAAAGACGGCGTTGAATAGTTCTGCGCCGTCTTTTTTGCAGTATAGGGTGATTTCATTTTTATAATATGAAACTGAATAACACCCACAAGTCCGCCCCACGCGGCACCAAGCTGGAAGATGCAGTAAGGCTTGGAAGTGATTTCACCCTCTCGCGCGAACATTATCATACAGATGTTCGCCATAGTCTCTCACGCCGAGCCAAGGCATTCCTAAAGCTCATGGAAGGACAACTGCCAGAGGATGTCATGGAGTACGTGAAACGCGAGCTGGCATCGGAGGCTCGCCGCGACCAGAACATGATCGCTCAACAGTTATTCAACATCTTGATAGACTCCAATCAGTGCTGCGAGCCCGAAGACGAGCGGCTAAGGCTGAAGCTGGACGAGCTGGCAGGCGTCGTTTGCTGCGAGGCCGATCTGAGAGAACCTGTGGACTGGGACGCCGACTGGGACGCCGACTGGGACAGCGACTGGATGTAAACCTACTATCGGAGCCTGCCCAAAGGGCCCAGGACAGGCTCCGTGCATTTTCACTATTAATTATTAATACGACTATGGATACTACAGATAAGAAAAAGAAGAAAATCAAGGTGCGCGGCACAGCCACCATCGATCCCACAGACAACAGCTTCAAGTTCGACCCCTTCAACGAGGCTCCTTCGACGCAGAAGAATGTGAAGAGCTGTGCAGGCGGCGGCAAGTGTTGGACTACGACGGGCGCTGACCCCTCGAAGATGCTCACGCTGAAATGCAAGGTGTCCTCGCCTGACCCCTACGCTGAGCTCTCCCGACAGTTTGCGGCATTGACCAAGGACATGAAGCCCAAGAAGCCCATCGCTCTGCCCTCGCAGCAGCGCGTGGTCGCGGAGGACGGTCTTGGCTGTTACCTAGACGAGGCGAAGGGCACGATGACCTTCACCGGCACCATCGACCTCACCCGGCATCTGCGCGACTGGCAGGCCGAGGTGCTTAGGCAGGTACAACTGGTGGTGCGCCGACTGCCTGCAAGCGAGCGATTCAACACCTTAATCAAAAACATTAAAAAAGAAGAATATCATGTATAAGATTACGTATCAAGTGAAGACCTATCTGGAGATGATGCAGATGGGCAGCAAGGAATGGCAGCAGTGTCTCGCCATTGCCAAGACCATCGTAGAGAACGTTCGCCAAGAGCTCAAGCTCTTTGCCGAGACGGGCGACAAAGCCCATAAGGAGAAGGCCGACGAGCTGAAGCGCTCGCTGCCGGGCATCTGCTTCCAGGCGGCAGACTTCGAGCTGAGCGTGGGCACCAAGAAGTTCAACAAGGGCAAGAAAGGGCACTGGCGCGAACAGCTGAAGGCTTATCTGTCGGGGCTCGTGGTCATCGACGTGGACCACTGCGGCAACCCGCGCGAGTTGTTCGAGCGCATCAAAGGGCAGTTCGACCTGAAGGACTTGGGCATCCTGCTCGTCTATGTCTCGGCCTCGGGCGAGGGGCTGAAGATTGTCTTCAAGGCCCGTGCGGAGTGGGGCAACCTCATCTGCAACCAGTATGAGATGGCTGCGCTGCTGGGGATTCTCGACTTCGTGGATGACGCCTGCAAGGACAGCTCGCGACTGAGTTTCGTGACGGGCGAGGACGACGTGCTCTATCTGGATGCCGAGGAGCTGTTCGACGGCGAAGAGGACTCGTTCCCTGCCTTGGAGGAGAACGTGAGGAGCGAATACGACGTGCTGTTCGGCGATCGCTACCGTCAGGCCCCCAAGGGCGATTCGTCGCCCACGGAACAGAAGTGGGCGGACTTCGAGGCTCAGCGCAAGGAACAGCGCAAGGCGGCTGCCAAGGGCGAAGAACCAAGGAGCGCTGCCACGGTCGAAGCAGCCACCAAGACAGCCACTGCCGAGCCCTCTGTGAAGGCTTCAACAGAGCCCGCCGCCACCGACTTCACGGATCGCGAGCTGGCTATCATCAAGGCGCTGAACGGCTACTACGGCAGCAGCCTGGGCGAGGGGCAGAAGCACCCCACCTTCTGTCAGCAGACGGCACATTGGCTGACGTGGCTTGCGGACAACAACCCGCAGCGGGCCATAGCGATGGCCTATGAGTTGGCCTACGTCAAGGAATGGCAACCGCAGCCTGGCGAGGTGGAAGACCTCATCAATTCTGCTGCCAGCAAGAAGCTGCTGAAGCGCACACCCAAGGAATTGGCAGAGCTGATGGAGAAGGCCGGCATCGAGGTGATAGCGCAGAAACCTGTGCCCCATGACGCCGACCCCATGGCCGAGCTGCCCTTTGGGAAGTGGTGCGACCAGATAGAGCAGTTCTTCGATGTCTATCCCTGTCTGCGCGAGGTCTGCGAGCCCCATCCGCGCCGCTTGTGGCCCTTCCTGCTCTTTGCCTCGGCAGCCATGATGGGAACGTGCATGACGCTGTGCTACTATCGGTTCTATGCCGACCGTTCGGCCAAGTTCCGCCTGAACTACATCATCCTTGGCGTAGGCGACCCCACCAGCGGAAAAGGCACGTTGGGCCGCTTGCAAGAGTTGCTGCTGGCTCCCATCATCGAGGCTGACAAGATGGCTGACGACGCCACCAATGCCTATAAGGAAATGAAGGGCAACGCCGGCACCAACAAGGACACCCGTGCACGCGACAAAATCTACAACCGAATGTTCGGTGCCAGAGCCTCGAACGGGGAGTTCATCCGCAGCATGATTAACTGCACGACACTTGTTGACGGCGAGGAGATGAACAACCACCTCATCACGGTGGACTCCGAGAAGGACAACTCCATCAATATGTCGAAATCAGGCGGATGGCAGAATCGCGACATCATGGTGCTCAAGTCTTTCCACAACGAAATCGACTCGCAGCACTATCAGAACGTGCAGTCGGTGAGCGGCCGCTTCAGGGTGTACTGGATCAGATAGAGACTTGTACGCCACCAACATTAAGGCGGCTGGTGAACGAACGGAATTTTAATTCCGGCCTCGACACCCGCATGGGAACCATCCCCATGGGCAAGCCGGATTTCGTGATGATGCCGCTGAATAGTGACCCTGATAAGTTCATCAAGGCCAATGAGACGTTGCGCCAGTGGAGCTACAAGTTGGATCAGCGTCAAGGTGAGCTCCCCCTCTGGCCACTGGTAGAGCATGTGCATAAGTGGTGCGACGAGCGCCGTGCCATAGCGGATTTCAATGACCATGACCAGGCCGACTGGCTGCTCATCAAGCGCGTGCCGTACTATGGTATTAATGTAAGTGCCCCGTACGTAGATATGCGGCATTGGCAGGAACGCGAAGAGACGGGCACTTACGAGATTGATGACACCGACCGCGCCCTCTGTGACCTTGTGCTTGATATTCAGTACCGCACGCAGCTCTATTGGTTCTATGACCTGCACCGCCAGTACTACGATAACCAGTTGCGCGAAGCAGCCCAGCAACGCCGCCGCACCACCAAGTTCGTGGAGTGCTTCCGTAGGTTGCCCGAAGAGTTCACGACAGAGAAGTTTGCCGAGGTCTTCGGCTATGCCAACAACCGCTCAGGGCAGAAGACACTGGAGCGCCTCGTAGAGGACAAGGCCATCGAGCGCACCATGCGGGGCAACTACAAGAAGCTCACCTCTGAACTGTAAGGCGGTAAGGCGGAAATACAGAAAGTAGGAAAGTGGACATGAACCCTTATTGGGTTCCCCCCCCTCAGCACACGAGCCACCCCCCCCCCTTCCGCTCGTGTGCTTCTTTTTTAGGGGGGGGAGTGTGTAAGTTGTCATCCGTTCGTGGCGCGGGAAGGACGGATGCGGCCGGAGACGGCAACGAGGATGCTGGTGAGGGGGGAGAGGAGGTTGAAGAAGCAGTAGGGGAGGTAGGCGAGGGTGGCCACGCCGAGGACAGTGCTCTGCACAAGGCCGCAGGTGTTCCAGGGGATGAGCACGCTGGTGACTGTGGCGCCATCCTCGCAGGTGCGGCTGAGCAGGCGCGATTCGTAGCCGCGTTCGCGATAGATGTCCTTGAACATGGAGCTGGTGAGGATGATGCTGAGGAACTGGTCGGAGAGGGCGATGTTGCAGAAGATGCCGGTGAGGGCTGTGGAGGCGACGAGGGAGGTGGTGCCGCGGACGAAGCGCAGCAGCATCTGCATGACATCGCGCAGCACGCCGGTGGCTGTGACGACGCCGCCAAAGACCTGGGCGCAGATGATGAGCCAGATGGTTGGCATCATCCCGGCCATGCCGTGTGTGCGCACGAGCTGGTCGAGTGCGGGAGCGCCGGTCTTGATGTTGGTGGGGCCGTAGATGACTCGCATGATGTCTTCGTACCACCCTGCATCGGAGACCTGTGCGATGAGTGCCGGTTGGCACACGACGGCCACGATGCCTGCCATGAACGCTGCCAGGAACAGCACGACCATGGCGGGCCAGCGCCGGGCTATCATGATGCCCGTGAGCACGGGCACCAGCAGCAGCCAGGGCGAGATCATGAATGTCTGCTCCAGCTCGGCAAGGAATGTCATCTCGCCCTGACCGGAGACGTCCATGACGAGGCCTGCTATGAGGAAGATGATGAGCGAGACGGCGAAGGTGGGGATGGTGGTCTTCATCATATAGCGGATATGACTGAAGAGGGGTGTGCCGGAGACGCTGGAGGCGAGCACGGTGGTGTCGGAGAGCGGGGATAGCTTGTCGCCGAAGTAGGCTCCCGTGATGATGCTACCTGCTACCCAGCCGTCATCGAAGCCATGGGCGCGTCCGATGCCCATCAGCGCCAAACCGATGGTGGCAACGGTGGTCCATGAGGAGCCTACCATCACGCTGACGAGCGCACAGAAGAGGCTACTGCTGACGAGGAACCACTCGGGGCGCAGCACCTGCACGCCGTAGTAAATCATGGTGGGGACGATGCCTGAGAGCATCCATGTGCCGCTGATGGCACCGATGAGCAGCAGGATGATGATGCTGGGCATGCAGCTGGCGACCTTGTCGGTCATCTCCTGTTCCAGGGCTTCCCATTCCACGCGTCGCATGAGGAAGCCCACAAACACGCACACCGCCGAGGCAATGAGCAGCGACACCTGCGTGGCGCCGTCGAGGGCGTCGGTGCCGAAGACGGATACGCAGGTGGCAATCAGCGCTATCAGCGCGATGAAGGGGATGAGGGACAGGTACTTGCTCATCGGGGGGGGGAAAGTATCACAGGTCGTGGTGCAGCAGACGGTACTGCGCCATCTCCTCGTACTTCGTGCCCGGCTGGCCGTAGTTGGCGTAGGGATAGATGCTGATGCCGCCGCGTGGCGTGAAGATACCGATGACCTCGATGTACTTGGGTTGCATCAGCTTGATGAGGTCCTTCATGATGGTGTTCACGCAGTCCTCGTGGAAGTCACCGTGGTTGCGGAAGCTGAAGAGGTAGAGCTTCAGCGACTTGGACTCCACCATCAGCTTGCCCGGCAGGTAGTTGATGCGGATCTCGGCGAAGTCGGGCTGCCCGGTGATGGGGCATAGGCTGGTGAACTCCGGGCAGTTGAAGCGCACCCAGTAGTCGTTGTCGGGATGGCGGTTCTCGAAGGTCTCCAGCAGTTGCGGAGCATAGTCTGTAGGGTACTCTGTCTTGCGACCGAGTGATTGCAGATGGTCTTGTTCGCGGTTCATTGTTATGGGGCGCTCCCCGAGGGAGACGGAAGGGGGTTAGGCTTTGGGTAGGGTGTTGCCTTCGGCGGGGAAGATGATGTGCGGGGTGAAGGTCTGCGCCTCGTCGGGAGTCATCTGGGCATAGGCCATGATGATGACGACATCGCCCACCTGCACTTTGCGGGCAGCTGCGCCGTTGAGGCAGATGCAGCCGCTGTTGCGCGGACCGCGGATGACATAGGTGTCGAAGCGTTCGCCATTCATGTTGTTGACGATATACACACGTTCGCCTGCGATGAGGCCGGCGGCGTCCATGAGTGCCTCGTCGATGGTGATGCTGCCCATGTAATGGAGATTGGCCTCGGTGACGGTGGCGCAATGAATCTTGCTTTTCAGAACTTCTACGAGCATAAGTCTTTGAAATCTTCTTTAAACTCTAAACTATCAGCTTTAAACTTTAAACCTTAAACTTTAAACTAATAATGTATATGGTCAATCAGTCGAATGGGCTTCTTGCCGCAATAGACGGTGATGCAGCCGACGACGGCGGGGGCATCTGTCCAGGCGTTGACATCGGCGAGGGTGTCGGCATCCACGATGGAGTAGTACTCCACGCGCAGGCCGGGGACGGCATTGATGCGTGCCTCGACGTACTCGCGGGTGAGGGCTACGCTGTGTGTGCGGGCGAAGTCGCGGCTGGCACAGAGGGCGGCGTAGATCTGTGGAGCAATGGCGCGCTCGTCGGGGGCCAAGAGGGTGTTGCGGCTGGACATCGCCAGACCGTCAGCCTCGCGCACGACGGGGCAGGGGATAATCTGCAGCTTGAAGCCGAGGTCTGCGGCCATGCGCCGGATGACAGCTATCTGCTGGAAGTCCTTCTCGCCGAAGTAACCGCGGTCGGGCTCCACGTAGGAGAACAGCTTGGAGACAATCTGGCAGACACCGTTGAAGTGCCCCGGGCGCATGGCTCCTTCCATGACGGCGTCGGTGGGCGGGTAGGAGAAGTGACGCGTGTCGGGCTCCGGATAAATCTCGGCCACGCTCGGCGCAAAGGCAATCTGGGCGCCGCACTCGGTGAGCAGGGCGCAGTCGGCTTCGAGCGTACGAGGATAGCGTTCCAGGTCGCGGGGGTCGTTGAACTGTGTGGGGTTCAGAAAAATGCTAACGACAGTGACATCGTTTTCAGCCACTGAGCGGCGAACCAATGAGGCGTGGCCTGCGTGCAGGGCACCCATGGTAGGCACGAGGCCGATGGTCTTGCCGGCAGCACGTGCGGCAGACAACTCGGCCTTGAGTTCTTGAATAGTGTGTATTGTTTTCATTTAGGGTGCAAAATAACACAATAAATGCCAAATGAAGAAGGAAAATTGCCAATAAAATGCAAAAAATGCATGTTTATCTGACTTTCCCGCCATAAAAATTGCAAATAACCGAGATTTTTTATATATCTTTGCACTTGGAAAACAACTCTTGACGCTTATGAGGACCAGAAAAGTCTTGTTTATCACACAGCAAATCACGCCCTATCTGCCCGACACCGAGGTGTCGCTCATGGGACGCAAAATGCCGCAGTTCGTGCAGGAACGTGGGCGTGAAATCCGCACCTTCATGCCCAAATGGGGTGGCATCAATGAGCGCCGCAGCCAGCTGCACGAGGTGATACGTCTGTCCGGAATGAACCTCATTATCGATGAGACTGACCATCTGCTCATCATCAAGGTGGCATCGATACCTTCCGCTCGTATGCAGGTCTATTTCATTGACAACGACGACTACTTCATGAAGCGTCTGGAAGCGTTTGACGAGAACGGAAACGAGTACCCCGACAACGGCGAACGTGCCATCTTCTACGCCCGCGGCGTGCTGGAGACGGTGAAGAAGCTGCGCTGGGTGCCTGACATCATCCACTGCCAGGGCTGGATTTCCACCATCGCACCCCTCTACATCAAGACTTCATTCCGCGAGGAACCCTCGTTCCGCGAGAGTCGCGTCATCTTCACGCCAGCCGGCGATGACTTGAAGTTGCCGCTCACGGAACAGTTCCTTACCAATCTGCAGTTCAAGGGCCTCAAGCCCAAAGACCTCGAAGGCTTCCCCAAGCACGCTACGCAGATGGATCTCTACAAACTTGCCCTGCGCTACAGCGACGGCATGCTGCTGTCGCCCTCCTATGTGAATCAGGAACTCGTAGATTACGCCCACGAGCTGGACATCCCCGTCGTGGGACCTGTCGATGCCACGTCGCCGGAGGCCTCTACCGTGGTGACTGAGTTCTTCGACAGCGTCTGGAGCAAGGGCAAACAGTTCATTGAAGACCCCGATGCATAGCTCTCTCACGCGCGCGTACATTTTATTATTCGTTAACGACAATTACCCTCTATGAATATCAGATCCGCCTTGATGGGGCTGTGTGCCGTGCTGCTTTTTGCAGCCTGTGAGGATGACACAGACACCATCGGCATCGCCTCAGAGACCGACATCATCACATCATCGGTGCAGACTTTCACCTTCAACACACGTTCGGTAGAGCTGGGCCCCGTGGCTGCCAACAGCACAAAGTGCTATATTGGCCGCGTGACAGACCCTGCTACCGACATTGACGTCAGCGCCGACTTCATCGCGCTCTTCCACACGCCCGAGAACTATTCGCTGCCTGAGTCAGACCGCATCATCAAGAACACCGATGGCTCCATCTTCTGTCCGAGCATTGAGCTCCGTCTCTACTTCAAGTCCTACAAAGGTGATGGCAACAACCCTATGAAGCTGGCTGTGTATGAGCTGGACAAGGACAATGTCGTCCGCGAGGATGTTACCTACTACACCAACACGAACCTCTTCTCGTTTGTCAATCCGCAGCGCCTGACGCCGGTGGCCGAGAAGACGTTCACAGCTATTGACCAGACCATCAGCGAAGAGGAGCGCGAGAGTTCCGACTACTACGCCTGCATCCGCATTCCCCTTGACACGTCCGAGGGGCAGCGCATCCTGCAGTTGATGGTGGAGCATCCCGAGTACTTCGCCGATTCTTACCAGTTCTCACATCATGTGTGCCCGGGCTACTACTTTATGCTCAAGAGCGGCAATGGCACCCTGATTACCATCGACGTCTGCGTGATGAATGTCAATTTCCAGTATAAGGATAACGACGGCAAGACGCTGGACGGCGTGGCACGCTTCTCGGCAACGCCCGAGGTGATCCAGAGCACACGCTTTGAGAACAAGGGCATCGAGCAACTCATGGCTTCCATCAATGACGGTCAGGGCAATCCCGTGAAGCCATATACCTATCTCACCTCGCCTGCAGGTATCGTTACGGAGGTGACGCTGCCCGTGGACGAAATCTACCAGAACCACGAGAATGACAGCATCAGCCGTGCCCGCATGGTGCTTACACGCATTAACAGCGAAGACACGGACATCTTCAGCACGCCCTCTTCGCTGCTCATGATACGTCCGGGCAAGCTCACCTCCTTCTTCGAGAAGCGCGAGGTCGCTGATGACATCACCACCTACGTCTCGGATTTCAGCATCATCTCCAACACGTTCACCTTTGAGAACATCAACCGCCTGATTTCCTATCTCTACCACGAGAAGCAGAGCATCATGCAGCGCGACGGCCTCACCGCAGAGCAGTATGCCGCCGCTTATCCTGACTGGAACCGCGTGATGCTGGTGCCTGTGGTGACAGCCGTGAACTCGTCCAACATCCTCACCAGCGTGCAGCACGACTTCTCGCTCTGCAGCGCCCGCATCGTAGGAGGCACGAAGCCGCTGAGCATGCAGGTGATTTACAGTACTTACAAGAAGTAAAACGAAGCGAGATACAAAGCGAGATACAAAAGAAAATGGGGTAACGATTCGTTACCCCATTTCTTGTGACCTTGCTTCTTAGCTGGTGCTTACTTTTTGGCAGGAGCTTTCTTCTTGGGAGCGGGCTCCTTCTTGGCAGGTGCTTCCTTCTTAGCTGGCTCAGCAGCCTTCTTGGGCTCAGCAGCCTTCTTTGCCGGAGCAGCTTTCTTTGCCGGAGCGGCAGCCTTCTTGGCAGGAGCGGCAGCCTTCTTCGCAGGAGCTTCCTTCTTCTCCATGGATTCGAACTTGGACAGACGTGCCTGCAGACGATGAATCTCAGCATCCTTCACCGTAATCTCGTCGGCTTGGTTGCGGATGGTGGTGAGCAGTGCATTCAGCTCGTCATTCTCGATGTCCAGCGGATAGAGGGCATTGACGCGGTTGATGAAGTCACCGAGGATGTTCATGTAGTTCGTGAAGGCATCGTAGGGGCTGTCATAGATGCCGCGATAGAAACCTACGCCCATGTTTTTGGTGGTCATGAAGCGGAAGTTGTTCGAAGCCTGAATGCGGTCCCAGTCCTGCGTGATGCGGCGGTCCTTGCAGATGAGCACGCGCTCTGCCACGCTGTAGAGCTTCTGGAAAGCCTCGCGCTGCATCACGTTGCCGAGCCAGCAGCTGGTGTCGCGTTCCTCGTCGTTCCAGCTCATGGGGTAGGCCACCTCCAACGGTGCCACGCTCTTGCTCTTGGTGACAATCTCGCTGGGTGTGGCGAAGGTGATGCCGCGCTCCTTGGCCACTGCGGGCAGGGCCTTGATGAACTCCAGAATGTTGCTGGACAGGGGCTGGTAGATGCCCAGTGCGCAGAGTTCCATGAAAATGTTGATGATCTTCTCCTCTTCGGGCAACTGTGCAATCCAGTCGATATAGGTGTCTGCGAAGAGGGGGTACTCGTTCCATGAAGAGTCGTTGAAGCGCAGGCTGATGTCGTCGCTGAGCTTGTAGTCGCGCAGGAGCAGCTTCAGGTTGGGGTTCTGGGCGCAGTGGTAGAGGAAGTGAGGGCTCTTCCAACCGAGGATGTGCTTGGCACCCTCGGCAATCATTCCCTTGTAGCCCATGTCGGCCACGAGGCCGCCGATGTCATCGCTGTAGATGAGCGAGCTGTTGCGCAGCACGGTGGGTTTCTTGCCGAAGAGCTCCTTCATCTTCTTTGCCTGGCGCTCAACCTCATCGCGGAACACATCCTCGTTGGCCAGTGAGCTCAGGCCGTGGCTGTAGGGCTCGGCCAGGAATTCCACGCAGCCGGTGTCGTTCAGTTCCTGCAGCAGCTCAATTACTTCGGGGGCATACTGCTCCAGCAGTTCGATGGCGCAGCCGCTGATGGAGAAGGCGACTTTGAAGGCCTTGCCGTAGAGCTTGGCCATCTCCAGGAATGTCTTGAGAGCAGGGATGTAGGAACGTTCTGCGGTTTCTGTGATGCCGCGCTCGTTCTCATAATCGTCGAAATAGTAGTGGTCCTTACCAATCTCGAAGAAGCGATAGCGCTTGAGATGTACGTTCTGGTGGATCTCAAAATATAGACAAATTGTTTTCATAATAGGAAGACCTACCCCCTTTCCCCTCCCGTTGGGGAGGGGAGCGGCTGACGCGTTGTTAGAGGGTGTATTGGGTCATTGTTAAAAGTTATTATTCTTATTTATTATGTGATTACCACCCCGCAGGCCTCCCCTCCTTGACGGGAGGGGGCGGGGGTGGGTCTTACTTGGGTGCCAGGCACTGGTCGTAGAGCTTGCGGATGCGCTGCCCGACTTTTTCCCATGTGATGCCATCGACTTCCTTCTTACCCTCCACTTGCAGGTATTCGTGCAGGGCATCGTTGGTGCAGAGGCTGTACATGGCATCGGCCATGGCGTCGATGTCCCAGTAGTCGGTCTTGATGCACTTGTCCAGAATCTCGGCGCAGCCGCTCTGCTTGGAGATGATGCTTGGCACACCGCTCTGCATGGCTTCCAAGGGGCTGATGCCGAAAGGCTCAGAGACGGACGGCATCACATAGACATCCGAGTCGCGGAAAATCTCGAACACCTGCTTGCCCTTCATGAATCCGGGGAAGTGGCAGCGATCGGCGATGCCGTAGGCGGCAGCCATCTCTATCATGGCATTCATCATATCGCCGGAACCAGCAAAGCAGAAGCGTACGTTCTGAGTTCTGTCAAGCACGCGCTTGGCGGCTTCGATGAAGTACTCCGGTCCCTTCTGCATGGTGATGCGTCCGAGGAAGGTGACGACTTTCTCTTTGCGATCCTTATAGGGCAGACGCTGATCGACAATCTCCTGAAGCTCGGGAGCCAGGGGATAGACGGCGTTGTGCATGGCGAAGCACTTGGCGGGATCTTGGCCATAGTGGTTGATGACCGTCTGGCGCGTCAGTTCCGACACGCACATGATGCAGTCGGCATTGTCCATACCGTTGCGCTCGATGCCATAGACCGTGGGGTTGACGTTGCCGCGAGAGCGGTCGAAGTCCGTGGCGTGAACGTGAATGACAAGGGGCTTGCCGCTGACCTGCTTGGCGTGGATGCCGGCAGGGTAGGTGAGCCAGTCGTGGGCGTGGATGATGTCGAACTCTTCCGTGCGCGCCACGACGCCAGCGATGATCGAGTAGTTGTTAATCTCTTCCGTCAGGTTGCCGGGGTAGCCGCCTGCAAACTCCATGCAGCCTAAATCGTTGACGTGCATGTAGTTGAAGTCGGCGTAGATGTGCTCGCGGTAGCGGTAGTAGTCATCGGGGTTCATGATGTTGCCCACGCGCTGCTTGACGTAGTCGTAGTTGACATCGCGCCAGGCAATGGGCACACAGTTCATCCCGATAATCTTGCATGCATCCTGTTCCTCATCACCGAAGGGCCGCGGCAGACACAGCAGTGTCTCCATATCGCCGAGAGCCTTCAGGCCGTGAGTGATGCCGTAGTTAGCGGTGGCGAGTCCACCGAACACGTGAGGAGGATACTCCCATCCGAACATTAACACTTTCATAGTTGTTTCCTCCTTTCTTTAATCCATAATATATTTATCGAGTAGTTTCACTACGCGCATGATTTCAGCCACATTCATGGCGAAGCTCATAGCGCCGCGACCGTGGAAGGGCGGGTTGCCGTCGAAGACTTCGGGCAGTGTGCCGATGCAATGGTAGAAGAGTTCCTCTTCGTAGCCCACGAGCTGGCGTTCCACGAAGCTTACGCGTGAGTAGCCAAAGACCTTTAGGCAAGCTTCCAGATAGAAGCCTGCGAGCCACGGCCAGGCTGTTCCCTGGTGATAGGCGTAGTCGCGCTGTACCTGAGGCCCCACGTACATCGGGTTGTAGCCGCCGCTCTTCGGTGAAAGCGTACGCAGTCCCTTCGGCGTGAGCAGTTCCTTGGTACACATGTCCAGCACACCCTTCTTCTGCTTCGCGTTCAGCGGTGAGTAGTCGAAGGCGCAGGCGAAGATCATGTTCGGGCGCACACTCCAGTCAATCATTGTGCCATCGACATAGTCGAGCAGGTAGCCATAATCGTTCAGGAAGGTTTCAATGAATTTCTTCTGCGTCTTGGCGGCCATCAATTCCTGCTTTTCGGCTTCATCGGCATTGTTCATGGCGCGATATACGTTGGCGCTGAACATCAGCGCGTTGTACCACAGCGCGTTGAACTCCACGATATAGCCGGAGCGTGGCACGATGGGGTGTCCGTTCTGACTGCTGTTCATCCAAGTGATGGCTTTGTCGCGCCCGTTGGAATAGACAAGTCCGTTCTCGTGGATGTAGAGGTTGGGGTGGTTGCCGGCAGCGAGCCAGTTCATGATGTCGTGCAGGAGCTGGCCATACTTCTGTATGCCCTTCTCCATGCCCACGAATTTGCAGTACTGCTGGATACACCAGACGGCCCACAGCAGGATGTCGGGGTGCTCGATTTCATAGATGCGAACGCTCAGGGGCTTGCCTACCATGAATTCGCGGATGCCTTTCTCGGCGGTTGCCATGACGCGCTCGAACTGTTCGATCTCGTTGTTGGTAAGCGTCAGACCCGGCAGCGACACGAAGAGGTCGCGGGCACGGCACTTGAACCACGGATAGCCAGCCAGCACGTAGGTCTCGCCCTCGCGGTAGTTAAGGAACTGGTGGGCGCTGTTGACCAGGCAGTGGTAGAAGTTGTCGCGCGGAGTGCGGATTTTCACTTCGTAGTCAGCCAGTTCTTTGAGCTTTGCGGGGTTGCACTCCTTGATGCCGGCTGCAAAGACCACGCTCTCACCCTTCTTGATGTCGAACTCGAAGTAGCCGGGTACGTAGAGGTCCTCGTTCGAGGCGTAGCCGCGCTCGGTCTCCTTCGGGTAGTCAACACCACGGTACCAGTCGGGGCGGAACACCCATTCCGCCTTCTTGTTCAGCTGCATGTAGAGCTCAGGATAGCCGGGGTACATGCAGGTCTTGATGCCGTTTTTCACCACTTGGTAGTCGCGGTTGGCACGTGGGTTCTCGTGTGTGAACTCCCTCACGCTGCGGAAGGCCAGCCAAGGCTGCAGTCGCAGCGTTGTTTTGCTGTGCGCATCCAGAAGCGTGTAGCGGATGAGTACGCGGTCCTCGAAGTGCTGAAACATCAGTTCGCGCTTCAGGATCACGCCGCCGACACGGTAGAGGGTGGTGGGAACTTGCTGACAGTCGTACTCGCGGATGTACTTGTGGCCGCGCGGGCTGTAGTTGTCGCCTTGATACTTGTGGAGACCGAGATTGAATTCTGCGCCATGTTGAATGACGGTGCAGTCGAGCGATGAGAGCAATACATGGTTCTCATCGTCCAACTCAGGCACAGGCACGACCAGCATACCATGATACTTGCGCGTGTTGCAGTCGAGAATAGTCGAACATGAGTACGCGCCAGAACGGTTGCTGCGTAGTACCTCTTTCTTCAGAGCTTCCTCCAGATTGGTCATCAAGGTCTTGTCAAACTGTAAATAGCTCATAAGTTGGGGTTATAGTTAAGGTTGTACTTTTTAAGTTTTTTTTAGTGGTTTAATGGGGCAAAAGCCCTGTTTCGTCTTCAAAAATAGCCATTATTTACCATTCAGTAAAATATTTCAGCCAAAAGTTTCTTAAAGATTTGACAAAATCAGCAGAAAAGTGTAATTTTGTGCCGTAAAACATAAATATGACACCGTACAATGGCACGAAAGAACATCAATATTGATGATATAATGTCACATTTGAGTGATATTTGCGATTTGCTCACGCCCGAGGAAAAGCAGCTGCTTGAAAAGCACGCCACCGTACACACATTTAAGAAGAACGGCATCATCTATGAGTGTGGTGATGTGCCCGCTTATCTGCACTGCCTCGTGTCCGGGAAGGTGAAGGTGAGCAAGGAGGGTGTAGGCGGTCGTGCGCAGATTGTCCGCGTCATCAAACCTGTGGAGTATTTCGGCTATCGCCCTGCCTTTGCCGGCGAGAAGTATGCTTCTGTGGCTTCCGCTTTCGAGCAGTCGGTGATTGTGAAGATTCCCATAGGAACAGTCATGCGTCTGCTCATGGAGAATGCCCGTCTGGGGCTGTTCTTCATCGAACGCCTGGCATCAGATCTGGGCAAAGCAGATTCCCGCACAGTCAACCTTACTCAGAAGCACATCCGTGGCCGCTTGGCCGAGGCGTTGCTTTGCCTGCGTGACAGCTACGGCCTTGAGGAGGACGGCTCCACGCTCAGCATCTATCTCAGCCGCGAGGATTTGGCCAACCTCTCAAATATGACAACCGCCAACGCCATCCGTACACTTTCTGCTTTTGCCTCAGAGAAGTTGCTGGCTGTTGACGGTCGGAAAATCAAGTTGATGGATATCCCTGGTTTGGAGAAAATCAGCCGCATCGGCTGATGCGTGTCTCAGCTGGGGATTATTAGGTTGATGTGCTCGGGCTTCAGTCCAATTTCAAAGGGCGTCTGCACCTCCTTCATCACCCTGCCGTCAGCACTGACGGTGGCGCCGTGAGCTTCCTCGAAGCGGATGCAGCGTGTGGTGCGGAAGGCTTTTACGTCTTTGTGGTTGAGGAACTTACCCGTGAAGAGCATCCCCATTCCTTCAATCAGTTGGCGCATCTCAGGTTGTGAGATGACGCTCACGTCTAAACAACCGTTATAGGGAACAGCGCTGGGTGTGAGCCCGTAGCCTCGGCAGTTGCCGACACACACGTTCATGACTTTCTGCTCGATGGTGTCTTCATTGATGTGAAGTCGCATACGTTTTTCCATTCGCTGGAACAGCAGCATAATCATGCTGGCAGAGTAGGAGAGGGTTGACAGGCCGAAGATGCGTCGCGTCTTGTACTTCAGTTTCATGATGTTTGCCACCAGTCCTACATTGATGCAGTTCAGGAAGTAGTGTGGCGCAGCGGGTGCATCGTCGTCTTCTCCCGTGGCTAATGGCTGTAGATAGCCCACATCCACTTTGCGCAATCTGCGGTTGGCGAGCCATTGGATTGTCTTCTCATCATCGTCCTCCGTGAATCCCCAAAATGTGGCGTAGTCGTTGCCGCGACCATTGGGAATTACGCCCAGTGCCACACGCTGTCGCACTGCATCGTCCATGGAGAGGATGCTGTTGACAGCACGGTTCAGTGCCGAGTCGCCCCCCACGATGATGAGCGTCTCATAGCCATTGCTGCACAACATTCGTGTGAGGCGTTCCACGCTCTGTGGTCCTTCGCTCTGTACGAAGTCGTAGTTGATGTTGTTGGCGTCCAGCAGTTCCTTGATACGCTCCCAACGCTTGTGGGTGTGTCGAACGCCTTGTTTCGGGCAGTAGATGATGCCCCAGGGGGAAGACTCCATAATGGTGAGAAAGTTAAAAATGAAAAGTCAACGAAGTTAAAAGTGATACTTTATTGGGTGAGAACTTGGATTTCATGGACAATGTCGGGGACAGGTTGTGTAGCATCGACCCAATGAATCTCTACGCCGCGCCGCTCCATGCCTCGGAAGTATGTCATCTGGCGCTTGGCGAACTGGTGGATAGCAATCTCCAACTCGCGCACCATCTCATCGTAACCCAACAGCCCCGTCAGATAGAGCGTCAGATAGCGGTACTCCAGCCCATAGCTGATGAGAGCCTCGGCGGGGATGCCGCTGTCCAGCAGCCGCTGCACCTCTTCTACCATACCTTCCTCCAAGCGTTTGCGCAGGCGCAGGCTGATGCGCTGGCGCCGCAGCTCGCGTGGAATGTCCAGGCCGATGGTCAGCGAGGGGATGACGGGGAAGGGCTGTGTCTCGTCGATATGATGTTCCCTGTAGTAGTCCTCGATCTCGATGGCGCGGATGGCGCGGCGAGCCGTATCTACGTCTGTGGTGTTATGCAGCCGTTTGTAGGTGGCCAGCAGTGCCGTTAGATCTTCGAGCGTCTTGCCCTCCAGCCGCTCGCGCAGGGCGGGGTTCACGGGCACTTCTACTAGGCGGTATGCCCGCAGCACACTTTCGATGTATAATCCTGTGCCGCCGCATAGGATGACCTCGCGTGCGCGTGAACATATTTTTTTATACGCGCGTAGGAAGTCGCGTTGGAACTCGAAGACCGAGTATTTCGTACCTGCTTCGGCGATGTCAATGAGGTGGTAGGGAATGAGTTTCCCCCCGACCTCATAATCCGCCAGATCCTTTCCCGTGCCGATGTCCATCCCACGGAACACCTGGCGCGAGTCGGCGCTGATGATTTCAGCATTGCCGAGTTGTGCCGCCAGCTGTGTGGCTATGGCGGTCTTACCGCAGGCTGTAGGTCCCAGAATTGTTATCATTCGACACTTTCACTCGTCATTCGTCATTCGTCACTCGTCATTCGTCACTCCCCCTTCTTCCTCACGGTCATGTCATAGAGGACATACTGCCCTGAGCGGTACTCACCACATTCCAGCCAGAACATGAGTTGGTGGCATTTGTTGATGGGCACGGTGTAGGTGGCTGGCTTCATCTCGTTGGACAGCCAGTATTCGCCCACTTTCACCTGATCAGCGAAGACGTCGAGGCGCACGGGATCTGCTTTCTTGTTACCGCCCATCGAGTTGACCATCGGATCTACGTAAGGCGATTTGCAGGCTACGGTGAATGTCAGCTCATCGTACTCGCCGTAGGGGTTGAAGGCGCAGGCAGACGACTGTTTGTCGCCGGCTCCGAAGACGGAGAAGGCACCCATTGTGAGACCTTTCTCGCGCAACTCCTTGATTCCTTTCTCGTTGGCATCGTTGCGGTAGAGGTTGAAGAGTCCGGGCATCGCGGCACCGGCCGTAGTGCCCGTGACAGCTCCTACAGAGCTGCTGGATATGGAGGCTCCGGCCATCGTCAGGAACATGAACAGAGCGCGGAAGGGTGTGATGTTCTCAAAGGCGAAGGGGATGTTGGTCTCCAGCATCACACCTTTGTAGATCTTCGTGCCGTCGTGCATCTGGAAGAAGCGGCGCTGCGATCCACCATTGTGGAAGCAGTCGTTGAAGTCGAAGTTGGTGAGTGTTGACAGCCATCGCCCGACATAGTGGTAATAGGGCTTCTCGCAGAGGTCGATGAGATCAATCTCCTGCGGGCATTCAGGTTTGGGATGTTCGAAGAGGTCGTTCTCCACGGGCTCCCCACGGTAGAGCACCACGTCGCCGATGCCGAAGTAGCTGTCTTTCTGCTGCATGGTGCCTGGCTTGGCAAAGGTCAGCGTGCGGCATTTGTTCAGGGGCACGATGAAGCGTTGATTGGGCCATGTGACATGGATGACGGTGTCCAGAACCACCTTGCCGTCACATAATACGCGGATGTTGTCGTCGGACATCGTGCGTCGCTTGGACAGTGCGCCCACGGTGAAACTCATGTAGTCAAATTCCCCGGCCAGGTCAAACTTCCAGTAGGCGCTGACGAGCTCGTCCAACAGCGTCTTACCGCTGGTGAGGAGGAAGCCTTCAGAGAACTTCTCGCCGCCCATGGAGAAGGTGTAATAGTCGCTCTCGCCGTTGTACAGCATATTGTCGTAGCTCCCCATGCCCTGCACGGAATAGGGCTTGATGTTGGACACCAGCTTGCACACGTCGGGTAGCTGGGACAGACGACCCTTGGAAGCGTTGATCGTTCCTGCCGTAGGCAGCTGTGCATAGTTCTGGGGATAGGCGAAGATGTTGACCACACCCCAGGTGAGTCCGCCATTGAGACGGCTGGCGTCATCGATGCTGTGGAACGACAGTTGGTTGACGCCCGCCACATCAATCACTACCATCTCGGCCAGATCCTGCTGTGTTACTCGTTTCTCATAGATAATCTTGTTGTCGCCTTTCACGGTGAACCAACCTGCTGCACCGCTGGACTGGTTATCGCTAGGTCCGATGATAAACGAGACTTTGTCGTACTTCTTCTGCAGCCAGAAGTAGCACCACGCCTCGTTGTGCCCCATGAAAGCCTCCGGCGCCGTGAACTGCAGGCCTGTCTTGTACTCTACGCGGTTCAGGCTGATGTTGGGAATCGGAGCCCTGTCAGCCACTCTCTTCTGGGCTGAGATGGGTGTCACGTAACCAGAGCTTCGTATATAATAAGGTGTTAGCTGTCCCACCAGTTGCACGCGGCCGGCAGAGGGAATGTTGTGTTGTGGGTCCTTGGAGGCCATATAGACTTGTCCCGCCTTCCACAGCTTTACAGCGCCGAAGGCCAATGAGGTCTCGCCTCTGGGGATATCGAAGCGCAGCTGACGTGCCCCTTTGATGTCGATGACATACTCCTGTGGCGCGTCGTGATCCCAGATGACTTTGTCAAAGAGGCGCTTGCCGTCAGCTTTCATGGTGACGATACAGTTGTACTCGTCCGTAGCACCTCGTGGGCCGTCGGGGCCTACCACGAAGCTAATCTTGTCGTAGCTGCCGTTGAGTTGGAACGTGACGTAGCCTGGCGTGTTGCTGCTGATGAGGCCTCCGCGGCCGGAGCCCAGCGTGAAGCCGCCTTTATACTTGAATTTGGCAATCTGCATGATGCCGTCGCCCTTCGTGGGGAATGCCTTGTAGTGACGTTCCTCGGTTGGCTTGTGTGTATCCGTGAGATAGGTCTGTGCCTGAGCCGCTAATGTCATGAGCAAACATAGGGCCAGCAGGCTCCATTTCGTGCTTGTTTTCGGTAAATGATTCGTTGTCATGGTGTGTTTTGAGCTTATCTGTGTGCAAATGTACGAAAAAAATCGAATGAAATGCTTGTTTTACAAAAAAATGTGTATCTTTGCCACAAAATTATCATTTACCTAATAAAACCGACCTACTATGGCAACAGCATGTTTCATTAATGTTTATAACAGTCATGTGGATCGTGGAGCAACCGTGACCTCCGTTCCGCTTGAGCACTACGAAGTCGATGAAGAAGACATCAAGGTGGGAGAGCGGCTGCCCAAATTAAAGTTCAGTGACGCTATCGTGAAGGCTTACGATGGACAGCAGCTCACGCTTGAGTTGCGCGGCAAGACCTATACCATTAAGGTTGGTGAGGAAGTGGAGATCGACAGCACCTCACACGAAGTTGGCATGGGCGTCTATAGTCGCAATTGCTACTGCGTGAAGCTCATCGGTAAGGAACTCATCTATAAAGGTGCCTGGCAGTGGGGCGACACCATTCTGCAGAAACTGGCAGGACCCATCGGCGAAGGCCAGGTTTGGTACCCTAACGGTGACCACTTCAAGGGCGTGTTCCACCTGAGTTATGCCAGCATCAACGGTCCCGCCTACGCCGCTGACGGTCGCTATGACTTTGCCGACGGCTCATGGATTGAAAGAGCGTGGATTCACACTTCCAAGGACAGGAAACCGCAGTTTTGGGGGCTGCATGGCGTGTTCCGCGTCCATCACCCAGAAAGGCCCGACTCCATCGCCATGTTCCTGCGTGGCGGCAAGCGCTATGGCTTCGAGCTGTTCCTGCCCGAAGAATCCTGGCAGAAGCCGTGGGTCAAGGAGTGGTATGCCGGCGACGAAATTGTGCGCTATTCAGGGCCCGATGAACTGTTCCGTTACGAGGTCGTGGACTATGAGATCGACGAGACCAGTAAGGTGGATTGCACCACGCTCAAGCTGACGCTGAAAGACGGCGACAAGATCTATCGCATTGAGCAGCAGGGCGGACGCTATACGGCCAACCAGTATAACAGCTACGTCTATGAGCCTTCCACCCGCGCCACTTTCGAGCTGCCCAATGGCGATGTGCTGGATCACTATGGCGACGATGTTCGCGACTTCCAACCCTACGACGGATTTGTCGAAGTGTTTTGTGCCAAGACGGGCATGAGCCGAAAAGAACAATGGAAGAAAGGCGAACTCGTGGAGGCTCAGGAGTGGCGCCACGACCGCCGTTCTGCCAAGCAGTTGGAGTTGCCTTGTCCCATCATCAACCACAGATCGATGGAAGCGTTCGTGTGGCCCGACGGACACATCGAATACAGCGACAGCAGTATCTATGATGGCGACGTCATCAATGACATGCCCGAGGGCCGAGGTGTGCTGACACTCTCCGACGGCGCTCGCTATGAGGGCGAGTTCCATGAGGGCCGCAGCCATGGGCTGGGTGTCTTCGACCATAAAGAGGACGGCATCCATTGGGAAGGCACATGGGTCAATGGCAAATTCCAAGAGTCCAATGCGGCCACAGCGCCCATCATCCTGCATGCCCAGCATGGACGCTCAGATTGGGAGGTCGGTCATCATGATCCTTGGAAGTTTAAGGAAAGCGACTTTGAGCCAGAACTTGGCGCGCTCAGCTTCATCGGTTTCGGCAATGTCAAGATAACCAGCATCAAGAAGGACTGCATCACGCTGACAAGATACGGCAAGACCTTCCTGCTCAAGCCTGGCGAGCAAGTCAGTTTCTTTGCCGAAATCGAAGGCCGCGAGTGGAGCGATGGCTGTGTCTATGACGGCACGGAGTACAAGTTGGTGCTGACGTGGAAAAACTAACTAAATGACACTCCTATGGCAGAAAAACTAAGAAAGATTGTCAAGTGCATCTATACGGGTGAAGTGGACGCCGAAGGGCTGCCTCACGGCAACGGTGTATTGAACTACATCGTGGAGAAAGACCCTTCGGAGGAACGCACGTTCGACAACCAGTACGACCTGCGCTACAAAGGCGAGTTCGTTCATGGCCTGCGCCAGGGCGAAGGCGACCTGCACGCCATGGGCGTGGGCTATAATCCTGTGAGTCGGTATGAGTGGTATTCCCAAGGCGAATACGACAGCTGCGGCCGACTGGTGCAATCTTCGCACCCTGAAGGGTCCTACCAGGAGTTTGTCAGGGTGTGGTATCCCTATTTCGAAGGCACCTGGCAGAACGACCTTCCCCTGAAGCCGCGCTGGGGCGAGGGTTCCGTGGAGGAACGTGTGTCGGAAATGGGATGGAAATATGTCCGAAATACCACTAAGGAAGCGATTGAAGCATTGCCATTCGAAGTGAAAAACGATGATTAAGATTACCACATCTCCGACAGAAGATCCCCTCTTTGGACAGAGCAAATGGTGGGGCGAACCCGATATGCCCGAGACGCTGGCGTACCCCGAGGCACTCGTGACAGAGGACGGCGACAGCTGGCAGGACCCGCTGACCTTCGTCTGTCAGATACGCTTAGAGGACATCGCAGCCCTCGACCCCGAGGGGCTGTTGCCGCATGAGGGGATGCTCTACTTCTTTGCTGCCCTCGACTATTTCCTGGGCGACATCGAAGCGCCGTCCTATCCAGGGATGGGGCCGTGGCAGTCGCAGCATTTCCGCGTGCTCTATGCTCCCAACTGCGAGGCGCTGCACACCCACCACGTCCTCGCTGCCGACGGCACTCCCGCCAACCTGCCCGCCGAGGTCATCACCTTCACCGCCAGAGATGCTAACGACGATGGCCAGCGTCTCCTTGGGCTCCCCTATATAGAAGATGTATGCGAGGCGATGCCTGGGATGCTCTCGTTGCTGCAGGTGGACGAGGATGACCGCTGGGGCCTCACCTTCCACGATTGCGGCACCCTCAACTTCCTCATCCGTCCCGACGACCTGAAGAAGCGCCAGTGGGACAAGGTGGCCTGCTACCTCTTCTCCTTCTGAATAAATACAAAGTATGAAATATGATTACCCACGACAACTCCTTCCTTTTCCGCTTCCGCATTAGGGAGCGCGTATTCCTCCTCACCGACGATGAGGTTCAGGAACTGAAGCAAGCTGCCACACAGGGCGATGCCTATGCGCAGTACGGCTATGGCCGTTGGCTCTACTTTCATAACACCGGCGACGCATCGTTGCGCGAGGCCGAGCAGTTGTTCCTTCTGGCTAAGGACACTGTTCCGGATGCCCTCGCAGCCTACGCCCAGATGTGGCGCTATGGCGAGACGCAAGAGAACACGATGGATGTGGAGCGCAGTCGCGAGCTGCTGAGGACGGCCATTGCCCGAGGCAGCCAGCAGGCTGACATCCAGCTGATGCGTGCACAGATCTTCGGAACCTTCTGTGAGGCCAATCCCAAAGGCGTCTCAGCGATAATAGAGCGTCGCGCGAAGGGCTGTCAGATTGATGACCCCATCTGGTTCGTGTTGCTGGCTTTCGCTTACGAGGAGTTGGGGCAGCGCGAGGATGCCATCCGCAGCTACGAACAGGCCATCAGGTATGGCGAAACCTCCGCCTATGCCTATCTGGCCATGCTCTACTTCCAGCGTGGCAACATGGCGCTCTATGAGGAACTCATGGAGGAGGGCATCGCGAAGGGTTGTGCGCTCTGCATGATCTATAAAGCTGACATGAGCGACGATGATTTCGAGGAACTGTCCGCCGAGGAACAGCAGCAGTTGCACGATGTCGTCGATGAGCGTCTGCGCCGTGGCTTGCAGCTGGGCGAGGGCATGTGTGCCTACTTTCTCTTCTATCATTACTACTATGGCGGACTGGGCTATACAACGGACAACACCAAGGCCTTTGCCTATCTGGAACAAGGTGCTTTGTTGGGGTCTACCACCTGCTTGACAGAACTGGCGATAGAGGCGCAGAGTGCAGGCCTCCCGGGCCGTACGATGACGCCTGGCGACAAGGCCGAGCTGTGGCTCAGGGCAGCCCGCTATCTGCCCAGCGACGAGGATACGCTCTACTATCTGCAGCGTGTCAGCGACCCCGACTTCCTGCTTCGCCACAAGGACGAGCTGGAGCGCTACTGGCAGCCTCGCTTCAAGCCCATGCCCCCTGAGGAGGTGGTAGGGGAGGACGCGCCTGCTGCCGATGAGACTTCTGCTCCCCAGCGCAAGAAGACGCCCATCGACCCTATGGTCATCGTCATCTGGCCGACAGGGCATCTGGATGTCGAGCGTGCGGATGTCTATAAGATGTCTTCCTACCGCGAGATGGGACAGCGCTTGATTAATGCCGACGGCTTGGATGCCGTTCACTATTCGTCGATGCTCGCGGCCATTGCCAAAGAGGCTGAACTGGATTTAGACTTGGTGATGTACTGCGACCGCGATGCCGTGGCCAAGGACCTGCCCGACAACCCCATCGGAACGCTGCTCTACGGTCAGGGCGAGATCCGCGGGCCTATCATCGTCTGCCAGGAGGACCCTATTCACGACTGTCACAGCTTCAAGACGCTCGAAGACATCGTCACCACCTACAACCTCATCAACAACCACACCGGCGGCCTGCTCATCATCAAGGACGAGGATGACGGCCGCTACGATGCGTGGGCGTAGTTTGGAGTGAAAAATGAAAAAGTGAAAAGTGAAAAATTGATTATGACGAACAAAGATAGAATACAGCGCATCATTGGGAATGTCAACCAGATGCGAGAGAACTCACAGGAGATGCGGACATGGAAGAACATCCCGCTGGCTAAGGAGTGTGTAGGTCTGCTGCAGAACATCGACGACCCCGAGGAGACGCCGATGGGCAAGGCGCTGGCCTGCGAAGCCGTCATCCAACAACTGCCGGAGTACGACGTTCCGCGCTTCGTGCTCAGCATCCTGCGCTACAAGCTGGAGCTGGTGCAACAGTCTGACGAACAGGACCCCGAGCGCTATCCTACAGCCGAGGAGGTGCAGGAAGAGATTCAGCGCCTGGAGGACTACATCGACACCGACCACGTCAGCGATGCCACCTTCCACGAGCGCTACCACCGCCACTTGAAGGCCGATCCCGTAGAGCGAACTCCCCAGTGGGAGGAAAACTACTACGAGGTCGAGAAGGAGTGCGACCGCCGACTGGGCGACACGCCACGCGGCATGGGCTTCTGCTTCAGCTACTGGAGCACGCTGCGTCAGGTCCTTGCTGAACGCGGCATTAACTGGAAGTCCCCCAGCCAGCTGAACCCGGGTGTGATGTTTGATTAAGTGAAAATCTAACCTAAAGAACCATACAAGATATGAAAAAATTCTTAGCTTTTGTAGTTTTCGTGATAGCGCTCGTCTGGGGTTGCAACCGCTGCAGCGATAAGGAATCCCCCAAGGACGATGTGCTCAAGGAGGTCACCGTGTCAGCCAAAGTCGCCAACCTGCGCTCAGGTCCCGGCACCAACTACGCCGTCATCAGCGCTAACGCCGACGGCAGTGGCGGCAAGTGCCAGGTGCGTCGCGGCACCAAGCTCGATGTGCTGTCCGAGAGCGGTGGCTGGTTCAAGATCCGTGTACCGCGTGAGGAGCGCACCGCCTACATCAAGCAGACCCTCTGCAACGACCCCTCTGCCAAGAGCAAGAGCCGCAACTCCGGTTCACGAAAGGGTAGGGGAGCGTCCTCGGACAATCCCTCTGCTTCTTCCACCACCGCTAGCGAGGCCACCACGCCTGAGGTCAATCCGGCACCCCCTGTTGCGCCTGCAGAGGAAGAGGTCGTGGAGATGACCTCCGGACGTGGCTCGCAGGACGAAGTCTTCTACTAATCCATCCTAAACATTCACCACAGATTTCTCAGATTAAACAGATTCATGTCAGCTCCTAATCCGTGAAATTATTATCTAAATTTCACAGATTGACGAGACAACCCTCAAAGAAATTCCTGTAATCCGTGTAATCTGCGGTTCATTAAATAACTAACAACTAAAGACTATGGGTCATTCATCTTGGTTTGACACAATCCGCATCTATCATCTGTTGATAGACCGCTTCAACGGCGGTTGGCAGGTGCCGCCTGTCAGCGAGAACGTGTTTTGTGGGGGTAACCTGCAAGGGGTCATCACTAAGCTCGACTACATCAGGCAGCTGGGCTTCAACGCCATCATGCTCTCGCCCATCTACAAGAGTCAGAACTATCATGGTTACCACACGCTGAGCATGGATGAGGTAGATCCGCACTTCGGTACATGGGACGACTACCAGCAGCTGCTGGACGAGGCTCATGCTCGCGGGATGCGCGTCATCTGTGATTTCGTGCCCAATCATTGCTGGTACCAGGCACCGATGTTCACCGAGGCGCTGCTCAAGAATGGCGGCAAGCACCACGACTGGTTTGCCTTCCTTGGTGACAGCACCGACGACTTCGTGTCCTTCCTGGGCTTCGGCGACCTGCCCAAGTTCAACTTGAAGAACCCCGAGGTGGTGGCTTTCATGCTGGAGAAGGCCGAGCGTCTGGCGCGTATGGGCGTGGATGCCTTCCGCATCGATCATGCGCTGGGACAGCCCTTCAGCTTCCTGCAGCTCCTGCGCCACAGCCTGCAGACTTTGCGCAGCGACATCGTGGTCTTCGGCGAGGTGTGGGCCTTCGGCATTGGTCCGCAGCTGGCCAGCCAGCTCCATTTCAGGACACAGCAGCGCCTCGATGAGTTCCTGGCACAGGAGACACGCCCGTTCAGTCAGGATGCCTTGCAGGGCGACTACGTGGGTACGCTGGACGGCGTGCTGGACTTCGCCTATCGCGACATCCTGCTGGAGGAAATCCACGCCGGCCACCGCATTCGGGGCAACGCTGCACTGCGCAGTAAGGTGGAAGCGCACTTTGCCCACTACCCCGACGACTTCAAGCTGGTGCTCTTTCTGGACAACCACGACACCGACCGCTTCCTCTTCGACTGCGGCGACGATGTGTCGCTGCTGCAGGAGGCCATTGACTTCTCCATGGAGCTCAACCGCCCCTTCTCGTTCCTCTACGGCACCGAGCAGCTGATGACTATCAAGTCCACCATCTTCAACGCTGAGCCCTATGCCGACCTGCGCGTGCGCTGCTGCATGGACTGGTCGGTAGAGCCACAGGTTCGAATGAAGAATGACGAATGACAAATCAAATAAAGCCATGAACATAGAAATCCATTCATTGGGAGCCAGACTCGACTCCTTCAACTACCAGGAAGCCCAGGATGCCCTCCTGGCCATTATCGAGAAAGGCAGCAACGCCATCCTCGACATGACAGCCTGCAACTACGTTTCCAGCACCGGCCTGCGTGTGCTCCTCTCTTCCAAAAAGATGGCCGAGGCCAAAGGCCTGCAACTCTATCTTGTGGGCTTCAGCGACGAAGTCCGTGACATCATGGAGGTCACCGGCTTCGACAACTTCTTCGAATCCTTTGCCACCGTGGATGAGTGCCTGAAGGCGTTGGCAATTTAATAGTTGATATAATCGTCAAATCGTCAAATTGTAAAATTGTCCAATTGTCCAATTGTCCAATTGTAAGATTGTCCAATTCCATCATGCTGAGAGTCGATTTGTTCCCCACCCATGAATACCAGGGGCTGAAGTTACGTCCGGGCAGACCCTATCCCTTCGGGGCATCCGTCGTTCCGGGAGCTGTCAACTTCTCGATCTATTCCCGCTATGCCACCGACTGCACGCTGGTGCTCTTCCGCAACCGCGAGAAGGAGCCCTTCATCGAGATACCCTTCTTCAAGGAGTTCCGCATGGGCAATGTCTTTTCCATGATCGTTTTCGACTTGGATTACGAGAATATCGAGTATGGCTTCCGCATGGACGGCCCCTTCCAGCCCGAAGAAGGTCACCGCTTCGACAAGTCAAAGATTCTCCTCGACCCCTACGCTAAGCTTATCGTGGGGCGCGATGTATGGGGCCAGCAACCCAACTGGGACAACATCTACCCCTACCGCTCGCGCGTCGTCTTCTCCGACTTCGACTGGGAGAACGATGTGCCGCTGGAGACACCCATCAACGACCTCGTCGTCTATGAGATGCACGTGCGCAACTTCACCTGCGGCGCAGCCTCCGGCGTGAAGCATCGTGGCACCTTCGCCGGCATCATCGAGAAGATTCCCTACCTCAAGGAGCTGGGTGTCAACTGCGTGGAATTGATGCCCATCCATGAGTTCGACGAGTTCGAGAACCACCGTACCTCGCCCGTCGATGGCCGCGAACTCTTCAACCTCTGGGGCTACAGCAACGTGGGCTTCTTCGCTCCCAAGGCTGCCTATGCCTCGTCAGGGCGCTTCGGCATGCAGGTCGATGAGCTGAAAAACCTTGTCAAACGGCTCCATGCCAACGGCATCGAAGTCATCCTCGATGTCGTTTTCAACCACACCGCAGAGGGCAATGAGAACGGGCCCTATATCTCCTATCGCGGCATTGACAACAAGACCTACTACATGCTGACGCCCGACGGCCACTACTTCAACTTCAGCGGATGCGGCAACACCCTCAACTGCAACAACCCCAATGTGCGCGACATGATTGTCGAGAGCCTTCGCTACTGGGTCAGTGACTATCACATCGACGGTTTCCGCTTCGACCTCGCTGCCATCCTCGGTCGCGACCAAAACGGCAACCCCATGTCTAATCCCCCGCTGCTGGAATCCCTGGCCCACGACCCCATTCTCGGCAAGACAAAGCTCATTGCCGAGGCGTGGGATGCCGGCGGACTCTACCAGGTGGGCTCCTTCCCCTCATGGGGGCGCTGGGCAGAATGGAATGGGAAATTTCGTGACAGCATACGCCGCTTTATCAAGGGCGACACACAAGTTCTTGCCGATGTCAAGGAACGCATCATCGGTTCCCCCGACCTCTATGCCTCACAGCGGCGTGGCATCAAGGCCAGCGTCAACTTCGTCACCGCACACGACGGCTTCACGCTCATGGATCTCGTGTCCTACAACAGCAAGCACAACGAAGCCAACGGCGAGGACAACCGCGACGGCGAGAACAACAACAACAGCTGGAACTGCGGCTGCGAGGGTGCCACCGACGACCCAGACATCAACCGCCTGCGCCACCAGCAGATGAAGAACGCTGTCACGCTCCTCATGGTCAGCCAGGGCACCCCCATGATTCTCTCCGGCGACGAGATGGGCAACAGCCAGTTCGGCAACAACAATGCCTACTGTCAGGACAACGAAGTCGCGTGGCTCGACTGGAACGACCTTCAGAAGAATGCCGACATCTTCCGCTTCTTCAAGCACATCATCCAGTTCCGTCGCCAGCATAAAGTGCTGCGCTACGAGGAACACCTCAGCCACACCGACTACCTCGGCCTTGGCTACCCCGATTTCTCGTGGCACGGCGTGCGCGCCTGGCAGCCCCACAGCTGTCACGAGAACCTCACCGCCGCCTTCATGCTCAACGGCCGCTATGCAGTTTCGGCTCCTTCAGGCTCTCCCGAAGGCTCCTCCGAAGGCACCCCCGATGACTTTATCTACGTGGCCATGAACATGCACTGGGAGATGCACGGCTTCGAGCCGCCCCAGCTGCCCCAGGGTATGGCCTGGCACATCTTCGCCAACACCGGGATGCCGTCGCCCGAGGACATCTTCGAGCCCGGCACGGAGCCTGTCATCGAGAACCAGCATGAAATCCTGGTGGGCCCGCGTTCTATCATCATCTTAGTAGGGAGGGAAACATCATGAGCCACTACCATTTCCAGCCCATTCGCGAACAGGGCCGCCTCATCCTTGACACCGTCCTCGCCTCGCCGGAGTTTGCCGAATGCTCCATGAAGGAGACGCTGACCTTCCGTCTGGCCTGCGAGGAAATCATCATGAACGTCATCTTCTACGCCTACCCCGAGAATGTCGAAGGCTTCATCGATGTGGACGTGCAGAAGGCTCCTCTGCCAGCCCCCGCTGCCCTATCTGAAGCTTCTGCTGTAGCCGCCTCCACGGCCCGCATCACCATCCGCTTCACAGACGGCGGCATCCCCTTCAACCCCCTCGAGCGCGAGAAACCCGACACTCAGATGGCATGGAAACTTCGTGACATCGGAGGCCTCGGCATCTTCCTCGTCATTAAGAAGATGGATGATGTCCGCTATACCTATGCCGACAACAAGAACATCCTGACCATCGAGAAGGGTGTTGCGAAATAACCCACAGACGCCTTTTTTTGTTCAATGGGTGGGCGCTTGATGTGCCCTTTCGTGCTCCTTTTCACGCACCTTGGTGCGTTGGCCTTTGCACCTTGGTGCATCGCGCTTCGATGCTTGGTGCGTTTTTTTTGATGCTGCAAAGGTACGACATCGCCATTGCGGTTTTCGAATGTTTGGCCAACTTTTTATCAAATAAACAAGAGTATCAAGCCGCACAAGGATGTGATGAAAGCCATCCGAAAGATGGATCTGGCATGGACGGAAGTATGTGAGGGAAAAATTTCCCTGTCATCGAGAACCGTCATCCACCCTAATGGCGGTGTGCGCGAAGTGCCGACGGGGATGAGGTCGTGATTCACGACTCCATCGGTTGCCTGCAGGAGGCGGTCATCATCATTTGTGGTTAAATGACTCGAGGAAGAAGGAAAAATCATCATCGAAAACAGACCTCTCAAAAACCCCGTTTTAAGAACGAAAGGAGAAGAAAAATGAAAGAAAAAAGAAGCAAAAAAGAAAGTAATAAAGAAGAGGCTAAGAAAGAAGGTACGGAAGTACTTGTATTTGATGCATCAAAACAGCTTCGTTCCGTGAGGACTTAAAGATCGACAGGTACGCGCTCATCTGCAGAAAAACAACCAGGGGACATCTCTTCCGATGTCCCCTGGCTTGTTGTGATGTGGTTGGCGGGTTATAGTGTTGCGAGGTAGCGCTCAGCTTCGATGGCGGCTTTGGCGCCCGAACCGGCTGCAACGACGGCCTGGCGGTAGTGGGGGTCGGCGACGTCGCCGGCAGCAAAGATGCCGGGTATGCCGGTGCGCGGGGAGTCGCCTTCGGTGAGGATGTAGCCAGTGTCGTCGGTCTTCACCCACGGACGGAAGATGTCGGAGTTGGGCTTGTGGCCGATGGCGAGGAAGAAGCCGTCGATGGCAATGTCATAGCGGCGCTCGTCGGCCTCGCCTTTGCGATAGACGACGTGAGCACCCTCGACACCGTTCTCGCCGAAGAGGCCGAGGGTGTTGTGCTCGAAGAGGACTTCAATCTTGGGGTTGTTGAGGACACGCTCCTGCATAATCTGTGTGGCACGCAGGAAGGGCTTGCGCACGATGAGATAGACCTTGGCGGCGAGGCCGGCAAGATAGGAGGCTTCCTCGCAGGCGGTGTCGCCGCCGCCGACAACGGCAACGGTCTTCTTGCGGTAGAAGAAGCCATCACAGGTGGCGCAGGCGGAGACACCCTGACCGCGGTATTTCTCTTCATCGGCCAGACCCAGGTATTTGGCTGAGGCGCCGGTGGCGATGATGAGGCTGTCACAGGTGGCCTCGCTGTCGTCGTCGAACCAGATGTGGTAGGGGGCTTGGCTGAGGTCGGTCTTGACGGCCATGGCAGCATGGAACTGGCAGCCGAAGCGCTCGGCCTGGCTGCGGAGGTTGTCCATGAGCTCGTTGGCATCGATGCCTTCGGGGAAGCCGGGGAAGTTCTCGACTTCGGTGGTGGTGGTCAGCTGGCCACCGGGCTGGAGACCTTCATACAGGACGGGGGTGAGGCCGGAGCGTCCGGCATAGATGGCAGCCGTGTAGCCTGCGGGGCCGCTGCCGAGGATGAGGAGGGGGTAGTGGGACATGTGTGAAGGAAATATGAGATATGAGATATAAAATATAAAATGTATAATTACCGCAGGTCGATGACCTCGACATTGGGGTAGTCTTGCTTGGGGAAGGTGAAGGTGGCGGGGGGCAGCACGAAGCCGTTTTGGAAGGAATGGATGGCCAGACGAATCCAGTTGCCGTCGCGCTTGGCGCGGATGCAGAGGGGGTTGTAGGTGGCCTGGTCGATGTCGATGAAGATGTCGCTGTAGTCGGAACCCTTGTAGCGGGGCCACAGGTGTACGACGAAGGTGGCACGTCCGCGCAGCGTCGATTTCGACATGCTGTAGTTGAAGCCACGCTTGTAAATGTTCACGAGGATGGCGGGGTTGATTTCTACGAGGTCGTCTTCGTCGGGTTCTGTGATGTTGACTTCGTGGCTGCCTGTCATCATGCTCCACTGTGTCTTGCCGTCAAACCAGGTGAGAATCTCGTCGGTGGCGATGAAGAAGCGTTTGCCGTCCATCTGTATGGAACCGCTGCTCTCGCTCTGCGGCGTGGTGCCGTCGAACTGTGTGGCTTTGAACTTGGCCATCACGCCGCCTTGCTTGGTAAGGCGTGCAGCGGTGGTATCCAGCACTTTGCGGGCGCTCTGGCCATAGGCGGCGGTGGAGAACGCTGCGGCTAAAATAAGGAGAGAGAGTGATTTACGCATCATTTTATTTGACAAATTTACAATTTACAATTTACGATTTATGGAATGATTCCGAGCATTCGTTATTTCGATAATTCGTTATTTCGTAATAACGTAATAACGTAATAACGAGATTTTGCGCTCCAAAAGTTCATTTCTCACATTCCCTTCCATTTATCCCAGGTTGTTGAGGAGCATGTCGAGTGAGACGTCGTCCTGGATGAGGACATCGCGCGGCTTGGCGCCCTGGGCGGGGCCTACGACACCGGCGCGCTCGAGCTGGTCCATGAGGCGTCCGGCACGGTTGTAGCCGATGGAGAATTTGCGCTGGATCATGCTGGTGGAGCCTTGCTGGCTGCTGACGATGAGGCGCGCAGCCTCGGCGAACATGGGGTCGAGGTGGTTCATATCTACGTCGGCAGCGCCGCCGGCATCCTCCATGGGCGGACGCGGCAGCGAGAAGGGGGCGTTGTAGCTCTGCTGGCAGGCGATGAAGTTGGCAATCCTCTCCACCTCGGGCGTGTCCACGAAGGCGCATTGCAGACGCACGGGCTCCGAACCCGCCAGGAAAAGCATGTCGCCCTTGCCGATGAGCTGGTTGGCACCCGGACGGTCCAGGATGGTGCGCGAGTCAATCATGGCGCTGACCTTGAAGGCCATGCGTGCCGGGAAGTTGGCTTTGATGGTGCCGGTGATGATGTTGGTGGTGGGGCGCTGCGTGGCAATGATCATGTGTATGCCCACGGCACGCGCCAGCTGGGCGATGCGGGCTATGGGGAGCTCGATTTCCTTTCCGGCAGTCATGATGAGGTCGCCGAACTCGTCGATGATGACGACGATGTAGGGCAGGAATTTGTGGCCATTCTGCGGGTTGAGCTGGCGGTTCTTGAATTTCTCGTTGTACTCCTTGATGTTGCGTGCGTGCGCTTTCTTCAGCAGGTCGTAGCGCGTGTCCATCTCCAGACAGAGGCTCTTGAGGGTGTTGATGACCTTCTGCACGTCGGTGATGATGGGCTCGTCGTCTTCATCCTCGATTTGTGCGAGGAAGTGGTTGACGATGGGGGAGTAGATGGGGAACTCTACCTTCTTGGGATCGACCATGACGAACTTCAGCTCGGCGGGGTGCTTCTTGTAGAGCAGCGAGGTGATGATGGCGTTGAGGCCTACGGACTTACCCTGACCGGTGGCACCGGCCACGAGCAAGTGGGGCATCTTCGCCAGGTCGGCCATGAAGACTTCGTTGGTGATGGTCTTTCCCAGCGCCATCGGCAGCTCCATCGTGGTTTCGGCGAATTTCTTGCTGTTGAGGATGCTCTCCATGGAGACAATCTGCGGCTTGGCATTGGGGACTTCGATGCCGATGGTGCCCTTGCCGGGAATCGGCGCGATGATGCGGATGCCGAGTGCCGAGAGCGAGAGGGCGATGTCGTCCTCCAGGTTGCGGATCTTGGAGATGCGCACACCGGGGGCGGGGGTGATTTCGTAGAGGGTGATGGTGGGGCCCACGGTGGCTTTGATGCTGGAAATCTCGACGCCGAAGGTGCGCAGAACGTAGATAATCTGATCCTTGTTTTTCGTCTGTTCCTCCATATCGATGTTGGCACGCGGATCTACGTCATAGTGCTTCAGCAGGTCCAGGGTGGGGTAGCGGTAGTTCTCCAGGTCGAGCTTGGGGTCGTAGGGCTCCAGTGCTGACTCGTGTTCCTCGTCGGCCACGTCATCGTCTTGCGGGGTCTCGATGGTGAAGGGCGTGTCCACGTTCTCTTCGTTGGGTGCCTCGATGGTGAAGGTGGTGTCGGAGGACGTCTCCACCACAGCAGGTGTCTCGGGCGTGGCGGGTTTTTCGGGCGTTACAGGGACGCTGGCGACGGTGGCCAGGGGAATGTCCGAGGGGGCGGCCGGGGTGGTGCTGTTCTGGTCGGTGAGGTCGATGACGAAGGACGTTTCAGGTGTGCTCTTGACAGGTGCTGCGGTCTCCTCCGTGGTCTCCTCATCGGTTTCCTCTGCGGTCTCCTCGTCCTCCACGGGCTTGTGGAAGAAGGCTACAATCTTGCTTAGGATGGGGTAGCGCTCACGCAACTCGCGCGCAAACTGCTGGGGATGGAGCAGGCGGCGGATGATGCGGATGGTCTCGGCGCTGAGGTAGCAGAGGTAGGCGAGCAGCGTCAGTATGATTACGATGAACGCGCCGACAGGCCCAATCATCCCTTCAAGAATCTCCACAACGCGCAGGCCATGGTAGCCGCCAGGACTGATATAGCTGATCGAGGGATTCGCAGAGAAGGATGAGGTGAAGAAGAAGGCTGCCGCCACGCTGACCCAGCAGAGCAGGATGGTGCAGTTGATGAACCACTTCCACAGACGAACATAGTATGCTCCCGTGAGCTTCAGCGAAGCCGCGAAGAGGAATACGGGGATGAAGAAAGCACCCAGACCAAAGTTACGTGTGATCCAGTAGTCGCTCCACCAGGCGCCCACGTAGCCCGCCCAGTTCTTGGCATCGCCGATGTAGCCGCCCTGCAGCACCTTCTGGTCCACGCCACCGGTGAGCAGATGGGAGACAAAGCTCAGCAGTGTGAAGGCTGCTACGGCCAGCAGCAACACGCCCAGCACAATGCGGGTGGCTTCTGTGCGGTTCAGGGGCTCGTCGCGGGTGCCGCTGATGGCTTCGTTCATGTGGAGGCCCTCTTGGTGTGGGGGTGCTGAAGTACGGCGCGTAGTCCGTTTAGGCGCGCGCGTGCGTGTCGGAGAACTTGGATTTTGTTTCGTCATAAACCTTTCTATTCCTTATTTCGGTACAAAAGTAGTGCTTTTTTGATAACTTTTCATCAAAAATGCTACTTTTTTTTCCAAAAAGCAGTAATTTTGCGCCTTGAATCGTGTGAATTTGTGAAAAGCATCTACGCTCATTACGAAAAAAGTGCTATCGCGGCACTCCCCAAGGCTCTGTTTGACGGTCGCATCATCGTCATACAAAGTGTGGGAGAGGCCCGTCGTGCCGTTGACTATCTTATGTCCTTCCCACGTCTGGGAATCGACACGGAGACGCGCCCCAACTTCAAGCCCGGCGGCATGAATCCCGTGGGGCTCCTGCAGGTGTCCACGCCGGACACATGCTTCCTCTTCAGGCTATGCCAGATTGGGCTCCCGGAGTGTGTGGTGAACCTGCTGAAAGACACGGGCGTGGAGAAGATAGGACTGTCGCTGCACGATGACTGGGCACAGCTGCGCCGCCGCGTGGAATTCGTGCCCGGCAACTACGTGGAGCTACAGGACTATGTGAAGAAACTCGGCATCGAGGACATGAGCCTGCAGAAGCTCTTTGCCAACCTCTTCGGAAAGAAAATCTCCAAGGCGCAGCGCCTGACGAACTGGGATGCTGACGTGCTCACCGAGGCGCAGAAGCGCTATGCCGCCACTGACGCCTGGGCTTGTCTGTTGCTCTTTGATGAAATCAACCGACTGATGAGCACACGCGATTTCAAATTGATTACTACGCAACAAACAACATGATGACCATCTATCTCAAGCGGGGCAAGGACGAGTCGCTGCGCCGATTTCATCCCTGGATTTTCTCGGGTGCCATACACCACGTTGAAGGACAACAGGAAGAGGGCGCACTGGCGCGTGTGTTCACCGCCGAAGGCGCTTACATTGCCACAGGACACTGGCAGATAGGTTCTATCGCCGTGCGTGTGCTCACTTTCGACGACGAAGCCATAGATGCCGCCTTCTGGCAGCGCCGCCTGCTGGCAGCACTCGAGGTGCGCCGCGCCATTGGCGTCGCCGACAATCCCGACAACAGCACATTCCGCCTCGTACACGGCGAGGGCGACCATCTGCCAGGGCTGGTCATCGATGTCTATGGTGCCACGGCCGTGGTGCAGGCGCACAGCGTTGGAATGCATGTATGCCGCCAGCAGGTAGCCGAGGCGCTGAAAACCGTCATGGGCGATGCCATCAGCCACATCTTCTACAAGAGCGAGACAACGCTGCCCTTCAAGGCTGACCTTGGGCAGGAAAATGGTTTCCTGCTCGGCGGAAGCCCTGATGATGTGGCGATGGAGAACGGACTCAAGTTCCACATCGACTGGCTGCGTGGACAGAAGACGGGATTCTTCGTTGACCAGCGTGACAACCGAAGCCTGCTGGAGCGCTATGCCAAAGGGCGCGACGTACTGAATATGTTCTGCTACACGGGCGGCTTCTCGGTCTATGCCATGCGTGGCGGTGCACACTCGGTGCACTCGGTTGACAGCTCGGCAAAGGCGGTGGACCTGGTGAATGCGAACATGGAGCTGAACTTCCCTGGTGACAGCCGCCATCAGGCCTTTGCAGAGGATGCCTTCCGCTTCCTGCAGCAGATGGACGAAGGTGCCTACGACCTGATCATTCTTGACCCGCCTGCCTTTGCCAAACACAAGGATGCGCTGCACAATGCGCTGAAGGGCTATACGCGCCTCAATCTTCGCGCCTTCGAGAAGATTCGCACTGGCGGCATCCTCTTCACCTTCTCCTGCTCACAGGCCGTGTCGAAGGATCAGTTCCGCATGGCCGTGTTCACGGCTGCTGCGCAGAGCGGCCGCCGCGTGCGCATCCTGCACCAGTTGCACCAGCCTGCAGACCATCCCATCAACATCTATCACCCTGAAGGTGAATACCTCAAAGGATTGGTGCTTCAAGTAGAATAAAGTTAAATTGTTTAACCTTTAGCCTGCATGATGCGCTTAAAAAGTTAAACAATTTAAAATAATCTGTGGAAAACTCAGCAAAAAGTAGCATTTCTCACCATAATGCTCTATCTTTGCAACGTGTTTTTCATGGTATTAGATTTAAGGTTAATGAAAGGTAGGTTGTCGTGAGACAACCTTCTTTTCTTTTTTGTCTATCCTTATTCAATCGGAATGTCTGTCTCTGTTCAATCAGAGATCTTACCTCTGCTTAATCAGAAATCTTATCTCTGTTCAATCAGAGGACTCCCAATTAAATCAGATATTGGCTGCTGATGCTCTCATTGTCCACCACGCGGCGGATGGTCTCGGCGATGAGGTCGGCAATGGAAATCTGCTTCACCTTGGCGCAGCGATTGCTGTAGGGGATGGAATCCGTGAAGACAATTTCTTCCAACTGACTATTCTGCACACGCTCGCTGGCAGCACCGCTCATGACGCAGTGGCTGGCGATGGCACGCACGCTGCGGGCGCCGTTCTCGATCATCAGGTCAGCAGCCTTCGTGATGGTGCCGGCGGTGTCAACCATATCATCCACGAGGACGACATCGGCATTCTTCACGTCGCCGATGATCTGCATGGTGCCAACATGGTTGGGACGGGGACGTGTCTTGTTGCACAGCACCAGCGGGCAACCGAAGAATTTGGAGTAGGCCGAGGCACGCTTGGAACCGCCTACGTCGGGCGTGGCGATGACGAGGTTCTCGAGATTCAGACTCTTGATATAGGGCAGCAGGACGCTGGAGGCGTAGAGGTGATCAACGGGCACGTTGAAGAAACCCTGTTCCTGATCGGCGTGAAGGTCCATTGTGATGACGCGATTGACACCGGCCACCGACAACATGTCGGCTACGAGTTTCGCGCCGATGGCCACGCGCGGCTTGTCCTTGCGATCCTGGCGAGCCCAGCCGAAGTAGGGGATGACAGCGTTGATGGAGCGGGCGGAGGCACGCTTGGCGGCGTCGATCATCAGCAGGAGCTCCATGAGGTTGTCGGAGTTGGGGAAGGTGCTCTGTACGAGGAAGACATCGCGTCCGCGGATGCTCTCTTCGTAGCTCACGCTGAATTCGCCGTCGGCGAAGCGGGTGATGTTAATCTGGCCTTGGGGAACGCCCAGGCTGTTGCAGATTTTCTCGGTTAGGTACTGAGTGGCAGTGCCGGAGAAGACAAGGAAGTTATTCATGTTTCGTTTAACGTTTGGTCGTTTAACGTTTAATAATTATTTTCTTTCTTCAGCGCTTAAGCGTCTATACGTTCAGCGCTAGGCGAATGCTATTCGGCTGCTTTGCGCAACTTGCGGAAGTGGGCGATGACCTCTTTGTAGTCAAGGCCGGAGTGGATGTTAAAGCGTGTCCACAGGTCGCCAAGAATAACAGCACCGCCGAAACCATAGTCGGACAGCTGGGGCAGGGTATCGCTGTTGACACCGCCGGCGGCCATCACCTTGCGGTCAATGAGGCCGGCGCGCGTGGCGTTATGCAGCTGCTCGGACGTGTAGCCGGCGTGGCGCTCGGGGTAGGTGATGCTGTTGAAGACGGGCGAGAGGAAGACATAGTCCATGCCCCGACGGTCGCGAAGCTCGTCTAAGCTATGGCACGAGCGGCTGACGCTGCCGTGATAGTTCTGGGGAAGGGAGTTGGCTTCATTGGAGAGATGGACGCCACGGAGACCGAATTCATCTACGAGATAGAAATGGTCATGAACAACGATGTGGTCATGCCACTGCTGCGGAATCAGCGTGAGCAGGCGTTCCGAATAGATGGGTTCGGTGTGGGGCTTGCGCAGGTGGAACAAATCAAGTCCTTCCTCGAAGAGGGCATTGATTATCGTGTCTTCCTCGACGAAGAAGTCTGGAGTCGATAGAAGGATGAGTTTCATTTACGCTTGTTTTTTCGTGTGCAAAAGTACAACAATTTGTTGTAATAAACGAAGAAAAGCGCGAAATCTTCGCGCTTTTCTCTTTGTATAGTAGTTTTTAAGATTTTTTTAATACCCGAAGATTTCTTCCAGGCTGACACGCTTGATGGGGCCTACCTGCTGCAAGGCTGCCATATCCAGTTCTTTTTCGTTGCCGAGGATCATGTAGCGGCGGGTCTTGCGCGCCATGCGCTCGTTGGAGAAACGCACGATGTCATCGAGCGTGATGTTGGGCAGTTCGTTGTAAATCTTCTCATTGATGTCATAGTCGATGCCGCGGTCCTGAGCCGCTAACCAGGCGTTGATGACGCCGAAGCGGGTCGTGCGCTGAGCTGCCAGCTGCTTCGTCAGGCTCTGCTTGGCAATCTCGAAGGCGCTCTGACTTTGCGGGATGCTGTCGAGAATCTCGTTGAAGGTGCGGATGCAGTCCATCATCTTGTCGTTCTGTGAGATGATGTAGGTGAAGCTCGTCTCGGGATGACCCTTGCGCGAGGGGGCCTGGTCGTAGTAGGCGGCAGCGCTGTAGGCGAGGCCGCGGCTCTCGCGCAGTTCCTGGAAGACGATGCCGTTCATGCCGCTGCCGAAGTACTCGTTGTAGAGCGCTGCCACAGGCGTGGCTTCAGGGCGCCACATGACTTCATCGTTGTGCATGGCTATCATGTAGATGTTCTTGGCATCGTAGGGCGCCAGCAGGATTTCAGTCTCCGGCGTAGTCTGCTCCATGTAATCCTCGAAGGCGAGGGGAGCCTTCAGTTCGGCGGGCAGGCGGTGCTCCTGGGTCAGCAGGCTGCTGAGGTCCGACATTGAGCGGGGACCGTAGTAGAGCACGCTGTGCTCATAGCTGGTCAGGTTGTGCAGTATATCCACGAGGTCCTGCGGATTGGTGGCCGTCAGCTCGGCTGCTGTCATGATGTTGCGCAGGGAGTTGCGAGCGCCGAAGAAACCGAAGGCACGCAGATGGGAGAAGCAGTTGCGCTGCTCCAACTTCGCATCGGCTTGGGCTTTGGCGACATTGGCGATGTAGGCGGCGTAGGCGGTGCTGTCCACCTGCACGTTCTTCAGCACATTCTCCAACAGGGCCAAGGCGGCGGGCATGCTATCGTCGAGCCCCGAGAGGTTAATGGAGGTCTGGTAGCTGCCGACGTTGACATAGAAGCTGCAGGCAAGGCCGTAGAACTTCTGTTGAACCTGCTCGGCGGTGAGCGTGTCGGTGCCCAGCAGCTTCAGGTAGTCGCTGGCGGCCTCAAGGCGCTTGTCGGCGGCTGTGCCGAAGGGCAGACGGAACACGATGTGGAAGATGCCGTTCTCCGTGTTCTGCTTATAGATCAGGGGCAGCTGCTGCTCGGCGGTATCGCCCGTCTTGGAAGTCCACGTTCCCACGGTCAGGTCGTTCTTGAAATCCACGAAGCGCGGCTGGATGGGCTCCACCTCGGTGTCTTGAATCTCTTTTACGAAGGCGCTCATCTGGTCACGGTTGGAGGGGATGGCGGTAATCTCGGGCTTGTCGATTTTCTTGATGTTGGGGTCGTCGCCCTGACGCTTGAACACGGTGACGTAGTTGTCTTTGAAGTTACGCTGTGCAAAGCCTACGATGTCCTCTTTCGTGAGGGCTGAGATGCGGTCGATTTCCTCGACGGCATCTTTCCAGTCGATGCCGTGGATGAAGGCGTTCTGGAACATCGTCGTGCGGGCATTGTTGTGCTCCAGCGCCTGCATCTTGCTCAGCTTCCAGTTGTTGATGATGGCGGGCAGGAGGTCATCGGGGAAGTCGCCGCTCTTGAGTTTCTTCATCTCGGCGAGCATCAGGTCGCGGGCTTCCTCCAGCGTCTGGCCCTCGCGTGGCGAACCTTGCATGAAGAAGAGGGAATAGTCTGAGAGGGCGTAGTTGCCGGCGTATGCGCTAAGCATGGTCATCTTCTGGTTGATGTCCAGGTCGAAGAGACCGGCACGGCCGTTGCTGAGAACTTCGCTGATGATTGAGAGCGTGTCGCAGACGCGGTCCTTGGCACCCGGGAAGCTCCAGCCCATCATCAGGCTCTCGGCTTCGAGGCCCACCACGGTGGTGTCAACAGGAACTGTCAGCGCTGCCACAGGGGCGTATTCGGGCTGCTTGCAGTCGGGGTTGGGCTGCCAGTTGCCGAAGTATTTCTCCAAGATGTCGATGGTTTTATCGGGGTCTAAATCACCTGACATACAGATGGCTACATTGTTTGGACAATAGTAGTTCTTGAAGTAGTTCTTGATGTTGGTGATTGAGGGATTCTTCAAGTGCTCCTGTGTGCCGATGGTGGTCTGTGTGCCGTAGGGGTGAGTGGGGAAGAGCTTGTAGAAAAGGGCGTTGACCATCTTCTCGCTGTCGTCACTCAGGTACAGGTTGTACTCCTCATAAACAGCTTCCAGCTCGGTGTGGAAACCGCGAATGACCATGTTCTGGAAACGGTCGGCTTGGATGCGGGCCCAATTCTCAATCTCGTTGGACGGGATGTTCTCCACATAGACCGTCTGGTCGAAGCTTGTGAAGGCATTGGTGCCGTCGGAGCCGATGAGCGCCATCAGCTTGTCGTACTCGTTGGGGATGTTGTACTTGGCTGCCAGCTGGCTGACGCTGTCAATCTCGTGGTAAGCCTGCTTGCGTGCGGCGGGATCTGTGAGCTGGCGGTAGGCTTCGAAGCGCTGTTCGATCTCGTCCAGCAGCGGAGCCTCGGCAGTGGAGTCGCTGGTGCCGAACTGCTTGGTGCCCTTGAACATCAGGTGCTCGAGATAGTGTGCCAGACCTGTTGTCTCTGCGGGGTCGTTGCGGGAGCCGGTCTTCACGGCGATGTTCGCCTGGATGCGTGGCTCATCCTTGTTCACCGAGATATACACCTTGAGACCGTTCTTCAGGGTGTAGATGCGAGTCTGCATCGGGTCGCCCTTGACAATCTCATAGTCATGCTTGTTGCAACCGCTGAGACATAGCAATGTCACAGCGACGAAAAGAAGTTTTTTCATAAGGCGTAAACAGAATGTTTATTTGAACTCGAAGAGGTTGATGAAACCTGTCATCGTGAACACGTTGCGCAGGTCGTTGTTCATACCTGTGATATAGACATGAGCGCCTTTCGGCTTCACTGTCTTCAGGATGCTCAGGAAGATGCGCAGGCCACTGGATGAGATGTAGGAGAGTTCTGTGCAGTCGAGGATGACATCCTTGCCACTGGCTTCCATGAGGGGCTTCACTTCGCTCTCCACCTGCGGGGCTGCTGCGGTGTCCAGACGTCCTTTGAATTCTGCTACGAGGGCGCCGTCTTTTTCTAAAATGTTTGTTGTCATATAAGAAGATTTTTTGAGTTTATAGATTCAAGTTGATATTTTGGTTTTGTGTGTTGAGTCGCTTGCGCAGCGTGAGGACGTTCTTGCCGTCCACGTATTCGTAGTTGATACTGTCCATGATCTGTCGTATGAGATGGATGCCCAGTCCGCCGATGGAGCGTTCTTCGGCTGAGAGGGTGGTGTCAACTTCTTCCTTCTCCGTGGGGTCGAAGGGCGAACCGCTGTCGCTGATGGTGAATTTCAGGCGGACATCGTTGGCTCTGGCATCGATGTCAATGTTTCCCGTCACTCCGGAGGGATAGGCATAGTTCATCACGTTGACGACAGCCTCTTCCAGTGCCAGATTCAACTGCATTGTCGTTGCCATGTCAACCCCGACTTCCTCACATACCTCTTCTACAAACTGTGCCAGTTCAGGCACTTTCTGCACATCGTTGGGCAGTGTGATGGTGCGGTGCATGTGTTCTGCTCGCATAGACTTGGTGTATTGGATGGCCAGCATCGTAAGGTCGTCGCTCTGCTCGGCATCGCCCACATAGGTTTGCACGGCTTTCGTCATCCTTTCGATGAGGTGTTGTGGTTTCTGTTCCTGGGCCTTGGCGCACGCTTCGGCAACAGCCGCCAGTCTGTCTTCGCCGAACAGCTCATGTTGCTTGTTCTCAGCCTCTGTCAGGCCGTCGGTGTAGAGGAAGATGGTGGTCTGGGGCGCTATCATGGTTTCTTGCGGTGTGTATTTCCAGTTCTGTATCACGCCGGCAGGGATGTTCGAGTCGCAGGGCAGCAGTTGAATGCCGTCGCCCACGAGCAAGGGGGAGTCATGGCCGGCGTTGCTGTAGCGCAGACGTCCTGTGGGCAGGTCCAGTGCGCCTGCGAAGAGCGTCACGAACATATTTGACTCGTTCTGGTCGCTGAGAGTGTTGTTGATTTGTGACAGAATGCGGTCGGGTTGCGATTCGTGCTGTGAGATGGTGCGGAAGAGGCTGCGTGTGACAGCCATCACCAGAGAGGCCGGCACGCCCTTTCCGCTCACGTCACCGATGCAGAAGAACAGCTTCTCGTCGCGGATGTAGAAGTCATAGAGGTCGCCGCCGACAGCTTTCGCGGGTGCCAAGGCGCCGAAGATGTCGATGTCATCGCGGTCGGGGTAGGGCGGGAACAGCTTGGGCAGCATGGACATCTGTATCTCGCTGGCCACCTTCAGCTCGCTCTGTATCGAGGCTTTGGCGGCCGTGGAGACTTGTAGCTCGTTGATATAATGTGCCAGTGAGGACTGCATCTCCTCAAAGGAGTCGCGCATATTGCGGATCTCGTCGTGGGTGGAGATCTTTGGCAGCGGCTTGTTGAAGTGTCCCTTGGCAATTTCCTGAGAGGCAAGTGCCAACTGCTTCAGCGGCCATATTTGTGCTCGTACGACCAGATTCAGCACGATTGAGATGAGCACCAGCATCACCACCAGCAGAATCAGCATCGAACGCCGCAGGATGTTGGGCTGTTCCATGATCTTGGATTCTGGCATCGTGAAACTCACCGACCATTGCACACGTGGCACGGGGGCGTAATAGACAATGGTGCTTTCGTCGTGGGCTTTATCGTCTGTTGCCATGTAGGTGACATCTTCCTGCAGCGTGTCCGTACCGCGTTTCCAGCTCAGCATTCGGCTGGCCAGGTTCAGGTAGTCGGTGTCCTGCAACTGGGTAGCATGGTCTATGACATTCACGGTTTGAATCCATTCGGGCTCGGGGTGGCAGACATATTGCGAGTCGCGGCTGAGCACGATAACGCGTGAGTAGGGATAGGGCTTGGCATCCTCCACGATATCGCGTACCCAGTCCAGCGCCACATCGGCGCACAGCACGGCATAGAGGCTGTCCTCCGCATCGTAGAGCGGTACGGAGTAGGTGACCATTGCTCGCTTCGTGGACATGGAATCTACGTAGGGCAGACACCAGTAACCCTTTTCCAGTATATTGGTGTAGATCCAGTTGCTGTCCGTCTCCAGATAGCAGAAGTCATTGTCGGGACCGCCAATCTCGTCGGCTGCCAGCTCGCCCGTCAGCGGGTCGCGTGTCACCGTGGGGGCATAGTAGCGTCCCAGGTCGGGAAAGAAGTTCTCGCGGTAGAGGAGCGTGGCAGCGGCGATGTCGTTGTTCTTGCTGATGAGGCGGTACAGCAGCTCATAGCACAGCGATTCGTCCTGCGTGTTGCGGTCAGCGAAGGCTGCAGCCGTCTCTACGGCCGTCTCCACGTTGGAGATACGGCTGTCGATGTCGGCGAGCACGCCGTCCATGGCGCGGCCGGCTTGGCGGTTGGTCTCATCAGCAACGACATCCCTCACACGCTTCATCTGGTAGAATCCGCCTGTGAGCATGATGATGGTGATGAGGACAAACACCAGCAGCGAGGTGCGGGTGGCCACAGAGTCCTTCAGTAAATCGTTCAAGAACTTCATGAGTGAAGAATCTTAAGAGTTTTAGAGTGTTCAGTTTTTCAATCTGGCATAGGCTTCGCCCATCAGGATATGGTCGCCGCTGTGGCAGATGTCCACTTCAATGCCTTTCTGGAAGATGAGTACCACGTCCGAGCCGCCGAACTGGAAGAAGCCCATTTCGTCGCCACGGCGCAGCTGCTGGCCCACATGGAGTTCGGGAATCCAGTTGACGCTGCAGATTTGCGACATGCCCACGGGCAGCATGGCCACATAGCCGTACTGCTCAGTCTGGATGATGGCGCAGAGGCGGGTCTCCACCATCTGGAAGCCGAGATCGTTCTGGTAGTAGTACAACTTACTGTCATTATCCCACATTGTGTAGCCACCTCCGGCCGACACTCCGGGCACCCTGCGCATTTCGCGCAGCACACCATCCACGGGGGCGTGGAAGCGGTGGTAGTCGTTCACGTCCAGGAAGGTATGCGTCAGCGTGCCGCCGGCGAAGATATCTTTGTATTGTGAGTCCTTGCCGATGAGCTGTGAGATATCCGAGATCATGGCTGTCTTGACATGCAGCTTCTCATCCTCGGTATATACGAGCTGGTTGTCATCGTCGATGGCCCAGGTGAATTTAGGCCATGAGTCCACAGGCGCTACCACCTCCGCGTCGGCGATTGGGCGCATATCGGGCGATGCCAGACGGCGTGCGAAGAATTCGTTGAAGGTCTTCCATTGGTTGCCTTCGCCGTACCAGCCTTTGTCCAGACCCCAGTCCGGATCGTCCTTGACCATGTTGTAGTAGGTCTCATTCCAACTCTCCTCGGTATTCAAGAAGTCGCCCCAGGTGCTGCTGTAGGTGGAGAGCCATGTCGAGAAGGGCTCTACGAACTCCACGGTGGGGTAGAAGTAGCCGCGGTCTCTCAGCTCGTCCAACGGCTGATCTACGACGAACCAGAAGTACCCGATGCCCTGATCCGTGCGACCGTAGAGCGAGCGGCCGTACTCGTTTGGTGCTGTGCGAATCATCACATCCCACGGCAGCTGGCGCACGTTCCAGTCCACGAAGTCGTAGAATTCCGTGAGCGTCTGTGCCGGGTTGTAGTCGCGGTCGGGGTTAATCTCTGCAGCCTGTGCGATGGCGTGGCTGAGCAGGCGCTTCACCTCGGGGTTCGTATTGCAGATCTTGATGAGTTCCGTGGTGGCCTTGGTGTGCAATCCTGTGGGATGCACCTGTCCGCTGCCCTTTTCGCTGTCGTCAGTGCACGCCGTGAACGTTGTCATGCCCATCAGCATGGCCAAAACCAGAATACCAGTATGTAGTGCGTTGAATTTCATGAGTCTAAGATGATGAACTTATAGCTATATGTTGAATAGTTTGAAATAATCAGAAAGCTTGCAGCGTGAATCCGCCAACGAAATAGAGGTCGCGGGAGTTGGGGTTACCCGTGAGCTGCAGGAACAAGGGAATCTTGAAGCGATCCGTCACCTCGATGGCCTTTGTCACACGTAGCGTGATGTTCGTGCAGCGGAAACCATCGCAGTCGTAGTAGCTGGTGGCATAGGGCACTACGCCCACGGTACCCTCCCAGTCGCACGTCGCCAAACGAAATGGCGCTGTCAGCTCGAAGTACGACGAATAAGCGCGTTTGTCACTCTTATTCAGACCGTCGTTACCGGCGAAGATGGTTTGCCATGATGCTCGCAGGAAGCCGAAGTCATAGCCCACCGAAGCCTCGAATACGTGGTTCGTCTCGTTTTTCTTGTAGTTGAAATAGGGCGTTCCGGCCTCTGTTGTCCAGTAGTCTGTGATGCCTATCGTCAGTCCCTTGATGGTGTAGGATAGGGTTAGGTCGATTTCCTTGAAGTCATTCCAGTCGGCAAAGCCTACATTGCCCCATGCCGACAGACTCAGCCCTTGCCAGCTGACGCCTGCCGTGGGCTGCAAGGCGGCGCTGCCCTGCTTCATGCCGCGCCAGATGAACTGGCTCACGACATCCAAACCCAGCGTGGCCTCCACTTTGCTCTTCGCAGGTGCTGCTGCTACCTCGGTGGTTACCACGCCTTCCGGCGCTGTCTGAGGCGCCACACCTAAATTATCTTGCGCACGTGCGCTTGCGTGCGCGCAGCATACCAGAACAGCTGTGAGAACAGTGCCCTTGATTCTTGCCTTTTGTATCATAATTTTATCATTTGGCACTGCAAAGGTACGTATTATCTTTTTTTCCACCAAAAGAAATCCCTATTTTCTTATTATCTCCCCTTCAATCAAGATGTTGAGGACGATGGGCATACAATGAAACAGCGGGCGGCATCGGAGGATGCTGCCCGCTGCATGGTTCTGTCAAAGACAGTGTTGTGGTGCGGAATTACTTCAGCTCAGCGAGGTACTTGATGGTGCGAACCATCTGGCTGGTGTAGCTGTTCTCGTTGTCGTACCAAGCAACAACCTGTACGAGGCTGTTGCCGTCGCCGATCTTGCTGACCATGGTCTGGTTAGCGTCGAAGAGAGAACCGAACTTCATGCCGATGATGTCGCTGGAAACCAGCTTCTCCTCGGTGTAGCCGAAGCTCTCGTTGGTGGCAGCCTTCATAGCAGCGTTGATGCCCTCAACAGTAACCTCACCCTTCACAACAGCGTGCAGGATCGTGGTGGAACCGGTGGGAGTCGGAACGCGCTGAGCAGCACCGATCAGCTTGCCGTTGAGCTCGGGGATAACGAGGCCGATAGCCTTAGCAGCACCCGTGCTGTTGGGAACGATGTTCTGGGCACCGGCACGGGCACGCTGAACATCACCCTTGCGCTGAGGACCGTCGAGAATCATCTGGTCGCCAGTGTAAGCGTGAACGGTGGTCATGATACCGCTCTGGATGGGAGCGAAGTCGTTCAGAGCCTTCGTCATGGGAGCCAGGCAGTTGGTGGTGCAAGAAGCTGCGCTGATCACGGTGTCAGCGGGAGTCAGAGTCTTGTGGTTCACGTTGTAAACGATGGTGGGGAGGTCATTGCCTGCGGGAGCAGAGATGACAACCTTCTTAGCACCAGCGGTCAGGTGAGCAGAAGCCTTCTCCTTGGAAGTATAGAAACCTGTGCACTCCAGAACGACATCAACGTCCAGCTTGCCCCAAGGCAGCTCGGCAGCGTTAGGAATAGCATAGATAGTGATCTTCTTGCCATCGACGACGATGTAGTCTTCGCCAGCTTCAACAGTGTGCTTGTTCTCGCCGAACTTGCCGCAGAAACCACCCTGAGCGGTGTCATACTTCAGCAGGTGAGCCAGCATCTTGGGGCTGGTGAGGTCGTTGATAGCGACTACTTCATAACCTTCAGCCTCGAACATCTGACGGAAAGCGAGGCGACCAATACGGCCAAAGCCGTTAATTGCAACTTTTGTCATTTTCTTTTTTTTGTTGTTTAAAGAATGAATAAAAAGATGGTTGAATAATGTTTCTTTTTGGTTACACGAACGAGTGTCTCATTTTTACCCGCAATTACAGTATTCAGCACTCTTACAAGCGGCAAAAAGCAGGGCTGCGAGCACTAAAATGAGGTATTTTTGGGCCTTTTTGGACATTTTTTCTCGTTTTACGCGGCAAAAGTACAAAATTTGTTTTATATTCGCGCCATGAAACCCCTAAAATAATCAAAATTATGGCAAATTTTATTCAAGAATTCAAAGACTTCGCAATGCGAGGTAATGTGATGGACATGGCAGTCGGTGTTATCATCGGCGGCGCTTTCGGTAAAATCGTATCCTCTTTGGTGGACGATGTGCTGATGCCTCTTGTAGGTATGATCACCGGCAATGTTGACTTCACGACGCTGGCATTCCAGATTGGCGAAGGCGAGGATGCTGCTGTGCTGAAGTACGGTAACTTCATCCAGAACACCATCGACTTCCTGATTGTGGCCTTCTGTATTTTCTGCATGATCAAGGCTATCAATGCTGCCACGAAGAAGAAGGAAGCTCCCGCTCCCGAAGAGCCCGCTGCTCCGGCTGCTCCCACACAGGAGGAACTCCTCACCGAAATCCGCGACTTGCTGGCTAAGAAGTAAACGTGCTATTGTAGGTGACGCCTCGCGCGCGTTCCTATTTATAAATAGGCCCTGTTGACACGTTTCAACAGGGCTTTTTCAGTTCCAGGCTGTGGGTGATTCCGTGCGGTAGCTCCTCGGCGTAGTGCGAGACGATGATGAGTGTCACCTCGGGCTTCTGGCAGTAGTCTTCAATGATGTCTGTGGCCAGCAGGCGTCGTTCATCGTCGAGGCCGTGGAAGGGTTCGTCCAGGATGAGCAGGTCCGGCTCCTTCACGAAGGCTCGCGTGAGCAGGCACAGGCGCTGCTCGCCGCTGCTGAGTTGCAGGAAGGGGCGGTCGGCCAGCTCTGCGATGCCAAAGCGTTGCATCCACGCCACACACTGTGCGCGTTGTTCCGGGCGTGGCCGCACGTAGAGGCCTACGCTGTCGTGCAGTCCGCTGGCCACGATGTCGATGGCTGGCAGGTCCTTCAGGTAGGCACGGTGCATCTCGGGGCTTACATATCCTATGTGTCGCTTGATGTCCCAGATGCTCTCGCCTGTGCCGCGGCGTCGGCCGAAGAGCTCGATGTCGCAGGCATAGGCCTGCGGGTTGTCGGCGCAGACAAGGCTTAGCAGCGTGGACTTGCCCGAGCCGTTCTTGCCCGAGAGCGCCCAGCGCTCGCCTTTGTGCACGGTCCAGTTCAAGTCCTTCAGTATGGTGCGTTCGCCGTAGCGTATGGTGACGTGGGAGAAGCGGAGGATTGTATTAATGAACAGTGAAGTAGTGGAAAGTGAAAAATTCGTTTTACGATTGTCGGTCGAACATGATTGCTCTTCAGCGGATTCCGGTAATGTGTATTTTTCATTTTCCAATTTCCCATTTTTCATTTCTATCACATTTGTGATAAAGTTGGGAATGTCTTTCTTGCGGCTTACTACCAGGATGACTTGCAGCCCTTCTTCGCGAATCAGCTGTTCGAGCGTGTCGCGCAGCTGCTGGCGTGCTTCGGTGTCGAGGCCTATGAAGGGATTGTCCAGGATGAGCAGACGAGGGTGGGAGAGAAGTGCGCGCTGCAACTGGTACTTGCGGAGCTCGCCACTGGAGAGGCTGATGAGCGGCTGCCCGTTCACCATCGGCGTGTCCTCGTCGATGTCATGCTGGTTCCAGCGCTTCTGCAGGTAGTAGGTGGTGTCTGCGTCTCCGTAGCTGTCGCGAAAAGTCATCACTTTGATGTTCTCGCTGACGAGGCGGTTGTTGGCATCGCCGAAGTCGTATCTCACCTCGTTGCCATAGAGCAGTGGCCAGCGACCTGTGAGGATCTCCACCAGGCGTGTCTTGCCCGAACCGTTGGGGCCGAGAATTGCCACCTGCTCGCCCTCATAGATGTCGAGGGTGACAGGCTCCGCCATCCGGTGGTTGGGATGGCGCGGCACACCATTTTCTATATGTATGACAGCGCGTTTCACAAATCAGTAGAATAAAAACGTTGCTTCTTCACCCTTCCAGCCCGTGAATCTTATCTTTGTTCTTGCGTACAAACTCCTTCCAGGACTTAGCACCTCCGGCAACTGTCGGGCGTGAGCTCTCTATGAAGTGGCAGTAGGCAGCCGCCAGACCGTCGGTGGCGTCGAGCCAGGGCAGCATGGCATCATCGGGAATCTTCATCATCTGCTTGAGCATATAGGCCACTTGCTCCTTCGAGGCGCCGCCTTGTCCCGTGATGGCCATCTTGATTTGCATCGGGGCATATTCGTGGATGGGCACCTGCCGGCTGATGGCTGCAGCCATGGCCACGCCCTGTGCGCGTCCCAGCTTCAGCATCGACTGCACATTCTTCCCGAAGAACGGAGCCTCAATGGCCACCTCGTCGGGCAGATAACCCTCGATGATGCTGGTGATGCGCTCGAAGATGCGCCCCAGCTTCAGGTAGTGGTCGGCGTACTTGCGCAGGTCGATGACGCCCATCGTCACCATTTCAGCCTTGCGGCCTGTGACTTTGATGACGCCATAGCCCATGATCGTGGTGCCGGGGTCGATGCCTAATATGATGCGTTCTGCTTCCACTTGAATCCTGAATCCTGAATCCTGAATCTTGAATACTGAATCCTGAATCTTGAAACCTGAATCTTGAATCTTGAATCCTGAATCTTGAAACTACTCCTCCGTAATCACTTCCATCATCGTTGAGAAGCCGATGACGCGGTTGTCGAACGTCTTCAGGAGCTCTTCGCCCAGTGCCTTGCCCTGTTTCACAAACCAGTAGTGCAGTCGGGCCGTGCTCTCAACTTCAAACTGCAGGGCGAAGCACTCCGTGCCCTCTTCCTTGTGGGAGAGGATTCGGGAGAGGCGCCCATTCTTCATGTGGCCGAAATCTTTCACGCGCGGCAGCATCACTTCATGAACCCAGATGACGAAGTTGCGAGCGTCCGTTTCGGGCATCTGATAAGTTGTATTGTAGAGTATCATGGTGCAAAATTAGGCATTTCTGCGCACAAAAGGGCCTTTTTCACGCTTTTTTTGAGTCTAAATGCTTAATAATTCGTGAAAAGGTTATAAATTTGCCCGCGAAATATGTACTAAATGTATTCAAAAGATAGAAAACGACATGAGAAAGACATTGTTAATCCTATCGCTCATGGCTGCTTCCATGAGCATGCAGGCCACAGAACCCCAGAAGACAACGGTGAACGTGACCCAGACCCAGACAGAAAAGAGAGCTGAAATCAAGTTCGAGACCCTGAACCACGACTTTGGCACCTTCTCGGCCAATGATCCTGTGGTGAAGTGTGTGTTCAAGTTCACCAATGTGGGCGACGCCCCCCTCATCATCAACCAGGCCATCGCCAGCTGCGGCTGCACTGTGCCTACCTACACGAAAGAGCCTGTGAAACCGGGCGAGAGCGGACAGATTGAAGTCACCTATAACGGCAAGGGCAAGTTCCCCGGCCGCTTCACCAAGAACATCACCGTGAGAACCAATGGCAAGGAGACGGCTACCGTGCGCCTCACCATTACCGGTGAGATGAAGGAGGAGAGCAAGGACAAAGAGTGAGACCTCACCCCCTAACCCCCTCTCCAAAGGGCGAGGGGGAAGCCTCCGGTGTGAAGTGAAAAGTGAATAATGAAAAGTGAAAATGAAAAAATAATAGGATGAAACGGATACTACTTACATTTGCTGCCGCGCTGCTGGTTGTAGGCGCGATGGCAGGCAAACCTAAGAAACAGGCCGAGAACCCGCTGGGCGACGGCCAGAGTGACCGTGCCTACTGGGCAGAACTGGCTTACACCATGGCTGCTCCCGTGCTGGAGAACATGGCCAATGGCACGCTGCAGAAGAACATGAAGCTGGAGTTGTCACCGACATGGGACAACCGCGACAAGAAGGTAGCTTACATGGAGTGCTTCGGCCGCCTGATGGCCGGCATCGCTCCCTGGCTGACGCTGCCCGACGACGACACCCCCGAGGGGCTGAAGCGCAAGCAGCTGCGCGAGTGGGCGCTGAAAGCCTATAAGAACGCCGTCGATCCCGAGAGCCCCGACTATCTGGGCTGGACCAGCGGCGGTCAGACGCTTGTCGATGCTGCCTATGTCGTTGAGAGCTTGTTCCGCGGCTACAAAGCCCTGTGGGAGCCCCTCGACTCACTCACGAAAGCACGCTACATCAAGGAACTCCAGGGCCTGCGCCGCTACGATCCGCCCTACACCAACTGGCTGCTGTTCTGTGGCATGGAAGAGAGCTTCCTGATGTATGCCGGTGGCCAGTATGATGCTTTCCGCATCAAGATGGCCATGAGCAAGGTGGAAGAGTGGTACATCGGCGACGGCCTCTACAGCGACGGCCCTTCGTTCGCTTTTGACTACTACAACGCCTATGTCATCCAGCCGATGTATGTGGAGTGCCTGCAGATGATTTCTGCCAAGCAGCCCAACAACACCTATCTCATCCGTTCCCATGGCGACAAACGCAATGGTGCCAAGAGCCGCTTGGGTGTCGTCACGGAGCGTATGCAGAAGTATGCTGTCATCCTGGAGCGCTTCATCTCGCCCGAAGGCACCTTCCCCGTCGTGGGTCGTTCCATCCCTTACCGCCTCGCCGTGCTGCAGCCCTTGGCTCAGCTGGCTTGGATGAAGCAACTGCCCAAGGAGCTCACCAACGGACAGGTCCGTGCCGGCATCACCGCTGTCATGAAACGTATGTTCGAGGGCAAGGGCAAGACCAACTTCACCGAGGACGGCTACCTGACCATCGGCTTCGTAGGCTCACACCCCAACGTGGCTGACTGGTACACCAACAACGGTTCGCTCTATATGACCAGTCTCGCTTTCATGCCGCTGGGTCTTCCTGCCGACGATCCCTTCTGGACGGATGCTCCTGAGAAGTGGACTTCCAAGAAAGCCTGGGAGGGGGATGACTTCCCCAAGGACCACAAGTGGAACATCAACAAGGAAATCCTCTACTGGGAATAAGATTAGAATATGAAATAAGTAAGGGGGCTGTGACAATCACGGCCCCCTTTTCCTTTTTCCTTTATGAATTATCTGCGGCGCTTGCGTCCGAGACCGAAGACGGCACGGGCGGCAGAGACGACGCTGAGGCCAATCTGCACACCGCGGAAAATGGTCATGCCGTTGTGCAGCAGGTTGGTGGCCATCTCCCAGCGGTTCTGGGCAGCGGCGGCAGGCGTGAAGATGGCGTTGGCCGTCTCCCGCATCTCCTGCTCCTGTGCTTCGATTTGCTGGCTGGTGTTTTCTTTTACCGTCATCACACCTTCCAGCGTTGGAGTCACCACCTTGGTGGCGAAGAGTCCAATCATGAAGCGCGTGGTGGGCTGCACAATCCATGACATACGGTTGGCCCACACCAGCAAAGCCACCAGCAGCATTACGCCGGCGATGATGGCAAAGCCCAGCACGGTGCTGTCCAGCAGTGTACCAATCCAGTAGGCGAGGGCGAAGCATCCGAAGAGAACCACCAGGAAGCCTACCAGAATCAGGATGACAGCCAGGACGATGGCCGTGAACAGACGCGTCAGCATCTCCACGCCGTTGAGGCTCAGGTACTCCTTCTGCAGCGTGAAGTAGCGGCGAATCTGCTCAAAGAGCCGACTCACGCGGGCGGTGGTCTGTTCGTTCTCGATGCTCATTATTATGCAGTCTCTTCAGCGTTGCCGAGTTCTTCGGTGATGTCGTTCACGAGAGCGTCCATCTCCTTACGGTTGAGGCGGATGCCGCGCTTGCGGAGCGCTTCAACGATGCGTTCACGGGTGTCTGCGCCCTTCTCGGGGGCCAACAGGATTCCAGCAGCAGCGCCTACGAGGGCACCGCCTACGAATGTGATGAAATAATTCAGTGCTTTCATTGTGAATTTGGTTTTGATGACAGGATTCGTATCGCTGTCGGGTTAATAATAGCTTTTGATTGTGCAAATATAGCTCTTTTCTGGGCTAAAAGGGCTATTTCTTGCAAAAAAAATAAAAAAATGAGGTATAAAAGCTTGTTTTTAACGTTTTTTGTGCTTAAAAGCGCATCATGAATAGCTTTTTTGTCGTATCTTTGTGGCGAAATTATTGTTCAATCTTTTTATAAGGAGTAAAAACTAATGAAAAACTATTTCGTTTTGGGTGCTGCCGTATGTGTAGCATTGTCTATGGTTTCCTGCAAGAGCAGCGAAAGTGCTTACAAGAAAGCTTATGAGAAAGCTAAGCAGCAGCAGACAACAACCGAAGCTCCCGTGCAGACAGCTGTCGTGGCACCGACCACTACCGTTGCTCCTGTACAGACTGTGACCACTACTCCCGTGACGAACGAGAGCACTCGCACCGAGAACCTCACCCTCGTGAGCGGCGCCGGTTTGAAGGCCTTCAGCGTCGTCGTGGGCAGCTTCAGCATCAAGGCTAATGCCGAGGCCCTTCAGAAGAAACTGAACGGTGAAGGCTACGTCGCACAGCTCGCCATGAATCCTCAGGGCATGTACCGCGTCATTGCATCTACCTTCGATGACCTCAACAGCGCCGTACAGAGCCGCAACACACTCCGCGCTCAGTACACGGATGCATGGCTGCTACGTAAATAAGGCATTTCTTTTTGGTAAAGTGAATATATGTAAGAATTTCGACAGGGGTAGGCTGTGAAGCTAACCCCTGTTTTTTGTTTCTTTGAACATTAAACATTGAACATTGAACTTTGAACATTGAACTTTTGGAGCAGTGAGCGCCATAAGAGCTTGCTCTTAAATGGCCGAGTCGTGACAAAAGTCAGCGCAGCTGAACTTTGAACTCCTGCATACGAATGATGAATGACGAATGACGAATAACAAATAACTAATAACAAATAAAAGTTACTCTTAACCCTTAACCCTCGCTTGCGAGGCCCTCCCCCCCACGGGGGGAGCGGGGAGAGGGGCTCTTAACTCCACACATGCGTCTCCTGGCAATCGATTACGGACAGAAACGAACTGGCATAGCGGTCACAGACCCCCTGCAGCTCATTGCCAACGGTCTTACCACCGTGGCCACGAAAGACTTGGAAGCTTTCGTGCTGGACTATGTCCGTCGCGAACCTGTGGAGCGCATCATCGTTGGGCATCCCCGCCAGATGAATGGCGAGGACAGCGAGAATATGCGTCGCATCACACCTTTTGTGAACCGGCTGCGTAAACTTTTGCCCGCAATACCTGTCGAATTATTCGACGAGCGTTTCACCAGCGTGCTGGCTCACCGCGCCATGCTCGACAGCGGCATCGGCCGCAAGGCGCGTCAGAACAAAGCCCTCGTCGATGAGATCTCCGCTACCATCATCCTCCAAGGATGGATGGAACGAATAAATTGTAAATTGTAAATTGTAAATTGTCAAATTGTAAAATAATATGGTTCTCCCCATCTACACCCTCGGCCAGCCCGTGCTTCGCAAGGTAGCCGAAGACATCAACCCCGAAGACCCCGAACTCGCGCAGTTCGTGCAGGATATGTTTGACACCCTTGACCGCAGCGGAGGCATCGGCCTCGCGGCGCCTCAGGTAGGGCGTTCTGTGCGCGTCGTCGTCATCGACCTGAATCCCATCAAGGAAGATTATCCGCAGTACGACGGCTATCGTCACGTGTTCTACAACCCCTACATCGAGGAGTACGACAAGAGCCACCAGGAGTCGATGGACGAGGGGTGCCTGTCGCTGCCCGGCATGAGCGAGACCGTGAAGCGGCCCACACGCGTGCGCGTTTCCTATTTAGATGAACAGTTCCAGGAGCGCGACGAATGGGTGGACGGCTATCTCGCCCGTGTCATGCAGCATGAATTTGACCATCTTGACGGCAAGGTCTATACCGACCACATCGTTGGCATCCGCAAGCAGATGATCAAGGGAAAACTCAACGACCTCCTCAAGGGCCGCTTCTCCTGTGACTACAAGGTGAAGGTGAAACGCTAATAGAGTGAAAAGTGAATGAGTGAAAAGTGAAAAATGAAAGAGTGACAAGTGAAAGAGTGAAAAGTGAAAAATAATAGTTCCTTTCTGAAGACTTGGTGGCTCAGGCGTTCCTGCTTGCGCTACATCTTCTTATTTTTCATTTTTCACTCTTTCATCTTTCATTCTTCAGCTCAGATCAACACCGACCGTGTGATGATGATGGGGCGCAATGCACTCTACTACGAGGACTATGTGCTCTCCATCCAGCGTTTTAACATGGTCATCGCTGCCAAGCCCTATCTCCATGAGCCCTATTTCTTCCGCGGACTGGCCAAGTTCTATCTCGAGGACTTCACGGGCGCCGAGCAGGACTGCACAGAGAGCTTGGAACGCAATCCCTATGTCTCGGACAGCTACCAGCTGCGAGGCCTCTGCCGCGTCAACATGAGCAACTACGAGGGTGCCATTGCCGACTACCGCAAGGTGATCGACATCGAGCCCCGCAACAAAGGCAGCTGGCACAACCTCGTGCTCTGCTATTTCGAACTCAAGGACTATGCGCGCGCCGACTCTGCCATCGACCAGATGATTCGCTACTGGCCGCGCGAGTCCGAGAATATGACCATGAAGGCACAGGTCGCCATGCAGCAGGGCGACACCGTGCGCTGTCTGGCGCTCGTCGATTCAGCCCTCGTGCTCGACGACTTCGATGCTCAGGCGTGGACCATGCGCTCCATGATCAGCCTGCAGCGCGGCGAGTATGCCCAGGCAGAAGGCGAGATCGACAAAGCCATCCTCCAGCGCCCCCGCATCGCCGGCAACTATGTCAACCGCGCCCTCGCCCGCTTCCACCAGAACAACCTGCGCGGCGCGATGGCCGACTACGACCAGGCCCTTGAGATAGAGCCCCGCAACTATCTCGGACACTTCAACCGAGGTCTGCTGCGTGCACAGGTGGGCGAGGACAACGCCGCCATCGAGGACTTCAACTTCGTCCTCTCCGTGGAGCCCGACAACATGATTGCCCTCTTCAACCGTGCCCTGCTGCTGGATCAGACCGGCGACTACCGTGCTGCCCTGCGCGACATCACCACAGTCCTCGACGAATACCCCGACTTCCTCATCGGCTACCAGCAGCGCGCTGCCATCCGGCGCAAGCTGGGCGACACCTACGGTGCCGAGCGCGATGAATTCCGCATCATCAAAGCCCGCACTGATGCCCGTGCCGGCATCAAGCACAAACCCTCCAAGACGCGCAAGAAGAGCGAGCGCAACATCAACGACTACGCCAGCCTCGTGGAGGCCGACACCAGCGAACCCGAACGCGAATACACCAGCGCCTATCGCGGCAAGGTGCAGGACCGCCAGGTCGATCTGCAGCCGCAGTCCATCTTCGTCCTCAGCCAGCATCGCACCGTCAGCCCCACCAACCGCTACATCCCCTTCCACCGTCTGTTGGATAAGCTCAACGCCCGTGCCAGATGGGGCCTTCCCGTCTATCTCACCAACACAGAGCCCTCGTTGGAGAACAACAACCTGCAGCTGCACTTTGCTGTCATCAAGCGCCTCACCACGATGCTGGAGTCCACCTCCAAGCCCTCCACCGTGCTGTACATGGCCCGTGCCTTGTCTTACTACCACGTCCGCGACTTCGACTCAGCCTCTGCAGACCTCGACAGCGCGGCAGCCCTCGACGACAAGGATCCCATGATCCCCTTCATGCAGGCACAGGTACACTGCCGTCAGGTGGAAGCCGCCAGCGCCGATGCCAGCCAGCTGGCCACCCAGATGGGCTACAGCCGTGCTCTCGACGAGTTGGAGCGTGTTGTCAAGCTCGCCCCCGACTTCGCCTACGCCTGGTATAACATGGGTAACATCTATCTCGCCAAACACGAGCGTGTGAAGGCATACGAAGCCTACACCAAGGCGCTGAACATCGACCCCCGCTTCCCTGATGCCTACTACAACCGTGGCCTCGCCTCCATCCTCGACGGTCAGGTCCAGCGCGGCCTCTCCGACCTCTCGCAAGCCGGTGAGTACGGCCTCTATGGCGCTTACAACTTGATCAAGCGCTACTCCAAGCAAAAGTAAATAAAGTATCGCGCGCACGCGCGCGTGATTGATTTTCCCCGAAAAAACCTACATACCTACACCCGCATGTCGTCATGCGCTTAGTATCAGGTGGTTAAATGGGTGTAGGTTCGGGTGTAGGTAAGCCAAAAAGGTGTAGGTTTTAACATTTCACAGTGCTTCTACGACATCAGGGAACCGCAGTATTCTCTCTGCATGATGTTCATTGAAAACCAGATGAGAGAAGTCCCGCTTCTTATGGTTCAGGTCAATGTCCTTCAGCCTTTCAGTGATGGCTGTTTTGAGTTCATCAACGGAGGAAATCCCTGCTCTGGCAGACAGGAAATCCAAATTCGGCTTTGTCTTCGACAGCAGAAAGATGGCATCGTAAAAGTCGCGCCCTTTCTGGCGGGAGAGTATGGCAGCGAACTTCATAGCGCAGAGCACATCTAACGGCGGCACCTGAACACTGAAGAAAAACCCCATCCTGTTGATGTTGGCAACAACGGGTTGGTATGTAACGCCCTGATCCTGCGCCTCAACTTTTAACAAAAGGCGCTCTTCCTTGTGTCCCGTCAGTCCCAAGTCAAACAGCATCTCCGGGAAATAGAGATTACGCCTAAACGCTGTCAGCTTCGGATTGGCCTTGTCACGAGTTTCCACATCAATATTATTCTGGCGCAGATAAGACACTACACTATCCGTCATTGCCATGAACTCTTCTTCGCTCAACTCCTTGCAGTCGAAATCCAAGTCTTCAGAAAAGCGATCGATGCCTTGGATAAGTCTTAGATTTGTGCCACCGATGAACGCCACCTTATTGATATAAGGTGTGGTTGAAAGATGGTCGAGTATCAACAGTTGCAGATACTCCTTCAGCATATAGCGGTCAAAACGGCTTTCTTTGGCAATCGTGGCAGGGAAGAAACTGCGTATGTATTCAATGTCAATCATAGATCATAGGTTTTTAGCAGGCGTTTGACTCTTTGAGTTAAAGTCTTGCTACCGATTCTTGCGAGATAATCCGCAAGACGTTCCGTGCGGAACTCGTTTTGCATGAAATCTTCGTCTAACCGGAGCTCTTCCATGTCCTGTTCCGTTTTGTAGTAGGGGTTCAAGTAGAGAAGGTCGAGCAATGCCTTTTCTGGTGTGGCAAACAGCAGCCCCCGCCCGTCTTGCATCATCTTAATCTCGTAACCGAAATAAAGTGGTGTCTTTATGTTCTGATAGTGGAATGTGCCGAAAGCATTGTCGAACTTAGCTGTCTTGAGCGTAGTCACACTTGTCAGCTGCACGACCTCTTCAGGTACCATTCCATAGAATGACAGAGCGCTGTGCAGGCTGATGTACGAGGGCGCGTAAATGCGGTTGGCAACATAGCGTGAGAAATCGGGAACCTGACGATAATCTGGAAACGCATAATACTGGTTGCGAAGTTTCGTAAGCAGACCTCGTCGGCACCATCGTGTCAGGTTGTTACGGTCGAAATCCTTCTCCCACAACAGCACCTGATTGATGTTGAAACACCCCATTGGGTACATCCTTTCTCTGAAGGTCAGAAAGTCCATTTTTGAATGTTTTGTTTCTAAAATACTGCAAATATCACGATTTTTGGAAATAAAACCAATAGCTTGGGACCTTTTTCATCCCCGAGCATAAATTTTTAACATCATTTAAGTGCTGTGTGCCGGAATTACTTGCTGAAGTTGCGCGAGGCAAAGGGGAGGGCTATGCGGATGGCCTGATGCCAGTACTCCCAGTTGTGCACACCGTTGCGGATGCGCAGTTCGTCCTTGATACGCTTCTCGCGCATGAGCTGGTGCAGCTTCACCGAGAGGTCGAAGAGAAAGTCATCATCGCCGCAGTCAAAGAACCATTTCACCGTGCGCAGACGCTCCACCGTGGCAGCGTCAGCGTTTTCTACAAATGCCAGCGCCGAATGCTTCTTCACGGCTTGGCTGACGAGATACACCTTGTCGTCAACGCCCTCCACACGCTGCTTGCCGCCGTCGCTCTCCAACCAGCCGCTCATGCAGTAGCACGATGAGAACAGGTTGGGGTGGCGCTGCGCATAGACCGTGCTGCCGCCGCCGCCCATCGACAGACCCATGACGGCGCGATGACCCTTGTCGCCGATGCCGCGGTACTTCTGTTCCACCTGCGGCATGAACTCCTGGAAGAAGAAGTCCTCGTAGTTCCAACCCGGCATGTTGAAGTAGCCGTTCCACGTCTCCATCGTGCGCGGGCCGCCGGCGTTGGGCATCACGATGATCATCTCGCAGATCTCGCCGCTCTCTATCAGCTCGTCGGCCACCGTCTGCATCTGCCCTTTGTCACGCCACGCCGTGTAGTCGTCGGTGAAGCCGTGCAGCAGATATACCACAGGGTAGCTCTTGCCGCTCTGCGCAAAGCCGTTCGGCAAGTAAATGTTGTACTTGACTGTAGCGCCGAGCACCTGGCTCCGGACACTGTCGGTGATTACTCTGCCCGCGAGGGCCGTGACACTTGCCACACAGGCAGCCATCACAAGAAGGAGATGTTTCATAGTCGTTTATTTAGTTCGTGTGTTATCTTCGGGCCGGCACTCCATGATGATTTGGTTTTTCTCACTTGTGAGAAACATTTTTCTCACCTGTGAGAAAACATTTTCTCACCTATGAGAAAACCTTTTGCCACTGGTGGCAAAAACGATAAGATAGTATCGTGTTTGGTAGAAGCTCATGGATGTTCGCTATCTTGTTATTGTTGGAATCATATACTTTCGTGTCCTTTCACGGCACAAAGATAGCGATTATTTCTTTACGCCACGCAGAAAATGGAAAAAGTTTGTTGAAAAAACGGTTCTCACGGCAAGCAGACCATGACATTCTCCCAGTGCCATTTCGTATGTACGGCCAAAATAATGTTAAAACCTACACCTTTTCAGCTTGCCTACACCAGAACCTACACCAACTTATCCGCTTTATTTACTGCTGATTAACTACCATTGGTGTAGGTATGTAGGTTTTTTCGTGCAAAATTACACGCGTACGCGCATTCGTACCTTATTTTAATCACGCTCAATTGTGCGACGATCATACAGGAAACAAGCATTCAACAGATGACTGTCATAACATTCAAAAATCTATTCAAAATGAAAGGGCATTCAACTACAATGAAAGTATCAGAATGCCTTTTTTGATACAAAAAATAAATATAACCACTGTTTTTGCAACGATATAACACTATTTTTATATTTTATCTTTGTATTTACAATTTTTATTTATATCTTTACAACCGAAATACATAAGACATTGATAATATGTGGACAGAACTTAGTGATACAGCTATACTGAACAAGCTTGGAACGAGGCTAAAAGCTTATCGTATATCAAGTGGCCTAAAACAGCAGGAATTGGCCATGGAGTCTGGCGTTGGTGTAAGCACCATCGCCAAGATAGAGAATGGACAGTCCGTTTCGTTCTCATTATTAATCAGTGTCATGAGAACGCTTGGATTACTTGAAAACTTAGACTTGCTTGTACCCGAACAGAAACCATCGCCTATGGAACTGCTAAAGATGCAGGGCAAGCAGGTAAAGCGTGTAAGAAAAAAGAAAGATCTTGTTGACTGTGGCACAGAACATCGGCATACGTGATGCCAACCGCATCATAGAGGAAGTTCTCTCCACGGTAGCATCTTGGTCTGAGACAGCAAAAGATTGTGGAGTAAGACCTGATCATATAGAGGCTATCAGCAAGACGCTCCTGCTGAATATATGAATAAGAAACGCTTTTTCCAACATCAAAAGGCAGAATAATCAAATATGATAACAAGAACAATTATCACCACACTTTTGATGGCAGCATGTACAAATATAGCATTTGCCACAGATTTTGTAACCTTCAAACGGAACTCACAATCCGATATAGAACTAACAGGAACATCGGACACCATCACATACGACCCTCTCGACTGGAAGGGGGTAAGAATGGCTGTAGAGAATCTGCGCCACGACCTCAAAGCTGTCACCGGCAGTGCAAATGCGCCTGTTGTAGTGGGCACCATAGGAAAAAGCAAACTGGTCAAGAAGTACAAACTGCAGTCAAAAGAACTGCAGGGCAAATGGGAGCAGTATTTGATTTTTACGGACAAGGGCAAGATCGTCATTTTGGGGTCTGACAAGCGTGGCACCATCTATGGCATCTATGAACTGTCAAGACAGATTGGAGTCTCCCCCTGGTACTGGATGGCGGATGCACCCATCCAGAAACATGAGCAGCTTTTTGCTAAAAGCGGCATCTTTACAGATGGTGAACCTAAAGTGAAATACCGTGGCATATTCATCAACGACGAATGGCCTTCGTTCGGCACGTGGTGTAAGAACCAGTTTGGTGGTATCAACTCTAAAGCATACGCCCGCATCTTTGAACTCATGCTCCGTCTGAAAGCCAACTACTTCTGGCCGGCCATGTGGGACAGCCGTTTCAATGAAGACGACCCACTCTCGCCTCAGTTGGCTGACGATATGGGCATCGTCATGGGTACCAGCCATCATGAGCCGATGATGCGTGCCCACAAGGAGTATGTATATCGCAAAGACAGTATCGGTGCGTGGGATTATGCGACGAACAAGGCCAATCTTGACAGATTCTTTGAAGAGGGTCTGGAGCGCAACAAGGCATACGACAACCTGATAACCATCGGTATGCGTGGCGATGGTGATGTGGCAATGGGAAATGGCAATGATGAGGACAATATGAAGACGCTGAAAGATGTTGTGGATGGTCAGCGCAAGATAATTGAACGTGTGTATAAGAAACCTGCCAGTGAGGTTCCACAATTGTGGGCCATCTTCACCGAGGTACAACGCTATTACGATGCTGGCTTCACCGTGCCAGATGATGTCACCTTACTTTTCTGCGACAACAACTGGGGATACATCCGCCGCACAGGACCAGAGAAGGAACGGACACGCAAAGGAGGCATGGGCATGTATTACCATATCGACATGAATGGTGGTCCTTGGAATGACCGATGGATAAACACAACAACTGCGGCCAAGATTCGCGAGCAACTGAATCTGGCATACCAGACGGGCATTGACCGTATCTGGATTATCAATGTAGGCGACCTCAAACCAAAGGAAATGCCTATCGACTTCATCATGCATTATGCCTGGAATCCTGACGATTATCCCGCCGACAAGATAGACCAGTACATGGTGGATTGGGCACGAAGTATCTTTGGCGGTGAATATGCAAAAGAAATTGCAGACATCGTTACGGAGTATTCGAAAATGAATCTGGAGCGGAAACCAGAGGTACAACGTGTGGGTATCTACAGCGTTGAGACTGGTGAAGCACAACGTATGTTCAACCGCTGGGATGATCTGGAGAAACGCACTCTTTCACTCAGCAAGAAGATGCCTGCGGAAATGCAGGATGCCTTCTATCAATTGGTAGAATACCCGGCAGTAGCAAGTGCTGGAGTGGCGAAGATATATCTGGCAGCAACTTTGGGTGATTCGATTACAATGCAAGCGCTTTTTGAGCGGGACAAGCAGATGACCGACAAATATAACAAGGTGATTGCAGGCGGCAAATGGGATGGCATGATGCTCGACAAGCACATCGGCTACCGTATGTGGTCAATGCCAAACGAGAATACCCTGCCTCAGGTGGCCAACCCATCGGGCAAAACTGGCATAACCGCCAGCGAAACAGCCATCATGGCACATGACTACACACGAAGAACAGCCACAGATGATGCTCGCTGGGTGTTTCTGCCAGGACTGGGACGCGGCAAGGGCAATATGGGCATTGAACCTGTCACGGCAAATAGCCGTCCTCTGGGAGATGGTCCAACATTGGAATATGACATCAACTTCTCACGATCTGGCAAACAGAAACTGGCTCTGGGAATCTTGCCTACCAACGACATAAACCCGTCCCGCGGGCTCCGTATTGGCATTCGCGTCGATGATGGCGAGATGCAGACCATTGATGCCCGACAAGGATATGTGGACACCTTCAATGAATATACAAAAGAGAATATTGCACGTTCGAAGGTGCTGAAACCACTTCCTCGACCTGCAAGCGACATCTATCTGTCTGGTACCCGTCAACGTATGCGCAGCGAGGTGTTTGACAACCTTCGATGGCTCAGCATCGACCTCGACATACCTACAGAAGGCAATCATACCGTTAAAGTTGTTATGATAGACCCGGAAATCGTCGTTGAGAAGTTAGTCATTAATCCTGATAATGAACATCCATCCTATCACGGCAAAGAATAAACAATTTCACAGCAAAGACTTGATACACTGGGAACAGGTAGGCAATTGCCTCTCGCGCAAGTCGCAGCTTGACCTCTCGGGCTTTACACACAGAACCAGCCAGAATTAGGTTGGACCAACGCGGGCATCTACGCACCCACCATCCGCTATCACGAGGGCCGCTATTACATGGTGACTACGATTTTCCCATCCCCCCCCCTTATGCCGCAAAGAGTAGGAGAGTGGTCAGGGAACCCAACGCTTCGGCAACCATTGTGCCCCAACCCTCATGGTCATCGCTTAGCTTATGCTCGATGATGTAGTCGCGCAAGCGCTGGCGCATCACCTGATTCTGAAGCAGCATCCACAGATCATCATCGAATGAGGCATAGCGCACATTCTCCTTCAGCCATTTCTTCGACGGCGTATGCGTCTTGGACAGTTCCTCTCCAAGATAATGCAAATGCCAGAAACCGTCACTCTCCAGGTGCCAGAAGGGATTGCTGATATCCGTTATATTGGGGAATATAGATTGGCGTGTGTATTTCCGCATCAGCGTCTTTTATTGTGGAATCTTTGTCCTAGCATATTCATGTGGAATCTTCTCTTGCTCTAACCTCAAATTGTTTTCTTTGAGATATTTGAACATTTCACTTTCTTCAGATGTAAGACACAAATCCTTTGCTACGTTTGTTTTTGTACCTTTGTCTCCTTCATAAAACAAATCGAATGTATGTCTATCCATTAAGAAACTCTCTACCTGCCCAAAATGAGTTCTAATCTCAGAAAGGATTTGAAAACCATGAGCGTCTAAATCTCCCCAATAATAGATCCTTTTTGTCTTGAGCCAATCAATATTCTTCATTATATCAACTCCGAATCCGTGTCCCCATATAACAATACTGTTTCTTTTGACAGGAAAAGTCAGCATATTAATCTTGTTCTCCACTACATACACGGTCTGGATGGGAAGAGACAAGTGTTGAAACTCACTTATTGGAATACTTATATCATCAATACCCCCAAATAGTTGCTGACTAATGGCCTTGTCTAATATCCGAAAGCGTACTAATGTTTCGTCATATTTAAGATTGAAGCGGCTTTCAAATTGCTTTTCATCTATATTAATGTGTTCTGCTATAATTATTTCAAGCAACTCCCGAATAATACCTTTATTGTTTTCAATGAACTTGGTATGAACTTGTATTGGCAACTCTCGAATATACAGATGTGGTTGGGGTACTGCCTTAAAATAATTGCATACTTTGAGCAAACTCTCCCAATCATTCTCTATCACTTTAATGGGATATTTGTAAATCCAATCTTTCAGTTCAGGAAAAGAAGAAAGAATGCTGGTTATGTCTTTCTTGAATTTGGCAGTATCATTTTCTTTATTGACATATTTAAGATAGTCGTATTCGGTCTTAAAACTAATGGATGTGGGAATATCCTGTATCCCATGTCTTTTCGTTTTTACTGTTTGGTATTCGATTGTATATCCATATCCTTTTTTCTCTTTCGAGCAACTAATTAAATCCGTCAGCTCTTCCTCAAATTTTACGGTATCCTCATTTGGCTTCTTATCACCAACAATAATAATTGGGATGAAAGATTCACCCTCAAGGATAGACTGCAAATAAGCCTTGTACTTATTCTCGGCTTTCTTTTTTATTTCAACTGGCGTTATCATTGGCTAAGAATTTTTCGCGTTCTTCTTTAAAGATTTCAATGGGCATATCAAACAGACGTGATTCATTGCCATTGCGCTCCACATAATGCACAAATGAAATATCGTTTTCAACGATATGGATATTATCGCTAGGTGTCACCACAAGTAACTGTAAATGCAATTGTTTGCAGAGAGAAATCAAATAGCGAGCTTTGTCCTCATCCTGGGCTTTGAAAGCTTCGTCGATAGCAATAAAACGTAGAGAATTAGATTGCAATCCATCTTTGGTCAGACCAAACTGATATGCAATGGCTGAACCAAGAATGGTGTATGTAAGTTGAGCTTTCTCTCCTCCTGACAGTTGTCCCATACTTTCGTAAACATTACGCTTCTGTCCTGTTTCTTTGTAAAATTCTTCTGCTCGATATGAGTACCAGTTTCTTACATCCATCACCTTCTTGCGCCATTGTTCGTCTCGGAGATGTTGGATGAGAGGCTGTATTTTTTGTTCAAAGTGATTGCGTCTACCATCAATCGAAGAATCAACTTCACGTATATTGGGTATCGCACCTTCCAACTCTTTTCTAAATTCGGCAATATCAACATTCGCTTTCTTGAAATTCACTAGCTGAATATATGTAGAAGGAGAAGAACTGAAATCTATAGCCTTAAGCGATTTGTTTAACATCTCAATAGTATCCCTAATGGACTTTTCCCAACCAACAAAGAACATCCTAAACGAAGATACTTGGTTGGTCAGTGTCTCATGTAGATAGCTATTGAATCTCTGCTCATGACGAACCAAGTCTTCTTTCTTCAGTTTTTCATAGAACGTTTGATAATCGCTGATAAGATGCAGGTTTTGTGCGTCAGGAAGGGTATGGACGTCAGAACGCCAGTCTCTATACTTTTTCAGAATCTCTTCTGATGGATTCTTAAACTGAGTTATCAAGGCTGAAACTTCACGTTCAATCCTGTTCTTCTCTTCTTTTTTCTCCTCTTCTTGCTGTTTTATATTTGACTGAAAAGAGTTTAGTCTTTCTTCACTATTATCATAATTGATCCCAAGAATATCAGGATTGCTGCCTTCAAATGAAGACACATCAACCACTCCTGTCGTATTCAGAATAGATTGGGCTTCTACTAGACGCTTATTTGCCGTAACCAATTCAACTTGCTCTATTTGATAGATTTCCCTATCCTTTGACTTGATTGTGACATCCTCTAACGTCTTCAATGCTGTCTGTACTTTCTGCAATTGCTCTTGCAATTCTTTTAACTTACTATTCGCAGCTTCTAAGTTCTCTTTTTCTTCCTTCTTCTCTTGAATTGTTCTTGCTGTTTCTTCCCAATTGATTTCTTCATACTTTGTAAAAAGCTTAAAAATATCATCGAAACAATCTTTACGTTTACCGATTTCTTTTATTTTTGTGTTTATCTCTCTAATATCGTTGGCATTTTGTTTTTGATCATCTTGCAACCCTCTTACTATTTCCTTAATGGCAGCAATCTTCTCTTTATTATCCCACCCTAAAACAAAATTTTCGCGACGGTTGATTTGTGGACGATCATCCTTCTCATGCTTGTTATGAGTAGACTTTATGAGCCCTTCTTTTGTAACAACTTTCTCGCCGTAGCGATAGAATTCATCCAAATCTTCTACACAGATATAGTTGTAATTCTCTATAATAATATCTTTAACCCACTCTGAATAGATGCTATTAGGGTTGAACTCTATCTTCTCAATCAGGCTATTCTCATTATAATCTCTGAACTGGAAACTTTTTAATGAAGCCGTATTCTCATAACGTTGATATACTATTCTGCCCTGTAAATCGTGACTATTCACATACTGACTTACCTGTCGGTAGTATTTTTCAGGAACGACCAATCGTAGTGCAAAATTGTGTAGTATCTTCTCTATGGAATTTTCCCAAGCCTTCTCGCTATTCTTAACTCTGATAAGTTCTCCAATAAAAGGTACTTCTTCTGCTTTAGCATGAATCTCCTGCAAAATCATCTCTCTTATTTCTGCCACACGACCAGAGATGTTATTATTGTTCTTTTTAAGGATGTCAAGTGTTTTGATGTTCTCGTCTATTTTTTCTTTTATCTGCTCTTTATCAATTTCTGCTCTTCCTAATTCTTTATGCTTGGCATCAGATTCTAATTGACAGTTGTCCCTTTTCGTTTTGGCCATCTCTCGATTCTCAATAAATACTTGTTCAGTAGGATTTTCATCAAATCCAACTTCAAGGGCTTTCTTGTTATACTCTTCAAGTTTAGAGAGGCGATTCTTCTTTTTTTGTTCGAGTCTATTTATTTCTTCTTTCAACAATCTGATTTGCCTACCAACGTCATCACTTTCGATTGAGAATCTTAACGTGCTTTCTTTCGCCTTAAGCTCCTCTCTCTCTTGATTAAGCAGTTCAAGATCTTTCTTATGTCCTGCCAATTTTTCATTCAGTTCAGTTATTCGAGTATTGGCTAGCTCCTTATTTTTCTGTGCAAACCAACACACGGCCATTTCTCGTGTCGTCTGCAACTCACTGAGTGCTTTTGCAATATTATCTAACTGTTTGGCTTTCTCATCAATCGGTTTAAGTTGCCCGATCTGTTCACTTACTTTCTCAATAGTTGTTCTTGCCTCTATCAATCTCGCGAAACTATCATTTAGACGATTATACTCTTCCTCAGTATCCCGTTGCTCAAGCATATTGTTGCGAATAAAGTCGTCTAAATCATTCAGCACCTTTACTCCAACAATCTGATTAAATAGCGTCAGGGCTTTGTCTGAACGTAGGCCCATTGAGTGCACTATGCGGTCTTTGTAGTCCTTAATGGTGTCGTAGAATTCAATCTGTTTCTTGGGCACATTAACATTGTATTTTCTATCCAATGTCTTCCTCCAATAGCCCTTTGCATCAAATGTAGAAAAGTCATCAGTTATATGCAAAGCTTTTGTGGAAAAGCCAAATGTGCATTTTAATTCTCCATTTACAAACCAGCGCACCTGAAATAGAGTTACTACGTTTTTAAAGTTGTTGGTGAAAGAAGCGAGGATTACAGAATAGGTGTTCTTGTCTCGAAGTTGTTGCTTCCTTGTTGAAGCCTCACCTTCAGATTGCATGTTACCATAATAGCCAAGCACGTATGTCTCCTCTGTGCGGTCACCTTTCTTCTCATTACCAGATGATTGGTTGTAGAATCTATCTTTCTTCGCAGGAACTAGCAGTGTCAGCAATGCATCAATCAATGTGCTCTTACCAGAAGCATTGGCTCCTGTGAGCAATGAATTATTTCCTCGTGGTTCAATTCGATATACCTTATTGTGGAATGTACCCCAATTGAATAACTCCATATAGCTCAACCGATAGCCGGAAGTGCCAGGGTTGGTTGTAAATAAATCATATTGTGCCGGCATACTCATCTAGTTTTTTCTTGAATAAATCCAAATCTTCTATCGTCACCTTTTCTTTGATAATGCGATGTATTTTATAACGCACATCGTCACCGTTTCGCTTTACTTCTTTTAGGTACCCAAGTTCGGCAACTCGTTGAATATAGGTGTCCAAATCTTTCTCTAGCTTCACCTTATTATAGTTTTCAGGTAGGAATAGTCGTACTTCATCTTTTATCTCGTTTGTTGTTATTATTCGGTCTAAGGATTGTGTTTCGGTAGGATTGCTGTCGTAGTCTTCAAGCAACTGTCTGAGTACTATAACCACTATAGAAACTTCAAATCCCAACTGTCTACGAGTTACGAGATTCATGGTGGTATCATCATCATATACCACTTGCTTAACGAAAGCAAAACCTTCGTCTTTCTTTACTATAAGTTCCAACCCTATCACAGATAGGTATTCCTGTATTTCACATTGGTATAGAAGTATGTCGTTCCATACAGGAGAGGACTTCTCTGCCGTCTTTCTTAACAGATAGACAATTGCTTTAGAATATGGTTTTATCTCGTTCATTGTGACACAATAATTTCTGGGATTATTATTCGTTTCTTTTGGCTCTCATCAAAAATGATAGCCTCTTGTTTGTCTTCATTGATTGTCTTATGTGAGAAATGGTTTAAGACACTGAAGTATGCAAAAAGTTCTGGAAGTCCTTGATTCAACGGATGCAGACCTACAACTTCTGCTATGGTCGTCTGCCCCTTATTTTTCAATACGTCTCTCAAGTTATGCTCAATAATTTTTCGATCTATTACAACATTACTAAAAACTTTGCCAATCTCATTTAAGCTATCAAAATCTAACACATAGTTCTCTGGCTGCTGGTTATATTCTGTATTTTCACTTTGTTCAAAAGTGATTTTTCTTTCAAATGGAATATTGATATCCAATCCATCTTCGACGGTTAGTGATATGTCTGGTTTACCTTTAGCCTTTGATATCTCTATAAGTGAATTTTTGATTTCCTGAACGATGCGTTTGGTTGCATCAGTACGGGCAGCATCATTTTCACGTATGATATGACTGAGTTTATCTGCCATCTTATCATTGGTCTGATACACCTTGCGTCCTGATTCATAGAGGTGAGAAACCATGTTCTGCAGGAAGCGGTCATCGCTTGCTATATCCCTATCCTGAAGTGTAGTAAATAGACTGTTAATTAGTTGCTCCAGTTCGTCCTGCATATCACGTGATAGAAGGAACTCCCAGAAAGCATAGAAACTTTTTCCTTGTGAACTTGATTTCAATTCATCCAGTGCATCAAAGGTATATTGCAAAATGCCACCTTTATTCAATGTTGGATCAATTTGTTTCTGATAGATATCTTTGATGATGTTTTTGAAGTTATCATCAACATCCTTAAAATCAGACAACAATTCTTTTGCCAATTTGCTTACTTGCTGGAATCGGGGTACTATCTCATATTCTTCGAATATCTTAACGTCGTCACCCATTTGCAAGCGCTGTATCTGTTGCTCTATCTCCAGCTTTTTGTCTTCAAGAATCTGTAGTCGCTTTTCTCTGTCTTCGTTGGTATATTCAACCAGTTCGCGCAGTTGCGTAATGATTGACTTGAATTTTGATTCAGTGCCAATATATTCTTCACGTTTTAAGCCGCATAGCCAATCAATAACTTTACTTGAATGTGATGATAACTCATAATAAATCTCACCATCTTCATTCCTGTAGTTTGTTAGAAAACCGTTGTCTGTCCATCTCTTGACATATTTAGCCGCTTTTTCTTCGTATGTATCAGAAAAAAGAATGTCATTTTCTTCATCAACCTCAACACCATGGTCATTGAGAAAATCAGCTAACTGGCTATGAATGTTTTCATGTGAGATAGCTGTGGTCTCACCAAAAACACCAGTGAAGAACTCAATGATGAGATTGCAGCTCCTTGCTCGTAACAATGCAATACTAGGAGAATTATCTAATATTTTTAATATGTTAGTATCTTTTGCCATTTTATTATCTTATGCAAATCTCTCTACACCTTCAAATGCTCGTACAACTTCAGCCTTAGCACTTCACCATTTTGAAACTCAAATTGGAATTTCTTGCGGTTGAAGTGTGGGTTGTTTTTGTGGATGATACGATGATAATTGGGGCTGATGATAATGATATTCGTGGAGTCATTGTTCTGCGAACGGGTGAAGTAGTCGATATGATGAGCCTCCACCACACTATCTCCATAATGCTCACCAATCTTCTCTCCACTAATCTCGTCTCGATAGTCGTAGAACTCCTTGAGCATACGGATGATGCTACGGTCAATCTTTCGGTACTTAACTAGCCGCTCTTTCTCCTCAATCGTTGCCGATCGGTCTGCCAAGAAGAACTTGTCATCATCGCTTGCTTCATACACCTCCTCAGGAACAGCACTCAGCGTATCAGCCAACTGCTGATAGTCGGCATTGGCGCAACATTCCATGCACAGCACATCGCTCGATGTGGTAAGATACAGACGTATATATTCGTGGATGTCATGAGGCAGCAGAATCTGCCGCTTGCTCTTGCCCAGCAATTGCTTCTGTGCGAACAGATAGTCATAACTTTTTTTGAAAACGGCCCTCAACTTCACCGCCAATGCAGATTGCCGCCCATAGCGAATCTGGATGACGTCCTTATGACCAGCCCAGTTGCTCTGCTCAAAGTTCTGGTTCTTCAGCTTGGCATCGTAGAGTTCGCCATTAATCAGTACCTTGATATCCTTGCCCGCCCCATGCTTCAATATGGACTCGTCCCAAGCTTTCAGCAGCGTACATGCCGACACAGGAATGGTCATCCCGTCATTTAATAGTGACCAGTCCACCGTTTTCTGCATGATAAATCTGCCGTCGTAGTTCATATGTATCTTCGATTAATATTTCTGTTTACTTGGAATCACGCCCCTAACACCACCCTTTGGATTCGGCACATCACCTTTGTATCTTGGAATCAGATGCATGTGACAATGGAAGACGGATTGACCGGCAGCTTCGTTGACATTGATGCCAATGTTATAGCCGTCAGGATGGAAACGCTCTTCTACTTTCTGCTTCACATAATGTAGAACCACGTTCATCGCCTCGCGCTCGTGATTGGTGAGTTCGAAGTAACTGGCCACATGGCGTTTAGGGATGATGAGCGCATGACCGGGTGACACCGGATAGCCATCATAGAAAGCCACACAAGTGGCCGTCTCACAGATGATTTCTACGCGCCGAGAGAGGCGACAGAAAGGACATGTCTCACCCTCTTTGCGTGGCTGCTTATTGAAATGGTTGTATTGGTAGAGTTCGTAGGTCTTGTTGCAGACGAGGCTCGTAAACGGGAGGCGAACGTTACATTGATAGGTGTATTGTTTGTGGATGGCGTGAAGTCGATAGCCCTCTTCTGTCAAGTCCCTACGAACAGCAAAATAAGCCGTTCCTTTGGGCGAGAGCAGGTTGGTGACATTCATCATTACCTCTGCCTGTGCATACGGTTCCAGCACATTCAATACGTAGTTGCAGATGATGGTATCAAACTTGCCTTCAGGGTAGTCTGGACGATAATAATAATCGTAGCCCATTATATCGTAGCCCTGTCGCTTCAGCTCATCTGTGTCATATCCGAATCCACAGCCGAAGTCAAGGATTTTTCCCTTCAACAGCTTGTGCTGAAGCAGATAGCGGGTAGGAACAGACAGGTCTGTCCTCTTGATAGCTGTCAGATATGGGTGATTGATTTTCTCCGGTTCCATAGGCAAGCAGAAGTTAGAATGTGGAGAACCCCATATTGATGGCCATTTGGCTCAGGGGAGAGAACGTTTTCTCAAAAACAGCGAGAAAGTCTTCTTCCGTCATCTGCATCAAATCTTCAGGGGAACGTCCCAGCGCATAATACTCTGCTAGTATAGAATCGTTCTTGCTGCTGGTGGGTATATAGAGTTGGAGCGCTTTATGCTGTATTTTAGCCAACTTAGGCAAATAAAGATGGAGATCGGGAATACGGTTGCTCTTCGATGAATTGATACTTCCTTTAGCAGGAATTAGGTTCCAGTTCTGGTTATGCGACACAAAGCTCCAAGGGATAAAGTGATCTAATTGGAAATCATTCTTTCCTAAGAGTTCATTTGTATATATGCATTTGATAGGACCGCCTCTATCAATGACAATATTCCAAAACTTTGTTTTGGAAGCAAGCGACTCGCGAACTTCTGGACGAATCAACTTGTTTGCTATATTGGGGATATTGGGGTTCTTGGACTGCAAGAAGAGGCTGAGGTTCCAAAAAGCGAAGTCGCGAAGAATCTGATAGTTCTTTTGCAAATAGTTTTGCCAAAGTGGATTGGCTGTAACCATAAGATTCTCTCCAGTACCTGAGAGTGCATACAGGCAACTATTCTCATAGGACTGTGAGAGAATGATAATATCATGTCTGCTTTTCTGTGGGAACCATGGAGATAGGAACCAATATGGCACATTGTCTAATAGCTTCTTGACTTTACCTCGAACTACGCGATTGTCCCTTACCGCATCTTGTATCACTTTGCTCTTGTCTTCCAACTTATCATCGACAGTGATGCCGGTCAGTTGAGCAACTTGCGGAATGATATTACCCATGGAATCGCCATAACCGAATGACAACTTAAAGAATTCGATTGGATACCAAGCGTAAGCCACCATCCGTGATGCAACATCTAATGCAGGTACTTGGCTCTTTCCCTCTTTCACAAAGATGTCCAACAAAGCCAGCAGCCAATAGAACTTGTATGTGGCTACCGTGTTGTCAAACACACGATTCATTGCACTGGTGGAAAGATTTTCAGAATAAGGTAATGTCATCGTCAAAGCCCAAGCGTTCAGAAAACGCCTTTTATGTATATACATCCCACCCTTCCACGTCCCTCAAAGGGGATGTTTTCTGCGTGAGACGGCACAAAGTTACACATTATTTTATTACGTGCGTCAAAAATATCGTCTTTTTTCAAGGTGGGGCACAAAAAAGCCTTCCCACGTGAATGGGAAGGCGAAGGGTGAATGTTTTCGGTATTTATTGAATGTATGATAATAAATATCGAGGGGATTGAAAGAACAGTCCCGTCTCTGCATTGCAAAGCTTCTGAAAAAGCTCAGAAGAATAGACTTTGTCTATGGCCTGTTCCAAAGGTAGCCCCTGTTCCTCTGTGAGGATAGCAATCATCTTTGCTGTTACCTGTTCCTTCAGGTACAGAAAATCTTTCTCTGATACATTCATATCTTGGTGAACTTCATCATAGCTGGCCTCCTTTCCTACGGCAGTACGATGTCATACTCTCTACCATATCATTGAAGGACTGGGTGTGCATCACGTCATAGTATTCGTGTGCAACAGATATAGCCCCATAGCGATGGAGATACTGGTACGCCTCTGTTTCGGTCATGGAAAAGCGGCGGGCAAACGCAGCGATGAGTGCTACGATATATTCTGCGATGTCTTTAATTGGGTACATCCTATTTCTGAGTTTTTGAAGCTTTTCTGCGTGAGACGGCACAAAGTTACACATTATTTTATTACGTGCTGCAAAAATATCGTCTTTTTTCGGCAAGGGGCACAAAAAAGCCTTCCCACGTGAATGGGAAGGCGAAGGGTGGAGGAGGGGAGAGGTGAAGCGGATGATGGCGCTGATAGGTAGAAAAGCATTCATTCCTGTCAATTATTGCAGCTTATAATGCCAAGATAATAGCCAGAACTGTTATTTTTGAAATTTTTGGCTCAACTATTTTGAAGATTCCTTGGAATGGTGTAATTTTGCCGCCGAGAAAT
>SUYG01000008.1:0-15561 GCA_015060555.1 Prevotella sp.
AGCGTTTCGACAAAAAACTTCGCAATTTTATTGAACTTTTTACGCATTCTTGATATAGGTCAAAACGCCTCGCGCGCGTACATTTATTATATTTAATATAGGCGCTGCGCACACGTGGCAGAAGGCTTACAGGAAGCGGCATGGAGCAAACGACACGGGCTGTAGAGGGCAAATACGCGACGGACATGAGGCCATAAACGTGGCGGACGTGAGACGCTAAACATGACGGGAAGCAGGGGAATTGTGTAAAAAAAAGGAAGATTTTGCATGGCAGACGAATCTTTTTACCTATCTTTGCAGCGAAAAGCAAGTAACAAATGAAGAATCTACACGGAAAGCGGGTAGCTGCACTGCTGTCGGGCGGCGTTGACAGCTCGGTGGCGGTGGCGGTGCTGGCGGAACAAGGCATCCGTCCGGACCTGTGGTATATCCAAATCGGTCCGGATCGCGATACAACGGATTTCACGTGCACCATCGAAGAGGATTTGGAGATGGCGCAAGCGGTGGCTCACAAATATGGATTGCCGCTGCAGGTCATCGACTTGCACAAGGACTACTGGGACAAAGTGGTGGACTACACCATCTCGCAGGTGCGGCAGGGTCTGACGCCGAACCCCGACGTGATGTGCAACCGACTGATTAAGTTCGGTGTCTTCGACGAACGTGTAGGAAAGGACTATGACATCATCGCCACAGGACACTACGCCACGACGGAAGAGGACGAGCAAGGCCGCACATGGCTTTGCACCAGTCCCGACCCCGTGAAGGATCAGACGGACTTTCTGGCACAGCTGCAACCGTGGCAACTGCAGAAAGCGTGCTTCCCCATCGGGCATCTGCCAAAGTCTGAGGTCCGGGCCATCGCAGAACGCGAGCACCTAAGCGCAGCCCACCGCAAGGACAGCCAGGGCATCTGCTTCTTAGGCAAGATCAACTACAATGACTATATCCGCAAATTCCTGGGTGAACAGCCTGGTCAGGTCATCGACCGCGCCACAGGCAAAGTGCTTGGGATGCACCGCGGGCTGTGGTTCCACACCATTGGACAGCGCAAGGGATTAGGTTTCGGTGGCGGTCCGTGGTTTGTGGTAGAGAAGGATATGGCAAGGAACATCCTGTGGGTGGTGAACGGCTACGACCCCATTGAGTCCTACAGCGATCACTTCCGTGCCACGGCGCCACATTGGCTGACAGAGAATCCCTTTGACGAAATCGAAGGGCGGCAGACGCTGCCCATGACCATCAAGATCCGGCATACACCGGACTTCTGCGCTGCCAAGGTCACCCCCCTACCCGACGGCGACCTGGAGATCTGCACCGAGCGCCCACTACAGGGCGTAGCGCCCGGACAGTTCACGGTGTTCTACGACGAACGGAAGCATCGCTGCTACGGTTCCGGCGAGATTCGAAGATTTTCCTGAGAGAAACTCATCGTTCACCTTAAATAACTTACTACATGATGAAAAAAAGACTTACCCGAATCCTATTGTCAGTCCTCTTGATGCTTGCCTGGGCACTGCCCACCATGGCACAAGACCCGACCACGGACAAGAAACCGTTGCTCACCATCGGCTGTCTGTCCGACTTGCACAGTGAGCTGGCTCTTATTAACCCTGCCAGCGGCAAGGTAGAAGATGTAAAACTACGTGGCACCATCATCAACACACTGCAGAAGATGTATGAGGAGGAAGATCTGGATTTGATTGTGTTGGGCGGCGACTGCACCAGTGATGTGACCATCCCCAAAGAGAACTGGGAGCGCGTGCGTGACTTGATGCATGAGGCTTTCCGCGGTGCATTCCGTCCTGGCCGCACACGGCGTCCTGTCATCTATGTCACAGGCAACCACGACTATGAGGTCGCCAACTTCGATGCCATACCCAAAGCGTACAACGCAGCCGACTACCTTCCTATCATGGAAGAGGACATCGCCAAGTTAGCCGAGTCCGAGAAGTTCTACGAGAACGCCGACAATGGTTCCCAGGGTACTATGCGCCTGCTGGCAGCCTTCCACTATGTCATCAACGGTTTCGACTTCGTGATGCTGAACTGTGGCAAACATTTCTTCCAGAGCGCATGGAACTACAATTACTCCCATGAGTCCGTGGCATGGGTAGATCAGAAACTGGACGAGATCTATGCCGAGAACCCCAACAAGACCGTATTCTTTGTGCTGCACCTGCCCTTCGGCGATTCCAACAGCATCAGCGCATACGGCAAGGGCCTCGACTGCCGTAACACCAGCAACAGCGCCTACGCCCTCAAGCAAGCCCTGGCCAAGCACCCCAACCTGATTATGCTCTACGGCCACGACCACGGCACCAACAGTGCCTTCATCCGTTCGCGCACCTCACAGCGTGTGACGCGCTATGACAGCAAGGGCAATGTGATTGACACCTTCGACGAGACACACCAGGACTTCGTCAATGGCGACGAACCCATTGAGCCCATTGATGTCACCGCCGCCTACTACATCCAGAGCGTCCCGACGAGTGAGTATCTATGCTACGACTCCAGCAACAACATCGAGACACAGCCCACAGAGAGCAGCTGCACCGTGACCATTTCCGGCGGCACGCTTAGCATCAACACGGCTGCCAACCGCGACATTCACATCGGCAGCAACGGTCGCTTCTCGGGCGGCACTGCCAGCGCCATCACACTCTATCGAGTTGCGGATCCCGAGGCAGCCACCTTCACAGCCACAAAGAGCACTGAGATTGAAGCTGGCGCCGTGTATCTGATTACCGCCCTTTACAACGGGTCGCCCTATGCCATGAGCAACCAGCTCTACAACAAGGACACTGGTGACAACCAGCGAATGCAAAGCACCAAGATTAGTGTGTCGGGCGACGTGGCCAGCGTGGCCTCCGACGCCAACCTGCTCTGGACCTTCACCTCTGTCGAGTCAGCCCCTCAAGGCGGCACAACGGACCTGACGAGCGGCACTTTCACCCTGTGGAACGAGGGCAACAGCCAGTATTTGGACATCGACTCCTACAACCTATGCACATCGTCGAACCCGATGCCGTGCACCTTCAGCACCAACAGCAACAGCTTCGTCATCGACCTCTCCACCGGGCGCCTGTATATAGGCAGCAGCGGCCGTTTCTCCCGCAACACCGACCCTGTCAGCGACAGTCAACGCTTCCAGCTTTACAAGGTTGAGGATTTAGAGTCGTCGATGATGACCGCCACAAAGGTTAGCACCTTCGACGTCAACAGCCACTACCTCATCGTCGGCATTAAGAGCGGTAAGTACTACGCTCTCACCAACCAGCTCTACAGCGGTGGTTCCAGCAGCCAGCGCGTGGTGGGTAAGGAGGTAACCATCAGCGACGATGCCATCAGCATGACCACCGACAAGAGCATCATCTGGACGATTCGTGAGGTCCCGCCTGTAGAGCCCGGCGACCCCTCCTTCCTCTCCGCCTTCATGGGTTCGATGCGCTACTACGACAACTCCATCGAGGGCGATGTCAGCGTTAGCAACTCCAAGATTGTGCAGGCGCTGATGGTCTATGTTTACGATGACCACATATTCCTGCAGCTGAAGAACTACGGCCAGTCCGGCACCTTCAACGGCATCACCATCCGCAAGGATCTGCTACCTTATGTCATCTACCGCAACGTGGAGTTCTCCACCGACACCGGCATCGACACACGCATCAGCGCCACCGATGCCCCCAAGGACATCTACGACCTTGCAGGTCGAAGAGTTCAGGAGGCACACCGTGGTGTCTTTATCATGGACCACCACAAAGTGCTCGTGAAATAAAATAAGAAGCAAAAAAGAAGCCGCCTCGATTGAGGCGGCTTCCTTATTATTTGACCATCACCTTGCGACCATTGATGATGTAAAGACCTGGGCGGGTGACGCTGGTAACACGGCGGCCGTCGGTGGTGTAGATGACAGGAGTCTTGGCATCTTCGTCAATGCTGCGAATGCCAACAGGCACCACATCCGTTACGCGCAGGATGCCACTCTTGATGTCCGACGTATCCCAATACAGGCCTTTCTCCTCACTGATGACCATCGTCTCAAGCGTAGGAGTGCCGGCGACAGAGGCGACACCCGTCCAAAGGACGATGCTATCGCCCACGGCTACATTATTGGAGAAAGCAGCAGAGTAGTGAAGCTGTATGGTGGCATTCATCGTGAGCCTGTTGATATTCTGCAAAGAGGTGCCACCAGTGTTGGTGACCACGCCAGCGGAATTCGTTGTGGCGCCACGACTGAAGCCCAGTTGCAGTACCGAGTTCTTCATGAAGGTGACGTTCTTGCCGCCAAAGTCGATAACACCCGCGATAGCTGCCGCACTGGAACCCACCTGCAGCGTAGCGCCGCCGCTGAAGGAGTAAGAAGAGTTGGTCAGCGGTGTCGATCCGGTCACGCCGGAGAGCATGGCACCCTTGGCCACAGAGAGAGCGCCCCTGCCAAGGGTTGCGCCAGCCTTGATAGCAAGTTCGCCGGCGTTGACGGCCGTAGCGCCAGTGTGGTCACTCATGCCGGAAACCGTCATCTTGCACGTACCTATTTTATTAAATATCACCTTATTCGTACCACCGCCATCCGTGAACCTACCACCGAAGGCGAAGTTGTTGCCATCGCTGTTGCCCACATTCCAGGTGTTGTCGCCTGTGACAGGGGTCTGGCTCTTGAAGTCCGGACCAGCCGCCACGAGAGAGCCGCTGCCCGTGAGTTGTCCTACGGTGAAGGCCTTGGCCGTGTTGCAGACGCCACAGTCGGCATCAATAAACAAGGTACCCTTAGGCATTCCGCCACTCATATCCAGAGGCAGCCAGACGTTCTTATTCGTGTGCTTGATGGTGCCTTCGAAAGCGCTCCAATCACCAGTGATACGGACGCGGCTGACGGTGTTTCGCGGCACGATGGTCAGGGTGCCTTCTCCGGTAATCCTATTGGAATAAGCGGTGTAATTAGCATAAGAGAGCTGCCATGTACCGCTCTTTCCCTTCGGCACATAGATGTCATGTGAGGTGCATTGTCCGTCATCCCAGAGTGTGCCGCTCTGAAACTCTATGGTCGGAGCCGCGTTTGTGGTATGTGCCACAGCACCGCCCGCCAGCACCAGACGTCTGAGCGAGCTGCCGCTGGTCACGAAGAGCGTGCCGGTGCCCTTCTTGGTGAGCACTGTACCCGAGAGTGCTGCGCCGCAACGGAAGTCCGCAGCTGCGTTGATGACACCGCCCTCGTCGCCCACCATCTTCATGGGAGACCCCATCTCCACGGCACCTGTAGTCTGCAGCACAGCTGCGTTCTCCATCGTAAACAGAGCGGGATTGGTGGTGATGCCACCCAGATTACCCGTCGCGCGATATTGGTTGGAAAGGACACTGACCTTGGTGGTTCCGCCCTTGAGGTGGTTACCGCCCGTATAGCTGTTGACGTTGGACATCGTCACCGTTCCGCTACCCTCCTTAATATACTGTGCATCGCCATCGAGCGAACCGCTTCCCTTGAAGGTGTATGCCTTGGAGCTGTTGACGTTGACGATAGCGGGATAGAGACTACCTTCGAGGTTCACGATTCTGTTGGTGGCCTCATCGCCGAAGAGCACCTTATCATAGGATACGAAAGTGGTGGGGTCTGCCTGACCATCCATCAGGAAGTTGGGTGTTATGTCGAGATCCCAGATGCCATCCGTGGCGCCATCCCAGCTGACGTTTGCCGCCTCGCGCACCGGCAGCACCTCCAAGATGAGCTTGCCGGCCTCAACATACAGCGTTTTCTTAGTAGTAGAAAGGCCTTCGAGGATAATGTCGTCAGCGCTGCCGTCCAACTGTTCAATGGTTGCGATGACATACTTGCCGGGCTTCATCTTATTCTCGCCGCTGGCCAGATGCCCCACGAGTTCCACGACGGGCTTGAGATACTGCGGTCCGGCCGCTGTCCAGGCGGAGCCCGTCTTGCGTTCCAGCGTCAGCTTCTTCGTGACGAGACAGTCCGCAGAGATGTCTGCGCTATAGAGATCCACGATGAGTCGTGAGCCGAAGCCGAGTGTGCAGTCGTCAGTGGTGATGGTGCCTTTCTTGTCGGCTCCGCCCGGACGGATGACAGCAGCGTAGTCAGCCTTGATGCTCTTGAACTGACCTCCGTCGGAGTTCAGCTCTGCAAAACGGTTCAGCCACAGGGCGGAATTCTTCATCGTACCGTTGAAGTTGACGACACCCGCCCAGATATCCGTGTTACCAGTGTGCGTGAAGCTGGATGCCGGCAAGTTGAGGATGCCGTCGCCCTGCTTCACCAGACGCGCACTGCCAGCGAGGCCACCGCCCGTGACATTACAGGTATAGGTGACATACTTGATGGAAGTTTCCTTCGTGGAGCATTCACTGGGCGCCGAGCCCTGCACCCATGTGGGGACGTTGAAGGTGAGGACAGCCGGCTGCGCACCAGCCTGGATGCTGACGCTGCTGTTCTTGGTCTCGCAGACAATGGCGTGCTTGCCGTTCAGCGCCGACGTGACAGAGCCGCCATCGGCCACTTCATCACGAGCGTTCATGGTGAAGGGAGGCGGAGTCACAGTGATTCCCTCCATCTCACCGATAAAGTAGCTTGTATGAGGAGGCTGGTTGTAGCCATTCATCTGCCACACCATCGCATTGCGATACTGATGATCAGACCATAGCGTGGGGATGCGGAATGCGCTCGGCGTGGTGGTCGTATAGATGCGGATGCGATTGTTGGCAGTACGCATGATGACCTCCTCACGCCAGTCGCCCAAGATGTCACCCTGGAAGCAAGGCGTGCCCTTGGTGTCATTATTCGTCATGGAACCCGAGAAGGTGTAGATGGGCGACCAGCTACCGTACTTGGCAACGCAACCTTCCGTGTTCTTACCATTCAGATAGTTAAATGTTTCAGAGCAGAGGTCGCCATCCCAGTAAATGCGGAAATTCGTGTTGACGCCTACAGCATCAAGGCCGCTCACAGCCTCGTTTCTAATCAGGCTGACGGCACCTTCGCGCGCGGAACAGCCCAGTGAGCCCGGGAAGCTATTGGTGAAGTTTCCGGCCATGGCACGTCCGTCATCACTACCGGCAATGCAGCGGTGATAGATCTTGCTGGTGGTGGCATCGCGGTAGTTGTTGCCCGGATTGTCTTCGAGGCAGGCGTAGATTTCCTGACCATGGATATAAGGGTTGAAGTCAGAGCAGTGTTGTGAGTCGCCATGTCCAAGCCCCGTGGTGGAGAGGCCCTTGCCATTGTCGTCAATGACCATGGAGCCGAAGACGATCTCATCGCGGCCATCCCAATCGACATCGGCCACGCAGTAGTTGTGGTAGCCCTGTCCCTTCCACGGGCCGTTGGTGTTGTTGTACCATGTCCAGCGCACTTCCAGTGTGTGGGTCGCGGGGTTGACATCGTAGGCAATCATCTTATGACGCGTGTATATGCCTCGTGCCAAGAAGATGCTGGGTTTACGGCCGTCGAGATAGGGAGCTCCGAAGAAATGTTTCGAGCAACGGTGACCGGAGCCGTCGCCCCACGCCTTTTCGATATCCGTCTCGCCGCTCTCCAGACGTCGCAGCGGATAGGACAACTGTTGGTACTTGGCACCCGTCTCGCCGTTGAAGTAGAGCAGGTACTCGCCATCGGTGGTCACGAACCAGTTGACACCTCCGCCTGTGGCTGCACGGACATTCACGGAAGCGTTGCCCACGGTGTAAGAGCCGCCGTCGCGGGTGTGGACGACGGTGCCATCAGCAGCGCGCATCACACACTCGGCCTTGCCGTCGCCGTCCCAATCATAGACAGCGATGTTCTGTTCGTTGTTCTGGAAGTCGCCCATATTGGGGCCGCAGTTGACCCACCAAAGACGTGTACCATCGAGCTTGAAGCATTCGAAGATGGTATATTCCTTCGTATCTACGCCATCAATCTTGGGCCCGTTGCGCGGATAGGACTGCTCCATCTCGCTGAGGTTGTCGAACTTCATGATGATCTCCAGCTCACCGTCGCCATCAACATCGGCGCAGGTGGCGTCATTGGGCACCAGCGTACTCTTGATGCCCTCGTGCGTCAGCTGTATCTCCTTGTAGGCCGTGGCCCACACGGGTTTCGCCGTCACCGCCTTGTTCTCTTCGTTGCCACGCACGACAGCCTTGATGCTATAGGTGCTGGCGGCCGTACCGCTCTTATCCGTGAAGTTGGACACGGCGAGTGGTGTCTCTGTGATTTTCTGTCCATCGCGATAGACATTGTATGTGACATCGTAGTACTCTTCAGGGAGTACGCGCCAACTCAGGAAGACCCCTCCTGACACCTTCACAGCAACGAGTCCGCGGTCGAGCTGATCAGTAACACGCTGTGCATAGCCCACCACTGACAAAGCCAGCAGCGACGCAAGCAAAAGAATTCTGTGTTTCATTATTATTGTTATTGTAGTTAGTTATTGAAAACGTGGTAAAAATAGATTTACGCCGCAAAGATAGTGCCTTTTGCGCAAGTAATCACTACAATAATTGCTTTTTAACCTATGTTTTTTGTCCAATGGGCACCTGAAACAAAAGAAAATGGTCGCTTTGCTTGCTTATGAGGGGAAAAATATGTTACTTTGCACAAAGAAAACACAGAAAAAGGACTGATTATGACATTCACAGAGAAAGCCCGTCCCATCTTCGAACGTGCGATTCTGGACTATCACCAGACCGATGACATCGATGCCCCGCTGCAGAATCCCTATGCCGCAGGCACCATCGAAGCCGACCTCTATCGCAAATGCTGGATTGACACGGTGCAGTGGCATCTGGAAGATATTGTTCGCGACCCGGAAATCAACCCCGTGGCAGCACTGTCACTGAAGCGCCGCATTGACCGCAGCAACCAAGAGCGCACAGATCTGGTGGAGACCATCGACAGCTACTTCTATACCCTGTACCACGGCGTACAACGTCTGCCCGAAGCCACCATCAACACCGAGAGTCCCGCCTGGGCCATTGACCGCCTGAGCATCTTGGCACTGAAGATCTACCACATGAGTGAACAGGCAGAACGCACTGACGCCAGCGCCGAGCACCGAGCCACCTGTCAGCAGAAGCTCAACGTACTGCTGGAGCAGCAGGTGGACCTATCCACGGCCATCGACCAGTTGCTGGCGGACATTGAGGCCGGTCGCAAATGGATGAAGGTGTACAAGCAGATGAAGATGTACAACGATCCCGCCACCAACCCCGTGCTGTATGGGAAGTGAAAGAATGAAAAACAAGTAGCATGACACACATTATCGTTCTTCGTTTTTCGGCCATGGGCGACGTGCTGATGACGGTGCCCGTCATTGACAGCTTTGCACGTCAGCACCCCGACATCCGCGTGACAATGGTAACGCGCCCGTGGGCAAAGCCCATTTTCGACCTTCTGCCCAAGAATGTGAACTTCATCGCTGCCAACCTCAAGGGAGAACATGCCGGCTATCGCGGTGTCAACCTGCTGGCCCGCCGTCTCTTCGCCCTGCAGCCCACACACGTGGCCGACCTGCACGACGTCTTGCGAACCAAATGGCTCCGCCTCCGCCTGGCAGCTGCTGGCATGCACGTGGCCCACATTAGGAAGGGCAGGCTCGCGCGCAGACTCTTCCTGACGATGCCTGAGAAGACGCAGCAGAAGAGCGTTTTCGAGAAATATGCCGATGTCTTCCGTAAGCTGGGCTTCGAGGACTGGACACCCGATTTCCACAGCTTCTTCCCTGCCGGCGGCGCCGACCTCAGCACGGCCATCCCCGACTTCGACACCAGTCTGCGCCCAGAACCCTATTGGGTAGCCATTGCTCCCTTCTCGGCACACGAGGGCAAGACCTATCCGCTGCCCATGATGGAGGAGGTGCTGCGACAGTTAGACGCCCGCGGCGACATCCGCATGTTTATGTTCGGTGCCGGAAAGACTGAGCAAGAGCAGCTGGACCACTGGGCCGCGATGTTCCCACGCGTTGAGAACATGACAGGATGTCTGCAGGACATCGGTCAGGAGCTGGCTCTCATCTCCAAATGTCGTGTCATGCTCTCAATGGATTCGGGCAACATGCACCTTGCCTCGCTGGCCGGCATTCCCGTGGTGAGCATCTGGGGTGCCACCCATCCGCTGGGCGGTTTCCTCGGCTACGGACAGAGCATGGAGAACGTGGTACAGCGCACCGACCTGGATTGCCGTCCATGCTCCATCTATGGCAACAAGCCCTGTAGCTTTGGCGACTACCGATGTCTCACGGGCATCGCGCCGAAGACAGTGGTCGAGAATGTGGAACGTATTGCACGCAGGGAAAAGTGCTGAACACACTGCACCGACTATACTACACCACATGGGGTGGCATCCACAAGAACCGCCACCTCCCCTACATGCTGCATGGTTTCTCCATGTTGGCGCTACCACACTGGTGGACGGAGCGACAACGCGAGGACCTGCTGCGGCAGTTTGACCGTCTCTCTGCCGAGGAGCAAACCGAGGTGCTGCGCCGCGTGGACTACTACTGCCGCCTCGACGAGACGGCAACGTTGCCTGCCGATGCGCCCACGCTGGGCGAACAGCGCTACCGCCACAAGACCTACCCCACCGCCTACTTCTTCGACACCTACGAGTGGAACCGCTACTTCCCCTCGCACCTGCATTGGTCCCTGACACCCGGCGACGTCAACTTCCTGCTGCCCCACCCCTCCATCACCAAGAGCCGCCCCATCGCCGAGGCCGCCGTGAACAGGAACTCGGTGCTGATGAAGCTGAATAAAGTCCGCCATTTCATCTTTTTCCGCGACCCCTACCGCACCGAGCAGAAAGCTGACAGCGTCATCTTCCGCGGCGCCGTGCACGGCAAGCCCCAGCGCGCTGTCTTCTTCGAGCGTTTCTTCCATGAGCCGGGCTTCGACCTTCAGGACACCTCCACCAACTCCGTCTATAACGAGGAGATGCGTCTGCGCCACGAGACCAGCATCTACGACCACCTCACCCACAAATACATCATGTGTCTGGAGGGCAACGATGTGGCCAGCAACCTGAAATGGGTGATGCACAGCAACAGTCTGGCCGTGTGTCCACGCCCCACCATGGAGACATGGTTCATGGAGGGAACACTCGTGCCCAACGAACATTTCATCGAGGTAAAGCCCGATTTCACAGACCTCCCTGAGCGCATCGACTACTACAACAGCCATCCCGCCGAGGCAGCAGACATCGTAGCCAACGCCCACGAATACTGTCGCACCTTCCTCGACAAGCGCATGGAACGCCTCGTCTCGCTTATGGTGATGGACAAGTACTTCCGAATGACGAATAAAGAATAAGTGAAAAGTGAAAAGTGAAAAGTGAAGAGTGAAGAGTGAAAAATGAAAAATGATGAGTGATAGCGTGAAAAACAAGATCATCTCGGCAACGCTGCTGCGCACGCCTTTAGCCTTTGTCTGCAACATGGCACTGGCCTACGTAGCCTATTGGCTGTGCCGCCTTGTCTTCTGGGCTGAGAACTATGCCGCATTCCCGCAGTTCTGGAGCGGCAACTCGCTCAAGGACATCTTCACGGGTGCTTGGATGTTCGACACCTCCGCCATCCTCTACACCAACGTCCTCTACGCCGTAGTGATGCTCTTGCCCCTGCACCTGAAGGAACACCGCTGGTGGCAGCAGGTCGCCAAAGGGCTCTTCGTGCTGGTGAACAGCCTCGCCATCATCATCAACCTTTCGGATGCCGTCTATTTCCAATACACCGGCCGCCGCACCACGACCACCGTGTTCCAGGAATTCTCCAACGAGGGCAACATCGGCAGCATCGTGGGCGTGGAGCTGTTGCGCCACTGGTACCTCGTAGTTGCCGGCATCGCGCTCATCGTCCTACTATGGAAGGCCTACAGGCTACCCTCAGACATTCTATCTCTTCACGCCGAAGGAAGCAGGTCTTCACGTCGAAAGCACAAGGTCTTCACGTCGAAGCTCCAAGGGCTGTGCTACTATCTGCTGCACCTCATCCTGTTCGTGGCCTACATCCCGATCACCGTCATCGGCATGCGTGGCGGTGCCACCACAGCCGTGCGCCCCATCACCATCTCCAATGCAAACCAGTATGTCGCCCGTCCTGCCGAGGCCGCTGTCATCCTGAACACACCCTTCTCGCTCATCCGCACCGTCGGCAAGGCCAAGTTCATCACACCCGCTTACTTCGAAGATGCCAATGAGATGGGGAAGATCTACACTCCCATCCATCGGCCGCAGCCCGACAGTACCTTCGTAAAGAAGAATGTGGTCGTCTTCATCCTTGAGAGCTTCGGACGCGAATACATCGGCGCCCTCAACGAGACGCTCGAGGACGGCCACTATGCCGGCTACACGCCCTTCGTTGATGAGCTCTGCCGCGAGAGTGCCACCTTCCGATGGTCGTTCTGCAACGGCCGCAAGAGCATCGACGGTATGCCCAGCATTCTCTCCAGCATCCCCATGTTCGTAGAACCCTTCGTGCTCACGCCCGCTTCCATGAACACCTTTGGCGGACTGGCACAGGAGCTCGGCAAACACGGCTACGAGACCGCCTTCTTCCATGGTGCCGAGAACGGCAGCATGGGTTTCCAGGCCTTTGCCCGCAAGACAGGTTTTCAGAAATACTTCGGGCGCACGGAATACAATGCCGACCCGCGCTTCCGTGGCGACGAGGACTTCGACGGCCTCTGGGCCATCTGGGACGAGCCCTTCATGCAGTTCTACTGTGCCCAGATGTCGGAACTGAAAGAGCCTTTCATGACAGCCCTCTTCAGCGCCACCAGCCACCACCCCTACAGCGTCCCCGAAGCCTACCGCGACACCTTCCCCGAGGAGGGCCTCGTCATCCACAAGTGCATCCGCTACACCGACCATGCCCTGCGCCGTTTCTTCGAGGAAGCCCGCAAGCAGCCATGGTTCCGGAACACCCTCTTCGTGCTCACCTCCGACCACACGAACCTCAGCGACCACGCCTTCTACCAGAGCGACATCGGCGGCTTCTGCTCGCCTATCATCTTCTATGATCCCAGCGGCACACTCTTCGAGCCCAGGATGCGCGAGGGCATCGCACAGCACATTGACATCATGCCCAGCGTGCTGGGACTGCTCCGCCACGACGAGCCCTACCTGGCCTTCGGCTGCGACCTCTTCCACACGCCCGCCGACAGCACCTGGGCCGTGAACTACAACAACGGCATCTACCAGTACGTCAAGCACAACCGCCTGCTGCAGTTCGACGGCATGCAGACACGCGCCGTCTATGCCCTCAGCGACAGCCTCCTGGAGCATAACCTGCTCGGCACGGAGCCCCTGCAGACCCAGATGGAATGGGAATTAAAAGCCATCATCCAGCAATATATGTCGCGCATGAACGAGGATCGTCTCACCCCGGCTGGCGACAACAGCGACCCCATGCACCATCAGCCCTAACACCGTTAACGACCATGGCACAGTCCACCTACACCCTGAACATCTGGCAACGCATCGCCTACTGCCTGGCTTTCGCGTTGATCTACTGTGTGTCGTTGCTTCCGTTTTGGTTGTTATACCGGCTGTCCGACCTCATCTTCCTGCTCGCCTACTATGTCGTAGGCTATCGCAAGGCCATCGTCCGCAAGAACCTCCGTGACAGCTTTCCTGAGAAAGACGAGAAAGAGCTGCGCAACATTGAGCGGACGTTCTATCGCTGGTTCGGCGACTACATCGTGGAAACGCTCAAGCTGTTCTCCATGAGCAAGAAATCCATGCGCAGGCACATGGTATTCCGCAATCCCGAGATGCTCGAAGAGATGGTGGCCAAGGGGCAAAGTGTTGCACTCTATCTGGGACACTACTGCAATTGGGAATGGATTACAAGCATCCCCCTGTGGTTCAAAGGCAATTATGCCGGCTCACAGGTCTATCACGTCCTGGAATCCCACGTCATGGACAAGCTCCTGCTCTATTCACGCCATCGCATGGGGACGGAGAATGTAAAAATCATGGACGTCCTGCGCTATATTGTTGACAACCGGAAAGCAGGACTTCCCGTGGTGATGGGCTTCATCAGCGACCAAGTCCCTTTCTGGAACAATATCGGCCACTGGCTGACCTTCCTCAACCATCCCAACACCCCTGTGCTGACAGGCACAGAGCGCATCGCCCGCCGCTATGACATGGTTTGCGTGTACATTGACATCAAGCGTTTGCGTCGCGGTTATTACGAGGCGGAGTACCAGCTCATGACCGCCACACCGAAGGACGAGCCCGACCTCGCCATCACCACCGATTACTTCCGCCGTCTGGAACAGAGCATCCAGCGCCAACCATCCTATTGGCTTTGGACACACAATCGATGGAAGCGAACCTATGAGGAGTACGAGCGCCGCTTAGACCCCGCTACAGGCAAAGTGCGCCTGTAAGCCTCCTTTTTCTACTTCTTCCTTCATTTCCCTCTTTTCTCTTCTTCTCTTTTACTTTTTTTCTTTTTTTCCTTTGCCCGAATCAGATTAATCGCTACTTTTGTGGCGTGAAACGCTCATTGAGGGCTTTTAAAACGGTTTTATGACAGCAAAAGAACAAAAGATTATCCAAGCGATTCAAGCCACTGGGCGAAAGTATGTTCCGGCAGACGGACAGATTTGGCTCTATGGTTCCCGTGCCCGTGGCGATGCTCGCGAGGATTCGGATTGGGATTTGTTGATACTGCTGAATAAGCCGTCAATAACGACAGAAGATGAGAATGATATCGCATACCCGTTTGTCGTCACGGGGTGGAAGAATGATGCGGCTGTAAGCCCTCAACTCTATACTTTCGATGAGTGGAAAGCCCGCTCATTCACGCCATATTATAAGAATGTAGAACAAGATAAAATGCTGATACGATGAGCCTAAAAGACGAAGAACGCGATACGCTCATTCAGCTGTATCTGGCAAAGAGCGATGAGACGCTGGAAGATGCACGCCTCAATCGCAGTCAAGCGCGTTGGAACACAACAGCCAACCGTCTCTATTATGCCCTCTTTCATGCCATCACCGCATTATTTGTCAGTGATGGCATACCCGTTCATTCTCATAATGGGATGAAGATCCGATTTGGCAAAGAGTATGTTCTGACTGGGCTTGCGACAGATGAAGAAGGCAAGCTCCTATCACAAATGGAGACAATGCGTGAGCGTGCAGACTATGATGCCACATTCCAAGCTACTCAAGCTCTGATAGACGAACGATTCAATGCTGTTGAAAACATGATACAGCATATTAAAGAACTCGTCATTAGAGTACGATAACCCTTAACCCTTAACCATTAACCATTTTTCACCCCTTAAACTGTTCATGAAATAAACCATAATAGATAGACATATAGACAGCGCTCGGCGCAAAGCGACGCTTCATGCTTGAAGAACCTCCGCTTAGATTCTATATCGCCTTCTCATCCACGTGGGAAGGCTTTTTTGTGGCCCATCTTGAAAAAAGAAGATATTTTTTCTGTGGTTTCAAAACTAATCCCTATCTTTGCAAACGAAAACTAAAGAAAACAGGTTATGGAGAAAAAGGAAATGGTTTTTGACCACCCGATAGGTTCTTTTAGGAATTCCGTAAGA